>DATJNQ010000024.1:0-167793 GCA_035507895.1 Solirubrobacteraceae bacterium | reverse complement strand
CTCCCGCGCCGTGAACATCCTCGGCTAGGCGACGGTGCCCGGCGCCCGGGGGCCGGGTCAGGCGCTCTGCGCGGCCGGGCGCGGCGCGAGCGCCAGCGCCTGGGCGATCAGCCCCGGTACGTCTCCCCCCGCCCCCAGCTTGCTGGCACGCCGAAGGGCGTCGAGGGCGCCCTCGCGGTCCAGCAGCGCCAGCCGCAGTCGCCCGAGCCGCTCCCATGCGCCGGCGTCGGACGGCCCCCGCTGTGCCGCGCGCTCGGCGGCCTCCTCGGCGAGGTCGGCCGCGCCCATGTCTTCGTAGATGCGAGCCGCGAAGCGATGAGCGGCGGGACGCGTGCCGTCGACGCGCGCCCAGTCGCGCACCGCGCGGGCGGCCTCGTCGAGCTTGCCGGCGTTCCAGAACGCGAGCGTCATCAGCCGCAGCACCGCGACGTTGCGCGGCTCGGCGTCGCGGGCATAGATCAGGCGCTGCGCGGCGAGCTCGTACTCGCCTTCGGCCATCGCGCGCTGCGCGGCGATCAGGAAACGCTCGACCCGCTCCTCGGCGGGATCGGGCTTTGAGAAGTCGACGAATTTCATGCTGCCCGCCGGCACCGTGCGAATGCCGTGGCTGAACTTGACGCGCGCCCACTGCTGGACTTCCTCACCGGTTGATTCTGGGCCGGCCGCCCCGTCGGAGAAATAGATGCCGGCGACCGTGCCGACGCCCCACTCCGGGTAGGTGAGGCAGCGCGCGTAGCGGTGCACGACGGAGTGGTCGGGGACCCTGCTGCCGAAGGGGTCGTTTTCGGCGCGGTCCTTCGCGGCGGCGCGGGCGCGCTGTTCGGTTTCGTAGTTGCGCCTGCCGGCCTCTTCGCGCTCGCGGCGGGCCGCGGCGGCGCTGACTTTGACGGCGTTGGCCGAGACTTTGCCCCCACGCGAGCCCTCTGCGAGGCGCTCGAGCTGGTCGGCTGCCTCGTTGATCGCCTTGAGGTGGCGCTCATGCTCGAACTGCCGTCCCTGGGGCGCGACGTCGGGGTGCCAACGCTTGGCCATGCGCCTGCGCGCGAGCTGCACGTCGCGCTTGGTGAACGGCGCCTCGAGCTCCAGCAGGAGCAGATGCTGTTCGACATCGAGGACCGTGGTAGGCATGACCCGACAACGTTAGCGAGGGTTGGGCGGGATTCGGTTCGTCTCTATCCTGCGTGCGAATGTCCTCCCAGTACATCTTCACGATGCACCGGCTGTCGAAGCTGCATCCACCCGACAAAACGGTGCTCGACGACGTCTCGCTGGCGTTCTATCCGGGCGCCAAGATCGGCGTGCTCCTCCGAGTAGTTCGCCGCCAGCTCGTTGAAGCGGTCGAGCAGCGCCTTCGTCTCGGCGACGCCGTCCTCGACGTTGCCCCTGACGTCCTTGCTCTCGTCGAGCTGCGGCTCCTGCTCGAGCATGCCGACGCTCGCGCCGGGCGCGAGCTGCGCCTCGCCGCGGTAGTCCTGGTCGACGCCGGCCATGATGCGCAGCAGCGTCGACTTGCCCGCGCCGTTGTAGCCGAGCACGCCGATCTTCGCGCCGGGGTAGAAAGCGAGGCTGACGTCCTGCAGCACCGCCTTGTCGGGCGGGTGCGTCTTGGACAGGCGCTGCATCGTGAAGATGTACTGGGCGGACACGGGCATTCCAGAATATGCGCTCGGTCCTGGCGCTACGGTTTAAGGCTGTGTCTTCAGTGATCCTGGACGCCGAGCGCAACATGCTCCTGCTGGAGCTGACGGCGCCGTTCGACAAGCGCGAGGTCCAGCTCGCGCGGCGCCGGATGGCCAAGCGCTGGCATCCCGACCTGGCGCCGCCGGGGCGCCAGCACCAGCACGAGATGCACCTGAAGGCGATCAACCGCGCCGCGGACGAGCTCGAGCGCCTCGCCGAGGGCTCGCGGGGCGGGCGCGTCAGCTCGGCCGCCGTCAAGGCGAGTGCAGCGGCTGCGCGCCGCGCGCGCGAGGACGCCGGCCGCCGCGCCTACGAAGCCGAGCAGCGCGAGCGCGCCACGACGGCGGACCGCGCGGCGAACGACCCGTTCGGCGCGCGCGTTCCGGACCACTCGGTCGTGCACCGCTACGCGCGCTGCGCGTCCTACCCGGAGTGGGGCGTCGGCACGGTGACGGGCATCTACTTCTCCAGCGCCGGCGACGGCGGCGAGGACGTGCAGCAGTGGGCGCGCGTGAAATTCAGCCACGGCATCCGCACCGTCCCCGCCGGGTCGCTCCAGTTCGTCGACTTCTCGCGCCCCGACGCGGCCGTCGACCGCATGGAGCGCTTCATGCTCGCTGCGCAGCACGCGATGGCCGAAGGCGAGTACGAGCTCGCCGCGCAGCGTCTCGTGTACGCGCGCGAAGCGCAGCCGCGCGACGCGCGCGTCCTGCGCCTGATGACGATCGCGTTCTGGCAGGCGGGGCGGCTGAACGAGGCCGGGCGCGCGGTACGTGACTGGGCCCGCGTCGACGAAGGGCCGGCGCCGCACCGCTTCGCGGCGCGCATCTACGAGGACATGGGCGCGGTGGACCTCGCGGCGCAGGCCGCGGAGCGCTCGGCGCACGCGGGGCCGGGAGACGCGAGCGCCTGGGAGCGCCTCGGCCGCCTGCGGCTGGCGCTCGCGGACCGCGAGGGGGCACTCGAAGCGCTGCGCCGCGCGATCACGCTCGGCGCGGGCCGCGGCGCCGAATCGCTCGCCCAGCAGGCCCTGGAGCTCGACCCGCAGCCGGTGGGGCAGCCGGTGGGGTCCTGACGGTGGAGGAGTACGCGCGCGTCAACCTCGCGAACTGGGACGAGCGCGCGGCCGCCCACGCGGCGTCGCCCGGCTACGACGTCGAGCGCCTTGTCTCGGGCGAGCGCGAGCTCAGCCACGTCGTCGCGTTCGACGTGCCCCGCCTCGGCGATATCGCCGGGCTCGACGCGATCCACCTGCAGTGCCACATCGGCACCGACACGCTCTCGCTCGCGCGCCTCGGCGCGCGCATGACGGGCCTTGACTTCTCGCCCGCGGCGCTGGAAGAGGCTCGTCGCATCGCCGCCGCCGCGGGCGAGCAGATCGAGTACGTGCAGGCCGAGCTCTACGACGCCCCGGCGGCGCTCGACGGGCGCACGTTCGACCTCGTCTTCACCGGCGTCGGCGCGATCTGCTGGCTGCCCGACATCGCTCGCTGGGCGCACGTCGTGCGCTCGCTGCTGCACCCCGGCGGGCGGCTCTTCATCCGCGAGGGGCACCCGATGCTGTGGGCGCTCGACGAGAAGTACGGCGAAACCGACGGCCTGCTCGTCGTCGACTACCCGTACTTCGAGACCGAGGCGCCGATGGTCTTCGACGAGCCCGGCACGTACGTGCCGACGGACGCCCAGTTCACCAGCAACCGCACCGTGAACTGGAACCACGGCCTCGGCGAGATCGTCACGGCGCTGATCGCGGAGGGCATGCGGATCACCGAACTCAGCGAGCACGACAGCGGTCCCTGGGATCCGCTTCCCGGCATGACCGAGGAGTTCGGCGACCGCGAATTCCGCCTGAAGGAGCGCCGCGCGCGCGTGCCGTTCACCTACACGCTGCAGGCCGTCGCGGGGCCCTAGAGGGCGACGCGCAGCGCGAGCGCGATCAGGATCACGCCCGCGAGCGCCTGCACCGCGCGCCGCACCGCCGGGCGCGAGAGCCAGCCCGAGATCGTGCCGACCGCGAACGCGAAGAGCACCCACCACGCGAGCGACAGCAGTACCATCGCCGCGGCGAGGATCGCCGTCGCGCCGGTGCGCCCTTCGCCGGTGACGACGAACTGCGGCAGGAGCGTGATGAAGAGCAGCGCGATCTTGGGGTTCAGCAGGTTGCTGACGACCCCTTGGCGCAGCCACGCGCGCGGGTGGCTCGCGACGTCCTCGCGCGCGGCGAGCGACAGGCGCCCGGCGCGCTCGGAGCCCGCGTACGCCGCGCGCAGCGAACCTGCGCCGAGCCACACGAGGTAGACAGCGCCGGCGATCCGCACGGCGGTGAACGCGCCAGGCAGCGCCGCGAGCAGGGCTGCGAGGCCGAGCACGCTCGCCGCGGCCCAGATCGTCAAGCCGATCGCGAAGCCGAGGCCTGTGAGCAGCGCCGCGCGGCGCCCGCCGGCGATGCCGTTGCGTATCGCGAGCGCCATGTCGGGGCCCGGCAGCACAGCCATCACCGCGACGACGCCGAGGAAGGCCCAGAGCTCCTTCGGCATCGCCGGCGCGGCGTCAGAGCGCGAGGGCGCGCTGCACGATCGCGCGGCCGTCGCAGCCGACCGGAAGCTCGCCGAAGGCGAGCCCGCGCGTGCCGAGTCGCGCCGCGCAGAACGCGTCGGCCACCGCCGCCGGCGCGTGGCGCACGAGAAGCGAGGCCTGCAGCGCGAGCGCGAGCGAGGCGACGAGGTACCGTGCCCGCCACTGCGCGTCCTCGCGCGAGCCGAGCTCCTCGCGCAGCGTGGCCAGATGCGCGTCGAGCCGCGCGTCCGCGCCCCGCGCCGCTTCGCACTCGCCGAGCAGCGCGGGCAGCGCCTGCTCGTCGCGGCCCAGCGCGCGCAGCACGTCGAGCGCGATGACGTTGCCCGAGCCCTCCCAGACGGTGCCGAGCTCGATATCGCGGTAGAGCTGCGCCATCGGCGCCTCCTCGATGTAGCCGTTCCCGCCGAGGCACTCGAGGGCCTCGGCGGCCATCGCCGCGCCGCGCTTGCAGACCCAGTACTTCATGACGGCGAGCGCGATGCGCCGGAACGCCGCCTCGCGCGGGTCGTCGCTGTCGAACGCGCGCGCGATCCGCAGCGCGGCTGCGGTCGCGGCCTCGGACTCGAGCGCGAGGTCGGCGAGGACGTTGACCATCGCGGGCTGCTCGGCGAGCGGGGCGCCGAACGCCTCGCGGTGGCGCGCGTGCCAGACCGCCTCGGCGAGGGCGCGGCGCATCATCCCGGCGACCGACAGCAGCGTGTCCAGGCGCGTGTAGACGAGCTGCTCGACGATGACGGCGGTGCCGCGGCCCTCCTCGCCGAGCAGCTGTGCGGGCAGGCGGTCGTACTCGACCTCGCTGGAGGCGACGGAGCGTCCGCCGAGCTTGTCCTTCAGGCGCTGGATGCGAAAACCGGGGTGCTCGCGCCGCGCGACGAAGCAGCTCACGCCGTCCTGCGTTCGCGCCGTGGTGAAGAAGACCTCGAAGACGGGGTGCGTGCAGAACCACTTGTGGCCCGTGAGCTCGTACCAGCCGTCGCCGGCTACCTCGGCGTAGGTCGTGTTGGCGCGCAGGTCCGAGCCGCCCTGCTTCTCGGTGAACGCCATGCCGGCCTGCGCGAAGCGGTCGTAGTCGGACAGCGTGAGGCGCTCCTCCCACGCGGCGGCGAGCGAACGGTCCTGGCGCATCGTGGGAACCGCGGCGTAGTTGATCGAGAACGGGCAGCAGGGGCCCGTGTCGAGCTGGTTGAAGACGTGGAACATCGCGGCGCGCACGACGTGCGCGCCGGCGCGCTGCTCGCGCCAGGGCAGCGTGTTGACCTGCCGCTCGACCCCGAGCCGCAGCATCCAGTGCATGCCCGCGTCGTACTCGACGCTGTCGACGCGGTTGCCGTAGCGGTCGTGGGTGCGCAGCACGGGGATGTTCCGCTGCGCGCGGCGCGCCTGTTCCAGGGCTTCGCTCGACGCGGTCAGCGCGGCGAGGTCGCGCACGCGGTCGACGCCCCACGACCCGCCCTCGCGCGCGAGCGCCTCGCCGAGCGCCGCGTCCGCGTCGAAGGGGTTGTAGTCGGCGAGCGGCGGCGCCTGGTTGAAGACCTCGTGTGTCGCCCCGGCCCGGCGTGTCGCGCGTGTCGTCGCCATCGCTCCCGCGGGGACGATAGCCGCCGCGCGGCTACTCGGTGCGCCGCCGGAGCGTGAGCGCCCCGAGCGCGAGCGCCGCGAGCGTCGCGGCCACGACCACGGCGACGTCGACGGCGAGCGACGAGGGCAGCGGCGCGGGCGAGGTCGCCTTGCGCAGCGCTTCGTAGGCGTAGGTGAACGGCAAGAGCCAGGACACGTCGTAAAGCAGCGAGGCCATCGCGTCGCGCGGCACGAACAGTCCGCAGAGCAGGAGCTGCGGCAGCACGACCGCGGGCATGAACTGCACGGCCTGGAACTCGGTCTCGGCGAAGGCGCTGACGAACAGGCCGAGCGCCATCCCGAGCAGCGCGTTGAGCGCGGCGAGCGCGACGATGAGCGGCACGCCGTGCGGGGATTTCAGGCCCAGGGCGCCGAAGCCGAGTGCGCACACGATCGTGGACTGGATCACGGCGAGCACGCCGAACGCGATGCCGTAGCCGGCGAGCAGGTCGAGCTTGGCGAGCGGCATCGTCATCAGCCGCTCGAGCGTGCCGCTGGTGCGCTCGCGCAGCATCGTTATCGACGTGACGAGGAACATGATGATGAAGGGGAAGAGGCCGCACAGCGGGGCGCCGATCTCCTGGAAGGTCGCGCTGCGTCCGCTCAGCACGTAGCGCATCAGCGTGAGCAGCGCGCACGGCACGATGATGAGCAGCGCGATCGTGCGCCTGTCGCGGCGGATCTGGCGCAGCACGCGCGCCGCGGTCGCCCCGGTCGAGCGGCCGCTCACGCCTCCGCCTCGCTGCGGCGGATCAGCGTGAGGAACGCCGCGCCGAGCTCCGTCTGCCCCGTGTCGCGCAAGAGCTCGCCAGGCGTCGTGTCGGCGAGCAGGACGCCGCTGCGCATGAGCAGCAGGCGGTCGCATTCGGCCGCCTCCTCCATCACGTGACTCGAGATCAGCAGCGTCACTCCGCGCCCTGCCAGCTCATGGAAGAGGGCCCACAGTTCGCTGCGCAGCACGGGGTCCAGGCCGACCGTCGGCTCGTCCAGGACGAGCAGCTCGGGGTCGCCGAGCAGTGCCGTCGCGAGCGACACGCGGCTGCGCTCGCCACCGGACATCGTCGCGACGACCTGCCCCGCGCGGCCGGCGAGCCCAACCTGCTCGATGACGTGCGCGACGCGCCCGTCGGCGGCGCGCAGGATGCGCCCGAAGTAGTCGAGGTTCTCGCGCACCGACAGGTCGGCGTATACGGCCGGCGCCTGCGTGACGTAGCCGACGCGGGGCCGCAGCTCGTGCGCGCCGGCCGGCATGCCGAGGATCTCGACGGCGCCGGCAGCGTTCGCCTGCACGCCGACCAGGCAGCGCATCAGCGTCGTCTTGCCGCACCCGCTCGGCCCGAGCAGCCCCGTCACGCTGCCCGCGGCGACCTCGACGTCGACGCCGTGCAGCACCTCGCTGCCGCCTCGGTTCACGGTCAGCGCATGCGTTCTGATCGCGGCCGGCACGCGGCTAGAGGATGTTGACGGCGCGCGAAACGATCAGCCCGAGCGTGACGAGCGAGACGAGCGACTGCACCCCCATGACCATCTTCGCCATGTGCGAGAGCGGCATCGTGTCGGTCGGCGAGAACGCCGTCGCGTTCGTGAGCGACACGTACAGGTAGTCGAGGAAGTGCGGCCGCCAGCCGTCGGGGTGGATGCGGTCGTCCGCCATCTGCGGGAAGAGGAAGTCGGGGCGCCGGTCGGCTCCCTCGGCGCGCCGGCCGGGTCCGCCGCGGTCGAGCTCCCAGTACCAGATCGCGAAGATGAGGAAGTTCGTGAGCCAGATCACGACGCCCGCGCCGATCAGGTGCGGGCCGTTGTTGACGTGATGGCGCAGGAGGTTGTCCGTCAGCGCGCCGAGCGAGATGATGTTCGAGGCGCTGACGACCGCGACGAGCGCGAGCGCGAGCGCGCGGTGGCGGCGTTCGTGGCGCTCGATGTGGCCCGGAGCGAGGATCAGGAGCGCGACGGCGAGCACGACCTCGAGCAGCGGGATCAGCCAGGTCGGGCCGGGCACGAGCTCGCGTGGCAGGACGAAGATTTGCAGCAGGATCGCGATCGCGATCACGACCTGCGCCGGCCAGCGCGATTCGCGGCATGGCGGCGGCGGGTAGGGGCGCCCGGGTAGCGTTGCGCCGACGGATCCCACGCGGCCACGATAAGAGCAGCCGCGGCGTACGCGGCCGGCCGGCGCTACGCTCGGCAAATGGTGGGAATCGAGAACCCGACGCACATCATCTTGCTCGCGGCGATCGCGCTCATAGTGCTCGGGCCGCGCCGGCTGCCGAAACTCGCACGGGCGCTCGGCGAAGGGATCCGCGAGTTCCGCCAGGCGATGCAGGAGGGCGCCGCAGGGGAGGCCCCCCATCAGCCGGACGGGAGTGTACGGTCGTCCGGCGATGCGCCTGATAGTCGCGAGCTGTGAGGTCTCCTACCGCGGGCGGTTGAGCACCGAGCTGCCGCTCGCCGTGCGCCTCCTGATGGTCAAGGCCGACGGAACGTTCATGGTCTGGGCGGACGGCGGCGGCCCGAGCGTGAAGCCGTTGAACTGGATGGCGGCGCCGACCGTGATCGAGGAGGGCCACGGTGACGGCGGCGCGCTCGAGCGGATCAACGTCCGCCGGCGCGCCGGCAGCGAGGAGCTCGAGATCGTCGTGCACGAGGTCATCGCGGACAGCGAGCACGCGCTGGAGACGGGCGACGCGCTGACGAAGGAGGGCGTCGAGCGCGAACTGCAGGAGCTCCTCGCCGACGCGCCCGCGTGGTGCGGCGAGGGGCTGCGCCTGATCCGGCGGGAGTGGCCGACCGACATCGGCCCGGTCGACTTGATGTGCCGCGACGACGGCGACGGCTGGGTCGCCGTGGAGATCAAGCGCGTCGCCACGATCGACGCGGTCGAGCAGCTCACGCGCTACCTCGAGCGGATCCGCCGTGACCCCGCGATGGCGGGCTGCCGCGGCATCGTCGCGGCGCAGCAGGTCAAGCCGCAGGCCCGCGTGCTCGCGCGGGCGCGCGGCATCGACTGCGTCGAGGTCGACGCGGAGGTCCTGCGCGGCGAGCGCGAACCGGACCTCACGCTCTTCGCCGCCTGAGCGCCGGCGCTGTACGCTGCGCACTTTGCGAGCGAGAGGCAGGCGACGATGTCCGACCAGCAAGACGAGCAGGCCGTCCTCAGCGAGCGCCGCGGCGCCGCGCTGATCATCACGCTCAACCGGCCCGCCGTGCGCAACGCCGTCAACGGCGCGCTCGCGGCGGGCGTCGCGGCCGCCCTCGACGAGCTCGACGCGGACGGCGCGCTCTCGGTCGGCGTGCTGACCGGCGCCGGCGGCTTCTTCAGCGCCGGGATGGACCTCGGCGCGTTCGTCGAAGGGCAGTCGCCGTACGTCGAGGGCCGCGGCTTCGCGGGCATCACGCAGCGCGCCAGCGACAAGCCGCTGATCGCCGCGATCGAGGGCTTCGCGGTCGCCGGCGGGCTCGAGATCGCGCTCTCCTGCGACCTCATCGTCGCCGCGCGCGGCGCGAAACTCGGCATCCCCGAGGTCAAGCGCTCACTCGTCGCCGCCGCCGGCGCGCTGCTGCGGCTGCCGCGCCGCGTCCCGTACCACGTGGTGATGGAGATGGCGCTCACGGGCGACACGCTGCCGGCCGACCGCCTCTACGAGCTCGGGCTCGTCAACGAGCTCGCCGAGCCCGGGCACGCGCTCGAGGTGGCGCTCGGGATAGCCGCGCGGATCACGCGCAACGGACCGCTCGCGCTCGCGGCGAGCAAGCGCATCCTGCGCGAGCAGCAGGATTGGTCACTGGCGGAGATGTGGCAGCGTCAGGGCGAGGTGGCGGGGCCCGTGATGAGCTCCGAGGACGCCCGCGAGGGCGCGAGCGCGTTCAAGGAGAAGCGCGACCCGGTCTGGCGCGGGCGCTGATCAGCGCTCGCCCGGCGTCTTGCGCGGGTGCTGCGAGATCGGCACGCTGAGGTCGACGGCGGTGTTGATGATGCGTGACTGTTCGGCGGCGTGGGCCGTCGGATACCCCTCGCCCGGGCTTGCGCGCTCGGGCCGGCCGACGAAGCCGACGGTGACGCGTTCGCCGAGGATCTGACGCAGGCGGGCCATCATGTGTGCGCGCGCGCCCATGTTCCGCGGCTCCTCCTGCACCCAGAGGACCTCTTTGAGGTTCGGGTAGCGGTTGACGAGCTCGAGGATCTGGCTTTCGGGCCAGGGGTAGAGCAGCTCGACGCGGCCGACGGCCAGGCCGTCCTGCGCCGCCCGCGCGCTGTGGCCCACGATGTCGTAGTAGATCTTGCCGGTGCAGAAGAGGAGCCGTGTGACGCGCCCCTCGTCGACGCCGGGCTCGCCGATGACGGGCTGGAAGGCGGTTCCCTCGCCCATCGCGGTGAGCGGCGACGCCGCCTGCGGCAGGCGCAGCAGCGACTTCGGCGTCATCACGACGAGCGGGCGCTGCTTGGCGACGCGCGCCTGGCGGCGCAGCAGGTGGAAGTACTGCGCGGGCGTCGTGAGGTTCGCGACGCGGATGTTGCCCTCCGCTGCGAGCGCGAGGAAGCGCTCCAGGCGGGCGGACGAGTGCTCGGGCCCCGAGCCCTCGTAGCCGTGCGGCAGGAGCAGCGTCAGGCGCGAGGTCTGACCCCACTTCGCCAGGCCGGAGACGATGAACTGGTCGACGATCACCTGCGCGCTGTTGACGAAGTCGCCGAACTGCGCCTCCCACATGACGAGGGTTTCCGGAGCTTCCTGGCTGTAGCCGTACTCGAAGCCCATGCACGCGAGCTCCGAGAGCGGGCTGTTGTGCAGCTCGAGCGGCGCCGTTGCCTGCGCGACGTGCTGGATCGGCGAGTAGGTCTGGCCGCTGACGGCGTCGTGCAGGACCATGTGCCGCTGGCTGAACGTGCCGCGCTCGGTGTCCTGCCCGGTGAGGCGGAGCGGGACGCCCTCGGTGAGCAGGGCGGCGAACGCGAGTGACTCGGCGTGCGCCCAGTCCACCGACGGCTCCGCCGGGTTCTCGAGCGCCTCGCGGCGGCGGTCGAGCTGTTTGACGAGCTTGGGGTGGACGGTGAAGCCGTCCGGCACCGTGAGCAGCTCGGCGCCGAGCGCCTGCAGCGTCGCGAGCGGCACGGAGGTGTCGACATCGGGGCTCGGGGAGCGGTCGAGCTGGTACTCGCCGGTGCCCTGGTCGTCGGACGCTTCGCGCGCGGCGATGCTGGCCTTCAGTTCCTGGTGCTCGGCGGTCAGGCCGTCCCAGGTCTCGCGCGACTTGCGTTCGACGTCGCTCTTGGAGACGACGCCCTCGGCCTCCAGGCGGTCCGCCCAGATTTCCCAGACACGCTTCTTGTCCTTGATTTTCGCGTACATCTCGGGCTGCGTGTATGCCGGCTCGTCCGACTCGTTGTGGCCGAAGCGGCGGTAGCCGATGAGGTCGATGAGGACGTCGTGGCCGAACTCCTCGCGGAAGTCGAACGCGAGGCGGGCCGCGGCGATGCACGCCGTCACGTCGTCGGCGTTCACGTGGATGATCGGCACGTCGAAGCCCTTGGCGAGGTCCGAGGCCCAGCGCGTGGAGCGCGCGTCGTCCGGGTCCGTCGTGAAGCCGACCTGGTTGTTCATCACGAGGTGGACCGTGCCGCCGGTCTTGTAGCCGTCGAGGCCCTGCAGGTTGAGCGTCTCGGCGACGACGCCCTGTCCGGGCAGCGATGCGTCGCCGTGGATGACGAGCGGAATCGCCGCTCCCGTGTCCTGGCTCGCGCGCGGCCCGCCGCGGTCCGTCTGCGCCGCGCGCGTCGCGCCCTCGACGACCGGCGCGACGTACTCCAGGTGGCTCGGGTTGGACTCGAGGTTGACGCGGATCGCCCCGCCCTCGGGGAGCTCGTAGCGTCCCATCGTGCCGTGGTGGTACTTCACGTCGCCGGTGCCGCCCTGCGGGATCGTGGTCGCCTGCAGCGCCTCGAGCGTCGAGGCGCCCTCGAACTCGCTGAAGATCGAGCCGGCGGAGCGGCCGAGGTTGTGCGCGAGGACGTTCAGGCGGCCGCGGTGGGCCATGCCGATGACGACCTCGCGCGCGCCTTCGCGCGCCGCGAGCTGGATCAGCTCGTCGAGCATCGGCACGGTCATGTCGAGCCCCTCGATCGAGAACTGGTGCTGGCCGAGGTAGGCCTTGTGCATGAAGCGCTCGAGCGCGTCGACTTCGATCAGGCGCCGGAGGATCGCGCGCTGGCGGTCGGCTGGCAGCGGCGCGCGGTAGTGGCCGGACTCGATCCGCTCGCGCAGCCAGACGCGCTGGCGGTGCGAGGCGATGTGCTCGATCTCGTAGGCGATCGTGCCGCAGTAGACCTCGCGCAGATGCGGCAGCGCGTCGGCGAGCGTCTCCCCGGGGACGTACATCTGGAAGAGCCGCGCCGGCAGCGAGGCCTGCATCTGGGGCGTCAGGCCGAGCGCCTCGGGGTCCAGGCCCGGGTCGCCGTCGGGCTCGGAGCCGAGTGGGTCGACGCGCGCCGCGAGGTGGCCGTGGCTGCGCACGCGGCCGACGTACGTCGTGGCGATCTGGACGGCCTGGAGGGTTTGCTCGCTCGCCGGTCTCGCTTCGCCGGCGACGGGCGCGGCGGTCGCCTGCGGCGGCTTGGGCGCGGGGCCGAGCGGCGTGTCGAGCGCCGCGAAGACGTTCTCGTAGAAGCCGCTGTCGCCGCCGAGGAGCTCCTCGATGAGGGCGAGGAAGCGGCCGGACTCGGCGCCCTGGATGACGCGGTGGTCGTACGTCGACGTCATCGTCATCGTGTGCTCCGCGCCGATCTGCGCGCCGATCGCGGCGAGGCCCGGCGGGTAGCCGATCGCGCCGGTCGCGACGATCGTGCCCTGGTCGCTCATCAGGCGCGGCACCGATGCCGAGGTGCCGATGCCCCCGGGGTTGGTCAGCGTGATGTTGGCTCCCACGAGGTCGTCAGCGGCGAGCGTGTTGTTGCGCGCCTTGTCGACCAGCTCGTCGTAGGCGGCGAGGAAGGCGTCGAAGGAGAGGCTGTCGGCGCCGCGGATCACGGGCGCCATCAGCGTGCGGCTGCCGTCGCGCTTTTCGACGTCGACGGCGAGGCCGAGGTTCACGCTGCCGTCGACGACGCGTACGACGCTGCCTTCCTCGTCGGCGACGTGGTGCGTCATGACGGGCATCGCGGCGGCGGCGCGCACAATCGCCCACGCGATGAGGTGGGTGAACGAGACGCGCCGGCCGGCTTCCTTGAGCTGCTGGCGGCGGCCCTCGAGGACGGTCACGGTGATGGTGCGGAAGCTCGTGGCGGTCGGAATCGCGAGCGACGCCTCCATGTGGCGCGCGAGCGCGGCGGCGCCGCCCCGCAGCGGCACCCTCTCCGCCTGCGTCGCTCCGTTGGCGGCGGCGAGGACGTCGCTCTTGGTGATGCGGCCCGCCGGGCCCGAGCCCGTGACGTTGCCGAGGTCGACCCCCTCGACCGCGGCGGCGCGCGCGGCGACCGGCGTCGCGTTGGCACCGTCGGTGGCGGGCGCCGCGGTCGTCGGCGCACCCTGCTCGCGGTCGCTCGCGGCGTCGCCGCCCTGCGGCGGCGCTCCGACCGCGATTCGCGCGATCACCTGACCGACGGTGACCGTGTCGCCCTCGTCAACGAGGAGCTCGGCGACCGTTCCCGTGGCGGGCGACGGCAACTCGAGGTCGACCTTGTCGGTGGAGATCTCGACGATCGTCTCGTCGGTCACGATCGGGTCGCCGACCTTGACGCGCCATTCGAGGATCGTGCCCTCGCTGACCGACTCGCCCGCGGCGGGCGTCGTGACGTCGACGAGCGCCGGCGCGCCCGCGCCGTCCGCGCCCTCGTCGTCGACGGCCGTGCTCACGCCGTTCGGCGAGGCGCCGGCGCCGTTCTCGCTGGCCGCCGCGCCGTTCGCCCCCGGCTCGTCGTCGTCGACGGCGATACGGGCGATCACCTGCCCGACCGTGACGGTGTCCCCCTCGGCGACGAGCAGCTCGAGGACGGTTCCCGTCGCGGGCGACGGTAGCTCGACGTCGACCTTGTCGGTGGAGATCTCGACGATGGTGTCGCTGGCGACGATCGCGTCGCCGACCTTGACGTGCCATTCGAGGATCGTGCCCTCACTGACCGACTCGCCGGCCGCGGGGGTCACGACGTCGATTACCTGTCGCGTCGTGCGGCCCGTTGCCATCGCTAGCTCACTCTATCGCGCGCGAACAACGCTGCGTGCGGGAAAAGCTCACGCCGTGCCGGCGCCGCCGGCCGCGGCGCGCGTGCGTTCTTCGCGGTGGAACTCGTAGCTGCCGAAAAACGGTCCGATGCCGCCGAGAACGGCCACCGCGACGGCGAGTTTCAGGGAGACGACGCGAAAGCGCGCCGCGAGGATGCAGACGAGGGACATGCAGATCCACAGGATCCCGTGCGTCATGCCGAGCACGAACGTCTCGGGCTCGGGTTTACCGAGCACGAAAGCGGAGATGAGGAGCGCGCTGTAAACGCACGAGTGCGTGTACGAGGTGTACTTGAGCCGCCGGTAGGTGACGGGACCGACGGCGTCGCGCGGCGGCGCGGTCATGAGGCCAGCCACTCGGCCATCGCGCGCAGCGCCGGGCCGGCGTCGTCGGGCCACTCGGCGATGTCCGCGGGCCACCACGCCCACTCGTCGTGCTCGTGGTCGGCGACGATCGCGTCCTCTTCGCCGCGTGCGAGCCACGCCTGCCCGACGAACATGACCACGCCGTGGGGGGAGAGGAAGAGCGCCTCTCCGCGGACGCGCTCGGCGTCGACCGACCACTCCTCGCGCAGCTCGCGGCGCAGCGTCTCGACGGGGCTCTCGCCGACGTCGACGGCGCCGCCGGCGCCGAGCGCCCAGCGCCCGGCCCACGTGGCGACCCACGCCGCGCGGCGGCCGGCGAGCCAGCGGCCCGCGGCGTCGCGCGTCACGCAGAGCGCCGCCATCGAGCCGCACGCGTCGCCTTCGATCAGCCGCAGCGACCAGCGCAGCGGCTGGATCTGCAGCTCCAGGGCGCCGTCGCTGACGGCGAAGTCGACGAGGCGACCCGAAAGGCCGTCGTGGCTCGGCGAGCCGCGCTCGCGAAGCTCGCGGATCGCCTCGTCGGCGGCGCGCGTCTGCTCCGCGCTGGGCGCGAACGTCTCGTCGAGCCAGCGGGCGTGGATCGCGTCGGGCGGCCATGGCCCGCGGGCGAGGATCGTCGGCACAAAGGAACTCGGCTCGCTCACCGCGCTGAAGGCTAGTGGAGCGCGGGGGCCGCGGCCGGCGGCATACACTCGCGCCCGTGGGCCGACGCAAGCACTGGGGCTGGGGCGACGAGGACCGCCAGCCCGGCGTCGAGCAGGTGCGAGACGCGGCGCCGACGATCGCCGAGCGGATTGGCGTCGAGGTGACGTCGGTCGAGCAGCCGCTGGCGCTCGAGCGCGTGCAGCTGCCGGCGCCGCGCGTGCGGGCACCCGCTCCGCTCGCCGCGCTCTGCAGCGACACGCTGCGCGACCGCGTGACTCACGCGCACGGCTGCTCGTACGCCGACATCGTCGACGGGATGCGCGGCCGTTTCCCCTTCGCGCCCGACCTCGTCGCGCGGCCGCGCAGCGAGAGCGACATCGAGGCGCTGATGGAGTGGTGCGCAGCCGACGGCATCGCCCTCGTTCCGTTCGGCGGCGGCACGTCCGTCGTCGGCGGCGTCACGCCCGACGTCGGCGACGGCTACGCGGGCGTCGTCTCGCTCGACTGCGAGGCGCTCGCGGGCGTGCGCGAGCTCGACACGACCTCGCAAGCGGCGCTCATCGGCGCCGGCACGACCGGGCCGCGCCTGGAGCGCGAACTCGGCGAGCACGGCCTGACGCTGCGCTTCTTCCCGCAGTCGTTCGAGTTCTCGACGCTCGGCGGCTGGATCGCGACGCGTGCCGGTGGCCATTTCGCGACGCTCCTCACGCACGCCGAGGACCTCGTCGAGTCGGTCCGCATGATCACCCCCGCGGGCGTCTGGCAGTCGCGCCGGCTGCCCGCGTCGGGCGCGGGGCCGAGCCCCGATCGCCTCGTCGCCGGATCGGAGGGGACGCTCGGCGTCATCACCGAGGCGTGGATGCGCGTGCGCCCGCGGCCCGCGGAGCGCGCCTCCGCGGCCGTCGCGTTCGATGGCTTCCTGCAGGGCGCCGAGTGCGTGCGCGAGCTCGCGCAGTCCGGGCTGCATCCGTCGAACTGCCGCCTGCTCGACGTCGGTGAGGCGGCGATGACGATGGCCGGCGACGGCCGGCGTGCCCTGCTGGTGCTCGCCTTCGAGTCGGCCGAACTGCCGGTGGGCGAGTCGATGAAGGCCGCGCTCGCGATCTGCGCGCGGCACGGCGGCGCCGCGGAGGAGCGCGGCGGCGCCACGGGAGCGGCGGAGAGCTGGCGCGCGGCGTTCCTGCAGGCGCCGTATCTGCGCGACCTGCTGACGATGGCGGGCGTCCTCGCCGAAACGTTCGAGACGGCCGTGACGTGGGAGCGCTTCCCCGACCTGCACGAGCGGGTGTGCGCAGCCGTGCGCGATGCGATGCGCGAGAGCTGCGGTGAGGAGGGCCGCGTGCACTGCCGCTTCACGCACGTCTACCCCGACGGCCCGGCGCCGTACTTCACCGTTCTCGGTCCCGCGGTCCGCGGCGGCGAGGTGGAGCAGTGGCAGGCCGTGAAGCGCGCCGCGAGCGAGCAGGTGCTGGCCTGCGGCGGCACGATCACGCACCATCACGCGGTGGGCCGCGCGCACCGCCCGTGGTACGAACGCGAGCGCCCCGACGTCTTCGCCGCCGCCTACGCCGGCGCGCGCGGCGCGGTCGACCCGCACTCGATCATGAACCCCGGCGTTCTCGCGCCCCCGGCGCGGTGAGGATCGCGGTCCTCGGCCCGGGCGGCGTCGGCGGATTCGTCGCGGCCGCGCTCGCGCGCGACGGGCAGGACGTCGTGGTCGTGGCGCGCGAGCAGACCGCGGCCCGCATCGCCGAGCACGGCCTCGCGGTCAGGAGCGTGCGACTCGGCGACTTCACGGTCCACCCGCGCACCGCGGCGGTCCTCGAGGAACCCGTCGACGTGCTCGTCGTGGCGACGAAGGCCGGCGGTCTGGCGGCGGCCCTCGAGCGCGTCGCGTGCGCTCCCGCGCTCGTGCTGCCGCTGCTCAACGGGCTCGATCACCTCGCCGTGCTGCGCGAGCGCTTCGGCGACGCGGTGCTCGCGGGAGTCATCAGGATCGAGTCCGATCGTCCCGAGGCCGGTGTGATCGTCCACTCGAGCCCCTTCCTGCGAATCGACATGGCGGGCCCCGGCGCGCAACGGGCCGCCATGGAGCGTCTCGCGGCGGCGCTCGAGAGCGCCGGGATCCCGGCGCGGATCCTCGACAGCGAAGCGCAGGTCATGTGGGAGAAGCTCGTGCGGCTGAACGCCCTCGCGTGCACCACGAGCGCGTGGGATCTGCCGGTGGGCGAGATCCGCGACACGCCGTGGATGATGCGCAAGCTCGAAGCGGCGGTCGCCGAGGGCTGCGCCGTCGCGCGGGCCGAGGGGGCGGACCTCCAGGCCGACCAGACGATGCGCGAAATCAACGACGTTCACGCGACGCTCGGCACGTCCATGCAGCGCGACATCGCGGCGCGGCGCGAACCGGAGATCGACGCGATCCCGGGCGCGGTGCTGCGCGCCGCCGCCCGGCACGGCCTCAGCTGCCCGGCGATCGAAGAGCTCGTCGCCGTGATCCGCGGGCGGATCGCGCCCTAGACGTCGGCGCCGCGCGCCGGTACCGGCACCGCCTCCGTCGCGACGGCGTCCACGCTCTCGCTCTCCCGCTCGGCCGCTCCCGCGCCGTCGTGCGTGCCGTCGCACAGGACGCGGAAATTGCCGCTCACCCCGCCGTCGGTCTGGATGCGGATCCCGGGGAGGATCTCCTCGCCCTCCTCGAAGCCGAGGCGCTCGAGGTCGAAGTGCGCGAGCCCGATCCCGTACGCCGTGTGCGTCGGGTTCTCGCGGTCGTGCGCGTTGAGCGCCTGGACGAAGCGCTCAAGGTTCCTGGCGACCTTGCCCGTGTCCGCCATCGCCCGGCAAGCGTAGCGAGGGGGCCGCTCGCGCGGCCCCCTCGACCAACGTGTTGTCGGCTGTCGCGGTGACTACGCGGCGGCCGGCTCCTCGTGCGCGACCTCGACCGTCACGCGGTGGGCTACGGGCTGCTCGGGCTTGGGGACGTGGACCTCGAGCACGCCGTCACGGTAGGCCGCGGTCACCTGCTCGGGGTCGACGCCGTCGGGGAGGCGGAGCGAGCGGCGGAACGAGCCGCTGACGCGCTCGATGCGCCGGTAGGAGCCGCTCTCGCTGCTCTCCTCGCTCGAGCGCTCGCCGGCGATCGTGAGGACGCCGTCGTCGACCTCGACCGCCAGCGCGTCGCCGTCGAGGCCCGGCACGTCCGCCGTGAGGACGAACTCGTCGTCGCGCTCGACCAGGTCGATGGCGGGCAGCCAGCGGCGCGTCGCCGGGCGACCTGCCTGGCTGTCGAAGAAGGTGCCGAAGAGGCGGCCGAACTCGCTCTGGATGGACGGTGCGGGCGCGGGGGCCCAGCGGATAACTGACATCTGCAAACTCCTTGTGAAAACTCGATCTCAGCAGCCTGCGCTGCACTACGCAGTATAAAACCTCAGCCCGGACATATCAACTCTTGTGAGCCGTGGCTGCGCACGCTGACTCCGCGGCGCTGCGGCCGCGGCGCCGTGCGGACGGCCGCCCTCAGACGGGCTGCTCGACGAGCTCGACGGTGTAGCCGTCGGGGTCGCGCACGAAGCACATCCGTGTGCCGCCCTCGCTCAGCGAGTAAGGCGGGTGGTCGGGCTCGATGCGCAGCTCGGCGAGGCGCCCGAGCAGCTCGTCGAGGTCGGGCACCGTGACGGCGATGTGGCCGTAGCCGGTGCCGAGCTCGTAGCTGTCGACCTCGAACTCGTGCTGCAGCTGAAGGCGCGGGATGTCGCCGTCCCCGGGCTGGTTCATGAACACGTTGACGGCCTCGTTGCGGACCGGCAGGCGCCCGATCTCACGGAAGCCGATCGCCTCGTAGAAGTTGATCGAGCGGTCCACGTCCGTGATCCGGTAGCACGTGTGGATGAGCGCCACGGCGGGCAGTCTAGACTGCGCGCGTGCGGACACTGATCGTCGGACACGGCGGCCGCGAGAGCGCGCTCGCCGCAGCGATGGCCGGCGACAGCGAGCTGCACGCGTTCGTCGGGCACGAGAACCCGTCGATCCTCTGGAGCGTAAGCGCGTCGGGGGGCGGCCACAGGATCGGCGACGTCTGCGACGGCGCTGCGATCGCCGCGTTCGCGCGCGAACGCGGCGTCGACATCGCGATGGTGAGCAGCGACGAGCCCCTGAAGGCGGGCGTCGTCGACGCACTCGCCGCGGCCGGTGTCGCCGCGGTTGGGCCGACGAGCGCCGGCGCCGAGATCGAGTGGAACAAGGTCTTCTCGCGCGAGCTCCTCGCCGAGATCGCACCCGACTCGGCGCCGCGCCACGTCGTCGCGACCGACGAGGACTCGGCGCGCAGCGCGATCGCCGACTTCGCGGAAACCCCCGTCGCCGTCAAGCCCCAGGGGCTCACGGGCGGCAAGGGGGTCAAGGTGATGGGACCCCACCTCGCGGACCACGACGAGGCGCTCGCATACGCGCTCTCGCTCGTGCGCGCCGGCGGCGCCGCGCTCGTCGAGGAGCGCATCGAAGCGCCCGAGTTCACGATCCAGGCGGTGAGCGACGGGCGGACCGTCGTCTGTCCGCCCGCGACGTACGACTTCCCCTACCGCTTCGACGGCGACCGGGGCCCGGGCACCGGCGGAATGGGCTCGCTCTCGCTGCCGACCAGCACGCTTCCCTTCATGACTGACGCCCACTACGAGGAAGCGGTGCACATCATCGAGCTTGCGATAGCCCGGCTAGCCGCGGAAGGCCGCCACTTCAGCGGCGTCATGAACAGCGGCTTCTTCGCGACCGCCGGCGGCGTGCGCGTGATCGAGTTCAACGCCCGTTTCGGCGACCCGGAGTGCATGAACATCATGGCCCTGCTGCGGGGCAGCTGGACCGCGGCGATGCGCTCCATCGTCGCCGGCGGCCTCGCGCCCGACGACGTCGAGCTCGCGCCGGAAGCCTCGCTCGTGCTTTACCTCGTCTCGCCCGACTATGCGCTCGGCGGCGGCGAACCGCGCGAGTTCACGCTCGACGCCGACGCGATCCGCGCGCAGGGCGTCGCGGTCCACTTCTCCTCAGCCGTACAGGTGGGTCCCCGGCGCTACCGCACCGTCGGCACCTCGCGCGCGGTCGCGCTCGTCACGACCGCGGCAACGCTCGAGGAATGCCGTGCCCGCCTCGCGGCCTGCGCGCGGAGCGTCCCCGAGCTCGAGTGGCGCGCGGACATCGGCGCCGACAGCTACCTCGAGTCGCTCGCGGCGCACGCGCGTGCCTGATGGTCATCGAGCGTGCCACCCACCCGCAGTTCGTCTCGAACACCTACCTCGTCGCCGCCGGTGAGGGCGGCGCGGCGTTCCTCGTCGACGCGGGCGGCCCGCTCGAGCCGATCTTCGCCGCCGCACAGAAGCTCGGCGTCGAGCCGACGCATCTGCTGCTGACGCACCACCACTACGACCACGTGAGCGAGACGCCGGCGTTGCGCGAGCGCTGGCCAGGCCTCGTCGTCATGGCCAGCGCACCCGAACGCGCGCTTCTGGACCGCGGCACGTTCGGGCCGATCGAGCCGCTCGAGGCCGGCGATGAGCTCGCGTTCGGCCCGCTGGGCGTGCGCGCGCTCGCGACGCCCGGGCACACCGCCGGCATGCTCTCGCTGCTCGTCGCCGAGGGCGGCGAGCAGCACGTTTTCACGGGCGACACGCTCTTCCGCGGCTCCGTCGGCGGCGTGCGGGCACCCGGGCACACGACGTACGCCGACCTGCGCAGCTCGATCATGGACACGCTGATGGGGCTCGACCCCGCGACCGTGATCGAGCCGGGGCACGCCGCGGCGACGAGCGTCGCGCGCGAGTGGCAGGAGAACCCCTTCATCCGCGTCTGGCGCGGCCTCGACGCCGAGGGCACGCAGCCCTGCACGGCGCTCGGCGAGCCCGCGACGCTGATCCTCCTCGCGGACGACTACGACGGCGGGACCAAGGCGTGGGTGCGCTGGGCCGACGGCAGCGACGACATCGTGCCCGGTTCGCAGGTCGCCTGACAGCCGCGGACCCCGTCTAGCATGGGCGCGTGCCCGACGATAAGGAGAGCATCCCGACCTCCCGCGCCCGGCGCACAGCGGCCGTCGCGTCGCTCGCGGCGAGCGAGGCCGTCAAGCAGCTCGGTACGCGCGCGGCGAACCTGACGCGCAGCGACGACGAAGCGCAGGCCGCGCTCTCGCGCCGCCAGCTGGAATCGGCGAAGCAGCTCGTCGCGGTCCTCGGCACGATGAAGGGCGCCGCGATGAAGGTCGGCCAGGTGATGTCGTTCGTCGACGCGGGTCTCGTCCCCGAGGAGCACCGCGAGGAGTTCCAGCGCGAGCTTGCCAAGCTACGCGACGCCGCGCCCACCGTCTCATTCGACCAGATGCGGCGCGTCATCGAGCGCGACCTCGAAGCCCGCGTCGGCGAGATCTTCAGCGAACTCGACGAGACGCCGATCGCGGCCGCGTCGATCGGGCAGGTCTACCGCGGCCGGCTGCGCGAGGACGGCCTCGAGGTCGCGGTGAAGGTCCAGTACCCGGGCGTCGACGACGCCGTGCGGGCCGACCTGCAGAACATGGACATGCTGATGCGCGTCTTCAAGCGGATGGCGCCCGGCATGGACGCGAAGGCCGTGGCGCGCGAGATCCGCGAACGCATCGGCGACGAGCTCGACTACGAGCTCGAGGCGCAGAACCAACGCGCCCTTTGGCGGATCTACGACGGCCACCCGTTCATCCGCGTGCCGCGCGTCGTGACCTCGCTCTCGCGGACCCACGTGATGGTCAGCGAGTTCGTGCACGGATACGGCTTCGAGGAGCTGAAGGGCCACGACCAGGCGGAGCGCGACCGTGTCGGCGAGATCATCTTCCGCTTCTTCCTCGGCTGCCTCTACCGCCACCACCAGTTCTCGGGCGACCCCCACCCCGGCAACTTCCTCGTGCTCGACGACGGCCGCGTCGCGTTCCTGGACTTCGGACTCTTCAAGCGCATCAGCGACGACGCGGTCGAGCTGGAGCTCGCATGCCAGCGCGCCGTCATCGAGGGCGACGCGGCGCGCCTCCACGCGGTGCTCGCGCAGGGCGGCTTTCTGCCCGAACCCGAGCGCGTCGACCCGCAGGCCCTGCTCGCGTTCATCGAGGACGCGATCTGGTGGTACACGACGGCGGACCGTGAGGTCCAGCTCACGCCGCGGATCGCGACCGCGGTGATGATCGAAAGCTCGGACCCGCGCTCCAGCCACTTCGAGGCGATGCGCCATCAGGACATGCGGCCCGAGCACCTCTTCGGCCGGCGGATGGAGGTCCTGACGCTCGCGGTGCTCGGCCAGCTGCGCGCGAGCGCGAACTGGCGGTCGATCGCCAACGAGTGGATCTACGGCGCCGAGCCGGTAACCGAGCTCGGACGCCAGGAGGCCGCCTTCTTCGCGGCCCCCTGATGGCCGGCGGGAGCGCCAGGCGCCCCCGCCGTGCGTGCGGCGCTACGACCCCGCGAGCGCCTTCTGCTTGAGCTGGTCGAACTCGGCCTGCGTGATCGTGCCGGCGTCGAGCATGCTCTTCGCTTTGGCGATCTGCTCAGCCGGGTCCTGCTTGGCCGCGACCGACTGGACGTAGCCTTCGAACTGCTGTTCGGCCTGTTTCTGGGATTCCATCTGCCGCTCAGCCATCCCTTTGTGGTAGGCGATCAGGTAGATGAACGCGCCCAGGTACGGGATGATGATGATCAGGACGATCCACAGGACCTTCGCGAAACCACCCATGTCGTGGCGCCGGAAGAGGTCGCTGAAGATCACGAAAAGGATCCAGATCCAGATGATGAACGCGAAGAAGATCAGCATCGTCCAGAACACTTCGAGGAATGGGTACGAGGTCGCCTCGACCATGTGGGGCGCTTCCTTTCCTAGTTGGTGAGAATCTGCATTAGTTGCGCGGGACGAGAATACGCGACGCGGCCCTCGTCACCCGGCTAACGGCTGCCATGGCGGGCCCTGCTGTACCGCTCTCGCAGCGCGGCGATCGTTTCGCCGGCGTGGGCGTCGGGGAACTCGCGTTCGCTGGCGCGCCGCAGCGTGTAGATGCCGAGCGCTATCAGCACGGCGATGCCGACGATCGGCCAGAACTCGCGCAGCGACGGGAACGGCCCCCAGATGACGGCCAGCAGCAGGATGACGCCGCCGATGCCGTAGGCGCGCCCGGGATGGTCGCGCAGCGTCGGCGTCATCGCGCGGCGCAGCGCCGTGGCGGGCCTCGTCGGCCCGGCGAGCCACGCCGCGATCACGATGACCAGTCCGTACGTGATCAAGGCGATCGCAATGTCGTACAGCTCGGTCGTGGAGATTTGCCAGACTTCCGTCATCGCGGGCCGGTTGGGCTCGCGCACGAGGTCGTTGACGACCTGTTCGCCGCCGACTTTGCGCACGAGGATCGCGATCAGACCGAGCGCGAAGACGCACCAGCCGGCGCTGCGAAGCGCCACCCTGCGCCAGCCGACCGCGAGTGCGACGGCTGCCGCGAAAAGCAGGATCGCGAGGATGGGCAGCACCACCGAGAGGCCTTTGATGCCCTCGAACAGGTCCTGTGCGGCCGCGAGCTGGTTGGAGCGCATGAGGACGATTTCGCCGTTCTTGGGGACCGTGATCCCGTGTTCTTTGAGCTTTTCCTCGGCCTTCGACTTGGCGACTTCGCCCGTCGAGGAGTTGAGCTTGGACTGCAGTTCGTGAAGCTGGTGGCTCAGCCCGAGCTGGCCGGCGAGCTGTTCGACGAGCGGTTTCAGATGCAGCACGACCTCGCCTTTGGTCGTACTCAGCGCCGGGCCGCCGCCTTCCAAGAGCTTGATCAGCTCGTCGTGGACGACGGTTGTGGCTTCGCGCCACGCTTCCTGGACGGCGGAGGTCGCCAGGAACTGCGGCATGTACTGGCTTGCGAGCGACCGTAGCCCGGCCGTCGCGGGCCCGGCGAGCCCGCGGACCTTCGCCGGCAGCGCGTGTTCCAGTTCCTGTTCGACCGGCACCGCTTCGAACGCCTCGTTCGCCAGGAAGTCGCCGAGGACCGCCTGGACCTTGGGGGCGGCGAGCAGCTGACTGCTGGTGTTCGTCCAGTTTTCGCTGTTGAGGACCTGGCGGTTGGCCCACACGGCGAACACGGCGAAGACGCCGATGACCGTCGCGAGTGCGAGCAGCGATGCGACGAGGACGCGGCGGCGTTTGTGGCGATGCTCGGCCGCCGCGGGATGCTCCGCGGTGGGGGCCTCGCCTTCAACTTGATTTTCGCCCTCGCCGCCCGACGTGGACGGCATGTCCCCTCCGGCGTCTGCGTCCGGCTCGCTAGGAGCGCCCGGATCCTCTTCCGTCGGCACGGCGTGATCTTCTCAGATTCGGCGGCGACGTCGCTGCGCGGTCCGCGCGCCCGCGCAAGAACCGAAAGTGAGATGCCTTGAGCGGCGAGAGCGGCGACGACGAGCGCGACGAGAGCGACGCGACCCGGGAGCAAAGGCGTGTGCGCTTCGGCGTCCTGCTCGGGGCGGTGTTCGCGGCCTTCCTGATCTCGGGCATCGCCGAACCGGGCGAGGCCGGGCAGGTCTCGCGCCTGCTGCTGAACGGCCTCACGCTGGTGCTCGCGCTGATCGCTGCCGAGGCGCCCATGCGGCGGGTGCGTCGCGTCGCGGGCGCTGTCGTGGTGCTCGCCGTCGTCGGGGTCCTCGCCTCGATCATCGGGCACCCCGACAGCACGACCGGCCGCGGCCTCGACGCGGTCCTGCTCGGCTGCTCGATCCCGGTGGTGATCATCGGCACGATTCGCAACCTGAACCGCAGCGGAACCGTGACGCTCGAAGCCGTCTTCGGCGTCCTCTCCGTGTACGTCCTCTTCGGCATGTTCTTCGCCGCGCTGTTCGGCTTCATCGCCGAGATCGAAGGCGCCTCCGTGTTCGGGCCGAACGCCGCCTCGACCGTCGCGCACTGCATCTACTACAGCTTCACGACGCTGACGACGATCGGCTACGGCGACCTCACGACCAAAACGAACTTCACGCACACCCTCTCGGTCTCCGAGGCGCTGCTCGGGCAGATCTACCTCGTCACGGTCGTGTCGCTGATCGTCTCGAACCTCGGCCAGTCGCACTCGCTGCGCCGGGGCGGCAAAGAGCCGGCGGCCTAGAGCACCTGGATCTGCAGCAGGCTCGTCGTACCCGGCCGCCCGGAAGGCAGGCCCGCGGTGATCGCGACGCGCTGCCCGCGCTCGCACCAGCCGAGTTCGATGACCCGCGCCGCGGCGTCCGCGATCAGCGCCTCGGTCGTCTCATGGCGGCGCATCGACGCGGCCTGCACGCCCCACATCAGCCCGCAGCGGCGCACCGTCTCTTTGCCGGGCGAGAGCGCGTAGATCGGGACGTCGGGCCGGTGCGCCGACACCAGGCGCGCCGAGCGACCCGACAGTGTCGGCACGATGAGGGCGTCGAGCCGCAGCTCGCGGGCCGCGTCGCAGAGGTTGTGGGCAACGGTGTACGAGGGATCGGAGTGGATCCGCTGCACGCGGCTCTCGTTCCAGCGCTCGTACGGCGCGATCGACTCGGCCTGCTCAGCGACCGCGGCCATCACCTCGATCGCCTCGACCGGGTAGGCGCCGACCGCGGTCTCCTGCGAGAGCATCAGCGCGTCCGAGCCGTCGAGGATGGCGTTCGCGACGTCGGTGACCTCGGCGCGGGTCGGCCGCGAGGAGGCGACCATCGAGTCGAGCATCTGCGTCGCCGTGATCGACGGCAGCGCGAGGCGCCCCGCGAGCTCGAGCAGCTGCTTTTGCGCGATCGGCACCCGGGCGATGGGCAGCTCGATGCCGAGGTCGCCGCGGGCGATCATCACACCGTCCGCGACGGCGAGGATCTCCTCGGCGCGCTCGACGGCCTGCGGCTTCTCCATCTTCGCGATCAGCGGCAGGCGCGTGTGTTCGCGGACGAAGCGGACGTCCTCGGGCGTCTGCACGAACGACAGCGCGACGACGTCGACGCCGAGCGACTCGCCGTGGTCGAGCAGCGCCAGGTCCTCCTCGGGCACGGACGGCAGCGAGGCGATCGGGCCGGGGATGTTCAGCCCCTGGCGCGAGGCGACCGACCCGCCGATTTCGACCTCGGTTTCGACTTCGCCCTCGCCGGCCCGAACGGCCTGCACGCGCAGGCGGACCGAGCCGTCGGCGAGGTACAGCACCGAGCCCGTCTCGATCGCCGACGGCAGGCCGGCCCAGGAGAGGCTCATGCGTGCCGCGTCGCCGTCGAACTCCTCGCCGCCGCAGACGAGCGTGAGCGTCTCGCCCGGCGTGAGCTCGACGCGTTCGTCCTGCACGGGGCCGATGCGCAGCTTCGGGCCCGGGAGGTCCTGCAGCACAGCGACGGGTCGCCCCGCGCGGCCGGCGGCGTCGCGGACGCGCGCCACCGTCTCCTCGTGCTCGGCGAGCGTCCCGTGCGAGTAGTTGATGCGGGCGACGTCCATGCCCGCCGCGACCATCCGCACCAGTGTCTCCGGCTCCCGCGAGGCGGGGCCGATCGTCGCGACGATCTTGGTGCGGCGCACGGCCCCAACCTAGCGACGGCAGCGACGGCTTGGCGTAACGTGGCGCCGGTGCGCCCCTCGCGCAGAGCACCCGTCCAGGGCCAGCAGGTCCTGATCGCCTACTTCGGCGGCGAGCGCGTCGCCGCGCGCGTAGTGGCCGTCGGCGACGGCGGCCGCTCGGTCGAGGTGCTCGCGGACTCCGGTCAGCGGCTGACGTTCTCGCTGAACGGCGCGACGGCGCAGTTCGTCGCCGCCGGCGACCCGCACGGTGCGCGGCTGGTGCTGCGCGGCGAGTAGGAGCCTCAGGCCACGTCCACGTCCGGGAAGTACTCCGCGCAGTGTGCGCGCAGCGTCCGCCGGACCCACTCGCGCTCCTCGCGCGAGGCGGCCCGCAGGCGCGCGAGCAGGTCGCGCTGGCGCTCCAGCGGGGCGCCGGCGATCGTCCAGCCGGCGGCGAGCTGCTCGAAGAGGAGCTCCATCGCGCGCTCGCGGGCGTCGTCGATCGACAGCGGGCTGCCGGCGAGCGTCTCGGCGTAGCGCACGCGCGAGGCCGCGCTCAGCGTGCAGCGCAGCGCGAGGACGTTGCCCTCGCCGTCGGCGTACTCGACGGGCGGCTGCTTGGCGGTCTGCCCGTCGCGTCTGCGGCGCGAGCGGCGCCCCACCTCAGCCGGCGTCGGCGGCGCGGCGCAGCTGCTCGCCGACGTCCACGGTGAGCGGCCGTGCGTGCCCGGGCCAGGCCGCCGCCGGCTCCATCTCGGCGAGCCGGCGGATGCTCGCCCGCGCCTGGCCGGTGTCGTAGTTGTAGGCCTCCATCGGCACGTGGGGCGGGCTGTCGCGGCCCCACTCGTCGAGCGTGTAGAAGCAGTCCGACGTCAGCGCGAGGCGGTCGTGCTCGCGGAACAGCCCGATCTGGCCCGGTGCGTGTCCGGGCAGCTCAATCACGCGGAAACCTGCGACCTCGTCGCCCTCGCTGACCGTGCCCGCGATCTGCACGGGGCCGCCGTCCCACGCGTAGCGGTGCAGCAGGCGGTGCACCTGCCGGTGCGGCGTCGGCAGCGCCGAGAGCCCCGGGCTCCAGTAGCGAAAGCCGCCGCTGCCCTCGGCGTCCTCGACCTCCGCCGGATGGCAGTAGACGGGTACGCCGAGCGCCGGCGCGGTGCCGCGATGGTCGGTGTGGCCGTGGCCGAGGACGATGCGCCGCAGCCCGCCGAGTCGCGCCGCGGCGCGCGCGACCGCGCGCGTCATCGTGCGCGCGCCGGCGTCGAACATCGTCACGCCGCCTTCGTCCTCGATCATGTACACGTTGCAGCGGCCCGGCTGGCCCTGCACGACCCAAACGCCGACGGCGACGAGCGATGGTTCGCCGCCCGTGAGCCGCTCGACCAGGCCCGTGCGCAGGTTGAACGCGGCCGTCATGCCGCGTTCGGCCGTCGAGCCCTGCGGCGGCATCATCCCGATCTGGCGCGCGAACGTCATCGAATCGGTGAACGCGTCGTTCGACTGCACCAGGTCGTCCCGGATCGTCAGCACATCCACGCCTTCGAGGCGGACCGGCGCGCCGGTCGGCTCGATGCCGTTGAACGCGCTCCCCGCGAACGTGCCCGTCAAAAGCCACTGCACGCCGCAGCGCTCGTCCTCGGTGACCGTCGAGAGGACCTGCATGCGAAGGTCGGGCACGGCGTCGAGCAGCCCGCCGATGAACGCGCGCACGCCGTCGGGGGCGACGGTGTCGATCTGGCCGCGGACGTTCTCGCGGCCGCCCGGCGCCCAGAGCGCGACCGCCGTCTCGAGGTCGTGTTCGTCGATCGCCTGGAAGTAGCGGCGCGCGAGAGCCTCGGCGCCGCTCGTGCCGCCGCGCCCCTGCGCGGCGAGCTCCTGCATGTTCGCCGCCGCCTGCTGGATGCGGCCCGCGTCGCCCTCTTCCTGCGCCATGCTCCCTCCTTCGCCGCCCGGCAGGCGTAGTCTAGTCTGCGCCGCGTGGCCGATGTGCAAAGGCGCCGCGAGCACGGCCGCGGCGAGCGGGTGCTGCCGGGCGTCTACCGGCTGCGTGTTCCGCTGCCCTGGCCCGGGGTGCCGCACGGCAACGCGTGGGCGGTACGCCGCGGCGACGGCTTCGTGCTCTTCGACTGCGGCCTGCCCGGAGCCGACAACGTCGCCGAGCTCGAGCGCGCCCTGGCGATGTGCGACCTCGAGCTCGGCCAGGCGAACCTCGTCGTCTGCACGCACGCGCACCTGGACCACTGCGGAGCGGCGCCGCACATCGCGGCGCTGACCGGCTGTGAGATCTACCTGCACCCGAGCCACGCCCACCTTTTGCGGCTCCTCGGCGAGCCGCAGGAGCTGTACGAGGCGCGCGTCGCGAACGCCCGCCGCGCGGGCCTCCCCGACGAGCTCGTCGAAACGTTCTCGCCGCCGACGCCGTTCGACCCGGCGGGCGTCGAACCGGCGCTCGCGGCCTACGCCGCCGCGACGCCGCTCGTCGAAGGCGTGCGCTTCGAGACGGACGTCGGCACGTGGGTCACGCACTACACGCCGGGCCATTCCCCCTCGCACGTCGTGCTCGCGCAGCCCGAGCGGCGCCTGCTCGTGAGCGGCGACCACCTGCTCGGGCGCATCTCGCTCTACTTCGACTACGGCTACACGCCGGACCCGTGCGGCGAATTCCTCGCTTCGCTGGACCTCACGGAGCGCCTCGGCGCGCGTCTGTGCCTGCCCGGCCACGGACGCACGTTCGCCGACGTCTACGCGCACATCCGCGGCAACCGCGACCTCGTCGCGCAGCGCCTGGCCGAGGTCGCGGAGGCGATCGCCGACGGGCCGCGAACCGTCTACGAGGTGATCCGGCGCGTCTACGGCGAGGACGTCAGCGGCAACATCGGCTGGTTGCTCGCGCAGACCGAGTCGTTCCTCACTCACCTGCAGGCGACGGGGCGCGCGCACGCCGACGGCGGCGACGTCGAGCGGTGGTCACCATAATCGTCGGATGCACATCGACGGGCTCTTCGAGGGCGACGAACCGACCTTCTCGTTCGAGTTCTTTCCGCCGCGGACCGAGCAGGGGGAAAGGAACCTCCAGGCCGCGCTGTCGGAGCTGAGCGGCCTCGCGCCGTCCTTCGTCTCCGTGACATACGGCGCCGGCGGCTCGACGCGCGAACGCACGCTCGCGATCGTGACGCGCCTGCGCGACACGTACGGGCTCGAGGCGATGGCGCACCTCACGTGCGTCGGCGCCACGGTCCCCGACCTGCGCGCGCTGCTCAACGAGATGCGCGACGCCGGCATCGACAACGTGCTCGCGCTGCGCGGCGACCCGCCCGTCGGCCAGGAGGAGTGGACGCAGACCAAGGGCGGGTTCGAGTACTCGCGCGAACTCGTCGAAATGATCGCCGCCGAGTACCCGTTCACGATCGGCGCCGCGTGCTTCCCCGAGACCCACATCCACGCCGAGAGCGCCGAGGCCGACCTCGAACACCTCGCCGAGAAGGTCGCGGCGGGAGTCGACTTCCTGATCACCCAGATCTTCTTCGACAACGCGTACTACTTCGACTTCGTCGACCGCGCCCGCGCCGCCGGCATCACCGTGCCGATCCTGCCCGGCATCATGCCGATCACCCAGGCCGGCCAGGTGCAGAAGATGGCGGCGATGTGCGGCTCGAAGATCCCCGACGATCTGCGCGAGCAGCTCGCGATCCGCGCCGACGACAGCGACGGCGTCCTCGGGCTCGGCGTCGCCTACGCGACGCTGCAGTGCTCGGAGCTGCTCGCCGCCGGCGCGCCGGGCATCCACTTCATCACGCTGAACCGCTCGCCGGCGACGCGCGCGATCCTCAGCGCGCTTCGCATCGCGCGCCCCTGGGTCAGGACGCCGGCCTAGCGCCCGCGACGGAATCCTCCGGAGGCTCGCATAGGGTGCGCCCGTGGCGGCGACGGCGATCGACTACACGGTGCTGCGCTCGCGCCGCGCGCGCCGTGTGCGCGTGACCGTCGAGCCGCTCGGCGACGTCCGCGTGGTGCTACCCGAGGGGGCGCCGGAGAGGCTCGCCGCGGACGCCGTGCAGGAGCTCGCGCCGTGGATCACGCGCCGCCTGGCGCGCGCGGCGAACGCGCGGCAGGCGCTCGCCGCGCGCGGCGCGACCGTGCCGTACCTCGGCGAGCCGCTGCGCCTGGAGCCCCAGGCGGGCCGCAGCGTCGTCCACCGCCACGGCGCGACGCTCCTGGTCCCGCCGGGGGACGCGCGACCCGCCCTCGAGCGCTTCTTCCGCCGCGCGGCGAGGCGCGAGTTCGCCGCGCGGCTGGACCGCGCGAGCGCCGCGAGCGGCGACCGCCACGCGGGCCTCTCGATCCGCGCGCAGCGCACACGCTGGGGTTCCTGCTCATCGAGCGGCCGCATTAGCCTGAACTGGCGGCTGATGCTCGCGCCGAGCCGCGTCGTCGACTACGTCGTCTGGCATGAGGTCTGCCACCTGCGCATCGCCGACCACTCGCCGGGCTTCTGGCGCCTGCTCGGCGAACGCCAGCCGACCTGGCGCGAGGACCGCGCCTGGCTCGCCGAGCACGGCGCGACGCTGACGCTCTGACGGCGCTAGCCGCGCTCTGCGATCGGCACGAACGGCACGTCGCGCGGCCCCGTGTAGATCTGCCGTGGCCGCGCGATCTTCTGGTCGCTGTCCTGGATCATCTCGAGCCACTGGGCGATCCAGCCGCTCGTCCTGCCGATCGCGAACATCACGGGGAACATCGAGGCGTCCAGCCCGAGCGCCTCGTAGAACAGCCCCGAGTAGAAGTCGACGTTCGGGTACAGCTTGCGGCTCGTGAAGTAGTCGTCGTCCAGCGCCCGTTTTTCGAGCTCCGTCGCGATGTCGATCAGCGGGTTGCGCCCGGTGACCTCGAACACGTCGTCGAGGTGCTGGCGGATGATGCGCGCGCGCGGGTCGAAGTTCTTGTATACGCGGTGGCCGAAGCCCATCAGGCGCTCGTTCCCGTCCTTGACGCCAGCGAGGAAGTCCGGGATCGCCTCGACGCTGCCGATGCGGCGCAGCATGCGCAGCGCCGCCTCGTTCGCGCCGCCGTGCAGCGGGCCGTAGAGGGCGGCGACGCCCGCCGCCACCGCCGTGTACGGGTCGACGTGCGTCGAGCCGACGGACCGCACCGCGCTCGTCGACGCGTTCTGCTCGTGGTCCGCGTGCAGGATGAAGAGCACGTCCAGCGCCTTTTCCAGGCGCGGGTCCGGCTCGTATTTGAGCTCGGTCATGCGGTACATCATCCGCAGGAAGTTGCCGGCGTAGCTGAGCTCGTCGTCGGGGTAGACGTACGGCTGGCCCATGCTGTGGCGGTAGGAGAACGCCGCGATCGTCGGCATCTTCGCGATCAGGCGAACGATCTGGGCCATCCGCACGTCGGCGTCGGCGATGTCGTGCGCCTCCGGGTAGAAGGTCGAGAGCGCCCCCACCGACGCGACGAGGATGCCCATCGGGTTCGCGTCGTAGCGGAAGCCCTGCATGAAGTCCTTGAAGTTCTCGTGCACGAAGGTGTGCATCGTGATGTCGTAACGCCACGCCTCGAGCTCGGCCGCGGTCGGCAGGGCGCCGTTGATCAGCAGGTAGGCGACCTCGAGGTAGCTCGCGTGCTCGCAGAGCTCCTCGATCGAGTAGCCGCGGTGCTGCAGGATCCCGGCATCGCCGTCGATGTACGTGATCGAGCTGCGGCACGAGGCGGTGTTCAGGTAGGCGGGGTCGTAGACCATCAGCCCGAAATCGTCGGGCTCGACCTTGATCTGGCGCAGGTCCGGCCCGTGCACGGTCCCTTCGCTGATCGGCAGCTCGTACTCCCTGCCGGTGCGGTTGTCGGTCACCGTCAGCGTGTCGCGGGTCTGGCCCGCTGTCACCCCGTCACTCATCTGAGACCTCCTCGGCGTGGCCCATGGGTCGATTATTGCGAGCGGCGGACCGCCGCCGGGCCCGCGCTGAACGCGGTCATCGCGCGGAGCTCCTCGATCCGCTCGTGTACCTCCTCGCCACGCAGCTCCTGCAGGCGCTCGGTGCCGAAGCGCTCGACGTTGAAGGAGGCGAGCGCTGTCGCGTACGCCATCGCCCGTCGCAGCAGGTCGTCGTCGAGCGCCTCGTCGGGGTGCGCGGCGATGTAGCCGACGAGCCCGCCGGCGAAGGTGTCGCCGGCGCCCGTCGGGTCGACGACGTCCTCGAGCGGGTAGGCCGGCAGCGAGAAGAAGACGTTGTCGGTGATCAGCGCGGCGCCGTACTCGCCCTGCTTGGCGACGACGATGCTCGGCCCGCCGTGGGGACCGCCCCAGCTGAGGATCTCGCGCGCCGCGGCGATCACGTTCGCGCGTCCCGCGAGCTCGCGCAACTCGCCGTCGTTGAGGATCAGGCAGTCGACCTCGCGGACCACCTCGACGAGCCGCTCGCGCGCGGTCTCGATCCAGAGGTTCATCGAATCCATCGCGACGAACCGCGCGTCCGGGAGCTGGCGGCGGACCTCGAGCTGCAGGTCGGGCTGGATGTTGGCCAGGAAGAGCACGTCGCTGTCGCGCGAGCGTTCGGAGAGCTTCGGCGCGAAGCTCTCGAAGACGCCGAGGCGGGTCTCGAGCGTCTCGCGCGAATTCATGTCCCAGCCGTAGACGGCGCGCCAGAAGAACGTCTCGCCCGCCGCGCGCTCCACGTCGCCGACGTCGACGCCGCGCGCGGCGAGCATCCGCAGGTGCTGCTCGTCGAAGTCGTCGCCGACGGGGCCGACGACCCGCACCTCGTCGAAAAGGCACGCCGCGAGCGCGAAGTGCACCGCGGCGCCGCCGAGCATCCGCTCGCGCTCGCCGAACGGCGTGCGCACGGCGTCGAACGCGATTGATCCGACGACGGTTATCGGCATCGGCGGGCACCCTAGAGCAACACCCGCGATCCGGTCGCGCCGAGCGCTCTCCGATAGCCTCGGCGCGATGCGTGCGATCCAGATCAGCGAGTTCGGTGGCCCCGAGGTGCTCGCGCTCGTCGAGCTGCCGGTGCCCGAGCCGGGTGAGGACGAGGTGCTCATCGAGGTGACGCGTGCGGGCCTGAACTTCGCCGACCTGCACGCGCGCACGAACACGTACGTCGAACGCCAGAGCCTGCCGCTCGTGCCCGGCCGCGAGGTCGCGGGCACGCTCGCCGCGGGCGGCGGACGCGTCGTCGCCACGATGGCGAGCGGCGGCTACGCTCAGTACGCGACGGCGCGCCGCGACAGCGTCTTCGCCGTCCCCGACGGCGTCGACGACGCGCAGGCACTCGCGCTGCTGATCCAGGGCACGACCGCGTGGCACCTCTACCGCACAGCGGCGCGCGTCGGCGACGGCGAGAGCGTCGTCGTGCACTCCGCGGCGGGCGGCGTCGGCTCGCTCGCGGTGCAGCTCGCACGGCACATGGGCGCGGGCCGCGTGATCGCGACGGCATCCAGCGAGCAGAAGCGCGCGCTCGCGCTCGCGCTCGGTGCCGACGAGGCCGTCGACGGCACGCCCGACGGGCTCACGGAGCGCCTCGTGGCCGCCAACGGCGGTGCGGGCGTCGACGTCGTCTTCGACATGGCGGGCGGCGCGTCGTTCGACGCCTCGTACGAGGCGCTCGCGCCGTTCGGGCGGATCGTCGTCTGCGGCATCTCGACGAGCGAGGCGAACACGATTCGCACCGGCTCTCTGCTCAGGCATTCACGCGGCGTCGTCGGCTTCTACCTGTTCCACACGTTCGAGCGGCCCGGGATGTTCGCCGCGGCTCTCGATGAGCTCTTCGCCCTCACCGCCGCCGGCGAGATCCGCCCGGTTGTCGGCGAGACGTACCCGCTCGCCGACGCGGCACGGGCCCACGACGACCTGCGCGCGCGGCGCACGAGCGGCAAGCTCCTGCTCGACACGGTGGCCTGAGCCGATGAGCAAGAGCTTCGAGGAACTTGGCCTCTCCGAACCGATTCTCGCGTCGCTGCGCGATGTCGGCTACGAGGCGCCGAGCCCGATCCAGGAAGAGGCGATCCCGCTGCTGCTCCAGGGCGCCGACGTGATCGGCCAGGCCCAGACCGGCACCGGCAAGACGGCGGCGTTCGGCCTGCCGATCATGCAGTACGTCGACCCGGCCGAGCCGAGCGTCCAGGCGCTCGTGCTGACGCCGACGAGGGAGCTCTGCATCCAGGTCACGCAGGCGCTCAGGGCCTACGGCGCGCACGCCGGCGTCGATGTCGTCGCGGTCTTCGGCGGCGCGCCGATCCGCACGCAGCAGGCGCAGCTCCGCGCCGGCGGCCACGTCGTCGTCGGCACGGTCGGCCGCGTGCTCGACCTCGTCTCGCGCGGTTCGCTCGTGCTGCACGACTGCCGCTTCGTCGTCCTCGACGAGGCCGACGAGATGCTGGACCTCGGCTTCCTGGAAGACGTCGAGCGGATCCTCGCGCTGACGCCCTCGAGCCGCCAGACGGCCCTCTTCTCCGCGACGATCCCGGGCCCGATCCAGAAGCTCGCCGACCGCTACATGTACGACCCGGCGATCGTGCGCGTCGAGGCGGCGACGCTGACGATCGACACGGTCGCGCAGTTCCAGCTGCCGGTCGCCTCGCGCGAGAAGCCCGAGCGGCTCGTCGAAGTGCTCAAGGCCGAGGCGCCCGAGCAGGCGATCGTGTTCGTGCGCACGAAGATCCGCTGCGACCAGCTCTACCGCACGCTGCGCGACCGCGGCATGAACGTGCGCGCGCTCCACGGCGACATGTCGCAGGGCTCGCGGGACGGCGTGATGCTCGCGTTCAAGGGCGGCCGCGTGCCGCTGCTCGTCGCGACCGACGTCGCCGCGCGCGGTCTCGACATCTCGACGGTGACGCACGTGATCAACTACGACGTGCCGACCTCGCCCGACACGTACGTGCACCGCATCGGCCGTACCGGGCGCGTCGGGCGCTCGGGCCGCGCGATCACGTTCGTCGAGGACCGCCAGAAGCGTGAGCTCGAGGCGATCGAAAAGCACATCGGCACCTCGATCGGCCGCTGGGAGAAGGGTGTCGCGGCGCCGCCGACGCCGGTGCGCGAGCGGCCGCGCCGCCACTCCAAGCCGCATGTCGCGGGACGCCACGACGACGAGGAGTACGTGACCATCGCCCTCTCCGCCGGCCGCGCCGCCGGCGTGAAGGTACGCGACATCGTGGCGGCCGTCACGTCGACCACGGGGCTCGAGGGGGAGGCGGTGCGCGACGTGCGCGTGCTCGAGCGCTACTCGCTGCTCTCGGTGCCGACGTCCGAGGTCGACAACGTGACGCGCAAGCTCGACTCGCACGAGCTCGGCGGCAAGCCTATGCGCGCGGAACGGATCGGTTAGCCGCGCCTCGACCGCGCCGGCGGCCGCCGGGCGCTAGGGTGGGCGCGTGTCGACCGCGACGATGAAGACGACCGAGGGCGACGTCGAGATCACCTTCTTCGACGACGAGGCTCCCGAGACGGTCGCGAACTTCCGCAAGCTCGCGGGCGAAGGCTTCTACGACAACCTCAGCTTCCACCGCGTCATCAAGGACTTCATGATCCAGGGCGGCTGCCCGCGCGGGGACGGCACCGGGGGCCCCGGTTACACGTTCGACGACGAGCAGAGCGGGCACCCCGTAGTGCGCGGTGCGCTCGCGATGGCCAACGCCGGCCCGAACACGAACGGCTCGCAGTTCTTCATCGTGACCGCCGACGCCTGCCCCTGGCTCGACGGCAAGCACACCGTGTTCGGCGAGGTGAGCGGCGGGATGGACGTCGTCGACCGCATCGAGGCGACCTCCACCGACGGTCAGGACCGCCCCGTGGAGCCGCTCGGAATTTTGGCCGTCGAGCTCTCCGATTGACCGCGCTGGCGCGCGGATAGGAGTAACCTGTCGCCGTCTGGGCGCAACCTTCGGGGGAGGAATCGATGGCCACGGTAGAACAGGAAAAGCTCGAGAGCGAGGCGCCCGACGGCGCCCAGATCGAGGTCGAGAATCCCGGTACGGGCGAGATCGTCGCGACCGTCCCCGACCTCAGCCCGGCACAGGTCGCCGAACTCGCCGTCCGCGGCCGCGCGGCGCAGCCGCAGTGGGAGGCGTACGGCTTCGAGGGCCGCGCGCGCATCATGCGCCGCGCCCAGAAGTGGGTGATGGACAACGCCGACCGGATCACGAAGACGATCGTCTCGGAGACCGGCAAGACCTGGGAGGACGCGCAGCTCGCCGAGATCGGCTACGCCGGCAACGCCTTCGGTTTCTGGGCCAAGCACGCCGAGCAGTACCTCGCCGACGAGAAGGTCCACTCCAGCCAGGTGCTCGTGATGGGCAAGAAACTGATCCTGCGCTTCCGCCCGCTCGGGCTGATCGGCGTCATCGGGCCGTGGAACTACCCGCTCACCAACTCTGTCGGCGACTGCATCCCGGCGATGATGGCCGGCAACAGCGTGATCCTCAAGCCGAGCGAGGTCACGCCGCTGACCTCGCTGCTGATCGCCGAAGGCCTGCTCGAGTGCGGGCTGCCGGAGGGCGTGCTGCAGATCGCGACGGGCCGCGGCGAGACCGGGCGCGCGCTGATCGACCACGTCGACATGGTGATGTTCACCGGTTCGACGCGCACCGGACGCAAGGTCGCCGCCGCCGCCGGTGAGCGCCTCATCCCCGCGTCGCTCGAGCTCGGCGGCAAGGATCCGATGATCGTCTGCGCCGACGCCGACATCGAGCGTGCAGCGAACTACGCGACGTACTTCTCGATGCAGAACGCCGGCCAGACGTGCATCTCCATCGAGCGCGTCTACGTCGAGGAGCCCGTGTACGAGGACTTCGTCGCCAAAGTGTCGGACAAAGTCCGCGGGCTGCGCGTCGGCAACGCCGAAGGCGGCTACGGCACGGTCGAGGTCGGCGCGATCACGTTCCCGCCCCAGCTGGACATCATCCGCGAGCACGTCGCCGACGCCGTCGACAAGGGCGCACGCGTGCTCACCGGCGGCAACGAGGTGCCCGGCAGCGGGCGCTTCTACGAGCCGACGGTGCTCGTCGACGTCGACCACACGATGAAAATCATGACCGACGAGACGTTCGGCCCGACGGTGCCGATCATGAAGGTCAAGGACACCGAGGAGGCGATCCGCCTCTCGAACGAGTCCTCGTACGGCCTCGGCGCGTCCGTCTTCACGAAGGACACCGCGAAGGGTGAGCAGATCGCGCGCCGCCTGGAGGCCGGCGCGGCGAACGTCAACGACGCGCTGATCAACTACACGGTGCTCGAGCTGCCGATGGGGGGCGCGAAGGCGTCGGGCCTCGGGTCGCGCCACGGCGCGGGCGGGATCCGCAAGTACTGCTCGCAGCAGGCGATCGTCGTGACGGGCATGGCGATGAAGAAGGAACTGTTCATGTACCCGTACAAGTCGCGCACCTCGCGCCTCTTGGCCGGCGTGTTCAAGTTCCTCTACGGCCGCGGCAAGCGGGACTAGCTCAGCGCGACGCCGAGCAGGCGTTCCAGCTGCGGGATGCTCGCCGCGGCTTCCGTGTGGTGCACGGTCGCCATGCCGAGCTGCGCCGCGGGCTCGAGGTTGAACGCCAGGTCGTCGACGTAGACGCAGTCGCTCTCGCTGACGCCGGCGCGCTCGGCGCCGAGCGTGTACATGCGCACGTCCGGCTTACGGAAACCCTCCTGGCCCGAGATCACGACGCCGTCGAAGAGCTCGGCGAACGACTCGCTCGGGTAGCGGTGGACGCCCCAGGAGTTCGAGACGAGCGCAGTCCGCACGCCCGCCAGGCGCGCGAGGCGCACGGCCCTGAGCATCGCCTCGTCGGCATGCACGCCGGCGAAGAGCCCGTCGATGAGGCCCTCCGGCGCGACGCCGAGCAACGCGGCGAAGCGCTGCTCGAACTCCTGCTCGGACAGCTCCCCGACCTCAAGGGCGATCAGCATCTCGCGCGCGTCAGGATTGCGCCTGAACGCCGCGGCGAGCGCGTCCGACTCGAGCCCGAGCGAGTCGCAGTACTCCCGGAACGAGGTGAAGAGGTTCGTCGTGAGCACGCCGCCCCAGTCGATCAGCAGGCCGCTGCGCGCCGCTTCGCTAGACACGCGTCGCCTCCAGCGCCTGCTCCGCCAGCTCGACGACGCCCTCGCCGAACTGTGCGAGGTAGGGGTCGTCGACTGTACCGGCGACGGCGCGCTTGTAGTTGCCCTCCATGAAGACGGCGCTCTTCCACAGCGCGAGAGTCGTGTACCAGCGCAGGTCGCGCATCGAGCGACCCGAGCGCTCCTCGTAGCGCGCGATGAGCTCGCCGCGCGTCGGGAAGCCCTCCTGGCGGGTGACGCGGCCGAGGTGCTCGCGCAGCCCGCCCGCGGGGTCGCCGGACTCGCTCCACATCATGCACAGGTAGCCGACGTCGGCGAGCGGGTCGCCGATCGTCGCCATCTCCCAGTCGAGCACCGCCGCGAGGTGCGCGGGCGCGCCGGGTGAGAAGATCGTGTTGCCGAGCCGGTAGTCGCCGTGCACGATCGTCGCCGCTCCCGATTCGGGGAGGTTCTCGGAAAGCCACGCGCCGACCGCTTCGATCGCGGGGATCTCGCGCGTGCGGTTCAGATCCCACAGTCCCGTGAAGCGCCGCAGCTGGCGTTCCAGATAGCCGGTCGGCTTGCCGAAATCGTCGAGCCCGACCGCCTGCCAGTCGACGGCGTGGATCTCGACGAGCGCGTCGATCAGCTCGTCGCCGATCAGGCGCCGCTGCGCCGGGTTGTCGAGATCGGGCGGGATCTCCGTGACGATGACCTCGCCCTCGACGAGGTCCATCACGTAGAACGGGGCGCCGATCACGGTCTCGTCGGGGCAAGTCGCGAGCACGCGCGGCGCACGGGCCGCGGTGTCCTGCAGCGCGCTGAGCAGCCTCGCCTCTCGCACGACGTCGTGCGCGCTCGGGGGCAGCGGCGGCCGCGGCGGGCGGCGAAGCACGAAGCTCGCCTCGCCGCGGTCGATGCGGTAGGTCATGTTCGAGTGGCCCTCGCCGATCGGCGTCGCCACGATCCCGCCCGAGCCGAGACCGTGCTCGTCGAGGAACGCCGCCAGCGGCTCGAGCACGAGCAGCGGCACCCGGTCGTTCGCAGCGCCTTCCTTATGCGTCTCGACTACGTCATCCGGGGCGAGCTCGGTGGTCACCGCCAGAAAGCTATCCGCTGCGGCCGGCGGCGGCGCGTCTAGGGGAGGTTCTTGACCTCCGTCGGTTCGTAGACGCCGCGCGGGGAGCCGCCTTCGTCGCCGCTCTTTTCGTTACCCACCTGGCCGCGCTCGTCGAGTCCCCAGCAGTAGACGTGCCCCGTTTTGACGACGGCGCACTCCGTTTCGTCACCGGCGCTGATCTGGACGGCTTCGCTGAGATTGACGACTTCGGTCGGTTCGTCGACTGGATATTTGCCGAAGCCGCCTTCGCCGTTGCCGACCGCGCCCTCGTTGTTGACGCCCCAGCAGTCGACGTGACCGCTGGTCAGCCGGACGCAGGCGTCTTCGTAGCCGAGGGCCACTTCTTCGGCGGTCGTGATCCCGGTCGCATCGATGGGTTCGTACTCGATGTGCTCGTAGGTGCCCTGTTTGCCGTCGCCGAGCATGCCGTGTTCTTCGTTGCCCCAGCACGGCACCTTGCCGCCTTCCACGGCGCAGCTGGTGTAGTGGCCGAGCGACACGCTCGTCACGTGTTTCGTGTAGATGGCTTCCGCGGGCGTGTCGACGGCGAGGTTCTTTTCTTCGACGTTACCGAGTTCGTCGTAGAAGTCGTAACCCCAGCATTTGAGCGCGCCGCTCGTGAGGATCGCGCAGCTGTGCTTGAAGTAGGAGTCGAGCTTCACGACTTCCGACACTTTCGCTTCCGTGGGCTTGAGCACCGCGACGGTGACTTCGCCGTCGCCGACGTTTCCTTTTTGGTTTTCGCCCCAGCACTTCACGGTGCCGCCTTCGATGCGGGCGCACGCGAACGTCCAGCCGACCTGGACTTCGAGGGCTTTTTCGAGGTTTTTCACTTCGACCGGCGTCGATATGTCGCCGTTTTCTTTCATTTCGTCGCCGACCTGCCCGCGGGCGTTTTCGCCCCAGCAGTCCACGTGGCCGTCCGACAGGACGGCGCAGGCGTCGTGCTGGCCGACCGAGACCTGCGTCGCGTGTTCGACGCCTGTGACTTCGGTCGGTCTGAGGACGTCTTCTTCGACTTTGCCGTTGCCGAGCTGGCCGAAGGAGTCTTCGCCCCAGCAGTAGACCTTGCCGTCAGCGAGCACCGCGCACGCTTCGGCTTCGCCAACGGACACTTGGATGGCGGCACCTTCTTTTTCTTCTTTTTCTTTCGCTTCGCGTTCTTCCTTTTCCGTGGCTTCGCGTTCTTCCGTTGCTTTGTGTTCGGCGGCTTCTTTCGCTTCTCGTTCTTCTTTTGCCTTGCGTTCGGCCGCTTCGACGAGGGCTTGGTCAGCCGCCACGACGACCGTCACGTGCGCGCTTGCCGAGCCCCCGGCCGCGGTGACCTTGAGCTTCAGTACATAGTGCTTGGCGGAAGTGGTCGTGTCAGCCGGAACGGTGACGTGGAACACGACCGTCGCTTTGGCGCATTTGACGGTGTGCGGCAGTTTCGCGATGTGCGGCGACGCGCTCAGCGTGCAGTGCTTGGCGTGTTTGAGGTGCGCCTTCAACGAGACGTGGCCGCCGCCGGAGGGCAGCGAGGAAGGCGAGGCGTGCAGTTTCGAGACGGACGGGTGCGGCGCGCCGTACGCGATCGCTGCGGCGATGGCCGCCGCCAGGATCACCGCGGCGACTGCCCCGGTCCGCGCGAACCTCATCCCGGGGAGGGTACTCGCGTCGTCAAGCCCGGCGCGCCGCTAAGGCAGGCCTTTCACTTCGGTCGGGGTGTCGCGGCGCGCGGACGTCAAGCGCGCGCGGCTAGGCGTCGGCGGATTGCGCGAGGGGCCCGTTGACGGCGTCGCCGTGCAGGTGGGGGAGGTGGAGGGGGACCTTGCGCCGGTCGCGGCCAGACGCCGCGGCGTACGCGACGAGCGCCGCGAAAGCGGCGATGCCCGCGAACGCCACCGGCCCGTTACCGAGCGCGACGCCGCCGGTCGCCGTCGGCTTGCTGAGCCAGTCGGCGATGGAGGCGCCGAGCGGGCGCGTCATGACGTACGCGAACCAGAAGGCGAAGATCGGGTTCATCGAGAAGCGCGCCCAGCCGACGAGCGGGATGGCGATGATCGCCGCGAAGAGCGCTATCGAGCCGGAGAAGCCGAGATTCAGCGACGTCGCGGTCCAGTCGCCCGCCGCCGTGCCGAGCGCGAACGTTCCGAAGACCGCGGACCAGTAGAAGTACTCGCGTCTGCGCGTGTTGATCTCGTGGATCGACAGCGTGCCCTCACTGCGATACCAGAGGGCGAAGATCGCGGCGACGATCAGCGCGAAACCGAAGGTCGTCGTCGTATAGGAGAGGTTGCCGGCGTCGTGTAGCGCGTCGGCGACCATCGTTCCGAAGATGGCGACCATCATCACCAGGCCCCAGTAGCGCGCGGAGCTGTAGCGCGGTGAGCGCAGCTGCAGGCGCAGCGCGACGAGGAACCCGAAGATGCCGATCGCGCCCGCGAGCGGGACGCTGACCGAGCCGAGGAAGTCGGACGTCGCCTCGCCGGTGCCGGTGGACAGCAGCTTCAGCGCCCAGAAGAGCGCGGTGACCTCGGGAACCTTCACGGCAAGGGGTGCGATGGCGCCCTTGGCGGCGCCGGGGTCAATCTGCGCGTTCGTGTTCACCTTTCCGCTTCCGTTCGGTCGGGGGTCGGGGTCCGGGGGTCTGGGGGGTGCGACCGTTGCCTGACGGCCGGAGCGGCAGGTTACGGGGCGAACCTTAGTTGCCGTTAAAACGGCTGGACGGACGTCCGGCCCGCGCGATCAGGGCAGGCCGACAACGCGGACCGGTTGCGGATGTGCCGCCCCCGCCGCGAGGAAGTGGCCGTTGCCAAGCTGACCGACCTGGTCCTCGCCCCAACAGTCGACGGCGCCGCTGGAGGCCATCGAGCAGGCGAACGATTCGCCGACGGCGACCTGGGCGACGCGCGAAATCCCCGTCACGGGCTCCGGTGTCGCAGACTTTTCGGCGCCGGGGTGGCCGAGCTGGCCGTACTCGTTCCAGCCCCAGCAGTCGAGCTGCCCGCCGGCGAGCACGGCACACGCGCTGAAGCCGTAGCCGCCCGCGACCTGCACCGCGCCACGGCTGAGGTCGGCGCGCACCGGCGTCGTGAGGTCGCCCTGTCCTTCGACGCCGTCGCCGAGCTCGCCGCGTTCGTTGTTGCCCCAGCAGTCGACGCGTCCCTTGGTGATCACGGCGCACGCGTATTCCGAGCCCGCCGCGAGCTGGTGGGCGCCGGTGAGGTGCGACACGCGGACCGGGACGGGAGAGTTGGCCTTGGCGCCTGCGCCGAGCTGACCCTGTTCGCCGGCGCCCCAGCATTCGACGTGGCCGTCGCGCAGGCGTGCGCACGTCGCTTCCCCGCCCGCCGTTCCGGTTGCGATTTCGGCGACGTTCGTGAGGCCCTTGACCGCGACCGGGGTCGGTTGCGACGTCTGCCCTTCGAGCCCGTCGCCGAGCTCACCCGCGCGGTTTTCGCCCCAGCACTCGACCGTCGCGTTGCGCAGCAGGGCGCACGCGTGGTACGCCCCGGCGGAGACGGCGACGGCGTCGCTGATTCCGTGCACTTCGACGGCGTTGCCTGCCGCCGCTTCGCTCATCGCTTCGCCGAGCTCACCGAGCGCGCCCCCGCCCCAGCAGTCGACGTGGCCGTCTCTGAGCAGGGCGCAGTTGAAGTAGGCGCCGGCGGCGATCTCGGTGGCGCCGCGCACCCCGGACACTTCGTGCGCACTCGCGTACTCGTGTTCGGGCCCCTTTTCGGCGTGACCCCCGCGGCCGAGCTGCCCGTACGTGTTTTCGCCCCAGCAGTAGACGCGCCCTCCCGGCTCAAGGACGCACGCGGACGCTTCGCCGGCGGCGATCTGCACGGCGCCGCCGACCGTCACGCGGACGGAGCGGCGTGCCCGCCGGCCGTGTGCGCCTGTGGCCGCGAGCGTGATCGTGTACGTGGCCGGTGAGGTCGACCGGTTGGCAGGCAGCGTCACGGCGCGAGTGCGGCACGACGAGCCCTTGGTCGGCGCCACTCGTGGGCTGACGCTGAGCGAGCAGCGCGCGGCGCCCGTCACCCGCGAACGGATGCGTACGCTGCCGCCGCCGAACGCCAGCGCGGACGGCGTGGCGCGCAGCATCGCGATTCTCGGCCGCCGCGCGGCCGCCGTGGCGGGCAGCGCCGCCAAGAGGGCCAGGGCGGCGGCGACCGCGACTAGCCTGCCCGTCGGAGCGCGCATCAGCGGACAGCGTATTTAGCGTGCCCCGTGACGGTCAAGGCGGAAGGGGCGTCACGGCACGCCCGCGACGATCGCCGGCGCGGCGCGCAGTTCGCCCGCCCGGCGGTCGCCGACCTCGCCGGAGCCGTTGCTGCCCCAGCACTGAACCTGCTCGCTGTCGAGCAGCGCGCAGAAGGTGTTGCCGCCCGCGGCGAGCGCCGCCCCGCCCCCAACCCCGTCCACGCGAACGGGGACGTCGCTCGCGCCGGCGTGCGCGTGGCCGAGCTGCCCCTGTTCTCCCGCGCCCCAGCAGTCGACGGCGCCGCCGGCGAGGAGCGCGCACGCGTCGCGTTCGGCGGCGGCGATGGCGCGCGCGCCCGCGATGCCGTGCACCGCGACCGGCACGGCGCTGAGCAGGTGGGCGTGACCGGGCTGTTCGTCGCCGAGCTCGCCGTAGCCATCTTCGCCCCAGCAGTCCACGCCGCCGGCCGCGGTGAGTGCGCACGCGAAGGCCGTCCCGGCGGCAATCTGCGTGACGTCGGCGAGGCCGCTGACGGCGACCGGATGGGTGACGGCGGGTTCTTCGGACTGACCGTCGCCGAGCTGCCCGTACGTGTTTTCGCCCCAGCAGGCGACGATGCCGGACGCCTCGAGCGCGCACGCGAAGGCTTCGCCGGCGGCGAGACCGGCGGTGCGTTCAAGGCCCGTGACCGGTTCGGGCTGAAGCGCGCGCGTGGCGACGGTGGCGTTGCCGAGCTCGCCGTTGAGGTCCGCGCCCCAGCACGCGACGGTGCCGGCTTCGGCGAGCGCACACGTGAACGGCCCGCCCGCCGCCACGGCGAGGACCCCGGCGAGCGCACGGACCGGCGTCGGTCGGCCGATCGGCCTGCCGGCAGCGCCCGTGCCGACCTGGCCCGATTCGTTTTCGCCCCAGCAGTCCGCGGCGCCGCCAGTGAGCGCGGCGCAGGCGTGAGTTTCGCCGGCGCTCACGGTGCGCGCCGTCGAAAGGCCGGTCGCCCCGACTGCAGATGCGACGGATGCTTCGCCGACCTCGCCGTCGCCGAGCTGCCCCTCGATGTTGCTGCCCCAGCAGTCGACGTGTGAGTCGGGGACGCGGGCGCACGCGAATTCCCGCCCGACCGCGAGGCTGAACGTCCCGGCGGGACCGACCGTGACCTGCAGGCGGCCCGTTCGCGTGCCCCGTCCGACTGCGGAGAGCGTCAGGGCGTAAGCGACGGGCTCGTCGCTGCGGTTCGCGGGCAGCGTGAGGCTCGCGGCGAAGCGGCCCGACGCGCAGCGCACCTTGTGCGGCAGGCCGCGGACACGGCGCGCGGAGGAGAGCCGGCAGACGCGGGCGTGGCGAATCGACGCCGTGACGCGCAGAACCCCGGCCGTCGATGGCAGGTGCTCAGTGCTGGCCCGCAGGTGGCTGATGGCGGGCGCCGGCTCATGGTTGGCGCGTGCTTCGGCAGCGGCTCCCGAGAGGAGCCCGAGCGGGGCGGCTGCCGCGGCGATTGCGTTGCGCGTTATGGGCACGCTCGATCAGGTGAGCGTACGAGTGGACGCGGCGGCGCGTCAAATGGCGTCCGTGGGTTCCGCGGGGCGGCCCCGGACGGTTAGCATCGGCGCCGATGATCGACGTCGGCGACAGCGCCCCCGATTTCACGCTCGCCGACCAGGATGGGAACGCCGTGACGCTGAGCGCGCTGCGCGGGCAGCCCGTCGTCCTCTACTTCTACCCCAAGGCTGAAACGCCCGGGTGCACCGTCCAGGCGTGCGGCGTGCGCGATCACTGGGCCGACTACGAGCGGCTCGGAGCGCGCGTCCTCGGCGTCTCGCCGGACGCGGTCGCGAAGGTGAAGCGCTTCCACGACAAGCAGCGCCTGAACTTCACACTGCTCGCCGACGAGGGCCACGCGGTCGCCGACGAGTACGGCGTCTGGGCCGAGAAGTCGATGTACGGCAAAACGTATTTCGGCAACGAGCGCACGACGTTCGTCATCGACCGCGACGGCAGGGTCGCGTCGGTGCTGCGCAAGGTCAAGCCGGCCGAGCACGACGAACGCGTGCTGGCCGCCATCGCCGGCGGGCGGTGAGGCGGCGGCGCCGACTGTGCTCCGCGCGCTGCCTCGGCTCTAGGCGCCTAGCGCGGGCCGCGCGGTGCTCAGAAGCCGCCGACGAGCATCCCGGCGCCGAGGTGCGCGCCGAGGACGGGCCCGACTTCGCTCACGAACTCGGGCTCGCTGTTGAAGATCTCGCGCCCCTGTTCGAGCATCCGCCTGCTCGGCTCCTCGCACTGGATCTGCTGGACGATCCAGCGGTTCGCTCCGCGCGCCCGTAGCTCACGCAGGTACTCCGCGAGGCGGTCTAGCCCCCGCGCGCGTGTGCGGACTCGCGCGACCGGCGCGATCTCCGTACCGAAGGTGAGGATCGGCTTGAGCTGGAGCGCGGTGCCGAGCATCGCGCGTGCCGCCCCGATCCGTCCGCCGCGTCGCAGGAACTCGAGCGTGTCGAGGTAAAAGAAGATGTCGAGACCCGCGCGCGTGTCGCGCGCGCACCGTGCGACGGTGTCCAGGTCGGCGCCGCCGTCGGCGCATTCGGCAGCCGCGATGACCACGAGTCCCAGCCCCCCGGCGCCGGTTTCGGCGTCGATCACCTCGACGCGCGCGTCGTGCCCCTCCTGTGCGAGCAGAGCGGCGGCTTCGCGCGCGCTTTCGCAGGTGCCGGAAAGGCCCGCCGCGAGGTGTACCGAGGCGACGTCGGTTCCCGCTTCGACGAGTGGACGGTAGACGTCCAGGAAGTCGCCGATCGACGGCTGCGAGGTGCGCGGCACCTCGGGCTCACGGCGCAGGCGCTCGTAGAACGCGGGCAGGTCGCAGTAGGAGCACTCGGGTCGCAGGTCGCCGTCCCAGCCGACGTACAGGCTCACGGTCCTCACGCCGAGGCTCTCGTAGAGCCTTTGCGGAACGTAGCTCGTGCTATCGGTGACGACTGCGACGCGCTTGCCTACGGGCTTGGTGGGATAGCCGTTCGACATTTGGCAGACGCCCTAGCCTACACAGAAGCGACGCTAGGTCGCGGCGATCGTTTCGCGGAGCGTCTCGAGCGCGTCGTGACGCGGTCGCCAGCCGAGTTCGCGGCGCGCCTTCGCGACGCTCATGATCACGGGCTCGCGCGCCGCCTGGATCCACTGCGCCCGGCTCGGCAGGAAGGGGGCGTGGTCGACGAAGGCCGCGGCGAGGTCGACGGCCGGCGACGGCACGCGCAGCGAATACCAGCCGAGCTCGGCGGCGACCGTCGACAGCGTCATCTCGCCCGGCCCGGCGAGGTTGTACGGGCCCGGTTCGCCGCGGCCGAGCACGGCTGCGCGGATCGCGTTCGCGACGTCGTCGTGGTGGACGAGCTGGAAGGGCGTTCCCGGGTCTGGCAGGACGGGCCGCACGCCCGGCAGCGCACCGAGCAGCGAGCCTGCCCTGCCGAGGAGCCCGCGAGCGTGGCGCGGGTAAGGCAGCGAATCCAGGACGAGCGGCGCGCGCGGCCCGGCGACGATGCATGGGCGCATCACCCACGCCTTCGTCGCCGTGCCGTAAAGCGTGTCGGTCAGGAGCTCCTCGACCTGCGCCTTCTGCGCGGAGTAGTAGTGCGCTCTGCTGCCGGTCGCCGGCGTGTCCTCGGTGAGCGGCAGCTTGCGGCCGGGCTCGTAGCCGTACGCGGCGACGGACGACGTGTAGACGATCCGCGGTACTCCCGCCGCGACGGCGGCTTCGAACACGTAGCGCGAGCCGTCGACGTTCACGCGCCGCGTCTGCTGCTCGGATCCCATGATCAGGAACGCGAGGTGTACGACGACATCGGCGTCCTGGACGAGCGCGGCGACACGGCGCCGGTCGAGCACGTCGCCGCGCCGGTACGCGGTCTTGTGCCAGCCCTCGTCCTCGGGGTCGAACTGCCTGCGCGCCATGCCGAGGATCCGTGCGACCTCGCGGGTGCGCTCGAGCGCCGCGACGACGGACTTGCCGATCTCGCCCGTCGGCCCCGTGACGGCGACCGTCAGGGTGCCGTCTGCGCCGCGCTGGCTCACGGTGCGGTTTTACACGATCGCGCGCCGCCGCTGGATACTGGTCGCGTGAACGGTGCCGAAGTCGCCCTGGTGGTCTCTGTGTTCCTCGCGTCGCTCGTCGAGGCCGTCGAGGCCGTGACGATCGTGCTCGCCGTGGGGACGACGCGGGCCTGGGACGCCGCGCTGTACGGCGCGGGCGCCGCGCTCGCGCTGCTGGCTGTCCTGATCGCCCTCCTCGGCCGCGCGCTGGAGCGCGTGCCGCTCGAAACGCTCCACGTCGCCGTCGGCGTGCTGCTGCTCGCGATCGGGCTCCAGTGGCTGCGCAAGGCGGTGTTGCGCGCCGCGGGGCGCAAGGCGCTGCACGACGAGCGCGCCGAGTTCCGCGAGCAGTCCGACGCGGCCCGCCGCGCGCGCGGCGGGCCCGGCGGCCTTGACCGCTACTCGCTGTCGGTCGCGTTCAAAGGCGTGCTCGTCGAGGGCCTCGAGGTGGCGCTGATCGTCGTGACGCTCGGCGCCGCGCGTGACAGGATCGGCCTCGCGGCTGCCGCGGCGATCCTCGCCGCGCTCGTCGCGGCCGGCGCCGGCGCCGCGGTGCGCGCGCCGCTCGCGCGGGTGCCCGAGAACGCGATGAAGTTCGCCGTCGGCGTGATGCTCTGCTCGTTCGGCGTGTTCTGGCTGGGTTCGGGCCTCGGGGTGAGCTGGCCGGGCGGCGACGCGATGCTGCTGGCGCTCATCGCGGGGGTGCTCGCCGCAGCGCTCATATCGGTCCGGGCGCTCGCCGTGCGCGCCTAGTCGCCGGCGCCGCGGCCCGTACGCTTGTCCTGATGTTGACCTTGGTCGCGTCGACCTCGATCGCGCAGAGCATCAACTCGTTTCTGAGCGCCGCGGGGCAGTTCTTCTCGGACCTCGCCGCGGTCCAATGGCCGGCGCTGACGGCCGGCATCGCGCTGCTGATCTTGAACCTGACGCTGCGCTCGCGCGCGTTCTTCAACGCGCTGCGCGCCGCGTACCCCGCGACGTCGTTCCAGTGGCGGCGGATCTGGGGCGCGTACATCGCGGCGGTCGGCTTCAACAACGTCGTGCCGGTGCGCGGCGGCGAACTGATCAAGCTCTACCTCGCGAAGTCGTCGATCCCCGGCTCGCGCTACCCGACGGTCGCCGCGGCGTTCTTCGTCGAGGCGATCTTCGACGTCGCGATGGGCACCCTGGTGATGGTTTTCGCATTCACGCAGGGCGTCTTCCCGAAGCCGCCGGACTTCGGCAAGCTCAGCTCCTTCGACATCTCCTACCTGGCGAGCCACTTCCGGCTCACGCTGTTCCTGATAACGCTGCTGGGGGTCTGCGCGATCGTCGCGTTCGCGTTGCTTTCCGAACGCGTCCAGGCCTTCTGGGAGCGGATCCGACAGGGCGTCACGATCCTCAGCGACCGCCGGCGCTACCTGCGCGAGGTCGTCTCGCTCCAGGCGGCCGCGTGGCTTTGCCGCTTCGGCGCCTACTGGCTGCTGCTCGAAGCTTTCCGGGTCGGCGGCTCGGTGCGCAACGTGCTGCTGGTGTTCGCGGCCGGCGAGGTCGCGGGGGCCGTGCCGTTCACGCCCGGCGGCGCCGGCGTCCAGCAGGCGCTGCTCGTCAAGGTCTTCGCGACGACCGCGCCGGGCGCCGTGGTCGCGGCGTTCTCCGTGGGCCAGCAGCTCGCGGTCGCGATCGCGACGTTCGCGCTCGGCCTCTTCGCGGTGATCTACATCTTCCGTTTCCGCTCCTTCCGCGAGGTGCTCGACGCCGGACGCGCCTCACGCGAGGAGGAGCGGCGCGCCGAGGAACGGCTCGCGGCGGGAGCGGGCGCCGGCGAGGGGCCCTACTGAAGGCCGGTGCGGGCCTCGCGCACCAGCGCGACGGCCTCGGGGAAGACGTGCGCCATGACCGTCCGGATCTGTTCGGCCTGCGCCTCTGCGTTGCCCTGCAGGTTGATGCGTTCGATCGCGGCGACCGTCATCTGCACCGCGAGCTGGATGGCGTTGTCGGCCCACGCAAGGCGTTGGTTGCCCTGCATCTGCTGGGCGAACTCCGCCAGCCGTCGCTGAAGCTCGTCCGGGTCGCCGAAGATGTCGCCGAAGGACCCGCCCTCCACGCTTCGCATCATAGACTGCCGTCGGTGGCCAAGTCCGAGGAGAAGCAGCAGCGCGCCGAGCGCGTCGCATTCGAGCTGAACAGGCGCCGGCGCCTTGCGGTGCCGACGCTGGTCGGCGGGGTGTTCTACATGATGAGCGCCGTCACGATCAGCTCGGCGCTGAGCGGCGCGCCGACGGTCGGCGTGCTGCAGGGCCTGGCTCCCGTGATCCGAGGCGAAGCGCACCCGAGCGAAAGTCCGCGCACCGCGGAGCTCAAATACATCTCCTCGCACGCGACAGCCCTGCTCGTCGGCTCGGCGCTCGCCGCGCTCGCGATCGGTGCGCTCGTGCTCGCGCTGCTCTTCATCTGCGATTCGACGCGCTTCCGCCGCCCGAACCTGTGGCCCGCGATACGGCCGCTGGTCCTCTACGGCGGTATCGCCGTCGCCCTCATCAGCTTCGGACACCAGGCCGTGACGGCGATCGAAACGCACGCCTTCGCGGTCTCCAGCGACCACTCCAACGCCGCGGTCGAACACGCCCTGACGACCGGCACCGCGGTCGAGATCGTCGAGTACGTCGACCTCTTCGGCGGGCTCGCCCTCGCGGTCGGCATGGTCTCCCTGATGCTCAACGCGATGCGCGTCGGCCTGCTGCCCCGCTGGATGTCGATGTTCGGCATGTTCGCCGGACTACTGCTGTTCCTGCCCATCGGCGGCGCCCAGCTGCAGGTCGTGCCGGCACTGTGGATGGTCTTCGTCGGGATCCTCTTCTACGGCCGCTGGCCCGGCGGCGACCCGCCAGCGTGGGAGGCCGGGGAAGCGATCCCGTGGCCCTCGGGCCGCGAGGAAGCCGAGCGAAAGCGCGAGGAAAAGGGCGGCGGGCGCAGGCGCGAACCGAAGGCGCCCGAGCCGCTGCCCGCGCCGGAACCCGTGCCCGCCACCGCGAGCGGCCCGTCGCGCAAGCGTCGCAAGCGCCGATGAGCGACGCGGCCGGGGCCCCGGCGGCGATCGAGACCCACGGCCTGACGAAGCGATTCGGCGACCGGCTCGCCCTCGACAGCGTCGATCTGACCGTCCCGCAGGGCTGCGCATTCGGCTTCCTGGGGCCGAACGGCGCGGGCAAGACGACGATGATCCGCACGCTGCTCGGGCTCACGCACGCCACGGCCGGCAGCATGAGCCTGCTCGGCCTGCCCGTACCGGCCGAGCGCGGCGCCGCGCTCGCGCAGGTCGGCGCGATCGTCGAGGAGCCGCGCTTTCACCCCTACCTGACGGGACGCGAGAACCTCGCGATCGTCGCCGCGGTGCGCGACGAGGCGGCCCGCGCGAGGATCCCGGACGCCCTCGCGCGCGTCGGGCTTCAGGACCGCGCGGACCGCAAGGTGCGCAGCTACTCACTCGGCATGCGCCAGCGTCTCGGGGTCGCGCGCTGCCTTTTGGCGGACCCGCGCCTGCTGATCCTCGACGAGCCGACGAACGGCCTGGATCCCGCCGGGATCCAGGAGTTCCGCGAGATGATCCGCGCCTTCGTGGAGCAGGAGGGCCGCACGGTGTTCGTCTCCTCGCACCTGCTCGACGAGGTCGAAAAGACGTGCGACGCGGCCGCGATCGTCGACCGCGGCACGATCGTCACGCAGGGCACCATCGCCGAGCTCGCGGCGGGTGGCGGGCGACCGGAACTGGAGATCGACGTCGACGATGTCGCGCGCGCCGAGCAGGTGCTCGCGGGCCTCGAGCTCGTCGCGGCCGTCAGCCGTCGCGAGGACGGCGTCACCGTCGTCGTGTCCGCCGACGCGGGCGCGCCGGCGCGCGTCAACGCGGCGCTGGTCCAGGCCGGCGTCGGCGTTTCGCGCCTGAACCCGGTGCGCGGCAGCCTCGAGCAGCGCTTCCTCGCGGTGACGGCGCGGCTCGACAGCGAGCAGGAGCAGGCTCAGTGACGCTCGCGCTGCGGATGTTCGCCGCCGACTTCCTCAAGCAGCGCAAGAAGGTCGGCACGGCGGTCTGGTCGCTCGTGCTCGTGCTCGCGCCGCTGCTCATCTTCTTCATCGTGCGCCAGGTCCTTCACTCCTCCTCCGAACCGCACCACGCCGGGTTGGTCGGCCCCACCCACCCGCCCGCGGGCGGCGTCGCGGGCTACCGGGACGCCGTGCGGCTGCTCGCGCTCTTCTTCGGGCCGCTCGCGGCGATCCTGATCGGCACCGACGGCGGCGCCGGCGACGTCGCGGCCGGCGTCTTCCGCGACCTCGTCGTCACGGGCCGCTCGCGCGTGGGGCTCTTCTTCAGCCGCGTACCGGCCGCGCTCGCGATGTGCTGGATCGTCATGCTCGCGGGCTATCTGCTGACGCTGGTCGGCACGTACGCGCTCGCCGACGGCAGCGCGACGCCGGGCGCCGGCCTGGTCGTCGAAGGCCTCTTCTTCACGCTGCTTTCGACCGGCGTCGTGTGCGTCGTCGCGGTCGGCTTCGCGGCGCTCACCGGATCACGCCCGGCGGCGCTGACGGTCCTCATCGGTTGGCAGCTGATCGCGAGCCGCATCCTCGAAAGCATCGAAGAACTAGGGTCCTCGCGCCGTCTGATCCTGAGCCAGGCGATCTACCACTTCTCGCCGATACCGCTCGGTGAGGGCCGCGGCCCGACGGTCGTCACGATGTCGACCGCGACGGCGATCCTCGTGATCATCGGCTGGCTTGTGGTCTTCGCGGCCCTCGGCGCGTGGCGCACCGCGACCGTCGACGCCTGACGCGGCTAGACCTTGTGGTGCTCGGGCACCCAGCTGCCGTCGTCGGCGCGCCTGAAATCCTGGAACAGCCCGGGTGCCTCGCGCAGCATCAGCTCGGCCATCAGGCCGAAGACGAGCCGCAGCTCCTCCTCGGCGCCGGGGGCGGTGCGCATCTCGATCACGTGCCGCAGCGTGCGCGCGTTGGCCGTCCAGATGATGTCGGTCGACAGACCGGTCGGCGCGAGCCGGCGCAGCGCGGAGGTGGCCTCCTTCTTGACGTGAAACGGGACCCCCTCGGCGTCGAGGTCGAGCTCGGCGGCGGCCTGCAGCTGGAACTCCTCGAGCTGCTCGACGATCGAGAGCACGCGCTCGCGCATCGGCTCGAGGGCCGGCGGCACGCGGAAGCCGATGTCGGTGAGGCGCACGAAGCGCAGGCTCTCCTGGCTGAACGCGGACCCGGCGCGGTGGCGGACGAGCTCGTGCGTGAAGACGCGGCTCACGTTTCGTAACGCGAAGGAGTAGTTCGCGTGCTCGAGCACCGAGCCGTGCTCGGAGCGCAGGATGTTCGCGAAGTACTCGCTCTGGTCGGCGCGCACGCGCTTGACGTTGGCGTTCAGGCCGGGCTCCCAGCTGCGGTAGCAGGCCCGGCCGGCGAACTCGACGAGCAGCTCTCCGCCGTTGACGTTGCGGCTCTCGCCGTCGAGGCGGTGCGTGAGCCACGAGGCCCCGCCGACCGATTCGAGGTATTCGCGCATCCCCTCGAAGTCCGCCGCGGGGCGGGCGATGAGGAAGACTGCCGGTCGGGTCTCGTGCATCGGGCGGCCGATCCTAGCGCCATGCGCGGCGGGGTCGGACGGCGTTCATATACTCGCCCCCAATGGCCGGCGGCGACACCGAGGTGGCGGTCCAGACGATCGTGGCTGCGCGCGATCTTCGTCGCCGTTTCGGCGAAGGCGAGGCCGCCGTCGACGCCCTCGTCGGCGTGACCGTCGACTTCCCGCAGGGCCGCTTCGCCGCGATCATGGGGCCGTCCGGCTCGGGCAAGTCGACGCTGATGCACCTGCTCGCCGGGCTCGACCGGCCGACGTCGGGGAGCGTCCGGATCGCCGACGTCGAGCTCTCCACGCTCAACGACACGCAGCTGACGCAGCTGCGCCGCGACCGCATCGGCTTCGTCTTCCAGACGTTCAACCTGCTCCCGGTGCTCGACGCCGAAGAGAACATCCTGCTGCCGCTCTCGATCGCCGGCCGCGAGGTGGACCGCGCGTGGTTCGACAAGCTGATCGACACCGTCGGTATGCGCGACCGTCTGCACCACCGTCCGGCCGAGCTCTCCGGTGGGCAGCAGCAGCGCGTCGCGGTCGCGCGCGCGCTCGTTTCGCGGCCCGACGTCGTCTTCGCCGACGAGCCTTCCGGCAACCTCGACTCGCACGCTTCGGGCGACGTGTTGAACCTCCTGCGCGGCGCCGTCGACGAGTTCGGGCAGACCGTCGTGATGGTCACGCACGACGCGTTCGCGGCGTCACACGCGGATCGCCTGCTGATTCTCGACGACGGCCGGATCGTCCACGACGGCGGCGCCGTCACCACCGACGAGGCACTGGACCTGATGAAGAGCGTCGGCTGATGTGGCGCCTGGTCGCACGGGGGATGGTGCGACGCAAGCTCCGCGTCGCCCTGACCGCGATCGCGATCGCCCTCGGCGTCGCGCTGATGGCCGGCACCTACATCCTCACTGACACGATCAACCAGGCGTTCGCCGGCATCTTCCACACCGCCGAGGCGAACAAGTCGGTCATCGTCACGCCGACCGAAGCGCTCGGCCGCCAGACCGGCTCGGAAGCGGCGCCGATCACCGACGCGACGATCGCGCGGGTGCGCGCGGTGCCCGGCGTCGCGCAGGCCGCGGGCGGCATCGTCACGCCGGCGGCGCTCCTCAGCGCCGACGGCAAACGCCTCAGCGCCGGGCACTCCGGCGGCCTCGTGGCCTCGGTGGTGCCGCCGCGCTTTGAGTCCTTCACAATCAAGAAGGGCCGCTTCCCGACCGCGGCGCACGAAGTCGCGATCGACGCGGCGACGGCCCAGCGCAACTCGCTGAAGCTCGGCGACCAGATCAAGATCGCGGCCTCGGCGCCGGTCGCGACGTACACGATCGTCGGCGTCGTCGACTTCGGCAGCGGCGAATCGCTCGGCGGCGCGAGCGCCGCGGTGCTCGTGCCCGAAGAGGTTCAGCGGATCGACGGCGAACCGGGCCGCTACAGCCACATCGACGTCGCCGCCAAGCCGGGCGTCAGCGACGAAGAGCTGCGCCGCAGGGTCCGCGCCGCGTTGCCGGACACGTTCACGGTCCGCACGGGCGCCCAGGAAGCGAAGCACGAGACCGAGAACCTCGAATCGGACCTCGGTTTTCTGCGCACGTTCCTGTTGATCTTCGCCTACGTCGCGCTCGTCGTCGGCGCGTTCATCATCTTCAACACGTTCTCGATCACGGTCGCGCAGCGCGCCCGCGAGTTCGGCCTGCTGCGCACGCTCGGCGCCTCGCGCCGCCAGCTGCTGCGCTCGGTCGTGGAGGAAGGGCTGCTGCTCGGCATCATCGGCGCGGCGATCGGCCTGCTGGGTGGAATCGCGCTCGCGCCGGCTCTCAACGCGCTCTTCAAATCGTTCGGTGCCGACCTGCCCGACAACGGCACGGTGCTCGAGACGCGCACGATCGTCGTGTCGCTGCTGGTCGGCGTCGGCGTGACGGTGCTCGCGGGGCTGCCAGCGGCGATGCGCGCCACGCGTGTGCCCCCGATCGCGGCGATGCGCGAGGGAGTCGAGATTCCGCGGCGGCCGCTGCCGAAGAAGCGCACGCTCGTGATCCGCTTCGTCGTCGGGCTCGTCCTCGTGCTCGCGCTCGGCAGGATCACCGGCGCGCGCGGCGCGTTCGGCCTGCTCGCGATCGTTTGGGTCGTGCGCGGCGCCGTGCTCTGGACGCGCCTGAGACGCGAGGGCGAGCGCCCGGCGCGCCACTACCGGATCGTGCCGGCGCTCGCGTCGGGCATCGGCGCGCTTCTGAGCTGGCGCGGGATCACGGCGCGCCTCGCGCGCGAGAACTCGGTGCGCCAGCCCGGCCGCACGCTCGTTACGGCGGCTGCTCTGACCGTCGGCCTCGCGCTCGTGACGTTCGTGGCGGTGCTCGCCGACAGCGCGAAGACGACGATCCACCAGGTCGAGAGCCGCTCGTTCAAGGGCGACCTGATCATCGAGAGCTCGTCGCGCGGCGGCGGCGTCGGCGTGCCCGCGACCCTCGCGCCGGTCGTCGCGCGCGTGCCGGGCGTCGCGAGCACCTCGCAGATCGCGTTCACCGAGGGCCGCCTGCACGGCAAGACGAGCAACGCCACGGTCACCGCCGTGGAACCGGAAAGCTTCGTGCGCACATGGAAAGTCGAATGGGTCCACGGCTCGCAGGCGACGCTCGCCACGCTCGGCGAAGACGGCGCGATCGTCTCCAAGGAATTCGCGAAAAGCGAACACATCACGGTCGGCCAGCACCTGCTCGTCCTCACGCCGACGGACCGCCACGTGACGCTCGTGGTGCGCGGCGAGGCGCAGGACACCGCGGGCCTCCTGCGCGACCTCACGATCCCGATGGCGCTCGCGCGGACCCAGTTCGGCGAACGGTCGAACGGGCTCGTCTTCGTCACGTACAAGCCCGGCGTGAGCAACGCGCAGGTCCAGCCCGTCGTCAACCGCCTGCTCGCCTCCTACTTCCCGCAGACGCAGTCGAAGACCGCGGCGCAGTTCGAGAAGGAACAGTCGGAAGGCGTCAACACGCTGCTCGAGCTGATCTACGTGCTGCTCGCGCTTTCGGTGATCGTCTCGCTCTTCGGCATCGTCAACACGCTGATCCTCTCGATCTACGAGCGCACGCACGAGCTCGGCATGATGCGCGCGATCGGCACGTCGCGCCGGCAGATCCGCCAGATGATCCGCTACGAGTCGCTGATCACCGCGATGATCGGTGGAATCCTCGGTCTGGTCATCGGCGTCGTCGGCGCCGTCGTCATCGTCGCGCTGACGCTCTCGGGGTCGGGCTTCGTGATCGCCGTCCCCGGCGGAACGCTCGTCGTGCTGCTGGTCGTCGCGGCGCTCGCCGGACTGCTCGCGGCGCAGCTCCCGGCGCGGCGGGCCGCGCGCCTCGACGTGCTCTCGGCGCTCGCGAGCGAGTAGCGGCTCGCCTGGCGGCGTGCCGGCCGTGCTCCTACGCTTGAGGCGTGGACCTCACGGTCGTGATCGGCGGCGCATGGCTCGTCTTCTGGGTCTACTGGCTCGTGCGGTCCGCCGGCGCGAAGCGTTCGAGCGGCCGCCGGCACCGGCCGCCGGGGCTGATGATCGCGATCCTCGCGATCATCCTGCTGCGCGTCTTCAGCGGCGCCGGCAAAGCGGGCCTGCCGGCGCCCGCGCTGCAGGTCGTCGGCGCAGTGCTCGTGTTCGCGGGTCTCGGCCTGGCGGTGTGGGCCCGCGTCTACCTCGGGCGCAACTGGGGGATGCCGATGTCGGTGAAGGAGGAACCGGAGCTCGTCACGACCGGTCCCTACCGCTACGTGCGTCACCCGATCTACACGGGGATCGTGCTCGCGATGGTCGGCACGGGCGTCGCGGTCGCCTACTACTGGTTGCTGCTCGCGGCCGCGATCGGCGCGTACTTCCTTTACAGCGCGCGCGTCGAGGAGCGCACCCTTGTCGAGTCCTTCCCGGCTCAGTATCCGCCGTACCGGGCGCGCACGAAGATGCTCGTGCCGTTCGTGCTCTGACGCTCAGGCGGCGGGCAGCGCGAGGCGGTGCTCGCGCCCGACCTCGGCGGCCATCTCCTCGTCGACGCCGGCGGCGTCGGCGAACTCTCGCCAGCGCGCGACGACCTCGCTGACGGCGGCGAACGTCGCCTTCGCCGCGCCGCGCTTGAGCGAGCCCGCGCGCTCGACGGCGGCGAGGTCCGCGAGCGTGAAGTCCTCGCGCTTGCCGTTGATCGTCATCTGGTGGCTCCCGAGCCATGGATTGCCGGGCCGTGAGGCGAAGATGACGTCGTATGCGGGCGCGAGGGACCAGGCGCCGTCGCGGCCCATGAGGAACGCGACGTTCTTGACGTGGTCGTCCTGGTTGCGCGCGACGACGTTGAAGACCATGCGCAGGAACTGCTGTTCGACCGTGGCCGTCGGCAGGCCGAGGCGGCGGATCAACGCGAGTAGCTGCTCGTAGCTGTAGGCGCCCGGTTCGTTGTAGCTCGCGTGCTCGAGCGCGCCCACGGTCTGCTGGTGGATCTTGCCGCCGCCGTCGGGACGGTCGAAGCGCCGCGTCATGAAGTGGCGCCGGCCGTGCTCGGCGAGCAGGCGCGACTCGGTCATCTCGATGCCGGCGGCGCCGGCCATCTGCGCGTACGCGTACTCGACGGCACCCCAGCCGGCGGGCTCGCCGAGTTCCTCCTCGCCGCTGCGCTGCACGCCGTCGAACTTGAGCAGCCACTGGCTGAAGCCGGGCGCGGCGTCGAGCTGGCCGGAGCGGACCTCGCCGGTCTGTTCGTTGTAGGCGATGATCGCCTTGGGGCGCGCGCCGCCGGCCGAGGTGCCGACCGCGAGGATCGCCTTCATCGCCTCCTCGTTGGGGTTGCTCGACAGCTCGGCGACGAATCGTGCGCGCTCGGACACGGCCTCCCGGGCGAGGCGGACGAGCGCGTCGACCTGCAGGTCGTCGCCGCCGGCGAGCTCGGGTTCGTGCGCCGGCTGGAACTCGAGCGCGCCCATTCCGCGCGTGCCGACGTAGCAGAGCCGCTCGACGGCGTTGAAGCTCGCGGCGGGGCGGCCCTGCGACGCGAGCCACGCGTCGACGAGGGCGGTTCCCCAGCGGTCCGGCAGCGAGTCGGCGAGCAGGCCGGGCAGGCCGTCGAAGGCGTCGGGCGGCAGGTCGGGGAAGCGGTAGGGCGCTTCGCGCAGCGGCATGCGCAGCGGCGCCACCTCGATCGCGCTCGCGAGGAACGACGGGTCGTACTGGAACGTCGCGTAGCGCTCGTCGGCGCCCATCGACACCGCGCCGATCCGTGTGCCCCAGAGCATGACCGCAGCGGCGCTCATCTCCCGCCGGCGTCTTCGTCGCCCCAGCGCCAGGGCCGGCCGTCGGGCGCTGGCTCGGCCGCGCGGGAGCGGCGTGCCCGTCGGCGGGGCGTGCGCGCGCGCCGTTCGAGTTCGGCGATCGGCGCGGCCTGCGCCTCGGGGATCGCGCGATCCAGGCCCGCCAGCAGGTCGAGCGTGCGCAGCAGCCGCAGGAGCGAGGTGACCTGCACCGAGTCGCCGCGCTCGACGCGCTGCACCGTCGCCTGGCCGACGCCGGCGGCGGCCGCGAGCTCGGCCTGCGTCCAGTTGCGCTCGAGGCGCAGCCGTGCGAGCCGGCGGCCGATCTCGGTGCGCACGGCGCCATCCGTTGTCAGCTCCTCAAGATGCATCAGAACTGATTGGTTGCGGCATTGGCTTTCATTAGCACGACAGTATCGATGTAGAAGTTAGCAGGATCCTCGCTGTCTGTAGCATCAATATTACAATCTTATAACGGTAAACGGAAGTAAAGCATCGGATATGATGCGTCAGGTGATTTCGCTCGATCGCGCTTGATCCTGCGGCGTCGCCCCTCTCCCGCCGGGATAGGCTTACGGCGATGGCGACCGACGCCCACGACCGCGAGCTCGAGGATGCATCCTGGGATCTCGAGCCCCTCGTCGAGGGCGAGGGCGAGGCGGGCGTCAGGACGCGCCTCCAGGCCGCGGAGGAGCGCGCGAGCGCCTTCGCCGAGCGCTACGCCGGCCGCGTCGCGGCGCTCGACGGCGACGGCCTGGTCGCCGCGATGCAGGACCTCGCGGCGATCCTCGAGCTCGTCGCCCGGGCCGGCTACTACGCCGCGCTCGCGTTCTCGACCGACACCGCGGACCCGGCGCGCGGCGCGCTGCTGCAGTACGTCCAGGAGCGCGAGACGCGTGTCCAGACGACGCTGCTGTTCTTCGAGCTCGAGTGGGCGGCGCTCGGCGACGACGACGCGGAGCGGCTGCTCGCCACGCCGGGGCTCGAGTTCTGCGCGCACCACCTGCGCTCCGTGCGCCGCTACCGCGACCATCTGCTGGAGGAAGGCGAAGAGCGCATCATGGCCGAGAAGGCGCTCTCCGGCCAGAGCGCGTGGACGCGCCTGTTCGAGGAGCTAACGAGCGCCATCGAGGTCCAGATGCCCGCCGCCGCCGGCCTCGCGGGGCCCGTCGCGCTCGACGTCGCCCTGAGCCACCTTTCTAGCCCCGACCGCGATCTTCGCGCCGCCGTCGCGTCCGCCGTGAGCGCGGCGCTCGAGCCGGGGCTGCGCACGCGCGCCTACGTCTTCAACACGCTGCTCGTCGACAAGGCGACCGACGACCGCCTGCGCTCCTACGAGAGCTGGATCTCGGCGCGCAACCTCGCCAACGAAGCGAGCGACGAGTCGGTCGCGGCGCTGGTGGCCGCCGTGCGCGGCCGCTACGAGATCGCGCGCCGCTGGTACCGCCTGAAGGCGCGCCTTTTGGGCATCGAGCGCCTCGCCGACTACGACCGGATGGCGGCCGTGACGGAGGACGAGACGCGCTACGACTACGGCGAGGCGCGCGAGATCGTCACCGACTGCTACGAGGGCTTCTCGCCCGAGCTCGGCGCGCTCGTGCGGCGCTTCTTCGACGAGCGGCACATCGACGCGCCGGTGCGGCCGGCCAAGCGTGGCGGCGCGTTCTGCGCGGGACCGACACCGTCGGTGTTCCCGTACGTCCTGCTGAACTTCACCGCGCGCCGGCGCGACGTCCTGACGCTCGCCCACGAGCTCGGCCACGGCGTTCACTTCGCGCTCGCCGCCAGGCAAGGCATCTTCCACCAGCACACGCCGCTGACGCTCGCGGAGACGGCGTCGGTCTTCGGCGAGCAGATCGTGTTCGCGCATCTCTTGGAGGCGGACAGCGACCCCTCCTCGCGCCTCGCGCTGCTCGCCGAGAGCCTCGAGGACATGATCGCGACGGTCTTTCGCCAGGTCGCGATGAACCGCTTCGAGGAACTTGCGCACACCGAGCGCCGCGAGCAGGGCGAGCTCTCTGTCGACCGCCTCGGTGAGCTGTGGGCGGAAAGCCAGGAGGAGCTGCTCGGCGACTCGGTCGACGTCACGGACGGCTACCGCAGCTGGTGGTCGTACATCCCGCACTTCATCGGCTCGCCCGGTTACGTCTACGCGTACGCCTACGGCCTGCTGCTCGCGCTCTCCGTCTACGAGCGCTACGAGCACGAGGGTCCCGAGCTCGTACCGCGCTACCTGGAGATGCTGTCGGCCGGAGGGTCAAAAGCGCCGGAGGACGTCGCCGCGATCGTCGGCATCGACCTGTCGGACCCCGGCTTCTGGGACGCCGGCCTGAACCTCGTCGAGGCGCGCCTCACTCAGGCCGAGGCAGCCGCCGAAGCGGTGGGCTGAACCGGGCTAAACGCTGCGCAGCGCCGCCGCCGGCGGCAGGCGGGCGGCGCGCACGGCCGGGTAGAGCCCGGCGAGCGCACCGAGGATCAGGGCCGCGCCGACGCCCCCTGCCGCGGCGAGGAACGGCACCGTGAGAATCCAACCCTGGCTCGCCGCGTACGCCGCCGTCGCGCCGATGCCGAGCGCGACGCCGACGATCCCGCCGAGCAGCGAGAGCAGAATCGACTCGCCGAGGAACTGCACGGCGATGTGGACCGACCGCGCGCCGAGCGCGCGCCGCAGGCCGATCTCGGGGCGGCGCTCGAGCACCGAGATCACCATCACGTTCGCGATCCCGACGCCGCCGACGAGCAGCGCGACCGCACCGAGCGCGAGGAAGACCGCCGTCAGGGTGCTCTGCGCGTCGGCGCGTGCCTGCAGCCCGCTCGAGGGGCGGCTCACTTCGGTCTGTTCGGGGTTCTGCGGGTCCGCGGTCGCGCCGAGCAGGTCGTCGGCTTCGCTGACGCGTTCGGGGTCGGCGCGCACGTACAGCATCGAGGCGTGGCGCGTGGTGCCGAAGAGGCGCGACGCGACCGGGTAGCCGATCAGCGCGGCGCGTTCGATTTCCGGCGCCAGGGGCTGCGGGCCGATGATGCCGGCGACCGTGAACCAGGTGCCGCCGAGATAGACCTGCACGGGCCGCCCGGAGACGGTGAGGCGGCTCACGCCGAGGCGCCGCGCGGCGATCGAGCCGAGCACGACCATCGGGTAGCGTTCGTTCGCGCGGTCCAGGAAGCGGCCGCGCACGACCTTGCCGCCGAGCGCCTGGAGCAGGTTCGGTTCCGCGGCGTAGACGCCGATGCCGCCGGTTTCGGCCGCTTCGATGAAGGGGCTCTGCCTGACGCTGGCGCTCGACAGCGCCGTCACGGCCGACGCCGATTCGACGCTTTCGAGCCCGCGGACGGCGCGGCTCGCCGATTCGGGAAGCGTCGCGTTCTTGCCGAAGTACGTCTGGCCGGGGGCGACGGTCAGCAGGTTCGTGCCGAGCTGGTTGAGCTCGGCGACGAGCCCCGCTTTGCTCGAGGCGGAGATGCCGAGCACGGCGACCATCGCGGCGATGCCGATCGCCACGCCGAGCGCCGACAGCGCGGCGCGCAGGCGGCGGGTGCGAAGACCGACGCTCGCGACGCGCGCCACGTCGGCGGCGCGCAGCCGGCTGCGTGGCAGCGGTGCGGCGGTCGCGCTCATGCCGGCGCGAAGAGCTCGTCGTCGACCATGCGCCCGTCGCGCAGCTCGACGCGCCGCGGCAGCGCCGCCGCGATCTCGAGGTCGTGCGTGATCACGACGACGGTCGTCCCCTGGTCGTTCAGCGAGCGCAGCAGCGCGAGGATCTCGGCGCCCGTCGCGCTGTCGAGGTTCCCGGTCGGCTCGTCCGCGAGCACGAGCGCGGGGCGGCTGACAAACGCGCGTGCGATCGCGACGCGCTGGCGCTCGCCGCCGGAGAGCAACGCCGAGGTGTGCTCGATGCGGTGCCCGAGGCCGACGCGTTCGAGCGCCTCGTGCGCTGCGCGCCGCCGCGCGGCCGCGGGAATGCCCGTGTACAGCAGCCCCGTCGCGACGTTCTCGAGCGCCGTGTACGCCTCGATGAGGTGGAACTGCTGGAAGACGAAGCCGATGCGGCGCGCGCGCACCGCCGCGAGCACCGCGTCGGAGGCCGCCTTGACGTCGATGCCCGCGACGCGCACGAGACCGGAGCTGGCGCGCTCGAGCGTGCCCATGATGTGCAGGAGCGTCGACTTGCCCGAGCCCGAGGGCCCCACGATCGCGACGAGCTCACCGTCCTCCACGACCAGGTCGACGCCGCGCAGCGCCTGCACGCCGCCGGGGTACTCCTTGACGACACGGCGCAGCTCGAGGACGGCGGTTGCGCTCATTCGGGCTCGATCACGACGAGCCCTTCGTGCACGCCGGGCCCTTCGATCTGCACGTAGCCGTCGGCGAACATGCCCGGCGTGACGGCGAGCGCGCGGCGCCTGCCGTCTTCAAGCATCGTGATCGCGTAGCCGCCGCCGGCGGTCGCCGTGAGCGCCGCCGCGGGGACGGTGAGGACGTTGCGGCGGATGGCGGACACGAATTCGACGCTGACCGGTGCCTCGTCGAGGTGCGCGACGGGGTGCTCGAGTTCGAGCGTCACGTCGACGGTGGCGGGTTCGCTTTCGCCGCCCCCCTTTTCGCTTTCGCTGGCGCTGCTGCTGCTCGCGACCGTGCCGACGGAGACGACGCGGCCGCGCACGACTTCGCCGCCGGGCAGCGTCACGGGCGCGGTGTGCCCGACGTGGGCGAGTCCCTGCTGTTCGGCCTTGACCTTGACCTGGACGAGCTGGCGCGTCGAGGTCGTCGTGAGGACGGCCTCGCCGCCGCCCTGCCCGCCTTCGTCTTCGCCGCTGCCGCTTTCGCCCGACGGTTTCTTTTCGTCCGACGGGCTGCCACTGTTCGAGTCGCCGTTGTCCGAGTTCGCTTTGCCGCCATCGCCGGTGGGTTTCTTGCTCGAAGGTTTCTGTTTGTCGGACGGTTTGCCCGCGTCCTTGGATTTTTCTTCTTCTTCAGCCTTCTTCTTCGCCTTGGCTTCTTCTTCGGTCTCTTCGCCCGTCGTTTTCGATTTGCCTTCGCCTTCGCCGGCGGCGGCGCTGCCGCCCGGGCCGGGGTCCTGGCCGAGCTGGACGTGCACCTGCGTGACGCGCCGCGCGCTCGGCGCGAAGACGACGCGGCCGAGCTCAACCTTGCCCGTTTCGCTGAGGCCCTCGGCGTGCTGCCAGCGGCGGACAGCGTCGGCGGTCGCGGCGCCGTACGTTTCGACGTCGGTGATCGCGCCGTACGGGTCGTAGCCGAGGGCGATGAGGTTGTCGTTGAGCTCGACGACGTCGGGGCCCGAGCTCACGCCTTCGTGCAGCGTGCGGTACGCCGGCACCGACCCGTACATCAGGACGACGGGGCGGTCGTCGATGCGGTAGAGGGTGCCGCCGCGTTCGATGATCGCGCCCACCGCGGGAAGCCACGTGTAGGTGCCGCCGAGGCGGTCGAAGAGTTCGAGCGAGGCGCCGTAGCCGAGCGTGCCTTCGACGGTCGCGCTTTCGGTCAGCGTTCGGCGCGTGACGGTTGCGGTCGTCTCACCCGCCCCCACGCCCGCCGCCGCCGGCTTGTGCGATGAGCCGCCGAGCGAGGAGATCAGGATCGCAGCGAGTACGGCCGCGGCGACGAGGATGGCGCCGGCGGCAAGCAGCCGCCGGCGTTTACCGCTCCCCTCGTCCTCGAGGGGAGCGATCTCCTCGCCGCCGCGGACGCCGTTGGCGCCGGCGTCCGGGGCCGCGCCGGCGCCGTCCGCGTCGGTTGCCAGGCCGTTTGTGTCCCCGTCCGGCTGGGTCGCCGGCGCCGGCTCGTCACCGGCACGTCGGTCGCTCCCGACGCCCATCAGTTGGCGAGCTGCTCGTTGGACACCGCCGGGCCCCTGTGTGTGCCTTCGCTGCCCGTTCCCTTCTGCGAGCTCGGGCCGCTCGGCGGCCCTTCGCCGCCAGGCGGGTGCTTGCCGGGGACGTGGGGCAGCAGGTGCCCGCACGCTTCCTGCGCCTCACGGAAGGCGGGGCTGGCCGGGTTCGGCCCCGCCGTTCCCGCGGCGGCTTTGATGCGGATCGCGATGCCGCCGCCGGCGGTGGAGGTTTCGAGGTGGATGCCGTGTGCACGCATGCAGACCGCGAACTTCCGGACCTGTTCCTCACGTTCGATCTTCTGCTGCGGCGAGAGTTTGGGGAGCAGCGCTTCCTGGTAGTGGGCGCACGCCTTCTGCGCGGCTTCCATCGTCGCCGGCGGCACGTCGATGCCGCCCGGGCCGGCCTTCACCTGCAGGCTGACGTGGCCGCCCGAGACCGTCGGGCTGGGGAAGTTCTTGACGCCGTGTTCGCGCATGCACTTCGAGAACTTGACCGCCGCTTCCGCGTGCTGCGCGGAGGACGTCGCGGCGTTGGAGGGATCGATCGAGGTCGAGGAGCCGCACGCGGCGACGGTCAGCGTCGCTGCTGCGGCGAGGAGGAGTGTGGTGATTCGGGTCGCGTTCATACACCCATCAAGTACGCGCAAGCTGAACGGCGCATAAGAGGAGCCGAGGAAGATCGTGAGGGCCTCTCCGCCGCGGCGCCCGCTCGGCGTGCGCTCACCCGAGGAAACCCCCGCCGCGCCGTTTCGGGAGCAGGTGCGAGCACGCTTCCGCGGCGCGCCTGAAGGCCGGGTTTTCGGGGTTCAGGCGCGCGCCGAGGCGGTTGCGGATGCTGATGCCGCCGTGGGAGGACGACGTTTCGAGGTCGACGCCGTGTTCGCGCATGCAGCGCGCGAACTTCTGGATCTGTTCCTGGCGTTCGATGCGCTGCTGCGGCGTGAGGTGCGGCAGGACCGCCTGGATGTAGTGGGCGCACGCTTTGCGCGCCGTGCGGAAGCTCTGGCTGTTGAAGCGGAAGGAGCTGAAGGAGTGCGGGCTGAAGCGGACCGTGTTGCCCGATACTTCGGGGTTAGGGAAATCCGCGACGCCGTGTTCGCGCATGCACTTGGAGAAGTGCAGCGCGGCTTCGGCTCGCGCCCCTCCGCCCGTCGGATCCGAAGGGCTCGAGCTGCCGCAGGCGCCGACCGCGACGGCCAGCGCCGCGGCGCAGACGACGGCGACGGCGGCGTGCAGGGTCACAGCGACCGCCCGCCTGGCGCGTCGGAGCCCACGGCGGCGAGCTCGTCCGCGGTCATCTTGAGCGCGGGCAGCTCGAGCGTCAGTCGGGCGCCGCCCTGCGGGTCGTTCGCGGCGCTCACGCTGCCGCCGTGCGTCTCGGCCATCTGCCTGACTATCGCAAGTCCGAGCCCCGATCCCGGTCGGCTGCGTGCCGCGGTCGCGCGGTAGAAGCGGTCGAAGACGCGCGGCAGGTCCTCCCCGGCGATCCCGGGGCCGTGGTCGCGGACCTCCAGGCGACCGTCTCGCACCGTGACCTCGATCGGCGCGTCCGGCGGGCTCCACTTGATGGCGTTGTCGAGCAGGTTGGCGATCGCGCGGTCGAGCCGCGCGGGCGCGGCGCGCACAAGGCCCGGCTCGGCGTCGAGCGAGAAAACCGCGTCCGGCGCGTGCAGCCGCGCGCGCTCCACGGCGGCGCCCGCGGCGAGGTCGAGGCGGACGTCCTCGAGCTCGACCTGCGCGACGTCGTCCTTCGAGAGGTCGACGAGGTCGCCGACGAGCACGGTCAACTCGTGCATCTGCGCCTGCGCGGCGGCGATGATCCGTTCGCGCTCGGCCGGCGGGAGCTCCTCGCCGAGGGCCAGCGCGTCGAGGTTCGCCTGGACGCTCGTGAGCGGCGTGCGCAGCTCGTGCGAGGCGTCGGAGATGAGCTGGCGCTGCGCGAGCCGCGAGCGCTCGAGCGCGGCGAGCATCTCGTTGAAGCTCGCGGAGAGCCGCCCGAGCTCGTCGTCGTCGTCGGTCTGGATGCGGTGGCCGAGGTCCTGCGTGCGCGCCACCTGCTCGGCGGCACCGGTGAGGCGTCGCACCGGCGCGAGCGCGGCGCGCGAGACGAGCAGGCCGAGCAGCGCGGCGAGGACGATCCCGCCAAGGCAGACGATCGCGAGCACCAGGCGCAGGTGCGAGAGCGTGCTGTTGAGGTTGCTGAGCGGGAGCGCCGCCTGCCAGACGGCGCCGCTGGGCGTGCGCGCCGTGAGGACGCGCACCGGCGCGCCGCTGATCGTCGCGTCGCTGAAGAAGTCGGGCCGGCGTCCCATCGCGACCGCGCGCGTCGCCGCGGTGAACGGGATGTGCGAGGACGTGGGCCCGGCGGTGCGCAGCACGCGTCCGTCGGCGAGCGTCAACTGGACGTAGCCCGACGGTGGGCCGAGCCCGTTCGCCGGCAGCACGAGCGACGCCCCCGCCGGACCGTGCCCCTTGACGGCGCCGCCGTACTCGACGACGCCGCCGGAGGAGGCCTGTTGTTCGAGGGACAGGCCGCTGCCGCCGGGCGGGCGTGCCTTCGCGACGCGCACCATCGAGTTCCCGTGCGCGCTGTAGGCCGGCACTCCGGCGCGCTTGAGCAGCGCTTCGGCGAGCGCCGGGCTCGGAGCGTTGACCTTGATGCGCACCGCCTCGTGACGGCCGGGCGTCACGAGCGCCGTGAGGCTCGAGTCGAGCTGCGAGCGCAGCTCGTTGCCGGTGATCAGGTAGACGGCGAGCGACGCGAGCACGACGGCGGCGGCGACGGCGCCCGCTGCGAGCAGCACGGTGCGGCGGCGGAAGCTCACCGCTGCGCTCCCCGCAGCACGTAGCCGACGCCACGCACGGTGTGGACCAGGCGCTCGCCGCCGCCGGCCTCGGTCTTGCGGCGCAGGTAGCCGACGTAGACCTCGAGCGAGTTGGAGGCCGGGCCGAAGTCGTAGCCCCAGACGTGGTCGAAGATCGTGGCGCGCGTGAGAACCTGGCGCGGGTGGCGCATCAGCAGCTCGAGCAGCAGGAACTCGGTCCTCGTGAGCTCGATGACCGTCCCGGCGCGGCGCACCTCGTGCGCGGGCGGGTCGAGTTCGAGGTCTTCGAAGCGCAGCACCTGGTCTCCGCCGCCCCAACCGGTGCGACGTAGCAGGGCGCGCAGCCTCGCGAGCAGCTCCTCGCGCGCGAAGGGCTTGGCGAGGTAGTCGTCGGCGCCGGCCTCGAGGCCCGCGACGCGCTCCGCGACCTCGCTGCGCGCGGTCAGCATCAGCACGGGCGTGCGGTCGCCGCCGGCGCGCATGCGCCGGCAGACCTCGAGCCCGTCCAGGCCGGGCATCAGCACGTCGAGGATGACGGCGTCCGGCGAGGCGTCGGAGAGCGCGCGGATCGCCTCGCGCCCGTCGCAGGCCGTCGTCACCTCAAAGCCGTCCAGGTCGAGCACGAGCGCGAGTGCTTCCCGCACCGACGGGTCGTCGTCGACGACCAAGAGACGCATGGATCAATGCTGACGCGCGATTCTGAAAGGAAGCTGAAGCCGGCGCGCCGCGCCACGCGCGTTACGCGGGCTTGTGGCAGACCGCCTCGATGTTGTTGCCGTCGGGGTCGATGACGAACGCGCCGTAGTAGTCGGGGTGGTAGATCGCGCGCACGCCGGGCGCCCCGTTGTCGCTGCCGCCGGCGGCCAGGGCGGCGGCGTGGAAGCGGTCGACGCTCGCGCGGTCCTCGGCAGTGAACGCGACGTGCACGCCGTGCACCGCCGGTTCGCGGTCCTCGATCCAGAAGAACGCCTTGCCCTGCGCGCCAAAGCCCGCCGCCTTGCCCCGCGGCTCGGCGAGCAGGCCGATGCCGAGGGGCGCGAGCGCCTCTTCGTAGAAGGCCTTGCTGCGCGCGTAGTCACCGACGCCGAATCCCGCGTGGTCCAGCATGGGGCGTCCCTCCTCGCTCGTCTGTTGCGGGCGGACCGTCCGGGCCGCCCCGCACAAGGGGTACTACAGCAGGGAGCCGAAGACCGAGCCGGCGTGGCCGACGAGGTGGAAGAGCGGCTCGGGGAAGATGCCGAAGAAGAGCGTCGCGCCACCCGCGAGCAGCGCGACGAAGTAGAGCTCCCAGTGTTTGCCGCGCGCCACCGGCGCGTCGTCGACCTCGGGCGAGCCGCCCGCGACGGCGGGCAGGGGCGAGGGCGCGGGCGAGGGGCGCATCCACATCGCCGCGACCACTGGCAGGTAGTACGCGAGCGAGATCATCGAGCCGACCACGATGATGATCCCGAGCCAGGTGTAGCCGCCGTTGACGGCCGCCTCGATCAGGAAGAACTTGCCGAAGAAGCCCGCGGTCGCGGGGATGCCGGCGAGCCCGAGCATCGCGAGCGTCATCGGCCAGGCGAGCAGCGGCCGGTCGCGGCCGAGGCCCGTGACCGCCGCGATCGAGTCGCCCTCGCCCGTTTCGCGTTCGCGCGCGATGATCACCGCGAACGCGGCGACGTTCATGAAGAGGTACACGGCGAGGTAGTACAGCGTCGCCTCGATGCCGAGGTCGGTGCCGACGATCACGCCGACCAGCATGTAGCCGGCCTGCGCGACCGACGAGTAGGCGAGCATCCGCTTCAGCGAGCTCTGGCCGAGGGCGCCGACGTTGCCGGCGATGATCGTGATCGTCGCGAGCGCGGCGAGAGCGGGCGCCCAGTTGGAGTGCTCGCCGAGCAGCGCGGTGTCGAACAGGCGCAGGAAGACGCCGAACACGGCGACCTTCGTCGTGACCGCCATGAACGCCGTGACCGGCGTCGGCGCGCCCTCGTAGACGTCGGGTGTCCACTGGTGGAACGGGGCGACCGACGCCTTGAAGCAGAGCCCGGCGATGATCAGCGCGATGCCGGTGAGCGTGAGCGGGTCGGAAGCGATCGACCCGTGTGCGAGCGCGCCGCCGATTTCGGCGAACCCCGTCTGGCCCGTGGCGCCGTACAGCAGCGCGAGGCCGTAGAGCAACGTCGCCGAGCCGACGGAGCCGACGATCAGGTACTTCAAGCCCGACTCGAGCGAGCGCTCGCGGCGCATTTCGGTCGCGCAGAGGACGTAGAGCGGGATCGAGAGCAGCTCCAGTCCGACGAAGAGGACGACGATGTTCTGCGCCGCGGCGAGCACGGTCATGCCCGCGAGCGCGCTCAGCAGCAGCGCGTGGAACTCGCCGTGCGCCGCTTCCTCGGGCGCGCGCGAGCGCCAGGAGAGCAGCACGGCCGCGGCGGCCCCGACGACGAGGATCAGGTTCAGCGTCAGCGCGAGGTCGTCGACGTGCAGCGCGTGCGAGACGATCGGCAGGTTTTCCTTCCACTGCCAGATCGAGAGGCCTGCGGTCGCGGCGAGCGCGATCAGCGAGATGACCGGTACGCCGTTGTGGCGGATGCGCCGTGAGCCGAGCATGCCGACGAGCAGCGCCGCGGTAGCGCCGGCGAGCAGCGCGATCAGCGGCGAGAGCCCCGCGAAGTCGATGTGCGGGCCGGTCAGCGCCAGCGGGAGGCTCATCGGCCGCTGCTCCCGGTCCAGGCCGCGGCGACGTAGCCCGGGTCGCTCGCGGCGTGTGCGGCGGAGACGGCGTTGGTGACCGGGCCTTCGCTGCGCAGCAGCGCGAGCTGCGGGTCGAGCGCGAGCAGCAGGATCACCGCGATCACGGGGACGAGCACGAGGCCGTCGGTGAAGCGCATCTCGCGCGGCTCGACGTCGGTGCCGACGCGGTTGTGCATCGCGCCGATGAAGAGCCGAAGCGCGTAGACGGCGGCCAGTACCACGCCGCTCATCGCGATCACGGCGATCGCGATCTTCGCCTTGAAGACGCCGAAGACGATCATGAACTCGCCGATGAAGTTGGCCGAGCCGGGCATCGCGAGCGTGGCGAGGGCGACGATCAGGAAGATCGACGCGAGCACCGGCGCGCGGAACGCGATGCCGCCCATGCGGCGGATGTCTTCCGAGCCGCCGGCGCGCTCGGCGAGCAGCGCGGCGATGAAGAGCAGCGGCGCGACGACGAGACCGTGGTTGACCATCTGCAGCAGCGCGCCCTGGGCGCCCTGGCGGTTCAGGGCGAAGATGCCGAGCGTGATGAAGCCGAGCTGCGCGACCGAGGAGAAGCCCGCGATGAGGCGCACGTCGGTCTGCGTGAAGGCCTGCATCGACCCGTAGACGATCGACGCGAGCGCGATCAGGAGCATCAGGACCTGGAAGTGCGCGCTCGCCGACGGGTAGAGCTGCAGCACGATCGCGAGGAACCCGTAGGCGCCGACCTTGCTGAGCACGCCGGAGAAGACCATCAGCACCTCGATCGGCATGGCGCGGTAGCCGTCGGGCATCCAGCCGTGCAGCGGGAAGGCGGGCATCTTGACGAGGAACGCCGCGGCGAACAGCAGGAACAGCCACTGCTGCGTGCCGCCCGCGAGCGGCGTGTGCGAGAGCGCCGTGTACGTGAAGTTCAGGTGCCCGCCGTGGCGTTCGGCGACCATCACGCCGGTCGCGATGGCCGCGACGAGCATCAGCAGCGAGCCGACGAGCGTGTAGATGACGAGCTTCGTGGTGGCGCGCACGCGGCCCGGTTCGCGGCCCCAGCCGCCGATCAGGAAGTAGAACGGCACGAGCATCAGGTCGAAGAAGACGACGAAGAGCGCGAGGTCCTGCGCAAGGAACGCGCCGAGCACGGCCGACTCGGCGAGCATGAACATGAAGTAGAAGAGGCGCGGGCGTTCCCACGTGCGCAGGTTGCAGGCGAGCGTCGCGGCGGCGAAGAGCAGCGTCGTCATGGCGACGAGGAAGAGGTTCAGCCCCGTCACGGCGAGCTTGTAGTGGATGCCGAGCGATTCGATCCAGACGACGTTCGTGACGTCCTGCGAGCCGCCGCCGACCTTGAAGGCGACGATCAGCGAGATCGCGAGGCCGAGCGCCGCGAGCGCCCCGGCGAGGGCGATGATCCCCTGCGCGCCCCAGCGCCGGCCGGTCGCTGGCGCCGGAGCGAGCGACGCGAGCAGACCCGCGGCGGCCGGCAGCCAGATGACTATCGAGAGCGGGACCACGATCAGCTCCGCAGCAGGAAGTAGAGGCCGACGGCCGCGACGCCGAGGGCGAGGAACGCGGCGTAGTAGCGGATCAGGCCGGACTGCGCGGCGCGCACGGCGGTCGACCCGGCGCGCACGACGCTGCTCGTGCCGCCGACGATCACCCCGTCGATGACGCGGCGCTCGAAGACGTCGCGCAGGTAGCGCCCCGCCGCGGCCATCGGGCTCACGATGAGCGCTTCGAACGCGGCGTCGAAGAACCAGAGCCCGGCGAAGAGGTGGTAGAGGCCCGGCAGGCGCCGCTGCCACAGGCGCGCCGTGCCCGGCCGCGCGACCCAGATGCGGTAGGCGATGCCGATGCCGACGAGCGCGATCACGGTGCCGAGCACCGCGCCGACGATCTCGAGCGTCGTGTTGCTGCGCGGTTCGTACAGCGGCGAGCTCGCGAACGTCGGGCGCAGGAAGTTCGAGATCACCGAGTCGACGCCCGGAACCTGCAGGAAGCCGATGAACGCGGCGCCGACGGCGAGGATGCCCATCGCAATCTTCATCGGCCACGCTTTCTCGGCGATCGCGTGCTCGGGGCCGGGGAAGCCGACGTCGGTGTCCTCGATCTCGTCATTCGCCGGGTTGCGCGGCGCCTCCGCGTGGTGCGGGTGGCCCGCCTCGAGCTCGAGCGCCTCGGGCACCGGCTCGCCGTAGAAGGCGCGGAAGATCATGCGGAACGTGTAGATCGCGGTGAGCAGCGCGCCGATGTAGCCGACACCCCAGAGGATCCAGTGCCAGCCGCCGCTGTCGCCGAGGTAGAAGAGGATGTCGTCCTTGCTGAAGAAGCCCGAGAAGGGCGGCACGGCCGAGAGCGCGAGGCCGCCGACGATGAAGCACGCGAACGTGAACGGCAGCGCCTTGCGGAAGCCGCCCATCCGCTGCAGCGACTGGGCGCCGCCCATCGCGCCGATGATCGAACCGGCGGCCATGAACAGCAGCGCCTTGAAGAAGGCGTGCGTCAGCAGGTGGAACATCCCGGCGGCGTACGCGCCGACGGAGACGCCCATGATCATGTAGCCGATCTGCGACATCGTCGAGTAGGCGATGACGCGCTTGATGTCGGTCTGCACGAGCGCGATCGTCGCGGCGATGAGGATCGTGATCGCGCCGATGGCGGCGCCGACGTCCTGCGCGGCCGGCGCCTTTTCGAAGAGCGGGTGCATGCGCGCGATCAGGTAGACGCCGGCGGTGACCATCGTCGCGGCGTGGATCAGCGCGCTGACGGGCGTCGGGCCCTCCATCGCGTCGGGCAGCCATGTGTGCAGCGGCACCTGCGCCGACTTCGCGAACGCGCCGACGAGCAGCAGAAGGCACGCCCACGTGAGCGGCGCGCCGGAGTGGAAGTGGCCGCTTTCGACGGCGTGGAAGGTGCCGAGGAAACCGAGCGTGCCCGTGTGCTCGAAGATCAGGAACGTCCCCAGCACGAGGCCGACGTCGCCGATGACGTTGATCACGAAGGCCTTGATGCCGGCTTTCGTCGCGGTCGTCCGCCGGTACCAGAACGAGATCAGCAGATACGAGGCGGCGCCGACGAACGCCCAGCCGATGATCAGCAGGATGAAGTTGCCCGCGAGCACGAGCAGCAGCATCGAGAAGACGAAGAAGTTCAGGTACGCGAAGTAGCGCGCGTAGCCGCGGTCGCCTTTCAGGTAGCTGACCGAGTAGAGGTGGATCAGCGCCGAGACGCCCGAGACGATCAGGATCATGTACACCGAGAGCGGGTCGACGAGGATCGACATGCGCGCGTCGAAGCCGACCGAGGTCAGGTAGTTCCACAGCGAGGACGTGAGCTCGCGGTGGCTCGCGGCGTGGCCCTGCAGGCCGATCAGCGTCGCGACGGCGCAGGCGAACGCGAGCGCGATCGCGGCGGTGCCGATCGCGCCGGCGTGGCGCCCCGGCCACGAGCGGAAGCCGAGCGCGATGAGGAGCATCCCGGCGAGCGGGAACGCGAGCACCAGCCATGCCCAGGTGGTGGTGGCCATCAGCCCTGCAGCTCGTTGAGCTCGTCGATGTCGATCGGCAGATTGCGCCGGTAGAGGGCGACGATCATGCCCAGGCCGATGCAGACCTCGCACGCGGCGACCGTCATCACGACGATCGCGAGGATCTGACCGCCACCGTTGCCCCACATGCGCGCGAACGAGATCAGCGCGAGGTTGCCGCCGTTGAGCATCAGCTCGAGGCAGAGCAGCACGACGAGCGGGTTGCGCCGCACGATCACCCCGGCGAGGCCGAGGCTGAAGACGATCGCGGAGATCGCGAGGTACCAGGCGATCGTCACGAGCCGCGACCCCCGACGCCCTCGGCGAGCGAGCCGAGGCCGGCCGTCGTCGCCGTCGTGCCGACGGGCTGCATCAGCGCGCGCTCGTCCTCGCCGTCGTCGATGCCGCCGCGGCGGCGCGCCAGCACGACGCCGCCGACAGCGGCGACGAGCAGCAGGAACGACGCGAGCTCGAAGACGAGCAGGTAGTGGGTGAGCAGCAGCTGCCCGATGTACGCGGGCGTGCCGTACGTCTTCGGGCCCGGCGTGTACGGCGCGCCTTCTTCGCCGATGGCTTTCAGGCCGCTGCCGAGCATCGCGATCAAAAGCTCGATCACGAGCGCCGCCGCGACGAGGACCCCGGCGGTTCTGAGCGCCGGGCCGTCCTGCGGGCCGCCGCGCAGGCGCTCGCCGATCGACGCCGCCTGGTCGCCGACGTACGCGACCACGAAGACGTAGAGCACCATCACCGCGCCGGCGTAGACGACGACCTGGACGGCGGCGACGAATTCGGCGCGCAGCAGCAGGAAGAGCGCGGCCAGCGACAACAGGTGCACGACGAGTGAGAGGACGCTGTAGAACGGGTTGCGCAGCACGACGACGCCGACGGCGCCGCCGATCACGCCGATCGCCGCGAGGAAGAAGACGACGGTGCTCACTCGCCCTCCCGTCGCAGCGGCGTGCGCTCGATCGGCTCGGCGAGCAGCATCTCCTTGGTGAAGATCAGATCGCTGCGCGCGTAGTCGCTGAGCTCGAAGTCGTGCCCCATCGTGATCGCGTCGAACGGGCACGCGATCTCGCAGTAGCCGCAGAAGATGCAGCGCGAGAGGTTTATCTCGTACACGGCGGCGTAGCGCTCGCCGGCGGAGACGCGGTTCTCGGGCGTGTTTTCCGCGGAGACGACGCGGATGCAGTCGGCGGGGCAGGCGGCCGCGCAGAGCGAGCAGCCGACGCACTTCTCGAGGCCGGTGTCCTCGAACCGGTGCAGCTTGTGCCGCCCGCGGAAGCGCGGATAGACCGGCACCTTCTGCTCGGGGTACTGGATGACCGACGGCTTTTCGGCGACGCGCCGCATCGTCGTCTTCAGTCCGCGCGCCGTCTCGACGAAGGAGCGCCACGTGCCGCGCGCCGCACCGGGGTCGGGTGAGCGCTGCACCGCGATGGCGTCCTCGTCGCCGGTCCAGCGGGCGATCGGCGGCCGCTGTGGTGCGTCCGGGTCGCTCACCTGATCACCACGATGATCGCCGTCACCAGCGCGTTGAGGGTCGCGAGCGGCAACAGGCCCTTCCAGCCGAGGCGCATCAGCTGGTCGTAACGAAGCCGCGGCAGCGTCGCGCGCACCCAGATGAACAGGAACGTGACGATCGCCATCTTCACGAGCACGACGAAGGGGTCGACCCAGCCGGGCTGGTTGATGCCGAACGGCATCAGCCAGCCGCCGAGGAAGACCGTTGTGACCAGGCCCGCGATCACGAGCACGTTCAGGTACTCGGCGAAGTAGTAGGAGGCGAAGCGGCCGCCGCCGAACTCGGTGTTGTAGCCGCCGACCAGCTCGGCGTCGGCCTCGGTGAGGTCGAAGGGCGCGCGGTTCGTCTCGGCGAAGCCGGCGACGAGGAAGACGAGGAAGCCGAAGAACTGGGGCACCACGAACCACATGCCGCTCTGCGCTTCGACGATGCCGGTGAGCGACAGCGTGCCGGCGGTGATGATCACGCCGACCAGTGCAAGCGCCTGCGAGACCTCGTACGAGATGAGCTGCGCGGCGCCGCGCATCGCGCCGAGGAACGAGTACTTCGAACCCGAGGCCCAGCCGCCGAGCATGATCCCGTAGAACGCGATCGCGCCGAACGCGAAGACGTAAAGCGGCCCGATCGAGACGTCGATGCCGTAGAGGCCGACGGGCGTGCCGAAGATGTTCTGCACGTTGCCGAAGGGGATGATCGCGAACGCCGCGACGGCGGTGAGGATCGAGATCAGCGGCGCGAGCACGAACAACAGGCCCGCCGACGTGTTGGGGCGGAACTGCTCCTTGGTGAGGAGCTTCAGGATGTCCGCGAGCGGCTGCAGCGCGCCGTAGGGCCCGACGCGGTTCGGGCCGTAGCGGCCTTGGAAGCGGCCGAGGAGCTTGCGCTCGGCGATCAGCACGATCGGCACGAGCTGCAGCGCTATCGCGAAGATGATGATCGCCTTCAGGACCTGGATCCACCATTCTTCGACGTAGCCGACGACCGCGATCACACGAGCTCCCTCGGCCTGGCGGTGAACTCGAGCGCCGGCGACACGGCGACCTCGGGCGCGTCCCACAGCGAGCGTCGCCCCGCGAGCTCCGCGCGGTCGAGGCCCGCGGCCGGCGAGTCCGCCTGCTCGTCGGGGCCGCCGGCGGGCAGCGCCGTGGCCTGGCTGCGCTCGCTCCAGCGCGCGCCGCGCCCGCCGATCTCCTCCACGCTCAGGCCGGCGTAGAAGGGGACGCTGTCGTAGAGGAGCTCGGACGCCTGCGCGGCGCTGCGCACGTCGGTCGCGACGCCGAGTCGAGCGCCGAGCTCCGCGAGCACCTGCCAGCCCGCGCGGACCGCGCCGGGGCGCTGGACGGCGGCGCGCAGTCGCTGCAGGCGCGAGTCGGGGTGCACCACCGTGCCGTCCTTCTCGGCGTACGTCTCGGCGGGGAAGACCACTGTCGCGCTCTCGCGCAGGCCGTCGGTGAGCAGCGCCGCGTGCGCGATGACGCTCGTCGCGGCGTCCAGCGCGCGCTCCCACTCGGCGCGGCCGGGGAGGTCGAGCAGCGGGTCGCAGCCGACGAGGTAGAGGGCGCTGAGCTCGCCGGAGGCGAGAGCCGCGGCGATGCCGGCGGCGTCGAGGCCGCCGGCGAGCGGCGCGTCCGTGTAGCCGGGCCCGGCGTTCGGCAACAGGCCCGCCTCGCGCAGGCCGCGCCCGTTGGCGGCGGCGGGGATCTCGAGCAGCCCCGATCCGTCGGCGTCGGCGAGGCCGAGCACGGCGGCGACGGCGAGCAGTTCGCGGGCGGCCCGGGCGCCGCCGGGGCCGGCCGTCAGGCGTTCGTGCCAGAGCACCACGACCTCGCCGTCGCCCTGCAGGAGCTCGGCGAGGGCGGCGACCCGCTTGCCGTCGCTGCCGGCCTCCTTGGCGGCGCGGCTCGCGTCGCGCCCTTCGAGCGCGAGCGCGAGAGCGTGCAGCAGCGTCGCGGACGCGCCCTCGTCGTAGGCGAGGGCGAGATCGGCGCGGTCGGCGAGTGCGCCGGGCACCGGCGAGGCGAGCGCGAGCTTCACGCCGCGCCGGCGAGCGCCCTTGCGCAGCCGCAAATCGAGGATCGGCGCGTCGTCGCGCGGATCGGCGTCGAGCACGAGCACTGCGCGGGCGAACTCGAGGTCGGCGACGCTCGCCTGCAGCGCCGGATCGGCGAGCGCGCGCTGCAGGGCGAGCGGCAGGGGGCCCGCGCGGCGGCTGTCCAGGTGCGGCGAGCGCAGTGCGTCGCGCACGATCCGCGCGAGCAGCAGCGCCTCCTCACCCGTCGTGCCGCCGGCGGCGATCGCGGCGCTCGCGGCGCCGGCGCGGCGCAGCGCGCCCGCGGCCTCGTCGAGCGCGCGCTCCCAGGACACGGGCCGCAGCTGGCCGCCGTCGCGCACGAGCGGCTGTGTGATGCGCTCGTCGGCGTCGAAGGACTGGTAGGCGAAGCGGCCCTTGTCGCAGAGCCAGCCGTCGTCGACGGCATCGTTGTCGCGCGCCAGCACGCGCAGCGTGCGCTCGTCGCGCACCGTGAGCTCGACGTTGCATTGCGCGGGGCAGAGCGTGCAGACCGAGCCCGCGCCCTCGATGTCCCACGGCCGTGCGCGGAAACGGTAGGGGCGCGACGTGAGCGCGCCGACGGGGCACAGCTCGATGATGTTGCCGGAGAACGGCGCGACGTAGGGGTGGCTGTCGAACGTGGAGACGTAGGAGGCGGCGCCGCGCTCGAGCAGGACGAGCTGGTAGTCCTCGGCTACCTCCTGCGAGAAGCGCACGCAGCGGTAGCACAGGATGCAGCGCTCGCGGTCGATCGCGATCAGCGGCGAGAGCTCGAGCGGCTTGATGAAGTGGCGCTTGGGGTCGATGAAGCGCGAGATGCCGCTGCCCCAGCCGAACGAGATGTCCTGCAGCGGGCACTCGCCGCCCTTGTCGCAGACGGGGCAGTCGAGGGGGTGGTTGATGAGCAGGAACTCGACGACCGAGCGTTGCGCCCCGCGGACGCGCTCGCTTTCGGTGTAGACGACCATGCCGTCCTTGACGGCCGTCGAGCACGCGGTCTGGAGCTTGGGCATCCCCTCGATCTCGACGAGGCACATGCGGCACGCGCCGACGGGCTCGCCGAGCTTGGGCTCGTAGCAGAAGACGGGGATCTCGATGTCGCCGAGCTTCGCGGCGTCGGCGAGCATCATCCCCTCACCGGCGTTGACCTCGCGGCCGTCGATCGTGAGCGTGATCGGCTTGAGCTCGGGCCGCGCCATCAGGCCGCGTTCCCGTTCTGCGCGGCGAGCAGCGGCTCGCGTGCGCGCTCGATGTGCTCCTCGAACTCGGGCCGGAACTTCGCGATCATCGAGCCGATCGGCATCGCCATGGCGTCGCCGAGCACGCACAGGCAATTGCCGATGATGTGCTCCTGGACGGAGGCCATGATGTCGAGGTCCATCGGTGTCGCTTCGCCGTTCTCGATCCGTTCGAGCATGCGCACGGTCCAGTTGGTGCCCTCGCGGCACGGCGTGCACTTGCCGCACGACTCGTGGCGGTAGAACTTCGCGACCTTCAACGCGACGTCGAGGATCGGCGTCGAGTCGTCGACGACGATGATCGCGCCCGAGCCGAGCATCGAGCCGGCTTTCGCCATCGAGTCGAAGTCGTACGGCAGGTCGAGGTCGTCGGCGGTCAGCACGGGCGCGGAGGAGCCGCCGGGGAACCAGCACTTCACGGCGCGGCCTTCGGGCGGGCCGCCGGCGAGCCCGTAGATGATCTCGCGCGAAGGGATGCCCAGTTCGACCTCGTAGTTGCCGGGCCGGCGAACGTGGCCGGAGACCGAGACGAGCTTCGTGCCGGTGGAGTTCTGCGTGCCGAGCTTCGCGTACTCCTCGCCGCCCATGGCGATGATCGCCGGCACCGTCGAGAGCGTCTCGACGTTGTTGATCAGCGTCGGGCCCTGGTAGAGCCCCTGGTTGGCGGGGAACGGCGGCTTCAGGCGCGGGTTGCCGCGCTTGCCCTCGAGCGAGTCGAGCAGGCCGGTCTCCTCGCCGCAGATGTAGGCGCCGGCGCCGCGGTGGACGACCATCGTCAGCGAGTGGCCCGAGCCGAGGATGTTCTCGCCGACGTAGCCGGCGTCGCGTGCTTCGGCGATCGCGGCGTCGAGCACGTCGGCCTGCAGCACGTACTCGCCGCGGATGTAGATGAACGAGCGCGTCGTGCCCGCCGCGTACGAGGCGATGATCATCCCCTCGATGAGCGTGTGCGGCGTCTTCTGCATCAGTTCGCGGTCCTTGAAGGTGCCGGGCTCGGACTCGTCGGCGTTGCAGACCAGGTACTTGTCGATGTCGCCGGCGGGCAGGAACGAGATCTTCGTACCCATCGAGAAGCCGGCGCCGCCGCGGCCGCGGATCTCGGAGGCTTTGAGCTGCGCGAGGACCTCCTCGGGGCTCATCGCGAGCGCCTTGCGCAGCGAGTCGTAGCCGCCGCGGCGCTCGTACACCTCGCGGGTCGCGAGGCCCGGCTCGTCGATGTCGGTCAGCAGGAGCATGCGCTCGTCGCTCATGGCGTCGGCCGTTTCTGCGGCTCGGGCGCGGGCTCCGGGTACTCGCTGCTGTCGGCGCGGGGGTCCGCGACGGGTCGCCGCGCGAGCTGCAGGTCGGCGAGGACCGGCTCGCCGCTGCGCAGGTCGGCGAGCAGGCGCGGCACGTCGTCGGTCTCGAGCGGGCCGACGTAGACGCCGTCGACGGAGGCCATCGGCGCGATGTCGCACGCGCCGAGGCACTCGAACGAGCGCACGTGGACGTCGCCGTCGTCCGCGGTCGCCGCGCGCAGCGCGTCGAGGAGGCCGTCGGCGCCGCGCAGCGAGCACGAGATGTTCGTGCAGACGTAGACGCTGTGCGGCGCGACGGGCGAAGTCTCGAGCATGTCGTAGAACGTCGCGACCGACTCGAGGTACGCGGGCGTCACGCGCATCACGCAAGCGACCTGCTCGAGCGCCTCGGGTGAGCACCAGCCGTGCACGCGCTGCGCCGCCTCGAGCGCCGGCAGCGCCGCGGAGCGCCGGTCCGGGTAGAGCGACATGTGGTGTTCGATCTGCTCGCGCAGCGCGGGCGGGACGTCGACGTCCGCGGGGTCGGGGATCGTCGCGGGCGGCTTGGCGAGGTCCGCCGGGCGGTCCCAGCCGGGCACGCGCGAGCCGTGCTCGAAGCGGCGCACCACCGCGCTCGGGTCGCTCACCGGTCGATCCCCCCGAGTACCGGGTCGAGCATCGCGAGCGTCGCTATGAGGTCCGCGATGTACGAGCCCTCGACCATCGCCGAGGTCGCCTGCAGGTTGACGAAGGAGGGGTCGCGCATGTGCACGCGCGCCGGCTTGGAGGAGCCGTCGGAGCGCACGTAGCAGCCCAGTTCGCCGCGTGGCCCCTCGATCGGGAAGTAGATCTCCCCGGGCGGGACACGCATGCCCTCGGTGACGAGCTTGAAGTGGTGGATCAGCGCCTCCATCGAGGTCGCGAGCTCGTGACGCGGCGGCAGCGCGACCTTGCGGTCCTCGGTTATCCACGGTCCCTCGGGCAGGCCCTCGAGTGCCTGCGTCGCGATCTTCACGGACTCGTACATCTCCGCGAGGCGCACCGCGTAACGGTCGTAGTTGTCGCCGACGGTCCCCACCGGGATGTTGAACTGGAAGTCCTCGTACGAGGTGTACGGCGACGCCTTGCGCAGGTCCCAGCCGTAGCCCGATGCGCGCAGGAGCGGGCCGGTGACGCCGAGCTGCAGCAGCGACTCGGTGTCGAGCGGGCAGGTGCCGCGCAGCCTCTGGAGCACGATCTCGTTGCGCGAGAGGAGCGCCGCGTACTGGTCGGCGCGTTCGGGCATTTCGGCGAGGAAGCCGCTGAGCTTGGCGGCGAAGCCCGGCGGGATGTCCTCGGCGACCCCGCCGATCTGGAAGTAGCGGGTGTGCATCCGCTGGCCCGAGGACATCTCGAAGAGGTCGAGGATCTTCTCGCGCTCGCGGAAGCAGTACCAGAACATCGAGATCGCGCCGAGGTCCAGCGCGCTGGTCCCGAGCCACACGAGGTGCGACATGATCCGGTTCAGCTCGAGGTGGATGACGCGCAGGTACTGCGCGCGCTTTGGCACCTGGACTTCGGCGAGCTCCTCGACGGCGAGGCAGAAGGCCATCGCGTTGAAGTAGTACGAGAGGTAGTCCATCCGCTCGATGACCGGGATCACCTTCCAGTAGGCCTTGTCCTCGGCGGTCTTCTCGATCCCGGTGTGGACGTAGCCGATGACCGGTTTGATCTCGCGCACCACCTCGCCCTGCAGCGTCGCGATGAGTCGCAGCACGCCGTGCGTGGCGGGGTGGTGCGGGCCGAAGTTGAGCGTCAGCAGCTCGCCGCCGCGGGCTTCGGTGACCTGCTCGTCGAGCGAGCCGAGCGTGATGTTCTGCTCGCGGCGGCGGTAGTCGGACATCCGCGGCTGGCTCACCGCGCCCCCCCGATGTCCTCGTTCTCGTTGTACGTGAAGATCACCGGTTCGCCGCCGAGCGGGAAGTCGCGGCGCTGCGGGTGCCCGACGTAGTCCTCGGGCATGAGGATCCTGCGCGGGTCCGGGTGGCCGCGGAAGACGACGCCGAACATGTCGTAGACCTCGCGCTCCTGGTGGTTGGCGGTCGGCCAGTCGGGCGTCACGGAGTCGACGACGGGGTCGTCGGTCGCGACGCGGACCTTCACGGTCAGGCGGTCGACCTGCGCCATGTCGATGAGCTCGTAACAGACGCCGAGGCGCGGCTCCTCGGGGTAGTGGTCGACGCCGTGGACGCTCGCCATGAACGAGTAGCCGATCCCGCGCAGCCGTTCGAGTACGGGTCGGATGCGGGCGGGGTCGACGAGCAGCGTGCCGCGGCCGCGGAAGTGCACGGTCCCGAGGACCGGGCTGCCATCTCCTGGGACCGTGTCGGCGAGCTCTTTGGCGATCAGCTCGAGTCCGGTAGCGTCAGGCACCGGACCGCCCGCCGCCTGGTGCCGGAGGCAGGACCTCCTCGGTGCCCTGTGCGCCGTAGCGCTCGCGCCAGCCCATCTCGGGGTCGTCCTGGACCATCTTGCGCAGCCTGAGCACGCCGTGCATCAGCGCCTCGGGACGCGGGGGGCAACCCGGGACGTGCACGTCGACCGGCATGAAGTGGTCGGCCGGCACGAGCGCGTAGTTGTTGAAGACACCCGTCGAGCTGCAGCAGGCGCCCATCGCGATCGCCCACTTCGGCTCGAGCATCTGGTCGTAGATGCGGCGCACGATCGGCGCCATCTTGATCGAGACGCGACCCGAGAGGATGAGCAGGTCGGCCTGTCGCGGTGAGGCGCGGAACGCCTCGTAGCCGAAACGCGCTACGTCGACGCGCGAGGCGACGATCGACATCATCTCGATCGCGCAGCACGCGAGGCCGAAGGTGGCGGGGAAGAACGCGTTGGAGCGCGCCCACGCGACGGCTTTCTCGAGCGTGGTCGTGAGGACCCGTTCTTCGACGTGGCGTTCGAGCTCGGCGCCCTCGAGCGGAGCGGGGGCGTTGAGGCCCTCGAGCGCCGCGCCGCGCAGCATCTGGCGCGCGTTTAGCTCGTTGACGCGCAGCGCGCTCGCGTCGAACAGCTCGTCGCGCTCGCTCACTTCCACTCCAGCGCGCCGCGCCGCCAGACGTACGCGAAGGCGACGAAGAGAAGCACGATGAAGACGACCGACTCGACCATCGCGTAGTCGCCGTAGGCGCGCAGCTCGACGGCGATCGGATAGAGGAAGACGACCTCGATGTCGAACAGGATGAACAGCATCGCGATCAGGTAGAAGCTGATGCCGAAGCGCATCCCGCGCTGGACCTCTGACGGCAGGCCGCACTCGTACGGGTCCTGCTTGCTGGCGGCGGCGCGACGCGGGCCGAGCACCGAGTTCAGCGTCGCGAACGCGACTCCGACGACACCGCCGAGCGCCAGGAAGACGATCGCGGGAAGGTAGCTGCGCAGCACCGGTCGTGGTTATATCACCGCTTGTGGCAGCCAGTTACATAGTGGCAAAGAGCGCAATTGGGGCGGTTTGACCGGCCTTGTTGAAGCGTTCGCGCTGGCGGTCGCGGCGCTCAACGCGGTGACGGCGGTGTACGGCGGCTGGCTCTGGCGCGAGCGCACGCTGCCCGAACGCGCGGCGCGCCGGTTCTGGCTCGTGCTGCGCGGCGCGCAGCTGCTCGCGCTTGTGTTCGCGGTGCTCGTCGGCGTGCTCACGATCGCCGGCCACCACGCGAGCGAACTGCTCTTCTACCTCTACGCGCTGCTGCCGCTCGCCGTGTCGTTCATCGCCGAGCAGCTGCGTGTCACGTCCGCGCAGACGATCCTCGACCAGCGCGACATCGAGGACGCGCAGGGCGTCGCGGAGCTGCCGGAGCAGGAGCAGCGGGCGATCGTTGCCGCGATCGTGCGGCGCGAGATCGGGGTGATGTCGCTGTCGGCGCTCGTCGTCACGTTCCTCGCGCTACGCGCCGCCGGGACAGCGCACGGCTTCTAGGCAGGCCGATATATTCCCGCGCGATGAGGCTCCTCGCGACCCTAACTGCTGCTGTCGGCTGCGCGGTGGCGATCGGGGCGTGCGGCACCCAGGCGGTGTCGGTGCCGAAAACGAGCCAGTACTACAACGGCGCGGTCATCTTCCGTGAGCACTGCTCGGGCTGCCACTCGCTCTCCGTCGTCGGCGCCGAGGGCTCCGCGTCGGGGATCTCCAACCGCGTCAAGACGAACGGCCCGAATTTCAACTTCCGCAAAGAGGAAGTCAACAACGTTCTCTACGCGATCCACAACGGGGGCTTCTCCGGCGCGATCATGCCGCAGAACATCGTCACCGGCAAGCAGGCACAGGAAGTCGCCGAATTCCTCGCGGCGTACGCCGGCAAGGCGGCGCCGAAAGTGCCGACCACCAACATCCCGCAGTAGCGGGCACCGCGCGCGGTGCTCGACCTGCGGCTGATCCGGGACCATCCCGACGAGGTCCGTTCGGCGCTGCTGCGCCGCGGTGAGGACGCGGCGGGCGCACTCGACGCGGTGCTCGAACTCGATCGCCGCCGGCGCGAACTGCTGCCTCAGGTCGAGGGCCTGCGGGCCGAGCAGAACGCCGCGAACGACAGGATCCGCGCCGCCGCCGGCGACGAGCGTGAGCGTGAGATCGCCGCGATGCGCGAGGTCGCGGCGCGCGGCAAGGAGCTCGACGGCGAGCTCGCCGACGTCGAGGCGAAACTCGCCGACGCGCTCGCACCGCTGCCGAACCTGCCGGACCCCACCGCCGCCGACGGACCGGACGACCAGCTCGTCGCCACGTGGGGCGAGCCGGCACGCTTCGATTTCCCGGTGCGCGACCATCTCGAGCTCGCGGGCGGCCGGATCGACACCGACCGCGCCGCCCGCATGTCGGGCTCGCGTTTCGCGTACCTGACGGGCGACCTCGTCATGCTCGAGCTGGCGCTCGTGCGCTGGGCGCTCGAGAAGCTCCGCGGGCGCGGCTTCGAGCCGGTACTTCCGCCGGTACTGGTGCGCGAGCGGGCGCTCTACGGCACGGGCTTCCTGCCCGACCCGGAGGAGCAGATCTACGCCCTGCCGGCCGACGAGCTTTACCTCGTCGGTACGTCCGAGGTCGCGCTCGCGTCGCTGCACGACGGCGAGATTCTCGAGTCGGCGGAACTTCCGCTGCGCTACGCCGGCTTCTCGCCCTGCTTCCGCCGCGAGGCCGGCGCCGCCGGCAAAGACACGCGCGGCATCTTCCGCGTGCACCAGTTCGACAAGGTCGAGATGTTCAGCTTCGTCGCACCGGAGGACTCGCCGGCCGAGCACGAGCGCATCCTCTCGATCGAGCGCGAGATCCTCGAGGAGCTCGAGCTCCCCTACCGGGTCGTGAACATCGCCGTCGGCGACCTCGGCTCCTCCGCGGCGAAGAAGTACGACTGCGAGGCGTACATCCCCTCGCAGGAGCGTTACCGCGAGCTCACGTCCTGCTCCAACACGACGGACTACCAGGCGCGCCGGCTCGGGATCCGCGCGCGCACGCAGAGCGGAACGGTGACGCCGCACACCCTCAACGGCACCGCCGTCGCCGTGGGTCGCACGATCGTCGCGCTGCTCGAGAACGGCCAGCGCGCCGACGGCACGGTGCAGCTTCCGTCCTTGCTCGTCCCGTTCGGGGCGCCGGCGGCGCTCGCAGCGGCGTAAACACCGCAGCCGCGCGCGTTACGCTCAGCCGGTGTCGATGCCGTTCGCGTTCCTGATATCCCCGACACCGCCGCCGCGCCGCGTCGGCGTGCTCGCCGCGCTCGTCGGAGTCGCGCTCAGCACGCTGGTCGTCTACCCGCTCGCGCACGTCGCGCCCGTCGCGGCCCTCGGCGTGGTGTACCTGCCCGCGATCCTGATCGTCTCGATCACGTGGGGCATGGCGTTCGGCGCCGCGACCGCGCTGCTCAGCGCCGCCGCCTTCAACTATTTCCATCTGCCGCCGGTCGGCCGGTTCACGATCTCCAATCCCGACAACTGGGTCGCGCTGATCACGTTCTTCGTCGTCGCGATGATCGCGAGCTACCTCTCGGAGATCGCGCGCAAGCGCACGCGCGACGCCGAGGATCGCCGCCGCGAGGCCGACCTCGCCGCCGAGATGGCGCGCCTCTTGCTCGGCGCCGACAGTCTCAACGAGGCGCTCCCCACCGCCGCGGCGCGCATCGCGCAGGCGCTCGGTCTTGGCTCCGCGGCGATCGTGATGGAGGCCGTCGACGGCGACGAGCGCACCGTCGCTTTCCCGCTCCGTGACGGCAGCGCACGCATCGGCACGGTTCTCGTCGGCGCCGACGCCTCCGAGGCGAGCCTCAGGCGGCTGCAGGAGCGCGTCGTGCCGGCGCTCGAGGCGCTGCTCACCGCCTCGCTGGAACGCGAGGAACTCCTCGGCGGCGTGGTCGAGACTGCTGCGCTGCGCCGCGCCGACACGCTCAAGACGGCGCTGCTGCGCGCCGTCTCACACGACCTGCGTTCGCCGCTCACGGCGATCAGCGCCGCGGGCGACGCGATCGCCTCGCCGGCCCTCTCGGACGCCGAGCGCGCCGAACTCGCGAGCGTCATCCAGGAGGAGGCGGCGCGCCTGTCCCGCCTGGTCGAGAACCTGCTGGATCTCTCGCGCCTGGAAGCGGGTGCCGCCGAGCCGCACCGCAGCTGGACGTCGATCGACGAGCTGCTGCGCGCGTCAGTTCAGGAGGCCAGCGCGGGCAGCGACGACTTCAACCTCGCGATCGACGCCGACATCCCGCTGCTGAACCTCGACCCGGTGCAGATGGAGCGCGCCTTCGTGAACGTCCTTGAAAACGCGCGCCGTTACAGCGGCGGGCACCCTGTCTCCGTCCGTGCGCGCGCCGTTCGCAGCCTCGCCACGACGGGCACCGGCGGCGACCGCGTGATCATCCGCATCGTCGACCGCGGTCCCGGAATCCCCCCCGCTCAACTCGACCGCGTCTTCGAGCCGTTCTACCGCGCCGGCGGGCTCGGGGGTGAGCACCGCGGTTCGGGCCTCGGGCTCGCGATCGCGCGCGGCTTCGCCGAGGCCAACGAAGGGACCCTGCACGTCGAGTCGCTACCGGGCCAGGGCGCGACGTTCGTGTTCGAATTCAAGGTCGTCGCCGACGACGGCAAGACACAGGAGCCGAGCGAGCCGGCAGCAGGTGTCGCCGGCGGCCGGGACGCTTGACCGAGCAGGCTGCGCCGCCGCGCATCCTGGTCGTCGACGACGAGCCGCAGATCGTCCGCGCCCTGAAAGTGGTGCTGCGTGAGGCGGGCTTTGTGGCGGTGCCCGCGGAAACCGTCTCGGAGGCGCTCGACGTCGCCTCCGTCAGGCCCCCGGAGGCGGCGATCATCGACCTGGTGCTGCCGGACGGCGACGGCGTCCAGCTGACGCGCAGCCTGCGCGAGTGGACCGCGATGCCGATCCTCGTGCTCTCCGCCGTCGGCGACGAGGACCAGAAGGTGAAGGCGCTCGAGGCCGGCGCCGACGACTACATCACCAAGCCGTTCGGCACGCGCGAGCTCGTCGCGCGCCTGCAGGCGGCGCTGCGCCGTGTCGGCGGCGGCGACGAGGAGCCGGTGCTCGAGGTCGACGGGCTCGAGGTGGACTTCGCGGCGCATCTCGTGCGCCGCGAAGGCGAGGCGATCCACCTCACCCCGATCGAGTTCGACCTGCTGCGCGTGCTCGCGCGCAACCGCGGGCGACTGATGACACACCGCCGCCTCCTGACGGACGTGTGGGGGCCCGAGTACGCCGACGACATACAGATACTGCGCACCCACATCGCGCGGCTGCGCGCGAAGATAGAGCCCGAGGAGGGCGGCGCGCCGCGTTACATAGTTACCGACCCCGGCGTCGGTTACCGCATGACCGACTGACCGTCACGAAATCGTCACGCCGGCGCGGCGGATCGTTATGTGGCCGACACGGGACGTGCGCGACAGTGACGGCCATGGACATCGTTTCGATTCTCCTCGGCGTCGGGATGTTCGCGGTGCTGCTGGCGATGGTCGAGGGGATCCGCCGCATATGAGCGCCGCGGACATCATCGGCCTGATCGTCTCGGTACTGGTCATCCTGTACCTCTTTTACGCGCTGGTCCGCGGCGAGAACCTGTAATGACATTCGCGGGTTGGGCCACGATCGTGGTCTTCATCCTCGCGCTGACGGCGCTCGCGTTCCCGCTCGGCTCCTACCTCGCGAAGGTCTACACCGGCCAGCGCGTGTGGCTCACACCGATCGTCGGGCCGGTCGAGCGCGTCGTTTACCGGATCGTCGGCGTCGACTCCAGGCGCGAACAGGACTGGAAGGCGTACGCGCGCAGCCTGCTTCTCTTCTCGCTCTTCGGCTGGCTGATCCTCTACTTCATATTGCGCACGCAGACGCTGTGGAGCTGGACTGGCCTGAACCCCGAGGGCTTTCACTCGGCGCCGTGGAACGTGACGTTCAACACCGTCTCCTCGTTCCTCACCAACACCAACTGGCAGTACTACAGCGGCGAGACGACGATGAGCTACTTCAGCCAGATGGCGGGGCTGACGGTGCAGAACTTCGCCTCGGCGGCGGTCGGCATCGTTGTCGCGGTCGCGCTGGTGCGCGGGATCATCGGCCGCAGCGGCAGCGGCATCGGCAATTTCTGGCACGACATGACGCGCACCCTGCTGTACGTGCTCGTGCCGATCTCGATCGTCGGCGCGATTGTCCTCATGTCGCAAGGCGTGCTGCAGAACTTCTCCCACTACCTGACCGTGCACACGCTCACGGGCGCCACGCAGACGATCGCGATGGGGCCGATCGCCTCGCAGGAGGCGATCAAGGAGCTCGGCACGAACGGCGGCGGTTTCCTTAACACAAACTCGGCCCACCCGTTCGAGAACCCGAACCAGTTCACGAACCTCTTCGAGATACTGCTGGTGCTCGTCATCCCGGCGGCCCTCGTGTTCATGTACGGACGCATGACCGGCAACCGCCGCCAGGGCTACGCGATCTACGCGACGATGGCGATCATGTTCCTCGGCGCGTGCGCCGTGGCGTACATCGCCGAGGCACACGGTTCGCCGGCGCAGCACGCCGCGGGGCTGCACACCGGCGTCATCTCGGGCTCGGGCGGCGGCAACATGGAAGGCAAGGAGCAGCGCTTCGGCATCGCCGGCTCCGCGATCTTCGATGTCGTCACGACCGTCACCTCGTGCGGCGCGGTGAACAGCGCGATCGAGTCGTTCACGGGCATCGGCGGGGCCGTGCCGTTCGCGAACCTCTCCGCGAGCGAGGTCATCTTCGGCGGCGTCGGCACGGGGCTCTACTCGATCCTGCTTTACGTCCTGCTCGCCGTCTTCATCGGCGGTCTGATGGTCGGCCGCACCCCCGAGTGGCTCGGCAAGAAGCTCGAGGCGCGCGAGATCAAGCTCGCGGGCCTCGGCATCCTGATAACACCTCTCGCCGCGCTGTTCTGTACCGCGCTCGCGACAGCCACCAACGCCGGCACGCAGTCGATATCCAAAGCGGCGGCCGGGGGGCCGCAGGGCTTCTCCGAGACGTTCTACGCCTACCTGTCGCAGGCGAACAACAACGGATCGGCGTTCGCGGGCTACTCCGGTTTCGTGCAACCGACGGCCGGCAACGTCGGCTCGCACGGCCTCACCTTCACCGACCTGCTCGGCGGCTTCGACATGCTCTTCGCGCGCTACGCGCCGATCCTCTTCGCGCTCGCCGTGGCCGGAGCGCTCGCCGGCAAGCGCATAACCCCCGCCGGGCTCGGCACGATGCGCACCGACAACCCGACCTTCGTCGTGCTGCTGATCGGCGTCATCGTCCTCGTCGGCGCGCTCACGTTCTTCCCCGCGCTGCTGCTCGGGCCGATCGTCCAGGGTCTCACCGGACACCTCTACAAGTGATGGCCAGCGACTCGTTCAAACGCGAGACGGTCCGGGCGCTCATCGCGGCCTTGGTCATCGTCGTGGCCGGCGGGATCCTCTACCCGCTCGTGATGACCGGCGTCGGCCAGGTCGTCTTCCCGCACGAGGTGAACGGCAGCCAGATCACCGTCGGCGGCAAGGTCATCGGCTCCGAGCTCATCGGGCAGTCGTTCCAGACCCCCGTCTACAAGCACGGCAAACTCGTCGAAAACGAAGGCGTCGTCGAAACGACGCCCGACCCGCGCTACTTCCAGAGCCGCCCCTCGGCAACCGAAGGCGGCGAATACAACGCCGCGGCGTCGACCTTCTCGAACCTCGGCCCGAACAGCGTCGCGACGAAGGAAGCGATCAGCAAACACATCAAGGCCTACATCAAACTGAACCGGCCGTACTACCCGGGGCTGCGCCCGTCGAACGTCCCCGTCGACGCGGCGAACAGCTCCGCCTCGGGGCTGGACCCCGAAATCTCCGTCGCGAACGCCCGCATCCAGGCGCATCGCGTCGCCGCGCTGCGCCACCTCGCTCTCGGACGCGTGCTCGCGCTGATCCCGACGTACACGAGCAGTCGCTTCCTCGGCTTCTCCGGCGAAGAAGGCGTCAACGTGCTTGAACTGAACCTGGCCCTCGACCGCATGCAGGGAGGGCTCGCAAGTGGCCGCTGAAGCCCACAGCGAACGGCAGGCCATCTCGCTCTTCCAGCGCGAGATCGTCTGGCGCGCGCTGCTCGACAGCGTGATCAAGCTCGACCCGCGGGTGCAGATCCGCAACCCCGTGATGTTCGTGGTCGAGATCGGCTCCGTGATCACGACGATCACGTGGTTCATCCAGGTCTTCGGAGGCAAGCCTCTCGGCGGCGGCAACGACCCGGCCTGGTTCACGCTCACGATCTCGATCTGGCTCTGGCTGACGGTGATCTTCGCGAACATGGCCGAGGCCTTCGCCGAGGGCCGCGGCCGGGCGCAGGCGGACACGCTTCGCTCGATGCGCAAGGAGACCGTCGCGAAGCTGAAGGACGGCTCGACGAAGGCCGCGTCGGAGCTCATGCGCGGCGACATCGTCGTCGTGACCGCCGGCGACCTGATCCCCGGCGACGGCACCGTCATCGAGGGAATCGCCACGGTGGACGAGTCGGCGATCACCGGCGAGTCCGCGCCCGTCATCCGCGAGTCCGGCGGCGACCGCAGCGCCGTCACCGGCGGCACGCGCGTCACGAGCGACGAGATCATCGTCGAAATCACCCAGGAACCGGGGCAGTCGTTCCTTGACCGCATGATCGCACTCGTCGAGGGTGCCGCGCGGCGCAAGACGCCGAACGAGGTCGCGCTGAACATCCTCCTCGCCGCGCTGACGCTGATCTTCGTGATCGTCGTCGCGACGCTGCGCCCGTTCGGCCTCTTCGCCGGCACCTCGATCTCCGAGACGACGCTCATCGCCCTTCTTGTGGCGTTGATCCCGACGACGATCGGCGCCCTGCTCTCCGCGATCGGCATCGCGGGCATGGACCGCCTCGTGCGCCGCAACGTCCTCGCTCTCTCGGGCCGCGCCGTCGAGGCCTCCGGCGACGTCGACGTGCTGCTGCTCGACAAGACCGGCACGATCACGATCGGCAACCGCCTGGCGTCCGAATTCGTGCCGATGCCGGGCGTCGCCGAGTCCGAGCTCGCCGAGGTGGCGCAGCTCTCCTCGCTCGCCGACGAGACGCCCGAGGGACGCTCGATCGTCGTGCTCGCGAAGAAATATGGCCTGCGCGAGCACGACATGGGCTCCCTCGATGCCGAGTTCGTGCCCTTCACCGCGCAGACGCGCATGAGCGGCGTGAACCTCAACGGACAGCAGCTGCGCAAGGGCGCGGGCGACGCGATCATCGACTTCGTGCGCGAGGAAGGCGGGTCGCCGCCACCCGCGCTCCAGGACGCGCTCGACCGCATCGCCCGCGAGGGCGGCACGCCGCTCGCCGTCGCGCGCGACAGTCAGGTGCTCGGCGTCATCTACCTGAAGGACACCGTCAAGGAGGGCATGCGCCACCGCTTCGACGAGCTGCGCGCGATGGGCATCCGCACCGTGATGGTGACCGGCGACAACAAACTCACGGCCGCGAAGATCGCCGAGGAGGCCGGCGTCGACGACTTCCTCGCCGAAGCCACGCCGGAGCGCAAGCTCGAGCTGATCCGCGAGGAGCAGGCCGAAGGGCGACTTGTCGCGATGACCGGAGACGGCACCAACGACGCTCCGGCGCTCGCGCAGGCCGACGTCGGCGTCGCGATGAACACGGGCACCCAGGCGGCGCGCGAGGCCGGCAACATGGTCGACCTCGACTCCAACCCGACGAAGCTCATCGAGATCGTCGAGGTCGGCAAGCAGCTCCTGATCACCCGCGGGTCGCTGACGACGTTCTCGATCGCCAACGACGTCGCCAAGTACTTCGCGATCCTGCCCGCGATCTTCGTCACGACGTGGGCCGTCGGGCCGCACCAGAAGAGCCCGCTGTCGGTGCTGAACATCATGGACCTCGGCACCCCCCGCTCGGCGATCGTCTCGGCGATCATCTTCAACGCGCTCGTGATCCCGCTGCTGATCCCGCTCGCGCTGCGCGGCGTGCGCTACCGGCCCATCGGCGCGAGCGCGCTGCTGCGCCGCAACCTGTGGATCTACGGGCTCGGGGGCATCATCGCCCCGTTCATCGGCATCAAGCTGATCGACCTGATCATCCACAACTTGCTCGGCGCCTGAGCGGAACCGTCGCCCGGTAGGCGACAATCCAGCCATGCCCGAGGGTCGCGGCAGGCTGAAGGTGTTCATCGGCATGGCGCCGGGTGTCGGCAAGACGTACCGCATGCTCGGCGAGGGCCGCGCCGAAGCCGAGACCGGCCGCGACGTCGTCGTCGGCTACCTGGAGCCCCACGGCCGTGACGAGACGGTCGCGCAGGCCGACGGCCTGGAGTTCGTGCCGCGCCGCGCGCTCGAGTACCGCGGTCGCGAGCTCGAAGAGATGAACCTGCCCGCGATCCTCGCGCGCGCCCCCGAACTCGCGCTCGTGGACGAGCTCGCGCACACCAACGCCCCGGGCGTCGAACACGAGAAGCGCTTCGAGGACGTCCAGACGCTGCTCGACGCCGGGATCGACGTCTTCTCGACCGTCAACGTGCAGCACCTGGAGAGCCTCAACGACCAGATCGCGCAGCTGACCGGCACCAAGGTCCGCGAGACGGTCCCCGACAGCGTCCTCTCGGACGCCGACGAGGTCGTCCTGATCGACCTCACCCCCGAGGCGCTCATCTCGCGCCTGCGCGCCGGCAAGGTGTACCGGCCCGAGCGCGTCCAGGCGGCGCTCAACAACTTCTTCAAGGTCGAGAACCTCGCCGCGCTGCGCGAGACGGCGCTGCGTCAGGTCGCGGACGAGGTCGAGGTCCGGCGCCTGCTGCGTGAGGCGGCGCCCGTCGTACGCCGCGACGAGGAGGGTCTGCGCGGCGAGGCCGACCTCGGGCCGCAGGCGATAGCCGAGCGCCTGCTCGCCCTCGCGACGCTCGACGCGGACGGCGAGCGGGTCGTGCGCCGCGCGTGGCGTTCGGCGCAGCGCCTGGACGCCGACCTGGACGTCCTCGTCGTGCGGCCGTCGGGCCGCGAGCCGAGCGCCGAGGACCGCCGCCAGCTCGAGGAGCTGCGCCGCCTGACGTCGATGCTCGACGTGCGCCTGAAAGTCGAAGAGGGCGATGACGCCGCGGAGGTCGCGATCCGTGTCGCCCAGGAGCTCGGCGTGACGTACCTGTTGCTCGGCACTCCGCCGCAGCCGCGCGGGCTGCGTCTCGGCGGCGCCGAACGTTCCCTGGTGACGAGGCTGATCCGCGGCCTGCCGGGCGTCGATGTGCGGATCGTCGCCGACCCGGCGCTGCGGCAGGCCGCCGCGCCGGACGCGGTCGGCTAGGCGATCCTGAACTTGACCGAGCGCCCGCGGCCCGCGGCGAGCGGTGAGAGCGTCAGCGTGTAGCGTCCGGCGCGCAGCGGCACGGAGAACGTGAGGCGCCACGAGCTCGCGCCGTCCTTCAGCGTGATCACCCGTGCGACGCCTGCCGCGCGCCAGACTTCCCGGTGTCCGGAGCGCGTGAGCCGGTAAAGGCGCGCGCGAACGCGGCCTGCGGCGCTGGCGCGCAGCGTGAAGGACACGGTCCTGCCGTGCGCGCCGTGTGCGCGAAACGCCGCGAGCGCGCGCGGCGTGATCACGAGCGACGTGATGTCGAGCGCGTGCGCTCGTTCAGTCTTTTCCTTCGGCGGGGTGAAGGCGGTCAGCCCGTCCGGTGTGCCGACGCCGCTCGGCCCGTCGTAGCCGACCCCGGCGCTGCAGATCGCGATTTTTCCGACGCACGACTCCTCTTCCTCTTTTTCGGTGCAGCTGCCGAGTTTCGCGCACGCGCCGTTCGAGCCGACCGTGATGTCGTGCAGCGAGGAGGGCGCGCCGGCCTCGTTCTCGTAGAGCGTCTGCGCGGGGTACGCGACGCCGTTTGCGCCGCCGGCGAGCGCGAACGTCGCGGCGATCATCGGCGAGGCGAGGCTGGTGCCGCCGATCGTGCACCAGCCCGCGGGCGCATCTTCTTCCTCGCACCCGCCATTGCTGTCGTACACGGCGAGTCCGCTGTGCGGCGACGCGTCGGCGGCGACGTCAGCGACGGCGCGCTTTTCACCGCAGCCGACGTCCGCCCAGGTCGAGGTTTCGCGCTGCCACTTCTGGGCGTCGAAGTACATCGAGCAGCCGCTGCCGCCGGCGCCGGTGCCGTTCCAGACGGTCTCGCTTGCCCATTCGTCTTTTTCCGTGAGCGTCAGGCGTGTGCCGCCGACGCCGACGACGTCGGGCGAGGACGCGGGGAACTCGGGGCCTTCGGCGTACATGATCCTGCACGAGGGAGGCGTGAGGTCATATTCGGCTTCTTCGAAGCATTCGGTCATCTCCCAGTCGAGGTAGCCGTCGTCGCCGGCGGCCGCGGTGATGACGGTGCCCGGGTCGTCGAAGGGCGCCGCTTCGAATTCCGTTCGTTCCGAGGCCGTTTCGGGCGTCCCCCAGGAATTGCTGATAGCGCTGGGTTTGGCCGCCTCAGCCGTGGTCTCGGCTTCGAAGAGCGCTTCATTTGCTTCGCCTTCGGCCTCGACCAGCAGGATCTTGCAGTTCTGGCACGTCGCGTGGACCGTATCGACGTCGAGGGAGATCTCTTCGTCCCAGCCGAGCGCATCTTCGGCTTCTTCGAGCCCGTGTTTGCCTCCTTTAGCGCGCGCTTTCAGTTCGCTTTCGGATTTCGGGAAGGGCAGCGCGCTCGCTTCCGTGTTGCCTTTCTGGTTCTCGACGGTGAGGCAGCCGTTCGCCGTCGTGCACGCCGGCAGCGAGAACGTCGAGCTGTACGTATTGAGGTCCGCCTGGACGTTCACGTCGTTGAAGGCGTCGACGATCGCGACCGTCGCGCCGGCGGGTGCATCCACCGGCAGCGAGTAGGCGCTGTGGATGTCCTGCGGCCTGATGCCGAGGTCGCCTTCCTCGGTCGAGGGGGTGGCGCGCACCGCCGCGCGGGGCACGCCGATCGGGTGGCGGTGTTCGTGCGCCGCCCTCGTGAGCGGGACGAGCCGCTGCGCGAGGCAGCTCGAATGCCGCGGCGCCGGCCTGCGGCAGACGGGCACGACCGCGTAGTCGCGCGCCGGCAGCGGCGTGGCGCTTTCGCCGTGCGCGACGGCTGGCAGGGCGAGCAGGATGAGCGCGCCCGAGAGCAGCGCGCCCGCACGCGCCCGGTGCGCGGCAGAGCGGCCCATACGCCGAGAATAGGGCGGCATGGAGGAGCCCGCGCGGCCTGCGGCCGGATTTTCGAGGCGCGCACCGGCACCGGCGCGGCGTTTCCTCGCGAACCGCATGCGCCGGCGTCAGGCGATCTTGAACTCGACGGAGCGGCCGCGGCCCGTCGGCAGCGGCGCGACCTTCAGGATGTAGCGGCCCGCGTGGAGCTCCGTCTTCGTCGTCAGGCGCCACGAGCTCGCCCCGGCCCTCAGCGTGATCACGCGCGAGGCGCGTGTTGCGCGCCAGACGTAGCGACGGCCGACGCGCACGAGGCGGTAGAGGCGCGCCCGCGCGCGGCCCGCGCGGCTCGCGCGCAGCGTGAACGCGATCGTGCGGCCGTGCGACGTGCGCGCGCGGAACGCGGCGCGCGCGCGGGGGGTGAGCTTGAGCGAACTGATTGTGATCGCTTTCGCGGGCTTGACGTCGGGTTTCGGCGCTTCCTTTGCGGCCCGTTCTTCTTCGGCTCGCTCGATGCCGAAGTCGTTTGCTTCGCGCTCGGCCCTTTCGCTCGCCGTTTCGCTTTCGGTGCTGCCCGCGCGCAGCGCGCCGAGCCCGGCGAGCGTGCCGACGCCGGTCGGCCCGTCGTAGCCGGCGCCCGCCGTGCAGATCGCGGCGCCGGCGCACGTTTCCGACTCTTCCTTTTCGGATTCTGCGTCGGAGCATTCCGCGAGGTGCGTGCACACGCCATCCGACCCCTTCGTCACGTCGTGCAGGGCGGCGGGGTCGTCGCCGAGCGTTTCGTAGAGAAGCTCGGCGGGGTAAGCGGTCCCGTGCGCTCCGCCCGCGAGGGCGAACGCCGACGCGATGAGCGGCGCGGCGAGACTGGTGCCGCCGATCGTGCACCAGCCCACGTAGCGTTCCGCGCAGCCCCCGTCGGTGTCGTAGACGGCGAAGCCCGTTTCGGGCGCCGCGTCGGCGGAGACGTCGGCGACGGCGCGCTTTTCGCCGCAGCCGACGCTCGACCAGTCGCTCACCGCCGCCTGCCAATCGGGCGCGGCGAAGAAGATCGAGCAGCCCGCGCCGCCCGCTCCTTCCCCGTTCCAGGCGCTCTCGCCGCCGTAGCCGTCCGCTTCGCTGAGCGTCAGGCGGGTGCCGCCGACGGCGACGACGTCCGGCGAGGAGGCGGGGAACAGCGGGCCTTCCTCGAGGCTGGCGGTGCACACGTGGAAGCCGCCGCGTCCGGTCGCTTCGAAGATTTCGTCTTCGTCGCGGCAATTTTCGTAGCTGCGCTGATCCCACTCCCGGTAGCCTTCGTCGCCAGCCGCCGCCGTGACGACCGTGCCGGGGTCGTCGAAGGGCGCCGTTTCGTCGTTTTTGCGTTCGCCCTGTTCCTCCTGGCCGCCCCAGGAGTTCGTGACCGCGACCGGCTTGGCGGCGTCGGCGGTGCGCTCGGCTTCGAAGAGTTCGCCGTCTTCTTCGGAGCTGGACTCGACGAGCAGGATCCTGCAGTTCGCGCACGTGGCGTGCACCGTCTCGACGTCGAGCGAGGTCTCGATGTTCCAGTCTTCGGCGCGTTCGGCCCTGTCTGCTTCTTCCGGCGCGGGCCCGGGCTGTTCGACTTCGCCCGCGTGGCGCAGTTCCGTCGTCGTCTGCGGGAACGGCAGCGGGCTGGCCTGTCCGTGTTCGTTGACGACCGTCAGGCAGCGGTTCGCCCTGGTGCAGTCCGGCAGCGCGAATTCTTCGTCGTAGCGCCTCAGGTCTTCTTCGATCGCGGGGTCGTTGTACGCGTCGACGACGGCGACCGTCTCGCGTTCGCCGCCGGCGCCTTCGGGCGCGTCGAGCGGCAGCAGGTAGGCGTGGTGGATGTCGATCGGGCGCAGCCCGAAGTCGCCCGTCAGCGCCGACGGCTCGCTCAGCACGCGCGCCCTGCGCACGCCGATCGGGTGGCGGTGCGCCCGCGCGGACGCCGTCAACGCGACCAGGCGCGTCGCCAGGCACGTCTCGTGATGGCGCGTCGGCTGCTTGCACACCGGAACGCTCGTGTAGTCCGACGTCGGCAGCGGGCGAGCCGTTTCCGCGCGCACAAGGGCGGGCGCGGCGAAGAGCGCGCAGAGCGCTGCGGCGGGCGCGAGCAGGCGCGCCGTGTTGAGCTTCGTGGGCATCGTCCGAGAATAGATCGGCTCAATAGGCCGTTCGTCGTTAGAACCCGCGGCGCCGCCAGACGTTCCGCGGTAACGAAATAGCAACACATCGGTCACGTCCAATTCACCCGCGTGGCGGGGTGATCGTCGAGGATCCGCTGCGGGGACGGACCGCGTGGCAGGGACGCCGCCAAAGCGGCCTGGGCACGAAGCCGAGCATTGTGCGTCGGTCCCCCAGAGCAGGCGCACAGAAGGCGCGGGGCGCAGCGAACGGGGCGGTTGGCCGCCCCGTTCGTCCCGCGCTCAGAAGCGCGCGAGCAGCACCGCGACGTAGACCGCGTACGCGGCGATGATGAGCCAGCCGATCGTGCGCGTGACGCCGCGCGCCCAGTGGCAGAGCAGCAGCGCGATGCACGTCAGCGCGAGCGCGGCCGCCGCGACGTACGTCGTCTCGCTCGACGGCGAGCCCGCGCCGAGGATCGTCGTCGCGACGAGCAGGCCGACGATGACGTTGATGGAGTTGCTGTTGAGCGCCGTGCTGAGGACCGCGGCGCCGCGGCCGCGTAGCGCGAGGTACACGCCCGCGACGGCGTTAGGCAGGCTCGTCACGACCGCGAGCGCGAGGGCGCCGACGACGATCGGCGCGACGGACGCGCGCGCCCCGAGCGTCGTCGCCGAGCGCTCCATCGCGATGCTCGCGCCGACGACGACGACGACGAGCGCGAGCGCGAGCAGCATGTCGGCGCGCGTCGCGCGCCCGCGCAGCGCTTCGATGCCTTCCTCCATCTCGTGCTCCTCGGCGCGGACGGTGGCGGCGAGCAGGTTTCGCCAGCGGTCCGGCAGCGACAGCGTGTCGAGGTGCTCGGGCTGCATCGCCAGCACCGCGAGGTACGGTGCGAACGCGATCAGCGCGACGACGAGCGCGACTGCCGGCGCGAGGGCGCCCGTGACGGCGAGCAGCGCCACAAGCGCAATCCAGACCGCTACCGACCCGGCGAAGCTCACGACGCGCCGGTCGAGGGCGATGAAGCCGCCGACGACGCCCGCGACGCCGATCAGCGCCGCGATGTTGAAGACGTTCGAGCCGATCACGACGCCCGCGCCGACGTGTCTGTCGTTCGCGGCGATCGCGCTCACGGCGGCCGTGATCTCGGGCGCGTCGGCGGCGAGCGCGGCGAGCATGCCGAGCGCGCCCTCGGAGAGCCCGGCGGCGCCCCCGACGCGCTCGAGAGCGCCCACGAGACGCCAGCTCGCGAGCAGACTCACCGCGGTGCCGGCGACGAAGATGATGACGTAGAGCGCGTCGGACACCGGCCGCGCTGAGTCTAAAGACGTCCCGGGAACGGTGCCGGGAGCGATGCGTAAGAATGCGCCGCGTGAAGGTACTGGTCGTGGGGGCGGGTGGGGTGGGCGCGGCGTTCGCGACGATCGCGCAGCGCCGGCCGGCCTTCGACGGCGTCGTGCTCGCCGACGTTTCGCTCGAGCGCGCGCAGGCTGCGGCCGGGCGTTTCGGCGAAGCGGACCGCTTCGCGGCCGAGCGCGTCGACGCCTCCAGCCGCGAGGAGCTCGTCGAGCTGATCGGGCGCGTCCAGCCCGACGCGGTGCTCAACGCGTGCGACCCGCGCTTCAACGAGCCGATCTTCGGCGCCTGCTTCGACGCGCGCGTCACCTACCTGGACATGGCGATGACGCTCTCGCACCCGAACGCGGAGCGACCGTACGAGGAGACGGGCGAGATGCTCGGCGAGCGCCAGTTCGCCGTCCAGGGGGAGTGGGAGAAGGCGGGCCTTCTCGCGCTCGTCGGGATCGGCGTCGAGCCGGGCCTCTCGGACATCTTCGCGCGCTACGCCGCGGACGAGCTCTTCAGCGACATCGACGAAATCGGCGTGCGCGACGGCGCGAACCTCGAGGTCGAGGGCTACGAGTTCGCGCCGACGTTCTCGATCTGGACGACGATCGAGGAGTGCCTGAACCCGCCGCTGATCTGGGAGAAGGAGCGCGGCTTCTACACGACCGCGCCGTTCTCCGAGCCCGAGATCTTCGACTTCCCGGAGGGGATCGGCCCCGTCGAATGCGTCAACGTCGAGCACGAGGAGGTCGTCCTCATCCCGCGCTGGGTGCCCTGCAGGCGCGTGACGTTCAAGTACGGCCTCGGCGGCGAGTTCATCGGCGTGCTGCAGACGCTCCAGAAACTCGGTCTCGACTCGACCGAGCCGGTGTCGGTGCGCGGCGTCGAGGTGAGCCCGCGCGACGTTGTCGCGGCGACGCTCCCCGACCCCGCCACGCTCGGCGACAGGATGAGCGGCCGCACGTGCGCCGGCACATGGGTGACCGGCAAGGGAAAGGACGGCGCGCCGCGCTCGACGTACCTGTACCACGTCGCGGACAACGAGATGACGATGCGCGAGTACGGCAGTCAGGCGGTGGTGTGGCAGACGGCGATCAACCCGGTTGTCGCGCTCGAGCTGCTCGACCGCGGCGTCTGGAAGGGCGCCGGCGTGCTCGGCCCCGAGGCGTTCGAGCCGAAGCCGTTCCTTGACCTGCTCGCCGAGTACGGCTCGCCGACCGGCCAGCTCGAGCTCGACGCGGGCTAGTGCTCTAGGCGGGCGGCGGCGGCTCGTCCTCGGGCGCCGCGGACTCCGGCCTGAACGGGTGCTCCGCGCTCGTGACGTGTTCTGAGCCCATGAGGTGCATCGGCGCGTGCTCGACCGGGGCGTCGAGCAGGCCCGCCGGCGCCGTTTCGAGTTTGCGCGAGAAGAATTTGCGGTAGTGGAAGCGCAGCGCGAGGGCGATCGCCAGCCCGATCAACATGCCGACGACGCCGAGCCAGATCGGCAGCGTCAGCCCGAGGTAGATTTTGCCTTCGGCGTTTTCGGCTTTGCCGTAGTAGTAGATCGCGTAGCCGCCGATCCCGTACATCATCAGCCCGCCGAGCACGGGCAGCAGGCCGACGAGGAAGAACTTGCGGGCGCTGTGGAAGAGTTCCTTGCGGTAGTACATCGCCGAGGCGAAGCCCGTCGTGCCGTAGTAGAAGCAGACCGGGATCCCGAGCGCGACGACCGCGAGTTCGAGCACTTCGGTGGAGATCAGGATCAGCGGCACCGCGATCACGATCGAGAGCACGCCGAAGCCCCAGGTCGAGACGGGCGGCGTCAGGAAGCGACGGTGGATCCTGCCGATCACGCTCGGGATCGCACCCCAGTGGGCCATCGACAGCGTCGTGCGGGCTGTCGGCAGGATCGTCGTCTGGGTCGAGGCGGCGGCGCTGGTGAGCACGGCGACGATCAGGAACTTCACCCCGACCGAGCCGAGCACGCCGCCGCCGAGCGCGTGGAGGATGTCCGAGCGGTGGGCTTCGGCCGCTTCGCTTTCACCGAGGAAGAAGTTGAAACCGTGGTATGCCGTCGCCCCGGTCGCGACGAGCAGGTAGATCGCCACGAGAAGCAGCGTCGAGACGACGGCCGCTCTCCCCGGACCCTCGGCCGAATCCTCGGACTCCTCGTTGACCGCGACGCCCGAATCCCAGCCCCAGTAGAGGAACACCCCGAGCAGCATCGCTACCAGCAGGTCGTGGAACTTCAGGTCGAAGGGGTTGAACCAAGAGGCGTGCGGCTGGATCGCCCCGGAGCCGCCGTTGCCCGTGTACACGTCGACGATCGCGACCACCGAGAAGACGACGAGGATCACGAACTCGAAGCTGAGCAGGACCTGCTGGATGCGCGCCGAGAGCTCGATGCCGCGGTGGCAGATCCAGGTCATGAGCAGGATCCACAGGACGCACCCGACGAGCCCGACCCATTTGTGCGTTTCGCCGTACGTCCAGCCGAAAAGCTGGTAGGTGTACACCGCCGCGATCAGGCCGAGCGAGGCCATCACGAGCAGGTCGGCGAGGAAGATCGCCCAGCCGTTGAGCCAGCCGACCGTCGGGCCGAAGGCGCGCGTCGTCCAGGCGAAGCTCGTGCCGGCGTCCGGGTCCGCCTTGTTCAGGTAGCGGTACGCGAGCGAGATCAGCAGCATCGGGATGAACGACGCCAGCATCACCGCGGGCCCGTGGGTCCTCACGCCGGGGTCGGCGATGATGAAACCGAGCGTCGCCGCGATCGAATATGCGGGCGCGGTCGACGCGACGCCGATGACGATGTTCGAGACGTAGCCGATCGCGTTTTTCTTCAGGCCCTTGTCCATGACCCCCGACGTGATCGGAACCGTCGTCGCCGCTGCCTGCTCGCTCGCCATCAGCCCTCCCCCCGGTTGTCGCGTCCGTGGCCGAACGCTACGTCATTCGACGGCGTCCCGTCGTGCACGAATGCGGGCGGCAGTAGACTGGACTTCGAGGCCCCGTCCCGGCAATCCGGCGGCGGGGTCGCGGCGGTTCTAAACAGGGGGAAGGAAGGGGACCGAGAGATGCTCTCCGGCGAGGTTCTTCAAGAGCAGGCCAAGCGCCATCTGTGGATGCATTTCACGCGGATGGGCGCGTTCGAGCACGCGGACGTGCCGATCATCGTCCGCGGTGAGGGCGCGTACGTGTACGACGAGAAGGGCAACCGCTACCTCGACGGCCTCTCGTCGCTCTTCTGCGTGAACATCGGTTACGGCCGCAGCGAGCTCGGCGAGGCCGCGGCGCGCCAGATCGACGAGCTCGCCTTCTACACGAACTGGAGCTACGCGCATCCCCGCGCGATCGAGCTCGCGACACGCATCGCCGAGCTCGCGCCGGGGGAACTGAACCGCGTCTTCTTCACCAACGGCGGCGCCGAAGCGGTCGAGGCGGCGTGGAAGCTCGCGCGCGCCTACTTCAGGCAGAGGGGCGAAGCGACGCGCACGAAGGTCGTCGCGCGCGATCTCGCCTACCACGGCGTGACGATGGGGGCGCTCGCGCTGACGGGCGTGCCCGCCCTGCGCGAACCGTTCGAGCCGCTCACGCCCGGCGCGATCCACGCGCCGAACACGAACTCCTATCGCCTGCCCGCCGACCGCGACCCGTTGTGGGCCGCCGACGCGATCGACGAGGCGATCCTCGCCGCGGGGCCGGAGACCGTCGCTGCCGTGATCCTCGAGCCGGTGCAGAACAGCGGCGGCTGCTTCGTCCCGCCCGACGGCTATTTCCAGCGCGTGCGCGAGATCTGCGACCGCCACGGCGTGCTCCTGATCAGCGACGAGGTCATCTGCTCCTGGGGGCGCCTCGGCTACCTGTTCGGCTGCGAACGCTACGGCTACGAGCCCGACATCATCACGACCGCGAAGGGCATCACGTCCGCGTACATCCCGATGGGCGCCGTGATCGCGTCCGACCGCATCGCCGAGCCCTTCGAGCACGGCACCGCCTCCTTCGCCCACGGCATCACGTTCGGAGGCCACCCGGTCGCGGCGGCCGTCGCGATGGCGAACATCGACGTGCTCGAGCGCGAGGATCTGTGCGCCCACGTGCGTTCGCACGAGGACGCCTTCCACGCGATGCTGCGCTCGCTGCTGGAGCTCCCGATCGTCGGCGATGTCCGCGGCGCGGGTTACTTCCAGGCGATCGAGCTCGTCAAGGACAGCGACACGAAGGAGACCTTCAACGACGCGGAGTCCGAGTGGCTGCTGCGGAACTTCCTCTCGACCGAACTGTTCCGCCGCGGCCTGATCTGCCGCGCCGACGACCGCGGCGACCCGGTGATCCAGCTCGCGCCGCCGCTGATCGTCGGCCAGGAGCAGTTCGACGAGATCGAGGCGGTGCTGCGGCCCGTCCTCACCGAGGCGTCCGAACGGATCGGCGACCTCAGCGGCGTCTCCGCCTGACGCGGCCGTGCACGCCGCAATATCCTCACCGGCGTTGAGCGGCCACGGGGGAGACGCCAGGTGAAGATCGGCATTCCGACGGAGATCAAGACCGACGAGTACCGGGTCGCGATCACGCCCGCCGGCGTGCGCGAGCTGACGGCTCGCGGCCACCAGGTCGTGGTGCAGGAGGGCGCTGGCGAGGGCAGCGCGATGAGCGACGAGCAGTTCGTCGCGCAGGGCGCCGAAATCCTGCCCGACGCCCCCGCCGTCTTCGACGCCGCGGAAATGATCATGAAGGTCAAGGAGCCCCAGCCGGTCGAGATCGAGATGCTGCGCGAGGGCCAGACGCTCTTCACGTACCTGCACCTTGCGGCCGACGAGGCGCTCACGCGCGGGCTGATGGGCAGCGGCGCGCGCTGCATCGCCTACGAGACGGTCGTCGACGAGAACGGCAACCTGCCGCTGCTCGCCCCGATGAGCGAGGTCGCCGGCAAGATCGCCACGCAGGCGGGCGCGTTCATGCTCGAGAAGCCGCTCGGTGGACGCGGCATCCTGCTCGGCGGGGTCCCCGGCGTCGCCGCCGCGACGGTGCTCGTGATCGGCGGCGGCGTCGTCGGCCTGAACGCGGCGCAGATCGCGATCGGCATGCAGGCCGACGTCTTCGTCTTCGACCGTTCGATCGACCGCCTGCGCGAGCTCGAAATCGCCTTCGGCGGCCGCGCGTCGACCGTCTACTCCTCGACGCTCGCGATCGAGGAGATGCTCCAGCAGGCCGACCTCGTGATCGGCGCCGTGCTCATCCACGGCGGGCGCGCGCCGCACGTCGTGACGCGCGAGCAGCTGAAACTGATGCGCCGCCAAGCGGTGCTCGTCGACGTCTCGATCGACCAGGGCGGCTGCTTCGAGACCTCGCACCCGACGACGCACTCCGACCCGACCTTCGAGGTCGACGGCATCACGCACTACTGCGTCGCGAACATGCCCGGCGCCGTGCCGATCACCTCGACCTTCGCGCTGACGAACGCGACGCTGCCGTACGCGATCGAACTCGCCGGCGGCGTGGACGCCGCGCTCGAGCGCAACCCCGGCCTGCGCGAGGGCCTGAACGTCGACCGGGGCGAGGTCACCTATCCCGCCGTCGCCGAGGCGTTCGGGCTGTGAGCGAGCCCGGCGCCGGGGCGCACGGACCCCAATAACCGAAGGGAGGCCGACATGGCCACGACAACCGAGGCGCTGCAGAACTTCATCGACGGTGAGAGTGTCGACGGGGGTGGCGAGCGCGAACCGGTCCTGAACCCCGCGACCGGCGAAGAGATGGCGAGCGCGCCGCGCTCGACGCCGGCCGAGGTCGACGCCGCCGTCGCGGCCGCGCGCGAAGCCTTCAAGACCTGGTCGCAGACGACGCCCGCGCAGCGCGCCGAGGTGCTGCTCGGACTCGCCGACGTGATCGAGGAGCACGGCGGAGAGCTCGCGCGCCTGGAGGCGCTCAACGCCGGCAAGCCGATCGAAGCCGCCACCAACGACGAAATCCCCGTGATGGCGGATAACCTGCGCTTCTTCGCGGGGGCCGCGCGCTGCCTGGAGGGCAAGTCCGCGGGCGAGTACATCGAGGGCTACACGTCGATGATCCGCCGCGAGCCGATCGGCGTCGCGGGCCAGGTCACGCCGTGGAACTACCCGCTGATGATGGCGGTCTGGAAAATCGCGCCGGCGCTCGCGGCCGGCAACACGGTCGTCCTCAAACCGGCCGAGACGACGCCCGTGACGACGGTGCGTTTCGCGCAGCTCGCGGCGGACGTCATCCCGAGGGGAGTGCTGAACATCGTGATGGGGCCGGGCGAGCCGACCGGCAACGCGCTGATCGCGAACCCCGACGTCGGCATCGTCGCGCTCACCGGCTCCGTGGAGACGGGCAAGCACATCGCGCGCACCGCCGCGGACACGCTCAAGCGGGTGCACCTCGAGCTCGGCGGCAAGGCGCCCGTCGTCGTCTTCGACGACGTCTCGATGGAGAGCGCGATGGAAACGATCGCGGGCACCGGCTACTACAACGCCGGCCAGGACTGCACGGCTGCGACGCGCGTGCTCGCCGCCGCCGACGTCTACGACGACGTCGTGTCGGGTCTCGCGGACCAGGCCCGCGGCTTCGTCATCGGCGACACGCTCTCGCCCGACACGACGCTCGGGCCGGTCAACTCGGCGAAACAGCTCGAGCGCGTCACCGGTTTCATCGAGCGCCGGCCCGACCGGGCCGAGGTCGTCACGGGCGGCGCGCAGGCGGACCGCCCCGGCTTCTTCGTCGAGCCGACGGTGATCGCGGGCCTCGAGCAGGACGACGAGATGATCCAGCGCGAGATCTTCGGGCCCGTGATCACCGTCCAGCGCTTCAGCGACGAGGAGCAGGCGATCGAGTGGGCGAACGGCACCAAGTACGGGCTCGCATCGTCGGTGTGGACGCGCGACGTGGGCCGCGCGCTGCGCGTCTCCAAGGCGCTGAAGTTCGGCTGCGTGTGGATCAACGACCACATCCCGCTCGTCTCCGAGATGCCGCACGGCGGCTTCAAGGAGTCCGGCTACGGCAAGGACCTTTCGCTGTACTCGCTCGAGGACTACACGCAGGTCAAGCACGTGATGGCGAGCCTGGCCTAGCGCGATGGCGGCCGGCGACGGCGAGGCGACGCGCCTCGCGGAGCTCGGGGTCACGCGGATCCGGGCGGAGAACCCAGGTCCGATGACGCTGTCGGGCTCCAACAGCTGGCTCGTGGGCGCGGGCCCCGTGTACCTCGTCGACCCCGGCCCCGACCTCGCCGGCCACATCGCCGCGCTCGACGCGGCGATCGGCGCGCACGGCCCCCTTGAGACGGTGCTCGTGACCCACGGGCATGCCGACCACACCGGGGCGCTGCCGGCGCTGCTCGCCGCCCACCGGGCGCCCGTGGCGGCGGCCGACCCCGGCGCCGACCTCCCGCTCGCCGACGGCGTGCGCGTCGGCCCGTTCAGCGCCGTCTTCACCGGCGGCCACAGCCCCGACCACTACGCGTTCGTGGCGGACGGCGCGTGCTTCACCGGCGACGCCGTGCTCGGCGAGGGAAGCGTCTTCGTCTCGCCGGGGCCCGGATCGCTGCGCGGCTACCTCGAGGCGCTCGGGCGGCTCGCGGACGACGAGCAGATCCAGGTCCTCTGCCCGGGCCACGGCCCCGCGGTCTGGGAGCCGCAGGAGCGGCTGCGCGGCTACGTCGCACATCGCCTGGAACGCGAGGAACGCCTGCTCGCCGCGCTCGCCGCGGGACGGCGTTCCACCGACGAGCTGCTCGACGACGCCTGGTCGGATGCGCCCGCCAACCTGCGGCCCGCCGCCGCCGTGACGCTCGCGGCGCACCTGGAAAAGCTCGCTGAAGAGGGCCGGCTCCCCGACGGCGTCGAGCGCCAGCGGATCGCGCCGACGGACTGGTAGCGCTAGCCGTCGTAGCCGTCGTCGCCGGGCAAGAGGATCCGCGCGACCTCGCCCTCCATCACGACGCGCGGCTCGACCGCCTCGACGGTGCGCCCGCGCGCGTAGTCGAGCAGCTCGCCGACCGCGCGGAAGCTCTCGATCTGTTCGAGGTGCTTGATCGTCGGGAAGACCATCGGCAGCTCGCCGCTCCGCGACGCCGCGAGCGCCGCGGCGGGCGAAAGCCAGCGCAGGTCGACGCACTCCTCGCCGTCTACCTGAGCCTGCTGGCCCGCGGGAAGCTCGGCGAGGAAGAAATGGGTGTCGAAACGGATCGAGACGGCGCGGGGCGTGATCCAGCGCGAGAAGGGAACGAGCGCGTCGGTCCCCGCGAGCTGCACGCCGGCCTCCTCCTCGAGCTCGCGCACCGCGGCGCGGCGGTGCGCGCCGTCGCTGTCCGCGTCGCTCTCGCCGACCGCGCCGCCCGGGAACACCCACACGCCGCCCATGAAGCGCGCCTTCGGGGTGCGCTGCACGAGGAGCACCTCGGGGGCGTCGGCGCCGTCGCGCAGCACGATCACCGACGCCGCCTGGCGCGGCTCGACGGGCTCACCCTCGTTGAGCGTCTGCCCGACCTCGCCCGCGATGCGCGGACCCGTCAGCTCCTCGCCGTCGCCTGGCATGGCGGCAGGCTATCGCCCTGTACTCTTCCGCGGCGGAGGGGCCGGTCGAGACACGGAGCGAGGAATGAGCACCACCGAGACGCTGCAGCAGTGGATCTGCGAAAACTGCGGATTCATCTACGACCCCGAGGAGGGCGACCCCGACGGAGGCATCCCGCCCGGCACGCCGTTCGAGGACATCCCGGACACCTGGTTCTGTCCGGTCTGCGGATCGCGCAAGAGCGAATTCACGCGCTACGAGGCGTAGCGCGCGGGCGCCGATGGGCGACTGGGAGCGCCTGCTCCGGCTAGACGAAGAGCGCGTCTGGCACCCATACGGGCCGCTGCCGTCGGCGCCCGCGTTGCCGGTCACCGGCGCGGACGGCGTCCGCCTCGAGCTCGCCGACGGGCGCACGCTGATCGATGGCATGGCGTCGTGGTGGTGCGCGATCCACGGTTACCGCGTGCCGCAGATCGACGCGGCGATCCGCGAGCAGCTCGGCCGCATGGCGCACGTGATGTTCGGCGGCCTCACGCACGAGGGCGCCGTCGAGCTGTGCGAGCGCCTCGGCGAACTCGCGCCGCCGGGCGTCGACCGCGTCTTCCTCGCCGACTCGGGATCGGTGTCGGTCGAGGTCGCGATCAAGCTCGCCCTGCAGTACCAGCAGGCGGTCGGCGAGCGCACGCGCGTGCGCCTGCTGACCGTACGCGGCGGCTACCACGGCGACACGGCGGGGGCGATGGCGCTCTGCGACCCCGTCGGCGGGATGCATTCTCTCTTCACGGGGCTCCTGCCGCAGCAGGTGTTCGCGCCGCGGCCGCCGGCGCCGTTCGATGCGCCGCTCGAGGAGGGGTGGGCGGCCGCGGTGCGCGAGACCGTTGAGCGCCACGCGGGCGAGGTCGCCGCGATCGTCGTGGAGCCCGTCGTGCAGGGGGCGGGCGGGATGCGCTTCTACTCGCCCGCCTGCGTGCGGCTGCTGCGCGAGCTCTGCGACGAACATGGCCTGCTGCTCGTGCTCGATGAGATCGCGACGGGCTTCGGGCGCACCGGCGAGATGTTCGCGTGCGAGCACGCCGGGGTGACCCCGGACGTGATGTGCGTCGGCAAGGCGCTCACGGGCGGCTACATGACGCTCGCCGCGACGCTCTGCACGGAGCGCGTCGCGGACGCCGTCTCGGCGGGCGAGGGCGGCGGCCTGATGCACGGGCCGACGTTCATGGGCAACCCGCTCGCGTGCGCTGCCGCGCTCGCGTCGCTCGAGCTGCTCGCGCAGCGCCCGTGGCGGGAGGAGGTGGCCGCGATCGACCGCGGCCTGCGATCGGGGCTGGAGGTGGCGCGGGGGCTGCCCGGCGTCGCGGACGTGCGCGTGCTCGGCGCGATCGGCGTGATCGAACTCGACCACGCCGTCGACGTCGCCGCGGCGACGGGCGCCGCGGTCGAGCAGGGCGTGTGGTTACGGCCGTTCCGCGAGCTGGTGTACGCGATGCCGCCGTACGCCACCGCCGAGCGCGATGTCGCGCAGGTCGCTCAAGCGCTCTGTGCCGCCGCCGCCGCCGGCTGATCGAGCCAGCGGCGCCACGGCAGTTCCTCGCCCGCGGCCGCGAGCGCGGGCAGCGAGGGCCCCGGGATCTCGGCGAGCGTCGCGACGTCGACCGCGCCGAGCGACTCGATCGTCTCGCGGTTCGAGCGCTGCAGGTCGCCGGGTTCGCGCGGCCACGGCGTGATGACGACGGCCGCGACCGACAGTCCGCCGGCGCGCGCCGCCTCGAGCGTCAGCAGCGTGTGGTTGATCGTGCCGAGGCCCGGTCGCGCCGCGACGATGACGGGGAGAGCGAGCGCGGCGGCGAAGTCGCGCACGAGCTCCGTGTCGGTGAGCGGCACGAGCAGCCCGCCGATGCCCTCGACGACGACGGTCGCACCGCCCCCCTTCGCCTGCGCGTCGGCGACGAGCGCCGCCGGGTCGAGCGTGCGTCCCTCGAGCTGCGCGGCGAGGTGCGGTGAGAGCGGCGGCGCGAAGATCTCGCTGACGACGTCGGCGGGCTCCATCTCCGCGGCGAGCGCGAGCAGCAGGTGGTCGGGCGGCCACACTTCAGGGGTCTGTTCGACGCCCGTCAGCACCGGCTTGTGCGCCAGCGCCATCTCGCCCGCGGCGCGCATCGCGGCGAGCAGCGCGGCGGCGACGATCGTCTTGCCGACGCCGGTGTCCGTCCCTGTGACGAAGAGGCCGCGCACGGGGCGCGTCAGGCTGCCTGGCCGCTGTCGCGCTCGCGCTCGATGTCGAACGGAGCCGCCGCGGCGAGCGACTCGACGTCGAATGGCGCGTCGTGCGCGGCGGCGTCCGCGGGGACGGCGTAGAGCGGTTCGCGCGGCGGCGGCTCGAGCTCGCTCAGCGACGGCACGACCGCTTCGGGCTCGAGCCCGGCGTCGCGCACCGCGTCGGAGATCTTCGACGCCGCGAGAGCAAGCTCGCTCGCCGTGTGCGAGGCCATCACCGTGAGGCGCAGGCGGCCGGTGCCCGCGGGCACCGTCGGCGGCCGGATGCCCTGCGCGAATACGCCGCGTTCGAGTGAGCCGCGGCACGCAACCATGGTCTGGCGCTCGTCGCCGAGGATCAGCGGCACGATCTGCATCGAGCTCTCGGTGACGGGGAAGCCTTCCGCCGCGAGCGCGCCGCGCAGCGCCCGCGCGTTGGCGCGCAGGCGCGCGCAGCGGTCGGGGCGTTCGCGCATGATCGCGAGCGCGGCGAGCGCGCCGGCGACGGCGGGCGGCGCCGGCGCGGTGGAGAAGATCAGCGAGCGCGCGCTGTTGATCAAGAGCCGCACCGTTTCCTCGTTCGCGCACGCGAACGCGCCGTAGCTGCCGAGCGCCTTGCCGAGCGTGCCGACGACGACGTCGACCTCGCCGTCGAGTCCGCACGCCGCGACGGCGCCGCGGCCGTCGGGGCCGAGGTTGCCGAGCGCGTGTGCCTCGTCGACGACGGTCTGCGCGCCGAACTCGCGCGCGAGCTCGACGATCTCCTCGAGCGGCGCGACGGTGCCGTCCATCGAGAAGACGGAGTCGGTGACGATCACCTTGCCGCCGCGCGCCGTCTTGCTGAGCAGCGACGCGAGGTGTTCGACGTCGCGGTGGCGGTACACAACGACCTCGGCGCGCGCGAGCCGCGCGCCGTCGATGATCGACGCGTGGTTCAGCTCGTCGGAGAAGATCGTGTCGCCGCGCCGCGCGAGCGCGCCGAGCACGCCGATGTTCGCGAGATAGCCCGAGCCGAAGAGGATGCAAGACTCGGTTCCCGCGAGGTCCGCGAGCTCCTCCTCCAGGCGCCGGTGGATCGTCATCGTGCCGCTGATCAGGCGCGAGGCGCCCGCGCCGACGCCCCAGCGCCGTGCCGCGTCCGCGGCGGCGTCGCGGACGCGCGGATGGTCCGCGAGACCGAGGTAGTTGTTGGAGCACAGCAGCAGCACGGGGCGGCCGTCGAGCACGACGCTCGGCCCCTGCGGGCCGCTGATCATTCGCAGGCGGCGCGTCAGCCCGAGCTGCTCGATCTCCTGCAGTCGTGCCTGGACGTCGCCCATGTCGCCGCGGTCAGGCCGGGACTCTGTTGGGCGCGCCGTCCGGCCGCGGCGGCACGTGTCTCTTGGCCGAGTAGCGCAGCTGCGTCGAGGGGTCCCAGACGCGGATCTTCAGCTCCGCCGGCGGCGGCGCCGCCTCGGGCAGCTCGCCGTCGAGCGGCGCGTCGCCCTCCATCCAGCCCGAGCGGTTGTCGGGCCGCGGGTTCGCGGCGTTGTCGCGCTGGCGGGCGATGTTCAGGCCTTCGTTCGCGAACATCTCGTGGTCCTGCTCGGGGTCGTTGCCGAGCGTGGTCAAAAAGTTGCCGAGCATGACCCCGTTGATGCCGGCGCGCACGCCGAGCCGCTGCAGCTCGCCGAGGTTCTCGACGCGCCCGCCGCACAGGCGCAGCAGCGCGCCGGGCAGGATCAGGCGGAAGATCGCGATCCACTTGACGGCCTCCCACGGGTCCATGAACTCGCGGTCGCCGAACTTCGTGCCCGGGCGCGGGTTGAGCATGTTGATCGGGACGCTCGTGGGGTCGAGGGCGGCGAGCTCGAACGCCATCTCGACGCGCTGCTCGCGCGTCTCGCCGAGGTTGAGGATGCCGCCGACGCAGGTCTCAAGCCCCGCCTCGCGGACCGCCTCGATCGTGCGGATGCGCCCCTCGTAGCGGACGGTCGTCGTGACCTCGTCGTAGTAGCTGCGCGCCGTCTCGACGTTGTGGTGCACGCGCTGCAGGCCGGCCTGCTTCAGGCGCCGCGCTCGCTCGGCGGAGATGTGGCCGATCGACGCGCAGCGCTTCAGGTTCGTCCGCTCGCTGACGAGCCGCACGCCCTCCAGGTACTTCTCGAAGTCGCGCTTGGAGAGGCCCTGCCCCTGCGTGACCATGCAGAAGCGGTGCGCGCCCGCGGCTTCGGCGGCGAGCGCGTGTTCGAGGACCTGCTCGGGCTCCATCATCGCGTGCATCGGCGTCTCGGCGTCGGCGAAGCGCGACTGGGCGCAGAAGCCGCAGTCCTCGGCGCAGCCGCCGGACTTCGCGTTCACCAGCGAGCACATGTCCGTCGAGTCCGAGAAGCGTTCGACGCGGGCCTGCCAAGCCCGCTCGATCAGCTCTTCGATCGCGCCGTGATCCTCGATCTGGCCGAGCGCGAGCGCCTCCTCGCGTGTGATCAGCGGTGGCACAGCGCAAAGCTACGGCCCGCGGCGGACGCCTGCGAGTCGTTCGCGCGGAGGATGCGGGTTCTATTCGCCGCGCCAGCTCGGCGGCCGGCGCTCGGCGAAAGCGCGCATCCCCTCGCGCATGTCCTTCGATGCGAACGAGGCGCGGCGCAGCTCGATGAGCTCCTCTTCGACGTCGTCCGGGAGGTCCCCCTCGTGCCGCAGCAGCTGCTGGATGACGCGCTTGTTGCCGCGCTGCGACAGCGGTGCGTTGCCGGCGAGCGTCGCGGCGAGCGCGAGCGTCTCGCGCTCGAGGTCCTCCTCGGCGGCGACGCGGTTCACCAGGCCCCAAGCGAGCGCCGTGTCGGCTTCGACGTACTCGCCGAGCAGGAAGAGCTCGCGCGTGCGCGCCGCGCCGACCGCGTCGATGAAGCGGCGGATGCCTGTGTGCGAGTAGACGAGCCCGAGCTTCGCGGGCGGCATGCCCAGGCGGATGCCGCTGCGCGCGATGCGCAGGTCGCACGCGAGCGCGAGCTCGAGCCCGCCGCCGATCGTGTGGCCCGGCAGCGACGCGAGCGTCGGCAGCGGGAACGCCTCGAGCGCGTCGATCGCTGCGGTGAAGGGGTGCGCGACGAGCGCCTCGGCGCGTTCCTCGAACTCCTCGTCGGGGATCTCGCCGATGTCGTAGCCCGCGGAGAACATGCCGTGCGCGCCGGTGACGATGACGCAGCGCGCGCCACCGCCCCTCGCGAGGCCGGCGAGCGTCGCGGTGATCGCGTCGAGGATGGGGTGGTCGAGCGCGTTGCGCTTCGCGGGGTTCGAGATCGTGAGGCGGACGACGCCTGCGGCGGGTTCGTCGACGAGCAGCTCGCCGGCTGTCTCATCTGCCGCCATCGCTACTCGAGTACGACGAGCGTGTCGCCCTCGCTGACGGCCTGCCCCTCCTGGCAGAGGATCTCGACGACGGTGCCGGCGTCCTCGGCCTCGACGGGCATCTCCATCTTCATCGACTCGAGGATCGCGACGACGTCGCCCTCGGCGATCTCGTCGCCGACCTCACACTCGATCTTCCAGACGGTGCCCGTGATGTGCGCCGGAATGTCGGTCATCTGGCCTCCTGTGGAGCGGTTCGTGGCGGTGAGGTTAGAGCGCCGCGGCGACGGCCGCGCTGCGGGCGACGCTAGGCTGCGCACGATGGCCGAGGACGTGAAGATCCGCGAGAGCGAGTACAAGGATCCGCGCCCCGCCGAGCTGTTCATGCACTACCACGAACGCGCGCGGGAGCGCGAGCCGGACTTCGTGTACGACACGACGCGCCTGCTCGTCTCGCCGTACATGTACGTGGTGCTGCGCACGCGCGCGCTTGGCATCGAGAACCTGCCGGGCGCCGGGCCCGTGATCCTCGCCCCGAACCACTTCTCCTTCCTCGACCACTTCCTCGTCGGCTGCTACACGCGCCGGCGCACGCACTTCATGGCCAAGTCGCAGCTCTTCAAAGGCCCCTTCGCTTGGGTGCTGGAACACGGCGCCGCGTACCCGGTGAGGCGCGGCTACCAGGACGAAGAGGCCTTCATCACGACGCGCGCGATCCTCGAGCGCGGCGGCACCGTCACGATGTACTGCGAGGGCAAACGCTCGCGCACCGGCAAACTCGCGGACACGGCGCGCCCGGGGATCGGGCGCATCGCGCTGGAAAGCGGGGCCCCGGTCGTGCCGACCGCCGTCTTCGGCTCATCGAAGGTGCGCAACTGGCGGCGCGGGCGCTTCCCCCGCGTGACCGTCCAGTTCGGCGAGCCGATCGCCTGGGAACAGACCGAGGACCCCACGCGCGAGCAGCAGCAGGTGGTCGCCGACGAGATCCTCACGCAGATCCGCGCGATGTACGACGGCCTGGCCCGTTACGGGCGCAAGGCCGTAGAGCGCTCCTTGCGCGAAAAGCGCCGGTCGCGCCGCACCGCCGTGGCGTAGTCTTGGCGCTGCCCGACAGCTAGCGAGAGGAGGGGGCGTTGCAGCAGCGTCTGCAGGTCGGCGCGGTCATCAGCCGCGTGTTCGACATCTACGCCAAGGAGGCCGGGATCTGGGTGCCCGTCTCGGCCGCGATCATCGGCCTGCCCGCGATCATCGTCGGCGTCGCAGGCCACGCCGGCAACTTCGGTCTCACGCTGCTCGGCGAGCTCATCCTGCTCGTCGCGGGGTTCGTCTTCACGGGCATGATCGTGGAGCTCGTCGCGTCCGTGGAAAGCAAAACGCAGACCGACGCCGGCTCGCTCCTGCGCTCGGTGATGCCGGTTCTCGCGTCCCTGATCGGCGTGTCGGTCGTCGCGGCGCTCGGCATCGTGATCGGGTTCATCTTCCTGATCATCCCGGGGCTGATCCTGATCACGATCTGGTCCGTCTTCGCCCCCGTCGTCGTGCTCGAGCGCCCCGGCGGCCTCGGCGCGCTCGGGCGCAGCCGCGAGATGGTGCGCGGCAACGGATGGCAGGTCTTCGGCGTGATCGTCGTGCTCTACGTCCTCGTGGCGTTCGTCGAGCTGATCGCCGTGTCGATCGCCAAAGCGGGCGGCACGGGTCTCACGATCATCGTCACCGTCGTCGTCGACGTACTCGCGGCGCCGATCAGCTCGCTGGCGGCGGCGTCGATCTACTTCGAACTGAAGCGCATCGAGGACGCTCCGGGCTTCGTGCACGGCGATCCCGTCGGCCCGGCCGAGGACGTCGGCCCGCTCCAGATCCCCGAAATCCCCGACGAGCACACGCCCGACCTGTGAGCGCCGGCGCGCTGCTGCGCGCCGGCCTTCTCGACGGCGTTTCGGTCGCCGTCGCGGGCGGCGAGGAAGCGCCGATCGCGTCGGCCGTGCGCGCTCTCACCGCGAGCCTCGGCGCGGACGTGACGGGGCCCGGCGCCGGCGCGGTGCTGGTCGTCGACTGCGGTTCGCTGCAGGCCGAACACGAGGACCTCGTCGCCGCGAGCGCCGCCGTGTGGGAGCTCACGCGCGCCCACGCCGAGCGGCTGATCGATGCCGGCGAGGGCGGGCGCGTCTTCTACGTCTGCCCCGACGAGGAGGTCGCGGTCGCCGCATACGAGAACCTCGCGCGCACCCTCTCGATCGAGTGGGCGCGCCGCGCGATCACGACCGCCGCGATCGCGCCCGGCGCGGCGAGCGGCGCCGCGGACGTCGCCGCGCTCGTCGCCTACCTCGCCTCGCCCGCGGGGGCGTACTTCTCGGGTTGCCTGCTCGACCTGCGCGGCCCGGGCTGAGCGCCCGTCAGCCGGTCATCCCGCCGAAGAGGCCGCCTGTGACGTGCAGTGTCTGGCCGTGCACGTAGTTCGACCACGGCGAGCAGAGGAAGAAGACGCCGCCCGCGGCCTCCTGCGGTGACGCGGGGCGCCCCAGCGGGATCAGCATCGACGCCATCTGGCGCATGTTCTCCGGGATGCCGAGCTGGACCGTCTCGCCGCCGATCTCCATCGTGTTGTCCTCGACCTTTGCCTGCGTGAGGCGCGTGTCGATGAAGCCGAACGCGACAGCGTTGACGTTCACTTTGAACTGGCCCCACTCCTTGGCGAGCGTTTTCGTGAGGCCGACGACGCCGGCCTTGCCGGCGGAGTAGTTGGCCTGGCCGGCGTTGCCGAACGTGCCGGAGGTCGAGGAGATGTTCACGATCTTGCGGAACACCTCCTTGCCTTCCTCGCGCTCCTGCTTGGCGGGCTCGCGCAGGTGCGGCGCGGCGGCGCGGATCACGCGGAACGGCACGACGAGGTGGATGTCGAGCATCGCCTGGAACTGCTCGTCGGTCATCTTGTGGATCGGCGCGTCGATCGTGTAACCGGCGTTGTTGACGATGATGTCGATCTTGCCGAAGTCGTCGATCGCCTGCTGGACGAGCTGGTCGGGGACGCCGGGCTTGGTGAGGTCGCCGCCGAAGACGGCCGTCTCGCCGCCGATCTCGCTCGCGGCCTGTTCGGCGACGTCGGCGTCGAGGTCGTTGATGAGGACGCTCGCGCCCTGCTCGGCGAGCAGTTCCGCGGTGGCGCGGCCGATGCCACGCGCCGAGCCCGTCACGATCGCCGCTTTGCCGTCAAGTACTCCCATCGCTCTTTCGTCTCCTTCTCGTTTTCCGGTTCCGGCAGCGTATCCGAGCCCCGTCAGAGGCCCAGCACCCCGCCGAGGATCTCGCGCATGATCTCGTCGGTGCCGCCGCCGATCGGCCCGAGGCGCGCGTCGCGCGCCGCGCGCTCCACCCAGTACTCGCGCATGTAGCCGGCGCCGCCGTGGACCTGCAGGCACGCGTCCATCAGCTCGAACGAAGCGCGCTGCGTCACGAGCTTGGCCATCGTCACCTCTGCGACGGGTTCCTCGCCCGCGGCATAGCGGCGCAGCGCGTCGTATGTGACGCAGCGGCACGTGTGCACGGACGTCGCGAGGTCGACGAGGCGGTGGCGGATCACCTGGTGGCCGGCGAGCGGCCTTCCAAACGTGCGGCGCTCGCGCGCGAACGCGGCGGTGCGCTCCCACGCGAGGCGCATCGCCCCGACGGCGCCGAGCGCCATCACGAGCCGCTCCCACTGGAAGTTGGCCATGATCAGCTTGAAGCCCTCGTCGAGGTCGCCGAGCAGGTTCTCCTCGGGCACGAAGGCGTCCTGGTAGGCGACGGTGGCGGTGTCCGACGCGTGCCAGCCGAGCTTCGCGAGCGGCGCCGAGACGACGGCGTCGGAGCGGTCGACGATGAGGAACGAGATGCCGTGGTGGCCGCCCTCGGGGCGGGTCCGCACCGCGGTCACGAGGAAGTCGGCCCGCACGCCGTTGGTGATGTACGTCTTCTCGCCGTTGACGACGAAGCCGCCGTCGACGCGCTCCGCGCGCGTCGTGAGCGACGCGACGTCCGAGCCCGCGCCCGGCTCGGTGATCGCGAGCGCGCCGATCCTCTCGCCACGGATCGCCGGCGGCAGGTAGCGCTCCTTCTGCTCGTCGGTGCCGAAGCGGTCGATCGGCGGCGTCGCGATCCACATGTGCGCGCCGAGGCCCGCGGCGGTGCCCCCGGAGCCGACGCGCGCGAGCTCCTCCGCGAGCACCGCGGCGTGCAGGTCGTCGCCTCCCTGGCCGCCGTAGCGCTCCGCGTATTTGAGCCCCAAGAGGCCCTGGCCGGCGAGCTTGGCGAAGGCGTCGTTCGGGAACCAGCCGTCGCGCTCCCACTGCTCAGCGTGGGGCGCGAGTTCGCGTTCGATGAAGCCGCGCGCCGATTCGCGCAGCGCTTCGTGCTCCTCGGTGAAGGGGGGCGTCGTCGCCACTGCGCGAGCGCCGGCGCTAGAGGCCGTAGGAGCGGCCGATCACCTCGAGCATCACCTCGTCGGTGCCGGCGCCGATGCGGTTCAGGCGCATGTCGCGCCACACGCGCTCGACGCCGTACTCCTTCATGTAGCCCGCGCCGCCGTGGATCTGGATGCACTCGTCGGCGACTTCGCACGCCACGCGCGCGGCGTGGAGCTTGGCCATCGAGATCTCGCGCACCGGGTATTCGCCGTTCTGCACGCGCCAGGCGGTGGTGTACGTCATCTGGCGCGCCGACTCGATTTTGGTCGCCATCTCCGCGAACTTGTGGCGCGTCACCTGGAAGGTGCCGATCGCGCGGCCGAAAGCGGTGCGCTCTTTCGCGTACTGCAGCGTCTGGTCGAAGCAGAGCTGGGCTCCGGCGACGCAGCCCGCGGCGCCGATCAGGCGCTCGCCCTGGAGCTCCCACATGATGTGGTAGAAGCCCTTGCCGACCTGGCCGAGGACGGCGCCGTCGGGCACGCGGACGTCCTGGAAGGCGAGCAGCGCGGTGTCGGAGGCGTGCATGCCGAGCTTCTCGAGGCGCTTCTCGCGGATCACGCCGGGCGAGTCCATCGGCACGAGGAAGAGCGTGAAGCCGTCGTAGCCGGCGTCGGGGTCGGTCTTCGTGACGAGCACGATCACGTCGGCGCGGTGCCCGTTGGTGATGTACGTCTTGGAGCCGTTGATGACCCATTCGTCGCCGTCGCGCACGGCGCGCGTCTTGATGCCCGAGACGTCGGAGCCCGCATCGGGCTCGGTGATGCCGAGGCAGAGGATCTTCTCGCCGCGGATCGCGGGCGCCGCCCACTGCTGCTTCTGCTCCTCGGTGCCGAGCAGCAGGATCGGCGGCATCGCCATGTCGGTCTGGACGGCGACGCCCATCGCGAGGCCTCCGCAGCGCGCGTGGCCTATCTCCTCCGCGAGCACGAGGCTCGTGTAGTAGTCGCCGCCCTGGCCGCCGTACTCCTCGGGCTTGTCGAGGCCGAGGAAGCCGAGCTCGCCCATGCGCTGGAAGACCCAGTCGGGGAAGGTCGTCTCCTCCCACTCCTCCGCGTGGGGGCGCAGCTCCTTGATGACGAACGAGCGGATCGACTCGCGCAGCTGTTCGTGCTCGTCGGTGAAGATGAAGTGCTTTCGCGCCTGGCCGAAGTCGGGCTTGATGACTGTCTCGGGGCTGCTCGCCATCGGTCTGTCTCCTTGGGGATTCGGGGGCGCGGCCGGCCGGCGCGCACGCTAGCGCAGCGCCACCGGAAAGTAAAGAGTAGAGCTTTGCACTTCCAACGGCTCTCCGATCAGGCTACGATGCGCGCCGTGAGCGAGAGCCCCGTCCTCTACGACGTCGACGAGCGCGGCGTCGCGACGATCACGATGAACGACCCCGAGCGGCGCAACGCCCTGTCGGTCGAGATGCTGACGGGCTTGACGGAGGCCTTCGAACGCGTCCACGGCGAAGAGCGGGTGCGCTGCGCGGTGCTCGCGTCCTCGCACGAGCGCACCTTCTCCTCCGGCGCGAACCTCACGGGCTTCGCGGCCGAGGAGCCGCTCGTCGTCAAGCACTTCGGCTCCGAGCGCTTCATCGGCCTCTTCCGCCTCATCGGCTCGCTCGCCAAGCCCACGCTCTGCGCGACGCGCGGGCACACGCTCGCGGGCTCGCTCGGCATCGCGCTCTGCTGCGACCTCATCGTCGCGAGCGAGACGGCGAGCTTCGGCACGCCCGAGATCGAGGTCGGCGCCTTCCCCTTCATGATCATGGCGCTGATCTACCGCAACGTCCCGCGCAAGAAGGCGAACGAGCTGCTGCTGCTCGGCGAGCGCTGGAGCGCCGAGCAGGCGCTCGCCGCGGGGATCGTGAACCGCGTCGTGGCCGACGGCGAGTTCGACGCCGCGGTCAGCGAGTGGGCGGGCAAGCTCGCTTCGCGCTCCCCGGTGATCATGCGCCTCGGCAAGGAAGCGATGCGCCGCCAGCTCGACATGCCGCTCGACGAGGCGCTCGAGTACCTGCGCGCGCAGCTCACGCTCGCGATGTCGACCGACGACATCCGCGAGGGCGTCCAGGCGTTCTTCGAGAAGCGCGAGCCGAACTGGAGCGGGCACTGATGGCCGAGCAGGCGACGGGATCGCTCCTGCGCCCGCTCGTCGAGGACCTCGCGGCGCGCCGCGAGCAGATCCGCCGCGGCGGCGGCCAGGAGCGCATCGAACGCCAGCACGCCGCGGAGAAGCTCACGGCGCGCGAGCGCATCGCGCTGCTGATCGACGAGGGCACGTTCGTCGAGCTCGGCATGCACGGCCGGCCCCACTTCTCGCAGCGCGCGATGGACGGCGTCGACGCCCCCGCGGACGGCGTCATCACCGGTTACGGCAAGGTCGACGGGCGCCTGGTCGCCGTCTGCGCCTACGACTTCACGGTGATGGCCGGCTCGATGGGGATGACGGGGGAGCTGAAGGTCACGCGCCTGCGCGAGCTCGCGCTGACCAAGCGCATCCCGTTCATCTGGCTGCTCGACTCCGCCGGGGCGCGCATCCAGGAGGCCGTCGGCTCGCTCTTCGCGGGCTCCGGCCACCTCTTCCGCGAGGAGGTCGTGATGAGCGGCGTGATCCCGCAGATCGCGGCGCTGATGGGCCCCTGCGCCGCCGGCACCGCGTACATCCCTGGTCTCGCGGACTTCGTACCGATGGTCAAGGGCCGCGGCTCGATGGCGCTCGCCGGCCCGCACCTCGTGCGCGCAGCCGTCGGCGAGGACGTCACGCAGGAGGAGCTCGGCGGCTCGCGCGTCCACTGCCGCAAGAGCGGCGTCGGCGACATGGAGGTCGCGGACGACGAGGAGTGCATCGCACGGATCAAGCAGTACCTCGGCTACATGCCCCAGAACTGCGAAGAGCGCACGCCCGTGCGGCCCACGAGCGACCCCGTCGAACGCGCCGACGAGGAGCTCCTCGACGTGCTGCCCGAATCCAACCGCAAGCCCTACGACATGTACGAGGTGATCCGCCGCATCGTCGACGACGGCGAGTACATGGACATCAAGGGCCAGTGGGCCAAGACGATCATCACCTGCTTCGCGCGCTTCGGCGGGCGCGCCGCCGGCATCGTCGCGAACCAGCCCAAGCAGCTCGGCGGCATCCTCGACAACGACTCCGCCGACAAGGCCGCGCGCTTCGTCAACCTCTGCAACGCCTACTCGATCCCGCTCGTCTTCCTGCAGGACGTCCCCGGCTTCATGGTCGGCACCAAGGTCGAGGCCGAGGGCATCATCCGCCATGGCGCGAAGATGCTCTACGCCGTCGCCAACGCGACCGTGCCGAAGATCACCGTGATCACGCGCAAGGCCTACGGCGCGGGCTACTACGTGATGAACGGCCGCGCGTACGAGCCCGACCTGATCGTCGCCTGGCCGAGCGCCGAGATCTCCGTCATGGGCGCCGAGGGCGCCGTCGAGATCGTCATGCGCCGCCAGGTCGAGGAAGCCGAGGACCCAGACGCCAAGAAGGCGGAGCTGATCGAGGGCTACCGCAAAATCATCGACGTCTACGTCGCCGCGGGCAACGACATGATCGACGACGTCATCGACCCGCGCGAGACGCGCGCGACGATCTGCCGCGCGCTCGAGATGGCCGCCGGCAAGAAGATCGAGCGCCCGTACAAGCGCGGCGGCGTGGTGCCCGTATGAGCGTCGAGGACCCCGTCGTCATCACGTGCGCGATCTCCGGCGCGATCGCCAACCGCGAGCAGTGCCCGGCGATCCCGTACACCCCCGCCGAGTACGCCGCCGAGGCGCGGCGCATCGTCGACGAGGGCGGCGTGCACATCCACATCCACGCGCGCAAAGAGGACGGCACCCCCAGCTACGAGGTCGAGGACTTCGTCGCGATCGCGAGCGCGATCCGCGAGGAGGTCGGCGACGGCGCGATCATCAACTTCTCGACCGGCACGATCGGCGTCCCCGTCGAGAAGCGCATCGAGTACCTGCGCGCCGGGCGTCCCGAAGTCGCCGCGCTGAACATGGGCTCGATGAACTACGCGAAGTACTCGCGCTCGCGCAAGGCGTTCGTCTTCAACATGGTCTTCCAGAACCCATTCGAGGAGATCATCGCGCTGCTCGAGGCGATGAACGAGCTCGCGATCAAACCCGAGCACGAGTGCTTCGACGTCGGCCACGTCGGCAGCCTCGCGCCGCTGATCGACATGGGCGTGCTGAAGACACCGCTCCACGTCGACTGCGTGATGGGCGTCGTCGGCGGCATCCCGCCGAGCGCGCGCAACCTCGCCGCGATGGTCGACAACATCCCCGCGCCCGCCCACTGGGCCGTGATCGGCATCTCGCGCGAGCAGTGGCACCTCGTCGGCGCCGCGCTGGCCCTCGGCGGCTCGATCCGCGTGGGCCTCGAGGACAACTTCTACCTCCCCGACGGCGCGATGGCCAAGAGCAACGGCGAGCTCGTCGCCAAGGCGCGCCAGATGACCGAGGACGTCGGCCGGCGCCCCGCGAGCGTGCGGGAGGCGCGGGCCCTGCTCGCGATCGACCGTTGAGCGCGCCGCTGGAGGGCGTGCGCGTCCTCGACCTCTCGCGCCTCTTGCCCGGCGGCTTCTGCTCGCTGCTGCTCGCCGACCTCGGCGCGGACGTGCTGAAGGTCGAGGACACCGGCATGGGCGACTACGTGCGCTGGTCGCCGCCGCTCTACGACGGCCCGCACGAGAGCGCGCGCTCCGCGCTCTTCCTCGCGCTGAACCGCAACAAGCGCTCGATCCGCCTCGACCTGAAGAGCGACGGCGGCCGCGAGGCGCTGCTGCGACTCGTGCGCCAATACGACGTCGTGCTCGAGTCCTTCCGCCCCGGCGTGCTGGAGCGCCTCGGCGTCGGCTACGAGCGCATGCGCGAAGAGAACCCCGGCATCGTCTACTGCGCGATCTCCGGCTACGGGCAGGACGGCCCCAAGGTCGCGGCGTCCGGCCACGACATGAACTACCTCGGCCTCGTCGGCCTGCTCGCCCTCACCGGCGCCTCGGGCGGCCCGCCCGTCCAGGCCGCGGGGCAGATCGCGGACCTCGGCGGCGGCGCGCTGATGGCGGCCTTCGGCATCCTCGCGGCGCTGCGCGAGCGCGACGGCTCGCCCGGGCGGCCCGGCTCCGGCGAGGGGCAGCTCGTCGACGTCTCGATGTCCGACGGCGCGCTCTCGTGGCTCGCCATGGTGGCCGGCGCCTACTTCGCGGACGGCAACGTGCCGCGGCGCGGCGAGGTCCTGCTCGCCGGTGCCGTCGTCTGCTACCGCCCGTACGAGTGCGCCGACGGCTTCGTCTCGCTCGGCGCGCTCGAGCCGAAGTTCTGGCAGGCGTGGTGCCGCGGGGTCGGCCGCGAGGACCTCATCGCGTCCCAGTTCGATCGGCCCGGATCCGCCGCCCACGGCGAGGTGAGCGAGATCTTCCGCGCGCGCACGCGCGAAGAGTGGCGCGAGTTCGCCGCCGAACACGACTGCTGCCTGGAGCCGGTGCTCGAGCTCGACGAGGCGCTCGACTCGGAGCTCGTGCGCGCCCGCGGGATGGTCGTCGCGATCGACCAGCCCGGCGCCGGCGCGCCCATCCGCCAGCTCGGGCTGCCCGTGAAGCTGTCGCGCACCCCCGGCAGCCACGCGCGCCTGCCCGGCCCCGCGCTCGGCGAGCACACCGAAGAGGTGCTGCGCGAAGCCGGTTACGACGACGCCGAGATCGCCGCGCTGCTCGAGCAGGGCGCCGCCGCCGGCCCCGCCCGCGAAGCGCAGGACGCGGGCTTTCGCGCGTGAGCGCCGCCGCCGCGCGCCCCGTCCAGGGCGGCGAGCCGCTGCTGAAGATGAGCGAGCTCGCCGAACGCTCCGGCGTCAGCGCCGGCACGATCCGCTACTACCTGCGCGAGGGCTTGCTCGGCGACGGCGACGGCATCGTGCGCACGAGCCGCAACATGGCCTACTACCCGCCGGAGTACGTCGAGCGGATCGCGCTCATCAAGCGCCTGCAGGAGGAGCGCTTCCTGCCGCTGCGCGTGATCCGCGGCGCGCTCGCCGGCGACGCGGAGCGGGTCAGCGCGCTGATCGAGCTGCAGGACCGCATCATCGAGCACACCCTCTCGCGCGGCCGCGAGGCCGAGCGCGTCAGTCGCAAGGCCGCGATCGAGCGCTACGGCGTGCCGCGCAACGTGCTCGAGCGCCTCGAGGAGATCGGCGTGCTCAGCCCCGCACGCGGCGGCTACGACCGCGACGACGTCCAGATCATCGAGGCGATAGCGAGCTTCCGCGCCGGCGGCTACGACGAGGCGCTCGGCTTCACCGTCTACGACACGCTGCGCTACCGCGAAGCGCTCGGCCCGCTCGTCGAGGAGGAGGTCGCCGCGCTGCTCGGCCGCCTCGCGGGCGAGGTCGACACCGAGCGCGCGGCGCAGATCGTCGAGGCCGGCAGCGAGCCGCTGCGCGAGCTGATCGGCGCGATGCACTCCAAGATGCTGCTCGCGGCGCTGCGCCGCCACGGCGGCCAGTAGACGACGGTTATCCTTCGTTCTCCGCGCATGGGGCGCGGGGGAGGGAGTACGCATGCGGGTAGCCGCAATCCAGCTGAGCTCGGGGCCCGACTTCGCCGCGAACCTCACCGCCGCCGACGGCGCGCTGCGCGCCGCCGCGGCCGACGGCGCGACGCTCGCCGTGCTGCCCGAGAAGTGGCCCGCGCTCGGCTCGGATGAGGAGCAGCTCGCCGGCGCCCAGCCGCTGCAGGGCCCCGCCGTAGCGTGGGCCCGCGCCGCCGCGCGCGAGCTGCAGATCGACATCGTCGCCGGCTCCGTGCTCGAGCTACGCGGCGCCGAGCGGGCACGCAACACGAGCGTCCACATCGGCCCCGACGGCGAAGTCCACGCCGTGTACAGCAAGATCCACATGTTCGACGTCGAGGTGCAGGGGCGCGCGTACCGCGAGTCCGCGATCACCGAGCCCGGTGAGGAGCTCGTCGTGACGGAGCTCGCGGACGGAACTCCGCTCGGCCTCTCCGTCTGCTACGACCTGCGCTTCCCCGAGCTCTACCGCGGCCTCGCCCTCGCCGGCGCCCGCATCATCGCGATCCCCGCCGCCTTCACGCTCGCCACGACGCGCGTGCACTGGGAGACACTCGTGCGCGCCCGCGCGATCGAGGACCAGGTCTTCGTGATCGCCGCGAACCAGGTCGGCGAACACGGCTCGGGCCTTCGCTCCGGCGGGCGCTCGACGATCATCGACCCGTGGGGTGACGTGCTCGCGCTCGCCGGGGAGGAGCAGCCGACGTTCATCGCCGCCGAGCTCGACTTCGCGCGCCAGGACGAGATCCGCGAACGGCTGCCCTCGCTCGCGGGCCGGCGCCCCGACGCCTACCACGTGCGGGAGCCCGCTTGAGCCTTTCGCCGGCCGACCGGCGCCAGCAGATCCTCGACGCCGCGGTCCGCGTGTTCGCGCGGCGCGGCTTCCACGCCTGCCGCGTCTCGGACATCGCGGACGAGGCCGGCGTCGCCCACGGCCTGCTGTACCACTACTTCTCCTCCAAGGACGAGGTGCTCGACACGCTCTTCCTCGAGCGCTGGAAGGTGATGCTCGACGTGATCCGCGCCGTCGACGCCGAGGAGCAGCCGGTGCGCGAGAAGCTCTACGCGATCGCCTCGTTCATCATCGACAGCTACCGCCACGACCCCGACGTGATGACCGTGATCATCGTCGACGTGACGCGCGCCGCGAACTCCTTCGGCCAGGCGCACCTGCCCGACATCCGCCAGGCGTTCGTGCTCATCGGCGAGATCGTCGCGAAGGCCCAGGCCGACGGGCAGCTGAAGTCGAGCGTCGAAGCGCGCTTCGCGGCGCTCGCCTTCTACGGCGTCATCGAGCAGCTGCTGACCGGCTGGATCTTCGACCTGCTGCCGCGCGACGACGAGTACTTCGAGCGCGCGAAGTGGATGGTCGTCGAGACGATCTGCGGCGGGCTCGAGGTCCCGGACGCAAAGAGCGTCGAGGCCCGCTAGCAACCGCCGACCACCGGCGGCAATAAACTCCCGGAAATGGAGAACGACATGTTCAAGCGACTCATGTGGGCCGGATTGATCACGGTTCTCGGCTCCGCGGCGAGCATCGTCGTGGATCGCGCCGCCGCGATGATCTGGCGGCGGACGTTCGGCGAGGAGCCGCCGGCGTGAGCACCGGCACCGCGCCGCCCGCCCCGCCGGGCGGACAGCGGCCCGAAGGGCCGAACAACATCGCGACGGCCGTCGCCGACGTCTCCGAACGCGCGAGCGCACTGATCCGCGAGGAGATCGAGCTCGCCAAGGCCGAGCTCACGGCCAAGATGACGAGCCTCGCGCGCGGTGCCGTCGTCGGCGTCGCCGCGGGCATCTTCTTCGTCACCGCGCTCGTCTTCGTGCTCGTCGGCTGCGCCTGGCTCATCTACTACCTGCTGCCGGTCAACCAGTGGGCGTACTTCTTCGGTTTCTTCGCGATGGCCGTGATCCTCATAATCCTCGGCGCGATCGCGGGCCTCATCGCTGCGCGCGTGATGAAAAAAGGCGCGCCGCCCGTCCCGACGATGGCGATCGACGAGGCGCAGAAAATCCGCGAGGACCTCGCCGGCCCCGACGCCACCGGCCACTACCCCGTGCCGCCGCCCGCGACCGCGCGCAACGGCACCAGCGGCGCCGCGGCGCCCGCCCCGGCTGCGCCGCCACCCCCGCCCGCGACAGGAGGCAGTCAGAGCTGATGGCGCAGCGAACGCCCGAGGAGATCCGCGACTCGATCGACCGCCAGCGCGGCGAGCTCGTCACGTCAGTCGAACGGCTGCGCGGCGAGGTCGAGCGTCTCACCGACTGGCGCTACCAGGTCGAGCGCCACCAGCCGCAGATCGTCGCGGGCGCCGCCGTCCTCGGCACGCTCCTCGTCGCGCGCTCGCTGATGCGCCGGCGCAGGCGCCGCCGGCGCGGCTACTGACCGGGCAGCATCGCGCGCGGAGCGCCGCCGACGCCGATCAGGCCCGGCCCTGTATAGGTTCCGATCACGGGGCCGATTTCCGAGCAGAAGATCGGTTCGGAGTCGAAGATCTCGCGGCAGCGCGCGACGAGACGGTCGGCCTGCTCGGGCGCCTGGATGTGCTGCACGACCCAGCCGTCGGCGCCCGCCGCCTTCAGCTGCCGCGCATAGTCGACCATCCGCTCGAAGGCGCGCGCCGCGGTCCGCACGCGCTCCACCGGCGTAATTTCGTACTCCAGCGAGAGGATCGGCTTGATGCGCAGCGTGCCGCCGACCCACGCCTGCGCTTTGCCGATCCGCCCGCCGCGGCGCAGGTAGGTCAGCGTGTCGAGGCAGAACCAGATGCGAAGCGTGCGTTTCGCCTCGGCCACGCGCGCCGCGACCTGCTCGCGGCTCGCGCCCGACTCGGCCGCCGCGGCGGCGATCAGCACGAGCAGCCCGAGGCCGCCGCAGCCCGTTTCGCCGTCGATCACCTCGACGCGCTCGCCGGTGCCGCGCTCGAGGAGCAGCTCGCGCGCCTGGCGCGCCGCCTCGACCGTGCCCGAGATGCCCCCGGCGAGGTGCACCGAGACGACGTCGCGGCCGTCGGCGAGCAGCGGCTCCCAGGCGGCGAGGAAATCGCCGATCGACGGCTGCGAGGTCGTCGGCAGTTCGCTGTCGCGCGCGAGACGCCCGTAGAAGGCTTCGTAGCCCGCGAGGTCGACCTCGCGCTTCATGTCGCCGGCCCAGCCGCAGTACAGGCTCACGACGCCGATCTCGTGCTCGCGCACGAGGGTGTCGGGGAGGTAGTGCGTCGAGTCTGTGGTTACCGCGACCTGCGCCACTTGCGGCGCAACACTATCCAAGCGCCTCGGCGAGCTCCCCGGACTCGTACATCTCCGTGACGATGTCGCAGCCGCCCACGAGCTCGCCGTCGATGAAGAGCTGCGGGATCGTCGGCCAGTGGCTGAGCGCCGAGAGCTCCTGACGGATACGGGGGTCCGGCAGCACGTCAACGGCGGCGAAATGCGCGCCGAGCTGCTGCAGGATCGCGACGGTGCGCGCCGAGAAGCCGCACGCCGGCGCTTCCGGCGTGCCCTTCATGAAGAGGATCACGCGGTGCTCGCCGATCGCCTCGGCGATCGCGTCGCGCACCTCGTTCGCGCCCTCACCCGACGCTGGCTCGGGGGCCGTCGCGGCCATCGGCACTGCGGGGAACTGGTTCTCAGACATCGGCTGCTCCTGTCGTAAGCTCGTCGCCGGCCGGCACCACCGTGCGCAGCGCGAGAGCGTGGATCGCGCCGCCGACCTGGCCGCCGAGCGCGTCGTACACCAGACGGTGCTGCTGAATGCGCGAAAGGCCGCGGAACGCGTCCGCGGAAACGACAGCCTGGAAGTGGTCGCCGCCGCCCGTCGTGTCGCTCACCTCGGCCCGCGCGCCTGCGATCGACGATTCGATCTGCTCCTGGATCTCCTGCGCGCTCGGCACCAATCAAGGGTAGTTGATCGCGGTACTACCTTCGTCGCCGCCTCTATACTCATGACCGATGGAGCCGATCACGATCAGCGAGCTAGGCGCGGAGAAGGTCCGCGAGTTCCTCGCCGGCCAGCAGGGCGGCCTGCAGGTCGCGGGGCTGCGGGTGGGCGTGAGGGGCGGCGGCTGCTCCGGCTTCCAGTACCAGCTCGCCTTCGACGAGGAGCGCGACGGCGACATCGTCTTCGAGAGCCGGGGCCTGAAGCTGCTCGTCGACCGCGGCAGCCTGCAGTACGTCGCGGGCTCGACGATCGACTACGAGGACTCGCTCCAGGGAGCCGGCTTCAAGGTCGAGAACCCCAACGTCGTCGCCGCCTGCGGCTGCGGCTCCTCGTTCCGCGTCGCGGACGAAGAGCAGGTCTCCGCGCTCTAGGTAGCTCGCCCGCGGCGCTCGCGAGCGCTCAGGCAGTGGACTCGCAGCTGTGCCGGGCCCCCGAGGATTGACCTCGGTGTTCGGCCGGCGCTACACTCGTGCGCCTAGCGAGGTTTCGCGCACGCCAGAGCCTCCTGGAGGGGCGGTTCCGGCGGAGACAAAAGGGGAGTGGGGTCATGCATCGCATCAGGCTTTTCGGACTTGCCTTCATCGCCGTCGTCGGCTTTGCTGCGACCAGCGCCGCCGGTGCGGACGCAAAAACGGTGCTCACGCTGAGCGACGCGGCGGGCAAGATCGGCACGGGGGACGTCATCACGTTGGAAAGCACCGACTTGAAGGCCTACACGGAAGCCGGCATCTGGGAATGCGAACACAACGAACTGCCAATAGGAATCGGGACCAATGGAGCGGCGAAGGACACTGGCCTATCCGGCGAAGAGCACTCCTACGGCGAATTCGACGGCATCCCGGGCGCGTGCCAAAACACGGATGGCATCCCACTGCTTTTCCAAGCCGACGGGTTCCCGTGGAAGGCCAAGTTCACGGTCAGAGCAGGCGTGGGTGAAATGGCCGAGACAGGGACGAAGCGCTTGACGCTGATCCAGGAACTGGTATATCCCGAACTGGGCGAAAAAAACAAATGCGAGTACGAATTCGCGAAGTTGGTGAGTAGCTTTGCGGTCAACTCGACGCCTCAACCGCTGGTACTTGAAACCAGGGAACAGGAGTACAAGCTGAACTCGAAATACCGCGACACCGCTTCGGTCTGCCCGAAATCAGGGCAGCTTACAGCACTATGGACAGTCACCGACGTCAACGGCGTCGTATCGGTGCTCGACTCGCTCGCCCCGTAAGCAGCGTAAGCCCCGACTCCGGCCGAGAGCACCCGGCGAGCAAGCCTTCCGCGCCGGCCGGAGTCAAGTCGAATGAGGCGCGCCAGGCGGTGAATGCCCGCCCCGGGGCGCCGACTCGCCGAACATTTGGCTGTCCAGCCAGCCGAATCCCGCTCAACAGAGCCAAATCAACCGCTTGACCAATCCGGCGTCCGTGTGGTACGTTGGCTTGCGACATGATGTCGAGTGTCACGAGGGGGAGGGAGTTCCCGACCAACGGACGTGCTCCGCGGATTGCGGATGCTGCGTTCGGGGGAGGCCTCACGTGGGGTGAGACATCTATCGGGACCGCACGCCGAAGGACTGGCAAGCGCCCGGTCGGTCATACGCCAGACCGAGACCGGTCCGGCGCTCAGGTGGTCCCACGGTGATCCCTCAAGGGATCCCCAGGACCGATCAAAGAGGGAAAACAAGGAGCTAAAAAGCACATGAAGCGCATCAAGATCATGGGCCTGGCTGTAGTCGCGATTTTCGCGTTTGCGGCTCTCACGGCCAGCGCTGCTAGCGCGAAGACGCTTATCACGCTTAGCGATGAATCGGGCACGCTGACGGCTGGCGAAACGATCGTCGCCGAAAGCACCAACCTGAAGACGTACACGGAAGCCGGCATTCTCGAATGTGAAAACAACGTGCTTCCGACGAAGCTCTCCGGCAACGGCGAAGCGAAGGTCAAGGGTTCGACGACCGAAGAGAAATCGTTCGGCGAATTCGACGGCATCCCGGGCGCCTGCAAAACGTCCGTGGGCATCCCGACCGAGATCCAGACGACCGCTTTCCCGTGGTCCTCTGAAATGAAGGTCTCGAAGGGCGCCGGCGAGCAGACAGAGAAAGGCACCAAGAAGGTGACCTTCATCGCTGAATACCTGTACCCCGAACTCGGCGAAAAAAATAAATGCGAGTTCGAAGCCTCGAAGGTGGTCAGCGCCTTCGCGGTCGGCGCGACGCCTCAGCCGCTGGTTCTCGAAACCAAAGAACAGGAGTTCAAGCTGAACACGAAGTACCACAACACCGCTTCGATCTGCCCGAAAACGGGTCTGCTTAGCGGCACATGGAGCGTCAAAGACGGCTCAGAGACCGTCAACGTCGCTGACTGAGGACCCTCAGTCAAGTAGCAACTAATTGAGCGGAGATGCACAAGGCCGGCCCCCACTGGGGGCCGGCCCGCCGCTTTCCCGGGGAAGCGTCTGACGGCCGGCGCGGGAACCCGGTCACGTGTTGACGGCCCGGAGCGTCGGCGGCTAAGACCACGAGCAGGGCGGAGCTACCGCCTCCGACGGCGCAACCTTGAACTGCGACGCGTGTTTATCGCGGTGTATATGCTCCGGAGTACGTAGCGCGAGAACCTGAGAGAGGGAATGAGTACAAGGGGACACGAGGAGCGCGCCATGCGGCGCATCGGGTGTGGACGGCCGCTCAAGTTGGTAGCGGCTGCCGCAGCGTTCTGTGCTGCCACGGTCATGGCTCTTCCCGCTGCTGCGTCTGCTGCAGGGAGCGCGCACTGGGAACTGATCGCGAACAACGCGCCAACCAACGTGCCCATCTTTGCCCCGACGTCCCAGGAAGTCTCGGTCCACGTCGTGAGTGCTGAAGAAGAAGAACCGATTCGGCTCGGGCGGTTCAAGATCACCGTCACGAACCGCGTGGGCGAAGAACGAGAAACGAAGCCATCGCTCCCTTACAACGCGACGGCGACTGAAGTTGAACACGCGCTCGAAGCGCTGCCGACAGTTGGCCCCGGCAATGTAAAGGTGTCGGGCGGACCGTCCCTTTCCAAACTCGAATGGACGTACGAGATCGCCTTCGTGGGGTCGGCAAGGGGCGAAGAATACGAACTTGAATTCGAAGAAGTCGCTCCGAGCGGCGAAGAAAAGAAGAAAGTCAAGGAAGAAGAAAAAGCGAACGGCGTGTCAGGCGAAGAATACTTTGGGGATTTGCCCGAATTCGAAGTGGAAACGATCCAGGTCGCGCAGCGCGACGTCGTGAATTTCCAACTTATTCCGTTCAACCGCGGCGCGGTGCCTACCTCGGGCCAGATAACGATCGTCGACCGCCTCCCTAAAGGTTTTGTTACACAGGAAACGCCGGAATCTCCATCAGGTTCCTGGGAATGCACCCCGGGCGCAGGTAACAAAGAAGTGACGTGCAAGAGCTCCGAAGTTGTTCGGGCCGACGCGGCGGCCAAATCTCCGCCGGTGGTCGTTGCCTACGCCGAACCAAGCGGATTGACACTGGGGGCGCGTCTAGTTGACGAAGCGGAAATATCCGGAGGTGGCGCGGTCGCCTCGATCGCAGCCCCCGACGAAATGCGCGTCAACAACACGCCGGCGACGTTCGGCGTCCACTCGTTCGTTGCGTCCGCATACGACACGCGGGGCGACGTCTACACGACGGCGGGCGGGCACCCCTACCAGGCGACAACCACAGCGCTGTTCAATACGTTCGACAAGGTCGTGTACGGCAGCGGCGCCGAAGCCGGCCACCTCGAGCCGTACACGAGCGGCGACGTCAAGGACGTCGACGTCCAGGTACCGGAAGGCTTCCTGGGCAACCCCTCCAATCGCCCGCACTGCTCGCAGGAACAGTTCGCTTACGACCTGAAAGGCAACGTCGGCGGCAAGACAGGGTTCGCCCACGCGTGTCCGTCCGACAGCCAGGTGGGCACCGTAACGGTGTTTGGCTTCGAGGGGATCAAAAGCGCCCCCGAAGATGTCGCCCTCTACAACCTGCAGCCGCCGCGAGGTCAGCACGGTGTCCCCGCTGAGTTCGGGTTTTCGGTGGCCGGGGTGCCGGTGCGCCTCGACGCGCACGTTCGCAAGATCAACGGGCAGTACCAAGTGACCGTGCTTTCGGCAAACGTGAACGAGGCGCTTCCAATCGAGGGAGTCTCGGTGACGCTGTGGGGCACCCCTGCAGAAGCCTCTCACAACGAAGAACGAGTAGACGAACTCGAACCCTTTAAACGTGGCGAAGCTTCTACGGAAACCCCGGTGCGGCCGTTTTTGATTAATCCGACATCGTGCCTGGCGGAGCAGGAATCGCCTCCGGAGACGACGCTCTACGTGGACCAGTGGGGTTCGCCCGGCGCGGAAAGCGACGGCGAACCGGACTTGTCCGGCCCCGGATGGCTGAAATATGAAACGCCGTCTGAACCGGTGACGGGTTGCGAAAACCTCAAATTCGAACCTGAAGCCAAATTCCGTCCCGACAAGACGGGCATCGCGGCGGTTGCGGCACCGGAAGGTTACGAATTCCGGCTCCACATTCCGCAGAAAGAAGCGACGGGCGAACTTGCGACCCCGGAGCTCAAGAACACGTCCGTTACGCTTCCCGCAGGCGTCGTTCTGTCGCCCGGAGCGGCCAACGGCCTCGAAGCGTGCGCGCCCGACCAGATCGAAATCGAATCGACCCGGGAAGGGCACTGCCCCGCCGCGTCCAAGGTCGGCGAAGTCGCGATCGAATCCGCGCTGTTGGAAGAACCGCTCACGGGAAGCGTCTACATCGGTGAACCGGAATGTTCGCCGTGCACGGCGACCGACGACGCCGAAGGCAAGCTTTTCCGGCTTTACATCGAAGCGGAAGCGCCGCAGGCGAAAGTCAACGTCAAGCTCGCCGGTCGGTCCGTGACGGGAACGCTCGAAACAGAAGAAAACAAAGGGCTCAAGGTTGGCCAAGTCCAGACGACGTTCCTGAACAATCCACAGACGCCGTTTACAAACCTGACCTTGAAGCTCAAGGCCGGCCCGCGGGCCGTTCTCGCGAACCCGGCGCTCTGCGGCAGCTACACCACCGAATCCGTATTTACGCCGTGGAGCGTCGAAGGAACGATCCTCGGGCATGGCGTGGTGCCCGGCGACAAACCGTGGCCGTCAACGTCCAGCTTCGAAACCAGCTTCGACGGCACGAAAGGCTCCGCATGCCCAGAATCGTTCCCGTTTGAACCGCTCGTGAGCGCGGGGACCGAATCGTCAACAGCCGGGCAGTACTCTCCGCTGGTCACACTCTTCAAGCGAGAAAGCGACACCGAACAGTACTTGAAGAACATCGTCGTCAGCACTCCGCCCGGCCTTCTCGGCAAAGTGGCGGGTGTAGAAAAGTGTGAAGTGTCGGCAAGCGAACTCGAAGCCGAAACCGCGACGTGCCCGGCGGGTTCGCAGATCGGCGAAGCGACGACCGAGGCAGGGGCAGGCGAACAGCCGTACACTGTCACTGGCAAGGTTTACCTTGCGGGCGCGACGAAGAGTGAAGTGACCGGCACCGAAGGCCCGTTCGGACTCGACGTCGTGGTTCCGGCTAAAGCGGGACCGTTCAATCTTGGGCTAGTCGTTGTCCAAGCCGTCATCGACGTGAACGAAGAAACCGGCGCGCTCACGGTGACTAGCAATCCGCTGCCGCAAAGCATAGATGGGATCCCGTTCCGCATCAAACAGGCGGAGGTGAAGATCAATCGCCCAGAATTCACGTTCAATGCAACGCACTGCTCGGAAGGTTCGATCGATTCGACGCTTGGCGGCGAACCCATCGGGCAGGCTGGCGAAGATCCCGTGACCGTGGCGCGCCAATCACCCTACGCGGCGACAGACTGCGAACGTTTGCCCTTCGAACCGACGTTCAGCGCGACTGTCAACGCTCACGCGAACAACATCACGGGAACTTCGTTTGCGGTCAAGGTCGGTCAACGCCACGGCGAAGCGGACATTAAGAAAGTCGAAGTCCAGCTTCCTGAAAACCTGCCGTCGCGCCTTGAAACGCTACAGAAAGCGTGCACCAAGGCCGACTTCGAAATCAAGCCACTTGCGTCACACTGCCCCGCTGTCTCGTTTGTCGGCACCGCGGAAGCGCGGACGCCGCTTTTGAATGTACCGCTTAAAGGCCGAGCTGTGCTCGAGGCCCTCGGCGCCAAATTCCCCGATCTCGTTTATCTGCTCGAAGGCGAAGGCGTCAAAATTTTGCTGCGTGGCAAAACCGACATCATCGAAGGCATCACGTACTCCAAATTTGAAACCGTCCCCGACGCCCCGATCTCGTCGTTCGTTACGTCGTTCCCGGCCGGCCGCTACTCACTGATCGGCGGGCTCGGCGACCTTTGCGCCGAGCCTCTGACGGCGGTCGTAACCATTACCGGCCAGAACAACGACGTGACGCGCCAGTACACGCGCGTGGGCGTCGAAGAATGTGCGCCCGTCGTGAAGGTAGTCGTCGCTGGCGCGAGGCGGGGCAAGCTTCACCTGCTAGTCAGCAGCGATTCCGGCGGGACGCTGCGTATCTCGGGGAGATCGGTGAAGACCATGACTCGGTCGCGGTTTACCGCCGGGGCTCACGAAGTCGTCGTGTCGCTCTCCCGGTCAGGTAAGACCGCGGTCGCGCGGGGACGAGACGTCGAAGTCAAGCTGGCCGTGAGCGCCGGCGGCCGAACAGGGTCAACGACGGTGAGGACGGCGGTCTAAATGGCGATGGGCAGCACACGCACCAACATGCTCGTCCGGCTTGTGTCGCCGGCCCTCGTTCTCGGACTGCTTCTTCTCGTCTTCCCAGCGGGTGCTGGGGCGGCAACTGCGTGCGCGAACGAAGCGCGGCGCGCTGAACAACACGCCGGTTACCTTCCGGACTGTCGTGGCTTTGAACTTGTCACGCCAGCGCAGAAGGACGAGGAGGAAGCAGCGCCGCCTAATTGGTTCGTTCTAGAAGAAGTGAAATACCAGCCCGCCGTCGGGAGGCCCGCAACGAGCTTTTCGCTTTCCGGCGCGTTTCCCGAAAGCGAAGCGGCGGCAATTTTTGCTTTTGGACTGTCTCAGGGTTCCGAAGCAGGTAAGGCGTGGGATTCGTCGGCGCCCTGGCTCACGAACTCGCTGGAACCGGTGCGCGACGACGGCGGTCCTAAAACCGTCGGCGGCCCGGTGCGCCTGTCGCCGGAATTGACTTGCGGTTATGAGTCGACGCGCTTGGCGCCGCCCGCTCACCCGGGAGAATCAACGCCGCTGCTGCCGACCGACGAGACGCCATCGGAATACATTCCGAACCTGTACCAGTGGTCAGCTTCGGGTGACAGCTTGCAGTTGATGACCGAACTGCGCGGAAGCAATCCGACTCTCGCTGAAGACACTGAGTGGAATGTCGACGGAATGTCCGAAGACTGCTCACGCGTTGCGTTCAACATCGGCGCGAGGGACGGCGGCGAAATACCGTTGAACGAAGGGCGAACCGAATTTGCTCCGGCCAACTCGATCTACGAATGGGCGGAAGCGGCAAAACCGCACGAGAAATTGGCCACCTACGTGCCTGTCAATGGCGGTACCGAAGAAGTTCCCGGCACACTCCTCAAGCTACCGGATGACGGTAACGTGACGTCGAGCTACAACGCGATGTCGACGAGCGGGAACGACTTTTACTTCGACGCGCTGAGCGAAGAACCGGGCGTCGAAGGGGAAATTGAAGGAACACCGCACTCTGAACTCGGCGCGCTCACGGTGTTCAACCGATACGACAGCGATCGGACATTCGACATTTCGCGCTCGGACACGAAAGTGCCGGACACCGGCGCTGAGTACGAGGCGGCGTCGCAAAACGGTGAACGAGTGTTTTTCCTCGCCAATTACGGGATTGCAAGCAACGGCACCAGCAACGGGACGCCGGGAGCCTGCACGCTCAAAGCTTCGTCGCACAAGGCGTCGCTGGGTTGCGATCTCTACGAATACCGAGCGTCGGCCGCAACGCCCGGCGAAGGCACTCTGACCGACCTGTCGGTAGATGGGCAGACAGGTGGCGCGGACGTAACCGCCGTGGCAGGAATTTCCAACGACGGAGAATACGTTTACTTCGACGCGATCGGACAGCTGGTTGAAGGCGAGGGCCCGACCGAGGCCGAAAACGCCGCCGACCACACAGCGAGCCTCTATGTCGAGCACGCCGGGCATGTGTCTTACATCGCGACGATCGAGGCTACCGAGGGCGCATTTCCCGGGTCTGTTCAGCAGGAAGAAGTGATGGACGCGGTCGAAGCACAGGACGAAAAGGGCGAGGAGTTCCTCGCCGCGCGCGTCAGCCCGAACGGCAAGCGATTCATGTTCGCAACGCGAGCGAAGCAGAAGGTCGTCGGATTGCCCGAACCGGAATACAACAACCTTGATTCCGTGAGCGGCAAGCCGGACCCCGAGCTCTATGAGTACGAATACACCACCGGATCGCCGTCGATCACATGCGTGTCCTGCCAGCCGGAAGGCAAGCGTCCGACGACGGGCGCTTCGCTGCGAAGCGCGGAGTTCGGCGAAGAAGGGGTTCTCGAGCCGGTGCTGGACGCCGTTCCATCGACTGAGCTTCTCAACGACGGACGCGTGTTCTTCAACAGCTACACGCCCCTCGTCAGTACGGCGACGAACAGCGTGCACCCTTACGAGTTCGAGCCCGACGGCTATGTCAGCAAGAACGGCGAAACCTGCGAAAAGGAAAGCGGTTGCGTCTTCCTGCTTGAACCGGGGACCATCACGGACTACCCGTCCTGGGTGATCGGCGCAAGTGAAGAAGGAGAAAACGCCTACATCCTCACGTACGAACGCCTCGCTCCGCAGGACGAAGACGACCTGAGAGACCTTTACGACGTGCGCGAAGGCGGGGGCGAGGAAGCCGCCGCCAAAGAAACGAAGTGCAGCGTCGAAGAAGGCACTTGCCAAGGCGAAGGCACGAAAGGCATCGAAACGCCGACCGTGGAAAGCGGCGGCCCCGGCGAAAACACGAAAGGCTCGACCAAATCTGGCCCGAGCCCCGAATCAATCGCGCCGATAAAAGTCACGCGCAAGCGGTCCACCTCGCGCGGCCTGACCGTGACGTTCAAGGTCTTCGGCTCCGGACTGGTGCGGCTGTCGGGCGCCGGCCTCACGACCGACGCTCGGATCGTGGGTCGCGCGGGGACCTACACGGCGAAGACGTCCTTCAGTCGGTCGACGCTTGCGGCGCTGCGCAAACACCGCCACCCGCGGATCAAGGTGACGCTGCTCTTCCGCCCGCTCGCGGACACCGGCAGCGACTCGCACGTCACCTGGACGCTGAAGGCCTAACGCCGCCGCTCAGACCGGCGTAACCGCGAGCGAGCGCCAGAGGTAGCGGCTCGCCAGAGAGCGGTGCGGTCGCCACGGCTCGGCGATCTCGCCGATCTGCTCTGCGCCCGGCAGCTCCGGGAGCTCGTACCAGCGCCTCACCGCGCTCCGGATTCCGAGGTCGCCGACGGGCAGGACGTCTCGCCGCTGGAGCTGGAAGATGAGGAACATGTGCGCCGTCCACTCGCCGATGCCCTTGACCGCCGTCAGCTCGGCGATTACCTCCTCGTCGCCGAGCTCCTCAAGCCTGTCGACCTCGAGTTCGCCCGAGAGCACGTGCTCGGCGAGGCTGCGGATGTAGGCCGTCTTGGCTCCCGAGAGCCCGACAGCGCGTAAAGCCGCGGGATCGAAATCAAGGAGCTGCTGCGGCGTCGGCGCAACGCCGTCGAACTCGTCGAGCAGCCGGCCGTGGATCGTCGCTGCCGCCGCGACCGAGAGCTGCTGCCCGACGATCGCGCGCACGAGCGCGCCGTAGTGATCGTCGGGGGCGGCGCGGCGCGAGGCGCGGGGCATCCGCCCCACGGATTCGACGACGCGCGCCATGACCGGGTCGCTCGCGATCAGGTGCTGTCGCGGCGTCGCGCTCACGACGCCGTCCCGGCGGCGAGCGGCGCGCCGCGGAGAGCGGATTGTGCGTCGACAGCGGGCTTCACGGAGCGGTTATCGTACCCGTGCCTTGTAGAGTGGGCGCGTGCGGATAGCACTGCTCTCGCCGTACTCGTGGACGTTCCCGGGCGGCGTCACAAGGCACATCGAAGCGCTCTCACGCGAGCTGGAAGTCGCCGGTCACGAGACGCGCATCCTCGCGCCGTTCGATCCCGACGACGATGTCGCGCGGCGGCTCCACCGCGGCGCGCGCCCGCAGCGGCTCGCACGGCCTGACAACCTGATCCCCCTCGGCCGCACCATCGGCATCCCGGCGAACGGCGCCGTGTCGAACCTCTCCGCAAGCCCCGCCGGGGTGCTGCGCATGCGCCGCGAGCTCGCGGCCGGCCGTTACGACGTGGTTCACATCCACGAGCCCGTCGTGCCGCTGCTCGCGTGGGATGCGCTCCGTTCGACGCGCGGGCCGGCCCTGGTCGGGACATTCCACACGTACTCGGAGAACGCGCTCACGAACGGCATCGCCGCCGGTCCGCTCGGCGCGCGCTGGCGCATGAACCGGCTCCACGCACGGATCGCGGTTTCCCGCGCGGCGGAGTGGACGGCGCTGCGTTTCTTCGGCGGCCGCTACACGCTCGTCCCGAACGGTGTCGCCACCGCCCGCGAGCGGCCCAGGAGCGCGACCGAGGGAGGTCCGCTGCGGATCCTCTTCATCGGCCAGGCCGTTGAGCGCAAGGGCCTGCCGGTGTTGCTGCGGGCATTCGAAGAGCTCCGCGGCGAAGTCGACGCGGAACTCGTTCTCGTCGGCGCGCGCCCTGAGGACATCGAGCCGCTCGTCCTCGACGGGGCGCGGATCACGGCCCTCGGCAAGGTCTCCGACGAGCGCAAGCACGACGAGCTCGCCGCCGCGGATGTCGTGTGCGCACCGTCGCTCGGCGGAGAGAGCTTCGGCATGGTCCTGACCGAGGCCTTCGCCGCAGGCGCACCGGTCGTCGCGTCCGATATCCCCGGGTACCGCGACGTCGTTCGCCAGGGCACCGACGGGCTGCTCGTGCCGCCCTCGGACCCCGACGCGTTGGCCGCGGCGCTGCGCTCGCTGGCGCTCGAACCCGCGCGTCGCGCCGCGATGGCCGCGAGCGCGCACCTGCGCGCGGAGCGGTACGCGTGGCCACGCGTGACCGCCGAGGTGCTGGACGTCTACGAGCAGGCGCTCGCCGTCGGGGAGCCGCGGACTGCGCGCCAGCGCCTCGCGCTGCGCGCCGGCGTCGCGTCTGCGGACCTCTTGCCCGCGGTAGCGCCGCAACGCCTGCCGACACTGAGGCGCGAGCAGGACGGCGCCGCGGCGGGCCGCGGCCGCGGGCCGCGGCCGCGCGGCCGACTCGCCGCACTCGCGGTTCTCATCGCCCTTCTCGTCACCGTCCTCGCGCGAGACCACGTCGGCGTCGGCGCGATCGCTGCGAGCATCCTCTCCTCCGAGCCGGGCGCCCTGCTCGCCGCGCTCGGAGCGATGTGCGCCGCCGTGTTCGCCCGCTCGTTCGCGTGGAACGCGATCTTGCGGCACGCGCCCCTAGAGCTCGCGCCGGGGCGGCGAATCACGACGCGCGCGACAGCCATCGGCGTCCTGATGAGCGCGACGCTGCCGGCGCGTCTCGGCGAGCCCTCGCGCGCGTTCGCTCTCGCCCGCCACGTCGGCGACCTGCGCTCCTCGATGCCCGTCGTGACCGCGACCATTTTCGCCCAGTCGGCGATCAACGTCCTCGCGCTCATCGCGCTGGCCCTCGCCGGCGCTTCGGGCCTGCACCTCTACGACGGCCACCATGGCGTGCTCGTCCTTCTCGCGCTCGTCCCCGCCGCCGCAGTCCTCGCCGTCCTCTTCTCGCCGGCGATCGCGGAGCGCGCGCCGATGGCGCGCCTTGACAGCGCGCAGACACTCGCGCGCTTCGCGCGGTCATCGACGGTCCGCCTGCGAGAGGGGATCGCGCTGCTGCGCTCGCCCCGCACCGCGGCCCGCGCGGGCGCGTTCCAGTTCGCGGCGTGGGCATTGCAGCTCACGGCGTGCTGGTTCGTCCTGCGGTCGTTCGGGCTGGGGGCCCAGACGGGGTTCGAGGGGGCGGCCGCCGTGCTCTTCGCGGTCAACGTCACCGCGTTGCTGCCCGCGACGCCCGCGAACGTCGGCATCTTCCAGGCGGCGTGCGCCGCGGTGCTGATCGGCGGCTTCCACGTCGCTCCCGCCGACGCGATCGCGTATGGCATCGTGCTGCAAGCCGTGGAGCTCGCGGTCGCGTTCGGTGCCGGCATGCCCTCGCTGGTCGCCGAGGGGCTCACCTGGCGCTCGCTGCGCCGCCGGGCAATGCACCTCGACGCCGTTCAGACGGTGCCCGCGAGGCCGCTGCTCGCCGACCGCTAGCCAGCGTTGGCCGCGGCCTGGGTTTACATCCTCCGCTGCGCCGACGGTTCGCTGTACACGGGCTGGACATCGGACCTCGAGCGCCGGCTCGCCGCCCACGCAGCCGGACGGGCGAGCCGTTACACGGCGAGCCGCAGGCCCGTGGAGCTCGCGGCGAGCGTCGCGCTCGCGGACCGCTCCGCCGCGATGCGCGAGGAGGCCCGCATCAAGCGGCTCGACCGGGCGCAGAAGCTCGCGCTCGTGCAAGAGCTCCGGAAGCGCACGCGGACTGCGTAATCATGGAGGCATGGCTTCACGACCGGCTGGGCGCAGCGTCAAAATCGGAGAGGACGAGCGCACAGGCTGGTCGTCGGACCGCCCGCGCCGCGGCGGCGCGAGCCGCCCCGCGGACCTGACGACGCACTGCTCGATCCTGCGGCCCACGGACCGGCTGCGCTACTCGCCAGGGAGCCTTCTGATCGTCCTCGCGGGGGATCCCGCCGAGCGCGAGGCGTTCGTCGAGCGTCTCATCGAGGAGCGCGGCGCGCTGATCACGACGAGCCGCGTCCACGCGCTGCTGCGCGGCCGCGTCGACGAGGCGGAGCTCGACGAGCGCGCCGAGGAGCTGATGCTCGCGGCCGCCGCGCGGCGCCTCGAGGCCCGTGAGACGGTCGTGCTCGGCCTCGATGACCTCACGCCGGAGGGCCGCGAGCCGTTCGTGCGTCTCGCGGCGTCGCTGCGCCGGCCGCGGCACGTGATCCTCGTCGAGGTTCCGCGCGAGAAGGTCGACCCCGACGTACTGCCCGATCTCAACGAGCTGCGCCGCGCGCTGGAGTCCGGCGAGCTCGGCGCCGAGGGGATCCAGACGGCTCTGCGGCTCGGCGGCGGCAGCGCCTCCGAGGTCAAGCGGATCCTCTTCCGTCCGCCGCCGCGCGACGAGACCTAGGGCCTCAGGCGCTCGCGAGCGACGACTCGTCCCCGACCTCGCCGTCGTCGAGGCCGGTCCGGTTCGTGGGGTCGCGGTTCGTGCCGCGGATGATCTCGTCCGGTGAGCTCTCGGCCGGCAGGCGCCCCTGGCGGGTGCCGAAGTAGATCGCCTGCGGGTGGTGCGCGACGAGCGCGAGCGTCGACTGCTCGGGGTCGGGCGCAAAGCCGTCGGTGATCGAGAGGCCGATCTGCGAGAGGCCGAGCAGCCGGTCGACCTTCAGGTGCTCCGACTGCTCGGGGACCGCGGGGTAACCCCACGAGTAGCGGCGCCCCTGCGTCTCCGGGATGCCGAGCATCCTGCGCACTTCGTAGTGCAGCCACTCGGCGAGCCCCTCGGCGGTCTGCACGCCGAGGCCGTGCACGAAGAGCTGCTCGGCGAACTCGCCTTCGCGCTCGAGCGTCGCCATCAGCTCCGTGACCTCGCCGCCGACGGTGACGGCCTGCAGCGCGAGGACGTCAAGTTCCGCGGGCGGGGTGCCGTCGTCGTTCGCGGGGCGGAAGAAGTCGGCGAGGCAGATGCGCTCGCCGGAGGGCTGGCGCGGGCAGACGAACCGCGTGAGCTCCGTCGTGCGGTCGCCGGGGTCGAGCACGACGATCTCGTTCCCCTTGGCGTAGCAGGGGAAGAAGCCGAGCAGCGCGCGCGGGTGAAGGTATTCCTGCTCCGCCCACATGCGCTCGAGGCGCGGGCGGAATTCCTCGTCGAGCAGGCGCTGCCACTCCTCGCCCTTGACGCCGCGGCCGCCCCAGTGAAGCTTGAAGAGGACGTGGGTGTCCAGGTGCCGGTAGAGCTCGTCCATGTCGACGGGGATCTCGCGCACACCCCAGAACGGGGGCTCGGGCACCGGCGCGTCGGTGCGCGCGGCGGAGCGCACCGAGTCATCCGAGAGGTCCGGCCCCTCGGGCTCGGTCTCGCCGCGCTCGCGCAGTTCGCGCGCGCCGTCGCGGACCTCGCCGACGAGGCGCTCGCGTTCGGCGGGGTCGACGAGGCGGTCCATCACGGCGAGCCCCTCGAACGCGTCCTTGCAGTAGAAGACGCCCGGCTCGTACGTGGCATCGCTGTCGGGGCCTTCGGGGTAGAGCGCGCGGTAGCCGAACGCGCGGTTGATCGCCGCGCCGCCGATCAGCACGGGGAAGTCGAGCGACTCGGCGTGAAGCTCGGCGACGCAGGCGGGCATCTGCTTGGAGGTCGAGACGAGCAGCGCCGAGAGCCCGATCGCGGTCGCCTCGTGCTCGCGGGCGGCGTCGATGATCGTCTGCACCGGCACCTGCTTGCCGAGGTCGACGACGGTGTAGCCGTTGTTCGTGAGGATCGTGTTGACGAGCGACTTGCCGATGTCGTGGACGTCGCCGAAGACGGTGGCGAGCACGACCGTTCCCTTCGTGTAGCCCTCGATGCGGTCGAGGTAGTTCTCGAGCTGCGCGACGGCGCGCTTCATGACCTCGGCGGACTGCAGCACGAACGGCAGGATCAGCTCGCCGGCGCCGAATTTGTCGCCGACCTCCTTCATCGCGGGCAGCAGCACGTCGTTGAGCGTCGGCACGGCGCCGATCTTCTCCACGGAGCGGTCGATCCACTCCTCGACGCCGTCCTTGCGCCGGCGCAGGATCAGGAAGTGCAGCGCCTCCTCGGGCTCCATGCCCTCGGTGGGGTCGCTGTCGCTTTCGACCGTGTCTTCGCCCTTCGCCTCGAAGTGGGCGATGAAGCGCTCGAGCGCGTCGTCGCGGCGGTCGAAGACGAGGTCGTCCGCGAGCTCGCGCTCGGCGTCGGGGATCTCGCCGTAGGGGGTGATGTGGTTCGGGTTGACCATCGCAAGGTCGAGCCCGGCCTGCACGCAGTGGTGCAGGAACACGGAGTTCAGGACGGCGCGCGCGGCGGGCGAGACGCCGAACGACACGTTCGAGACGCCGAGCGAGGTCTTCACGGCGGGCAGCTCGCGCTTGATCAGGCTGATCCCCTCGATCGTCTCCTTCGCCGAGGGCCGCCACTCCGCCTCGCCGGTGGTGAGCGTGAACGTGAGGCAGTCGAAGATGAGCAGCTCCGGGTCGAGGCCGTGCTCGCCGCAGCAGAGGTCGCTCAGGCGCCTTGCGATCTCGAGCTTTCGCGCCGCAGTCTTGGCCATCCCCTGCTCGTCGATCGTGAGCGCGATCAGCGCCGAGCCGTGCGCCAGCGCGAGCGGGACGACACGGTCGAGCTTGTCGCGGCCCGCCTCGAGGTTTATCGAGTTGACGATCGCGCGGCCCGGGATCTGCTCGAGCGCGCGTTCGATCACCTCCGGCTCGGTCGAGTCGACCTGTATCGGCGCGGGCTGCGTCAGCGAGATCTTCTTCGCGAGCAGGCGCATCTGCTCGGCCTCGTCGGCGCGCTCCGTCAGCGCCACGCAGAGGTCGAGGACGTGAGCGCCGCCCTGCACCTGGTCCTCGGCGATCCGCACGAGGCCGTCGTAGTCGTCGGCGAGCAGTAGCTCCTTGGCCTTGCGTGAGCCCTGCGAGTTCACGCGCTCGCCGACGAGCGTCGGCGGCGGGTCCTGCGCGAGCGGGGTCGCGGCGATCATCGAGGAGAGGTGCGGCGGGCGCGGAGCCGGGCGCGGCGCGGCGCCGCGGCCCGCGACGCGCTCGGCGATCGCGGCGATGTGCTCCGGCGTCGTGCCGCAGCAGCCGCCGACGACGCCGACGCTGTAGCGCTCGACGAATTCGGCGAGCGCGTCGGCGAGCGGCCCGGGCTCTTCGGGGAAGATCGTCTCGCCGCGCGGCCCCTGGTGCGGCAGCCCGGCGTTCGGGATGCACGCGACAGGACGCGGCGAGAACTCGCCGAGGAAGCGGATCGCGTCGCGCATGTCCTGCGGCCCGGTGGAGCAGTTCAGGCCGATGACGTCGGCGCCGAGCGCCTCGAGCGTGGTGAGCACCGCGGAGATGTCGGTGCCGAGCAGCATCTTGCCGCCGTTCGGGAGCAGCGACACGGACGTGTGGATCGGCAGGCGCCTGCCGGTCGCATTGAACGCCTCGCGCGCGCCGAAGATCGCCGCCTTCACCTCGAGGATGTCCTGCGCCGTCTCGATGATCAAGAGGTCCGCGCCGCCTTCGATGAGGCCCCTGGCCTGCTCCTCGAAGACGGTGACCAGTTCGCGGAAGCCGATGCGCCCGAGCGTCGGGTCTTCGGACGCCGGCAGCTGGCCCGTCGGGCCGATCGAGCCCGCGACGAAGCGGGCCTCGCCCGCCGCGGCGCGCGCGATCTGCGCCGCCCTGGTGTTGATCTCGAGCGTCTGCTCGCCGAGGCCCCACTCGTCGAGCTTCAGCCGCGAGCCCTGGAAGGTGTCGGTCTCCACGACATCGGCGCCCGCGTCGAGCATCGACGCGTGCACCCCCTCGATCACGTCGGGGCGCGTGAGGACCAGCATCTCGTGGCAGCGGCCCGGCAGGCCGCCGTAGTCCTCGCTCGAGAGGTCGAACTGCTCGAGCGTCGCGCCCATGCCGCCGTCGTAGACGACGACGCGCTCGCGCACGGTTTGCAGGTAGTCCCTCATCCGATGAGCGTAACAACGGGCCGAAGGGGCGTTCGCTCCGCGGCCCGGGCCGAAAAAGGGAGGGCCCCGGCGACGCCGGGGCCCTCCCAGAGTTCCACCGTGGGGTGTGGAGCTACTTGATGAAGAGCATCTCCGAGTACTTCGGCAGCGGCCAGAGGTCGTCCGCGACCGTCCGCTCGAGCTTGTCGGCGACCTCGCGCACGGCATCCATCGCGGGAATGACGACGTCGCGCATGTATTCGGCGTGCTTCTGCACCGACCCGTGCGGCTGGTTCTCGGCGAGGTTCGCCGCTTCGAGGTCGAGCAGCCTCACGCGGAGCTCCTCGACGAGCGGTTCCACTTCGTCGGCGAGCTCCTCGACGCCGCTGTCGTGCAGTTCCGCGAGGTAGCGGACCGCCGCCGGCAGCAGCATCGTGCGGGCGATCGACACAGCCGTCTCCGCCTCGATGTTGATCAGCGTGCCGTACTGCTCGCTGAACACCTCGTAGCGCGACTCGAGCTCGCGCTTGGAGAGCACTTTGTACTTGCGGAAGATCGCGACGGTGTCTTTCGCGACCAGGTACGGCAGCGCTTCGGGCGTCGTGCGCAGGTTCGGCAGGCCCCGTTTGGCGGCCTCCTTGTGCCAGGCGACGTCGTAGTTGTCGCCGTCGAAGACGACCTTCTTGTTGCGCTTCCAGGCTCCCTTGACGACCTGCGCGACGGCCTTTTCGGGGGTCGTGCCTTTCGTTTTCAGGGCCTTCTCCAGTTCGTCGGAGAGCTCGTCGATGGCGGCCGCGACGATCGTGTTCAGCACCGTATTCGGCACCGCCGGCGACATGCTCGAGCCGAGCGCGCGGAACTCGAACTTGTTGCCGGTGAACGCGAACGGGCTCGTGCGGTTGCGGTCGCCGCCGTGCATCGGCAGCGCCGGCAGCACCGGCGTGCCGAGGCCGAGGAAGGAGTCGGACTTGCCGGCGCCCGCTTTGCCCGCCTCGATCGCGTTGAAGACGCGTTCCAGTTCGGCGCCGAGGAAGATCGAGATGATCGCCGGCGGCGCCTCGTTCGCGCCGAGACGGTGATCCTGGCCGGCCGTCGCGATCGAGGCGCGCAGCAGCGCCGCGTACTCGTTGACGGCCTGGATCACCGCGGAGCAGAAGAAGAGGAACGAGAGGTTCCGGTCCGGCGTGTCGCCCGGGTCGAGCAGGTTCAGGCCCGTGTCGGTGCCCATCGACCAGTTGTTGTGCTTGCCGGACCCGTTGACGCCGGCGAACGGCTTCTCGTGCAGCAGGCACACCAGGCCATAGCGGCGCGCCGTGTTCTGCATGATCTGCATCGTCAGCATCTGGTGGTCGGAGCCGACGTTGGAGTTCTCGAACGTCGGCGCGACCTCGTACTGGTTCGGGGCGACCTCGTTGTGGCGCGTCTTCACGGGCACGCCGAGCTTCGCGAGCTGGAGCTCAACGTCGAGCATGTACGCGAGGATCCGCTCCGGGATCGAGCCGAAGTAGTGGTCGTCGAGCTCGTGGCCCTTGGGGGGCTTGGCGCCGAAGAGCGTGCGGCCGGTCGTGAGGAGGTCCGGGCGCTCGAAGTAGTACTGCTCGTCGATCAGGAAGTACTCCTGCTCGCAGCCGATCGTCGTGAAGACGCGCGCGACATCGTCGATGCCGAGCAGGTTCAGCGCACGGATCGCCGCGCGCGATAGCGCGTCCATCGAGCGCAGCAGCGGGATCTTGTTGTCGAGCGCCTCGCCCGTCCAGGACGTGAACGCCGTCGGGATGCACAAGAGCGCGCCGTTCGGGTTCTCCCAGATGAACGCCGGGCTCGTGGGGTCCCACGCGGTGTAGCCGCGCGCCTCGAACGTCGCGCGGATGCCGCCGGTGGGGAAGGAGGAGGCGTCGGGCTCGCCCTGGATCAGCTCCTTGCCGGAGAACTCGGCGAGCGCGGTGCCGTCGCCCGCCGGCGCGTAGAAGGAGTCGTGCTTCTCCGCGGTGGAGCCCGTGAGGGGCTGGAACCAGTGCGTGTAGTGCGTCGCGCCGCGCTCCATCGCCCATTCCTTCATCGCCTGGGCGACGGCGTCGGCGAGCGTCGTGTCGAGCGCCTCGCCGCGCGCGAGCGTGCGCTGCAGCGCACGGTAGACGTGCTTGGGCAGGCGCTGGCGCTGCACGGAGGGGGAGAAGACGTTCGCGCCGAAGACCTGGTTGTCGGCGAGGGTCAGGTCGGTCGGGCCGAGCGCCGATCCGTTGGCGCTCCACTGCGCCGCGGTTACGTTCTGCTGGCGGGTCCTTGGCATGTGTTTTTCGCTCTCCTGTGGGCAGGGTCGTTTGCAGCGCCCGCGAGGGCCTGGCGCAATCGTATTGGCCCGGCGCGGGCCGCGGGTCCCCGGTCGGCCAACGTTTCGCGCGCCCGTTTGGACAGGCGGCCAAACGGCCGTCTAGTGGTATTCGCCTTCGACGACTTCGCCGGTCTTCGGGTCGACGTACGTCGGCGGCGGTTCGCCGCCGATTAGCGTGCGGAGCAGCCCTTCGACGGCGCCGCCGCCGGGCGCGACGGCCTTCGCGTTGCCCGCGAGGCCGCCCGCGACGCGGTAGGTGACGTTCCAGCGCCCCGGCTTGACCGGCACGACGTTCCAGCGGTACGTGCGCACCTGGCCGGGCGACAGCGGGCCGAGCGTCCAGGTGCTGACGTACGCGGTCTGCGCGCCGCCCGGTTCGCTCACTTCCTGCGTGTTGACGGGCGGGTGCGCGCCCGGGCCGGGGCCCTTTTCGACGACCCACACGGGCCGCCGGCGGTCCGCGAGGTTCGGGAAGCTCGACTGGTAGGTGAACGACTGGATCGTGACCGCCACGTTGGGCGCCGTTTCGTGGCCCGCGTTGCGCAGCGTGATGACGAGATGCTCGTGGCGCGAGACGTACTGCTTGACCGGGAAGCTCGCCGCGGTCACTTCGATCGGGTAGTTCGCGTGCGGTTCGTCGGCGTTCTGCTTGGCGCCTTCACCGCAGCCGGCGACGAGCGCGCACACGGCGAGCAACAGTGCGCCGCTTGCAGCGGCTTTCCCTCTCCCCATCATGGTCCGCAAACGGTACCAACGGGCGGCCGAACGCTTTGCACCATTGGCGACACCATCCAGCATCGCGTACTCTTGACCGGTCGATCGAAGCCTAGGAGGGGTTCGAGCTAAATGGTTCGCAGCGTCGCCGAACGGGGGTACATCCCCGCTCGCAACCTGCTGGAGGAAATCGGGGACATGATGATCCTCACGGGCCGCACGATCGTGTCCGCCCTGAGGCCGCCGTACCCCTACGGCGGCGAGCTCGTCAACCAGTTCCTCTTCGCGCTGCAGCTGTGCTGGTTTCCGCTGCTGATCTCGACGGTCTGCATCTGCTACGCGGCGCCGGGGCTGCAGGCCGCGAACTTCCTCACGATCTTCGGCGCGCTCGACCGTCTCGGCGGCTTCTTCGTGCTCGGCGCGGTGCGCGAGATCGGCCCGTCGGTGACCGCGATCGTGCTCGCCGGCGTCGCCGGCACCGCGATCACCGCCGATCTCGGCGCGCGCAAGGTGCGCGAGGAGCTCGACGCGCTGCAGGTGCTCGGCGTCGACCCGGTCAAGAACCTCGTCGTGCCGCGCTTCCTCGCGCTGATGGTCGCGACGGGCCTGTTCGACATCTACGCGCTGCTGTTCGGCATCTTCGGCGGCATCATCGCCGAGCTCGTGAACGGCCAGCCGCTCGGCCCGTTCTGGACGACGCTCTTCGCCAACGCCTCCACTACCGACCTGTGGGGGTCGGTGCTGAAGACCACGATCTACGGCGCGATCATCGCGATCGTCTGCTGCTACAAGGGCATGAGCGCCTCCGGCGGCGCCGAGGGCGTCGGCCGCGCCGTAAACGAGGCCGTCGTGCTCGCGTTCACGGCGATCTTCTCGTTCGACTACGTCTTCACGCAGACGCTGCTCGCCACGCACCCGAACATCCTGGTGATCAAGTGAACGAATGGCTCGCGATGCCGCGCGAATGGTTCGGCGCCGCCGGCGAAATCGGCCATTTCACGGGCGGCGTCGTCGCCGACGTCTACAGCCTGCGCGTCTTCCGCTTCTTCGGCGAGGCGCTGCGCCAGGCCGGCGTGCTGATCATCGGCTCGACGCTGATCATCTGGACGCTGATGTTCATCCTCGGCCTGCAGTGCGGCATCGAGGGTGCCTACTTCACCGCGGCGCAGGGCGCGCCCGCCTACTCCGGCGTCTTCAGCGCGTGGTGCGACCTGCGCGAGATCACGCCCTACGCGTTCGGCTACATGATGGCCGCGAAGGTCGGCACGGGCATCGTCGCGGAACTCGGCGCGATGCGCATCAGCGACGAGATCGACGCGCTCGAGGTGATGGGCATCAACTCCGTCACGTTCCTCTGCGCGACGCGGCTGCTCGCCGCGTGGCTGGTACTGCCGTTCATGTACATGGCGGGCATCGGCGCGGCGTTCCTCGCCTCCTACATCGCCGACGTGCAGCAGATCGGGTACGTCTCCTCCGGCGGCTACCTGCTGATCTTCTGGCAGTTCCAGAACCCCACCGACTTCTTATTCAGCGTCGTTAAGGCCATGTTCATGGCGACCGCCATAGTTCTGGTTGGCTGCTACTACGGCTACAACGCCAGCGGCGGCCCGGTCGGGGTCGGCCGGGCGACCGCCAAGTCGATGGTCCTGAACTTGATCCTCGTACACATCATCGGAGCTCTCGGCACCCAGGTCTTCTGGGGCGCCAATCCACGCGCGCCGATCGGCGGCTGACACATGGGCACCGAGCAGCGCGCCGCACCGCCGCAGGAGGCGTACGCATACGATCAAGGCGCCGTGCGCCCCGCCGACGCGCCCGACGCGATCCAGTTCCTCGACGTCTACAAGTCGTTCGGCAAAAACCACGTCCTGAACGGCCTGGACATGGCGCTGCCGGAGGGCAAGATCTCGATGATCCTCGGCCCGTCCGGGACCGGCAAGTCCGTCTGCATCAAGCACATCGTCGGGCTCATGTACCCCGACCGCGGCGACGTCGTCGTGCACGGCGAGTCGATCCCGAGCCTGAAGGACGAAGACCTCTTCGAGCTGCGCAAGAAGTTCGGCGTGCTCTTCCAGGACGGCGCGCTCTTCGGCTCGCTGAACCTCTACGACAACGTCGCCTTCCCGCTGCGCCAGCACACCGAGAAGGGCGAGGACGAGATCGAAGAGATCGTCAACCGGCGCCTGAAGGAGGTCGGGCTCGGCGACGCCAACGAGAAGATGCCGAACGAGCTCTCGGGCGGCATGCGCAAGCGCGCCGGTTTCGCGCGCGCGCTCGTGCTCGAACCGGAGATCGTCCTCTTCGACGAGCCCGACTCCGGACTTGACCCGGTGCGCACGGCGCTGCTCTGCGAGCTGATCAAGGAAGTCCACGCCGAGAACGGCGGCTGCTACGTCGTCATCACCCACGACATCATGAGCGCGCGGCGCGTCGCGGAGCACATCTCGGTGCTGTGGAAGGGCAAGATCGTCGAGTCGGGCCCCGCCGAGGAGCTCTTCGCCTCCGAGAACCCGTTCGTGCGGCAGTTCCTGTCCGGCGAATCGACCGGACCACTCGGGATGGAGTGAAAATAGGAAGCGCGCTCGGCTCGCTGGCCGGCGCGGCCGCGCGCCGACCGTGGCCCGTCATAGCCGTCGCGGTGCTGCTCGCGGTCGGCGCGATCGCGTTCGCGGTGAAACTCGAGCCGCGCGCCGACGCGTCGACGCTCGTCTCGCCGCAGAGCGAGGAATACAGGCAGACGCAGCGCTACTACCGCGGCTTCGGCGAAGAGCCGATCACGGTTCTCGTCTCCGGCTCGCTGCAGAAGCTGCTGCTGAGCTCCGACATCGAGCGCCTCGTCGGCCTCGAGGGGTGCCTCTCGGGGCGCGTCCCCGCGACCGCGCTGCCGACCGAGGGCGGCGCGAACGGGCCGTGCGGGCGCCTCGCGGCCGCCCACGCCGTGAAGGTCGTCTACGGGCCCGGCACGTTCCTTGACGAGGCGGCGCGCCAGATCGACGCGGAACTCTCGCACCGCGCGCGCGCGGCCGAGCGCCAGGCCCAGGCCGCCGAAGCCGTCGTCTACCACGACGCGATCGCCCGCGGCCTGTCCGAAGAAGAAGCGCACAGCCTCGCGAGGAGCGCCGGCAAGGCGTCGCTCGCGAGCTTCAAGGTCGAACTGGCCTCGCTCGCGCTCCAGTACGGCATCACCTCGCTGCCGAGCATCGGCAACCCCGAATTCGTCTCCGCCGTCGTGTTCGACCCGACAAAGCGCGCCGGCACGCCCAAGCAGCGCTTCGCGTACCTGTTCCCGAACCGCAACGCGGCGCTCGTGTCGGTGCGCCTGCGTGCCGGCCTCAGCGAACAGGAACGCCGCCACGCGATCGCGCTGATCCGCGAAGCCGTGAAGATGCCGCTCTGGCGCCTGCAGCACGGCGAGAGCTACTCCGTCAGCGGCGAGCCCGTGATCGTCTCCGACCTCACCGAAGCGATCACGCAGGCGATCGAGCTGCTCCTGCTCGCCGTCGTGCTCGTGATGGCCGCGACGCTCACGCTCGTCTTCGCCGGCCGGCCGCGCCTCTTGCCGCTCGTGCTCGCGCTGTTCGCGGCGGCGCTCACGTTCGGCGCGCTCTCGCTCGCCGGCGGCAGCCTCACGATCGGCACGGTCGCGGTGCTGCCGGTGCTCGTCGGCCTCGCCGTCGACTACTCGATCCAGCTGCTCTCGCGCTACGGCGAGCAGGAGGCGGCGAGCGCCGACCGCGGCCCCGCGCTCATCGCGCGCGCCGCGCGCGTCGGCGGCCCGACGATCGTCGCGGCGGCGTGCGCGAGCGCCGCGGCGATCCTCGCGCTGCTGCTCTCGCCGGTGCCGATGGTCCGCTCCTTCGGCCTGCTGCTCGTGATCGGCCTCGCGATCGCGCTGGTGTGCGCCATGACGGTCGGCGCGGCGTCGCTCGCGCTCGCCGGCGGCCCGCCCGACGGTGCTCCCGCCGCGGGCGCCTCGCTGCGCGAGACGCTCGCGCAGGCGTTCCGCGGCGCACGCGAACTGCTCGCCGACAACCGTGTCGTGCGCTTCTTCTCGGTCACGGCGCTCGACTACGCGCTGCGCCGCCCCGGCCGCCTGCTCGCCGTCGGGCTCGCGCTCGCCGCCGCCGGCTGGGCGCTCGACACCCAGGCCAGCGTACAGACGGATATCGCGCGCCTCGTGCCGCAGAACCTGCCGTCGCTGCGCGCGCTCACCAAACTCGAAGCTGCGACCGGCATCGGCGGCCAGATCAACGTGCTCGTCTCCGCGAAGGACGTCGCCACACCTAAGACGATCGAATGGATGTCCCACTACCAGGAGCGGATGCTGCGCCGTTTCGGCTACAGCGAAGCGCGCGGCTGCGCCCACGCGCGCCTTTGCCCCGTCTTCTCGCTGCCCGAACTCTTCGGCACGCACCGCCTCACCCAGGCGCAGGTCGACCAGCTCCTGAAGGCGGTGCCCGAATACTTCACGCAGGCGGTGCTCACGAACGACCGGAAACTCGGCTCGCTCGCGTTCGGCGTGCGCTTGAAGGGCCTTGACCAGCAGCAGCAGGCGGCGCTCGTGGAAGAGATGCAGCGCGCCCTGCACCCGCCCGCCGGCGTCCACGCGAGCGTCGTCGGCCTCACGGCGCTCGTCGCGCGCTCGGGCGCCCAGGTCGCGAGCGCGTGGCGGCGCCTTCTCACGCTGCTCGTCGCGGTCGCCGCGGTCGCGCTCGTGCTCGCCGTCGCGTTCCGCTTCAACGCGCGGCGCGTGCTCGCTCCGCTCGTTCCGATCGTGCTCGCGACGGGCTGGTCGGGGCTCATCCTCTTCCTCACGCGCATCCCGCTGAACCCGATGTCGGCGCTGCTCGGGCCGCTCGTCGTCGCCGTCGCGACCGAGTTCAGCGTGCTGCTCTCAGAGCGCTACCGGCAGGAGCGCGCGACCGGCCTGCCGACCGCCGTCGCGCTGCGGCGCACCTACCAGCGCACCGGCGCCGCGGTCGCCGCGTCCGCGACGACCGCGATCGTCGGCTTCGGCGTACTCTCGCTGTCGCAGATCGCCATGCTCCGCGACTTCGGCCTCGTGACGCTCGTCGACCTCACCGTCGCCCTCGCCGGGGTGCTCGTCGCGCTGCCCGCGGCGCTCGTCTTCGCGGAACGCTTCAGGGCGGGACGCTGACGTGGGCCGTTCCGGGCTCGCCGTGCTGCTGCTCGCCGTCGTGCTGGTCGCGGTCTTCACCGTCAACACGCTCTCCAAAGGCCCGAAGGACCTCGCCGGGATCCCCGTCGGCCACCGCATGCCCGCCTTCGCCGCGCCGCTCGCCCTGTCGGACCTCGAAGGCGACGTGAACGTCGCCACCGCCCCCGACCAGGGCGCCGCGGGCAAGGTGCCCGCGTGCAGCGTGCGCGGCCCGAAGGTGCTCAACATCTGCCAGGAATGGGAACACGGCCCCGTCGTGCTCGCGCTCTTCGTCGACGGCAGCGCCTGCACCGGCGTGCTCGGCGAGATGCAGAAGCTGCGCGCCGAATTCCCCCAGGTGCGCTTCGTCGCGGTCGCGCTGAAGGGCGAACGCGAGCCCGTGCGCGCGACGATCAAACATCTCCACCTCACGTACCCCGTGGGGCTCGACCCCGACGGGATCCTCGCCGAACTGTACGCGCTCGCGAGCTGCCCGCAGATCACGTTCGCTTACCCCGGCGGCGACGTCCAGAGCCGTGCGCTGCTCGTCACGCCGAGCCTCGACCAGCTGCGCAAACGCGTGCGGGAACTCGTGGCGGGCAGCGAACAGCGCGCCGCGGGCGCCGCCAGGTGAGCGCCGTCCGCGCCGGCCAGGTCAGCCCCGAAGCGGCCGCGGAGCTGCCCGGCCTGCGCCTCTTCTTCCTCGACGCGATCGAGCTCGACCGCGCGCCCGACGCGCGCGCCCCGCGCGAACTGCGCGCGCGCCTCGCCGCCCTCGCCGACCGCTTCCGCGGCGCCCGCGCCATCACGCTGCGCGAGGAGCCCGTCACGGGCGCTTACCGCCGCTTCTACCGCCAGGTCGGGATCGACCCCGACCGCGAACCGACGCCGATGGAGCGCGCCGCGCGCTCGCGCATCATGCGCGGCGGCTTCCCGAGCCAGGGCCTGCTCGCGGACGCGCTGCTCGCCGCGCTCGTCGACACCTCCGTCCCCGTCTGGGCCGCCGACGCCGAGCGCCTCTGGGGAGAGCTGCGCGTCGCCGCGGACGGCGGGCGCCTCACCGTCGCCGACGCGCGCGGCGCCGTCGCGCCGCTCTTCGGCGACGTCGGCGCCGAGCACGCCGTCGTCGGCGCCACGCGGCGCGTCGTGCTCTTCTCGCTGCTCGTGCCCGGCGTGCCCGACGTCTACGCCAGCGAGGCCCTCGAAGGCTGCGCCGCGAGCCTCCTGAACGCCCCGCGGCGCTAGGCTCGCCGCGTGGACGCCGACATCGTCATCTACGACGGCCTCGACGAGCTCGACGTCGTCGGCCCGCTCGAGGTGCTCCGCCGCGCCGGAACGGATGTCCGGCTCGTCGCGCACGGCGGCGCCCGCCAGGCGACGGGCCGCTGGGGCCTGTCGTTCGCAGCCCAAGGCGGCCTCGGCGAGCGCGACGTGACGATCCTGCTCGTACCGGGCGGCGGCTGGGCCGACCGCGCGCCGCAGGGCGCCCGCGCCGAGGCCGAGAAGGGCGAGCTCCCGCGCGCGATCGCCGCCGCGGCGGCGCGCGCGCAGATCGTCGCCGGCGTCTGCACCGGAACGATGCTGCTCGCGAGCGCCGGGCTGCTCGACGGCCGCCGCGCGACGACGCACGCCGCCGTGCTCGCCGAACTCGCGCAGCAGGGCGTCACCGCCGTCGAAGAGCGCGTCGTCGACGAAGGCGACGTCGTGACGTGCGCCGGCGTGACCAGCGGCATCGACCTCGCGCTGCAGCTCGTGGAGCGCGAGATGGGCGCCGGTGAGGCCGCCGCGATCGCGACCGCCATCGAGTGGCGTCGCGCGCCGGCCGCCCTGTAAAATCGGCCACGTGCCGGTCAGTACGCTCGACCGCAGCCAACGGATCCGCCTCCCCGGGGCAGGCGAGAGCGCGGCGCGGCGCGCGCTGCGCGACCAGATCGACCGGCTCGAGCGCGAGGCCGCCCGGCTCGTGGCGCGCGGCTTCCCCCACGTTCCCGCCACCGCCCGTGCGGGCGCACCAACCGGGCCCGCGCGGCTGCTCGACCTCGCGGCGCTCGAGCGCCAGCGTGACAGCCTCGTCGCCCAGGTCGCGGACCTGACGGCGATCACCGCCGCGCGGCGCCAGTTCGAGCACGGTGCCCGCCTGCGGCTCGAAGCGATGCGCCTCGAACCCGGCCGCTACCGCTCCTGGCGCGTCCCCGTGCGCGACCTCGGCGAAGGCGGCTGCGGCGTCTGGCACGTACGCCCCCGCCTCGGTCTCGTCGGCCGGCTCGCCGGCTGGTGGGAGCTCAAGCTGTCATCGGGCTGTCCGTTAGCCAGGGGGCCGCGCGTTCCGCGCGGTCCCGCTCGGCCCGGGTGAGAAGCTGCGCGAGGGCGACGCGCTGACGTTCGGTCATCGTCCCCAGCGTCTTGTTCTCGGACATCGGTATCTGGGACAGGAAGCGGCGGCAGCGCGTCTGGCCCCAGCGGCGCTGGCTCATCAGCAGATCCGCGACGGCCATCGTCTCGGCCTCCCACGGACAGTCCATGATCACGTCGGCGGCGCGCGTATCGCCGGCCTCGACGCGTCGCTTGAGCTCCGCGCGCGCAAGGCGCACGCGGTTGGCGCGCTCGAGGGCCCGCAGGTGCTGCGGCTCGGCCGTCGCGATCATCGCTGTAGCTGACATCGGCAAATCCTCCTCTTCCCTCCGGCCTCCCAGCCGGACGGTGAACACAAAAATCCCTCTCGTTGTCGGCGCGCGCGAGGGCGTCCGAATCCGGCCACCACACGGGCGACTTCCGGTCGACTAATGGCTTAGCGTCGCTCTGCCGGGCGGCAAATTCGACTCGCGGAGCGCGTCAGGCAACGTACGCAACGGCGGCGCCAATCGTCAAACGTCAACCGTCGCGATCATCCGCTGCGAGCGGGCTTTTCGTGGGCCGGGGCCACTTGTGAAGAATTGGACAAGTTTCGGGCCGCCCTACAGCGACCCGGCGGCGGGCAGCGGCCCGTGCTCCGCCTCGAACCCGCTGCGCACCCCGTCGAAGATCGCGAGCGCGCGGTCGAGCGTCGCGCGGTCGTGCGTGGCCATCACGCTCGTGCGCAGCAGCGCGCCGCCCGGCGGCACCGCCGGATGGAGCGCCGTGTTGACGAACACGCCCGCGTCGTAGAGGCGCCGCCAGAGCAGCGCCGCCTTCCAGTCGTCGCCGACGAGCACCGGCACGATCGGCGTGACGATCTCCGCCACGCCGCCGGGCCCCTCGAGCACGCCCGGGCCGCGCGTCCCGGCCGGCAGCGCCTGCGGCGCGACGACGGCGAAGCCGAGCCCCGCGAGGCCGTCGCGCAGGTGGCGCGCGTTCGCGAGTACCGCCTCGAGCAGCGGCGGTCCGTCGGGCGAGCGCAGGACGCGCAGCGCCGCGAGCGCCGCGCCGACGGCGGCGGGCACCGCGGAGGCGGTGAAGAGGAACGAGCGCGAGGAGATCCGCAGGTAGTCGATCACCTCGTGCGAGCCCGCGAGGAAGCCCCCGCACGACGCGAGCGACTTGGAGAACGTGCCGATGCGAAGGTCGACGCGGTCGGCGACGCCGAGCAGCTCGCTCGTCCCGGCGCCCGTCGCGCCGAGCACGCCCGCGCCGTGCGCCTCGTCGACCATCAGCCGCGCGCCGTAGCGCTCGCAGAGCTCGCAGATGTCGGCGAGCGGCGCGATGTCGCCCTCCATCGAGAAGACGCCGTCGACGACGACGAGCACGCCGCCGCCGTCCTCGGCCGCGCGGGCGAGCATCTTCTCGAGCTTCTCCAGGCGCCCGTGGCGAAAGACGCGCATCTTGGCGCGCGAGAGCAGGCAGCCGTCGAGGATCGAAGCGTGGTCGGCGCTGTCGACGATCACGGTGTCGGACGGTCCGAGCAGCGTGCCGAGCGCGCCGAGGTTCGCCTGGTGGCCGGTCGAGAAGACGAGCGCCTCCTCGGTGTCCATCCACTGCGCGATCTCCCGCTCCAGTTCGAGGTGCAGCGGGATCGTGCCGTTCAAGAGGCGCGAGCCGGTCAGACCCGTGCCGTAACGGTCGAGCGCGTCGCGCGCGCCGCTCATCACCCGCTCGTCGCCGGTCAGCCCGAGGTAGTTGTTCGAGCCGAGCATGATCCGTTCGGAGCCCTCCATCTCCACGACCGGCATCGCGGGCGAGGTGAGGGTGTGGAAGTACGGCAGGACGTCAGCGTCGCGCGCCGCGGCGAGCACCTCGCTGCGCTCGTGGTCGCGGGCCTTCGCGAAGACGTCCCTCGCGGTCTGCATATAGTCTGCGCCTCCCATGTCCGTCGAGGTCAGGCCCGTCAAGGGCTTCGGCGAGCTCCGGCAGTTCGTCGCCGTCCCGTACCGCGTCCATGCTAACCAGCCGGTCTGGGTGCCGCCGCTGAAGCTCGAGCGCTACCTGTTCCTGAGCCGGCGCATGAACCCGTTCTTCACGCACGGCCGGGCCGAGTACTTCCTCGCGCGCAAGGGGGGCCGCATCGTCGGACGCGCGACTGCGCAGGTCAACGACGCCTTCAACGACCAGCACGGCACCCGCTGGGGGTGGTTCGGCTTCTTCGAGGTCGAGAACGACGGCGAGGCCGCCGCCGCGCTGCTCGAGGCGGCCGCCGCGTGGCTGCGCGGGCAGGGCTGCGAGAAGATGGTCGGCCCCGCCGACTTCGCGATGAACGACGAGAGCGGCATCCTGATCGAGGGCTACGAGCTGCGGCCGATGCTCAAGCAGCCCTGGCACCCGCCGTACTACCGCGAGCTGGTCGAAGGCGCCGGCATGACCAAGGCGATGGACCTGCTGATGTGGGACCTGAACGTCACCGGCCGCGACAAGGTCCTGCCGGTGATCTGGGAACTCGCGGACAAACTGGAAGCCGACCACGGCATCCGCGTGCGCAACATGAGCCGCCGCCACCTGCGCCGCGAGCTCGACGCGTTCGCGGACGTCTACAACGCCGCCTGGTCGAAAAACTGGGACTTCGTCCCCTACAGCAAGAAGGACCTCGACTCGCTCGCCCAGGAGATGCAGCTCGTCTTCGACAAGCACTGGGCCTTCGTCGCCGAACGGATCAGCGACGGCGAGGTCGTCGCGATGGCGATGACCTTCCCCGACGTCAACGAAGTCCTCTACAAGATGAAAGGGCGCCTTCTGCCCCTCGGCTGGTGGCACTTCCTGAACAAGGGGCGCATCATGAAGCGCGTGCGCGTGGGTTTCCTCGGCGTCAAGCCCGAGTTCCAGCACACCGGTGTCGCCGCCAAGCTCTACGAGCTGCACTTCGAAGCGGCGTCGACCAGGCCCCAGTCGAGCGGCGAGCAGGGCTGGATCCTCGAGACGAACACGGCGATGAACCGCGCCATGGAGGCGATGGGCGGCAAGATCGTCAAGCGCTACCGCGTCTACGAGCGCGACCTCTAGGAGCAGTCCCCGCCGGTCTCTAGACTCTCCCGGCGATGAGTGAGCCGAGCGGCCACCCCAGCGAGACCGAGGCCTACGAGGAGGTCGACGGCGTGCCGGTCCTGCCGCGGCGCCACCCGATCGCCTCGCGCCTGCGGGCGCTGCCCGCGCGCCCCGCGATCTCGGCCGCCGCCGGGGGCCTGGTCGTCGGCGCCGCCGCCGTTGGCCTCTTGCAGCGGCGCACGGCGAGCCGCCGCGCGCTCGCGGCCCCGTCGCGCCGCCGCGCCCTGCCGTCCCCGTCGCGCCGCCGCGCTCTGAAGGCCTCGCAGCAGCCGCTCGAGGTGACGCGCGTCGTGATGACGCGCTCGGTGCAGGTGACGCTCGTGCCCGCCGGGCGCGGGCGCTAGCGCGGCCCGCGCTGCTCTTCGAGCAGCACGGCGAGGACCGGGCAGGACTTCGCCGCGAGGCGCGCGTGCTCCACGAGCTCGCCGTCGACGGGGCGCTCGTCGACGATCGGGTAGCCCCACTCGTCGAGCGTGATCCGCTCGGGCAGTACCTCGGCGCACATGCCGTGCGCCTCGCACGCGATCGGGTTGACGCGCACGCGCACGGCCATCAGGCGGCGACCCGGCGGCGCGCGTCGGGCAGCCGCCATCCGGGCAGCGGCAGCTCCGCGGGCGCGTCGCACGCGGTGCAGGCGCCCGCGCGGGCGTGGTCCGCGAAGAGCTCCGGGAAGGCGTCGAGCGCGCTGAGCAGCGCTTTGACGGCCCCGTCGGGGTGCGCGCAGGCGCCGCGGCGGGCCGTCAGCGACGCTACGCGGCGGATGCGCTGCTCGGGCGCCTGGCCGCCGTAGCCCTCCGCGAGAGCGGCGAGCTCGCCCGCGAGCGCGTCCAGGCCATGCAGGCAAGGGCCGCACTGGCGCGCGCTCTGGCTCGCCATCCAGCCGGCGAGCGCGGCCGTTTCGCGGACGACGCACGCGCTGCCGGAGAGCAGGAAGACGACCCCCGCGAGCATCGTCGCGCCGAGGGGCCTGAGGCTCTCGTCGTCGAGCGCGACGCTCGACAGCTCTGCGGGCGTGAGCCAGCTGCCGGCGTAGCCGCCGATCAGCGCGGCCTGCAGCGGGCCGTCGCTGCCGCCGGCGACGTCGATCAGGTGCGCGAGCGAGGAGCCGAACTCGATCTCGTACACGCCCGGGCGGCGCACGGCGCCGGCGAGCGTCACGAGCGTCGAACCGGGCTGGCCGTCGGTGCCGAGCTCGCGGAACCAGCCCGCGCCGTGGCGCGCGATCAGCGCGAGATGCGCCATCGTCTCGGCGTTGTTCACGAGCGTCGGGCGGCGGTCCACGCCGCGTTCGCCCGGCCGCGGCGGCGTGAAGGTCGGCCGCAGCGCGCCGCCGGAGAGGTACGAGCAGAGCGCGGTCTCCTGTCCGGCGAGGTAGGCGTCCGGGACCGTCGCGAGCGAGATCCGCACGCCGCGGTCGCGGCGTTCCTCGATCGCGCCTTCGACTGCGTCGGCGGCGTCGCCGAGCGACTCGCGCGTCGCGACGATCACCTCGTCCGCGCCGATCGCGTCGGCGGCGGCGACGGCGCCGTCGAGCACGAGGTGGGGCAGGCACTCGAAGAGGACGCGGTCCTTTTCGCTCGCGGGCTCCGCCTCGACGCCGTTGACGAGCACGAGCGGGCGCCCGCGCGCGGCGACGACGCTGCGCATCTTGCGCGCCGTCGAAAAGGACGCCCCGCCGTGGCCGAGCAGGCCCGCGCGTTCGGCCTCGTCGATCAGCGGCGCGGTGCGGCGCCTGCGGCCGTGGCCGGCGAGCTTGAGCGGACCGTGGGTCACGACGTGGGCGTCGAGCGTGAGGGCGCCGTGCGGTTCGATGCCGGCGAGCACGCGGGGCAGGGTCGCGCTCACCGTGTCGCCGTCCCCGTGTCGCTGTGGGCGAGCAGGTTGCTGGGCGTGCCGGCGCGGCGCGGCCATTCCGGTCCGAGCGGCCCGCTGGGCAGCCACACGGTGAGGAAAAGCACGAACAGCGTGGTCGCGCCGAGCGCCGCGGAGCGGGCGCGGATGTGGCTCGGCCAGCCGCGCGCGACGCGCCACATGACGGCGGCGGCGACGGCGGCGACGCAGAACCCGGACAGCACGAGCATCCAGAGCGTGTCGGCGTCGCTGCCGGTGCCGAAGCTGTGCATCAGCGCGATCGGCCAGCACGCGTACGCGAGCCAGTGCACGATGCGCCACGCGCGGTAGCCGACGCGGGCCCTCAGCAGGCTCGTGATCGTCACGGCGAGCGCGAGGTCGAGCGCGACGGCACCGAGGCCGAGCCAGAACGGGCGGTAGGAGCCGATGAACGGCACGAACGCTTCGATCAGCGAGATCGACACGAAGCTGTCGAGGATCGTCGTGATGACGTGCAGCGCGAGGAACACGAGCGCGAGCAGGGAGATTTTGCGGTGCAGCCCGTCGATGACGAAACGCGGCCAGCGCGGGCTCGAGACTCGTTGCACGTCGAGCACGCCGAGCACGACCGCGGCCGTGAACAGCACGAGCGACACCGCGCCGGTGGAGCGGGTGAGGTACCAGTAGAGCTGGGTGCTCGCGAACGGGACGCTCATGCCGCCTGCGCGCCCGCCTCGCCGCCGGCCGGCCAGCCCGCGAGCACGTGCACCCGCCCGTTGCGGGCGACGAGCCGCGCGGGCATGCCGAGCGACTCGAGCCACACGGGCGCGAGGTCGCCCTTCACGATCGCGGCGGTGCTCGCGGCGTTCGCGTCGACGCAGTCGGCGGCGGCGACGGTGGCCGTGCGCCACGGTGAGACGGCGGGCGCGCCGGTGGCGGGGTCGATGATGTGGTGCATCGCGCGTCCCTGGTGGCTCCAGCGCCGCGCGACGGTGCTGGAGGTCGCGATCGCGCCGCCCGCGACCGTGATCCGCTGGCCGGGCGCGTGCGGCCCGTCGCGGTGGTCGTCGGTGACGTGGACCTGCCAGCCGGCGGGCGGGGCCTGGCCCGCGCAGGCGATGTCGCCGCCGACGCAGAAGAGCGCGCCGGCGCCCGCGGCGTCGGCCGCGGCCCGGGCGCCGAGGTCCGCGGCGAGCGCTTTGGCGCTCGCGCCGAGGTCCAGCGTGACGCCGGCCGGGACGCGGACGGTCCGCCGGGCGGCGTCGAACTCGATCGCCTCCCACGCGCCGCGGCGGCGCAGGCGGATCACGCGGCCCTCCGCGACGCCGCCGGCGGGCTCGAGCAGCGCGAAGTCGCGGTCGTAGCCGGCGCGCACGAGCGCCTCGCCGATCGTCGGGTCGGCGGCGCCGTCGGTCTGCTCCGCCGCGCGCAGCGCGGCGGCGATCGTCCGCGCAAGCAGCGGGGACACGGTGGTCCTGCGGCCGGCGCGCGCGTTGAGGGCGCTCAGCTCGGAGTCATCGCGGAAGCGGCTGCAGGCGAGATCCACGGACGCGAGCACGTCTTCGGCGGCGCTCCGCGCGGCGCGCGCGTCGCCGCCCGCGACGCGCAGGTCGACGGTCGTGCCGAGCGCGCTCCAGCTGGCCGCGGACCCCATCTCACGAGCCCCCGCTCGTGACCGGCGTTTCGCTCGTCCCCGCGGACGAGGACGATTCGCTGGAGGACGATTCGCCGGAGGACGATTCGCTGCCGCTCGAGGGCGATTCGCCTGAGGAGGAGCCGCTCGAGCTCGACGGTTCGCTCGGTTCGCCCGCGTCTTCGCTCGGTTCTGCGCTTTTCGGCGCCGTTTCGGAGTTCAGCGACGAGCTCGATTTCGAGCTCTGCGTCGAGCTGGCCTGCGACGCGTGCGACTTGCGGCCCGGGAAGGCGCGCGCCGCGGCCTCCGCGAAGACGGCGGTCAGGACGACCGCGGCGACGATGACCGCGCGGTTCACGCGGCGCAGCTGGCGCAGCGCCGCGTCGCGGGTGCCCGTCGTGTGGCGCGTCATCTCAGTGGGCGCCGTGCATGTAGTGGACCCACGGCGCATACTCGCCGATCAGGACGACGGCGAGCACGACGCCGAGCACGATCGCGCTCGCGAGCGCGATGCCGCGCCCCGAACGGCCCGGGATGTCCTCGCGGAAGTTCCGGGACCCCCAGTCGGCGCGCAGGCCGCCCTGCATCTCGGGCAGGTGGGCGAGGACGTGCAGCGCCGTGACGGCGAGCCACGCGAAGAACGAGACCTTGTGGATGAGGAACATCGTGTTGTGCGCGTGCGGCCCTTCGAAGAGCAGGACGACGCCGCTCGCGAAGACGACGATCGTCGTGAGGACGACGAGCGGGGCGAGCAGGCGCAGAAAGAGCTGCGGCGGCCCCTTCTCGACGTATTCCTCGTCGTGCGTGTAGTACTTCGTGAAGCGCCAGCCGGTGCTCGCGAGCTTCAACGCGACGGGCGGGATCAGCACCAGGCCGATGATCAGGTGCTCTTCGATCAGCGTGCCGACCATCAGGATCGTCACGCCGAGCGCCGCGAGCAGCACGAACAGCACGGCGCCGGTGCTGATCGTCAGCAGCTCGTTGCCGTCGACGCCGCCGGCGAAGAGCTCGCCGCCGCGTTCGTCGATCTCCTTATGGGCCGTCGCCATAGCCGCTCAGTCTGGTCCCACTTTGTAAGGGCTTCATAACCCTTGTATGAGAGATTTCAGATTAACTGGGGTCTCGCTTACCACGGGTCCGGCGCCTATGCTTGGCGCATGGAGGCGGAGGCACCTGCGCCTGTCCACTCCGTCCTTGTGATCGAGGACGAGCCGGGGATTGTCGACTTCCTCAAGCGCGGTCTTGAGGCGGAAGGTTTCACCGTGCGCGCGCTCATGGACGGCATCTCGGGTGAGCGCGCCGCACTGAAGGGCGGCTACGACGCGCTGGTCCTCGACCTCATGCTCCCGGGCCGCAGCGGCATGGAGATCCTCGAGGCGGTGACGACCGCGAATCCGGCCGTGCCGGTGATCGTCCTCACCGCGCGCGGCGAACTCGAGGACCGCCTCGCGGGCCTGGAAGCGGGCGCCGTCGACTACATCGTCAAGCCCTTCTCTGTCGCCGAGGTCGCGGCGCGGCTGCGCGCGCAGCTCAGGGCGCGCAGCGAAGCCTCCGAGCGCGCGCTCACCGCCGGCGATATCGACGTCGACCTGATCACGCGCCGCGTGCGCCGCGCCGGCCGCGAGGTCCCGCTCTCCAAGACCGAATTCGAGCTGCTCGTGTTCCTGATGCGCCACTACGGCGAAGCCGTCTCGCGCGAGCAGATCCTCAGCCACGTCTGGCGCTACGAGCACGACCCGGCGACGAACGTCGTCGACGTGTACATCGGCTACCTGCGCCGCAAGCTCGCGCTACCCGACAGCCCCGCGCCGATCGCGACGGTGCGCGCCGTCGGCTACCGCCTCGGCGAGCCGTGAGCCGCTTGCTGCAGGGCATCGAGTCGCTGGCCACGCGCCTCGGCCACGGCGTGCAGTCCTTCGTGCAGCCCGGGCTGAGGCGCCAGCTCGCCGTGTCGATCGCGGCCCTCACGCTGCTCGGTACTGCCGTGATGTTCGTCGTCGTCTACCGCGCTACCGAAGTGCGCCTGCGCGACCAGATCGAACACGCCGTCGAACAGGACGCGAAATACTTCGCCGTCGCGCTGCGGCGCTCCGGCGCCAAAGACCCGACGCAGCTCGCGGCGGTCGCGGAAACGTACCTGCGTGAGCGCTCCTTCGGCGAAAAGTCGACGCTCCTCATCGCCGAGTTCCGCGGCCCGATCGTGAAGACGAACGAGCCCGAACTGCTGGCGCTTCGCAGCTCGTCGGAAGGCGCGAGCGCGCTCCAGCAGCGCGAATCCTACCGGCAGTCGCGCGCGCTGCTCACGGCGCCGCTCGGCTTCACGACCGTCGATACGCACGCCGCGGGCGAGCTGCGGCTCGACACCGTGCGCATCATTCTGCCCACGGCGACCGGGACGATCACGGCCGGGCAACAGCTCGCTCCCGTCGGCACGGCGGAGCGGGGGCTCGCGCGCGCCTTCCTGATCGCCGGCCTCATCGCCGTCGTCGGCGGGCTTCTGGCGGCAGCCGCGATCGGCGCCCGCATCACGCGCCCCGTGCGACGCATGGCGACCGTCGCGGCGCGCGTTGAAGGCGGCGACCTCGAGCCGCGCATGCGCAGCGAACCGGGCGACGGCGCCGAGTTCAAGGTCCTCACGGAGTCGTTCAACCGCATGCTCGACCGCCTCGAGGAGGCCTTCGACCAGCAGCGCAAGTTCACCGCCGACGCCTCGCACGAGCTGCGCACGCCGCTGACGGTGATCCGCGGCCAGCTGGAGGTGCTCGCCGCGCAGCCCGATCCCTCGCGCGAGGAAGTGCTCCACACCGAGCGCACCGTCCAGTCGGAGATCGCCCGCATCGGCCGCCTCGTCGACGACCTGCTGCTGCTCGCAAAGAGCGAGCAGCCGGAGTTCCTGCGCCCGCAGCAGGTCGACGTGCGCGAGTTCGTCCAGGACCTCTGGAGCGCCACCGAATTCCTCGCCGACCGCGACTTCGAGCTCGGCGAGGTCCCCGACGGCGTGCTGCGTGCCGACCCGGACCGTCTCGCCCAGGCGCTGCGCAACCTGATCGCGAACGCCGTCAACCACACGAACGCTCCGCACGGGCTCGTGCGCCTGTCGATCGACAGCGCCGCGCGCGGCGTGCTGCGCTTCACCGTCGACGACGACGGCCCCGGCATCCCGCCCGCCGAGCGCGAACGCGTCTTCGAACGCTTCCACCGCGTCGACACCGCGCGCGACCGCGCGTCGGGCGGCACGGGCCTGGGCCTTGCGATCGTGCGCGCGATCGCGGAGGGCCACGGCGGCACGGTGCGCGCCGCCGGCTCGCCGGAGGGCGGCGCGCGCTTCGAACTCGAGCTCTCCGGCTACGTCGCCGCGCCGGCGCCGCGGCGCGTTCCCGTCGCGCGCTAGATCCCTTCGCCCGGCAGATACTCGTTGGTGAAGGGCCAGTCCGCGGGCTGCAGCGGCGCGCTCAGCAGGCCGTGCGTCACCATCCAGCGCCCGAAGGACGCCCACTGGTCGTCGTTCATCGCTCCCCACTGGCCGCCCGTGGTGCTCTGCGCCGCGTCGGTGACGCCCAGCGAGGCGCGCACGAGAGCCGGCGGCGAGGTGGGCGTGGCCTTCAGCACGGCGCGCGTCGCGCCCGCCGGATCGGACTGCGCGGTGCGCTCGCCGCGCGCGAGCGCCTGCAGCATCGCGCGCAGGTCTTCGCCGTCCGTGTGGGCGCTGTGGACGGTCACGATCAGCACGAGGCCCGCGTACGTCGGCACGCCGACGCGGTCCACGGGCAGCACGACGGGGTGGCGGCGCAGCAGCGCCGGCTCGAGCGCCTGGTAGTTCCACGTCGCGCCGAGCGTCGCGTGGAGCCGCCCGTCCGTGATCGCGCCCACGAGTTCGTCGCCGACGTCGACGGCGTGCGCGTCGGCGGCGATCGTCTGCAGTTCGGCGGCGGCAAGCGGCGAGCCGTCGGTGCCGACCGGCCGTCCGGCGAGCGCTTCGCGGCCGCGCTGGCGGATGGTGATCAGCGCGCCGAGCGGGCGCTGGAAGAGCGCCGCGACCGCGACCACCTGGGCGCCGTGGTCGCGCGCCATCAGCAGTTCGGGCTCGCTCGCGATCGCCATCTGCACCTGGCCTTCCCGGAGGCGTTTCAGCGGCGCCGCCACGTGGTCGCGCAGCTGCACGTCCAGACCCGCGGCGGTGAAGTAGCCCTCTTCGCCCGCGACGAGCAGCGGCGCCTCGTCGGGACCCGCCGCGCCTGCGAGCGCCACCACGAAGGGCTTCACGGGCGGCTGCGTGACCGTCGCGCTGATCTTGCCGCAGCCGCCGAACGCGACCGCGAGCACGGTGAGAGCGGCTACCGCTGGACGTCGAGCCGGCGTGCGCTCGCGGACTTTGTGGCGCGCGGATGCCATGCCGTGCGCTGGAGCCTAGACGCGCGCGGCGCTGGAGCGCGCAGCACTCAGCCGCCGGCGGTCGCGGCGGGGCGCGTGAGCGCCCGCACGAAGTCCTCGAGCTGCGGCGTCGTCCAGCACTCGAAAGCGATGCAGTACTGCTCGTACGCGCTGATCACCGAGTCGCCGTAGTTCCAGTACAGGCGCGGCTCGGGGTTCAGCCAGAACGTGCGGCCGGCGCGCGCCGCGACGCGCGCGAACACGTCGGCGCGGGGGTCGCGGCCGTTGGTGCGCGCGTCGCCGAGCACGATGACTGTCGCGCGGGGGTGCAGTTCGTCCTCGACCTGTTCGAGGAACTCGGTCCACACGCGGCCGTAGTCGGTATAGCCGCTGATGTCGGCGACGCCCGCGTCGGAGGAGATCCGTTCGCTCACCGTCTTGAAGTTGCGCTCGCGTTCGAAGATGTCAGTGACCTCGCTGATGCGCTCGATGAAGACGAAGGAGCGCATCTTGCGGAACGTGTCGTGGAGCGCGTGGAGCACCGACAGGAAGAAGACGGACGCCGACGTCACGGATGTCGAGACGTCGCAGAGGACGAAGATCTCGGGGCGTTTCGGCCGCCGCGGACGGAAGCGCAGCTCGACGGGGACGCCGCCCGTCTGCAGCGACGCGCGCATCGTGCGGCGGACGTCGACATGCGCGTGGCGGCGGTGGCCGCGCGCCTGCATGCCCTGCGTCGCCAGGCGCCGCCTCAGCTGCGCGACGACGCGGTGCACTGCCGCGAGGTCGGCCTGCGGCCCGGACGGCAGGGCGCGGTCGAGTTCGCCGAGCGGCCGCGCGGGCGGCAGCTTGCCGGTCCGCTCGACCTGGGAGCGTTCGAGCTCGCGGCGCAGCAGCGTCTCGAAGCGGCGCAGTGCGTCGCGCGGCAGGCCGTCGCGGCGGGGGTCCTGCGGCGGCAGCTCGGGCTGGGGCTCGGCGCGCAGGCCGAGCGCGCGGCGGATGCGCTGCACGTCCACGCCGATCACGCCGGAGCCCTCCTGGCGCCGGGCGAAGGCGGCGATCGCCATCCGGGCGAGGTCGCGCATCGCGCCCTCGTCCTGGTCGCGCAGCGCGGCGGCGATCTGCTCGCGCAGGGCGTCGAGCTCCGCATCCGTCAGCTCGCCGAGCTCGGCGAGGCTCTGCTCGGTGATGCCCTCCCGCGCCGCCGCTACCTCCACCGCGCGGAAGAAGAAGCGCTCGAAGACGAGCTCGAAGACGCGACGGTCCTCCTGGCTCTTTGCGAGGGTCGCGGCGAGCGCCTCGCGGAAGTCCTGCTGGCAGGTCCAGCTGATCTCGCCGAGCACGGCGAACGCATCGAGCATCTCGGAGGTGCCGACGGAGACGCCTT
>DATJNQ010000023.1:0-42493 GCA_035507895.1 Solirubrobacteraceae bacterium | reverse complement strand
ACGTCGACGTGGGCGTGCTTGCGGTGGCCGCGCATCTGCAGCCCCTGCGTCGCGAGCCGGCGGCGCAGTTGCGCGACGACGCGATGCACCGCCGCCAGGTCGGCGAGCGGGCCGGACGGCAGCGCGCGGTCGAGCTCGCCGAGCGGCCGCGACGGCGGCAGCTTGCCCGTCCGCTCGATCTGCGCCCGCTCGAGCTCGCGGCGCAGCAGCGCCTCGAAGCGCCGCAGCGCCTCGCGCGGCAGGCCCTCGTGGCGGGGGTCCTCGACGGGCAGCTCGGGCTGCGGCTCGACGCGCAGGCCGAGCGCGCGGCGGATGCGCTGCACGTCCACGCCGATCACGCCGGAGCCCTCCTGGCGGCGCGCGAAGGCGGCGATCGCCAGGCGCGCGAGGTCGCGCATGGCGCCCTCCGAACCGTCCTTGAGCGCCGCGGCGATCTGCTGGCGCAGCTGCTCGAGCTCGGCGTCGGAGAGCTCGCCGAGGTCGCCCGCGTCGCCCTCCTCGATGCCCTCGTGGTGTGCGGCGAGCTCAGCGGCGCGGAAGAAGTAGCGGTCGAACATCAGCTCGAAGACGCGGCGGTCCTCCTGGCTCTTGGCGAGCGTCGCGGCGAGCGCCTCGCGGAACTGGCGTTCCGAGCGCCAGTCGACCTCGCCGATGACCTCGAACGCGTCGAGCAGCTCCGAGGTGCCGATCTTCAGCCCTTCGGCGCGCAGCTGCTCGCCGAACTCGAGGATCCGCGCCGGCAGCCCGGCGGGGTCGTCAGGCGGCGACATCCTCGCCGCCCGAGAGGCGCACGCCGACGCGCTCGGCGACGATGTCCATGTCGCTGCGGTGCTTGACGATCACGGACATCGTCTCGCGGAACGTGTCCGGGTCGATCTCCTGCACGCCGAGCAGCAGCAGCGCGCGCGCCCAGTCGATCGACTCGGCGATCGACGGCGGCTTCTTCAGGTCGAGCTCGCGCACCATGCCGATCACCTCCACCAGGCGCCGCGCGACGGTCTCCGGCAGCTCGGGCGCGTGCAGGCGCACGATCGCGAGCTCGTGCTCGAGCTCTGGGTAGTCGAGCCACAGGTAGAGGCAGCGGCGCTTCAGCGCCTCGGTCAGCTCGCGCGAGTTGTTGCTGGTCAGCAGCACGACCGGCCGCGTGCGGGCGCTGACGCGGCCGAGCTCGGGGATCGAGATCTGGAAGTCGGAGAGCACCTCGAGCAGCATCGCCTCGAACTCCTGGTCGGTCTTGTCGATCTCGTCGATCAGCAGCACCACCGGCTCATCGGCGGAGATCGCGCTGAGCAGCGGCCGTGCGAGCAGGAACTCCTCGCCGAAGATGTCGTCCTGCACCGCCTGCCAGCCCGCGTCGTCGGCCTCGGTCTGGATGCGCAGCAGCTGCTTGCGGTAGTTCCACTCGTAGAGCGCCTTCGCCTCGTCCAGTCCCTCATAGCACTGCAGGCGCACGAGCTCGCGCCCGAGGTGCGCGGCGAGGGCCTTCGCGAGCTCGGTCTTGCCGACGCCGGCGGGCCCCTCGACGAGCACCGGCTTGCCCAGGCGCGTCGCGAGGTAGGAGACGAGCGCCGTCGACTCGCCCGGCAGGTAGCCGACCTCACGCAGGCCGGCGGCGAGCTGTTCGACGCTCTCGGGCTCGGTGGCGCTCATCGCGCGCCAGATGATATGGGCGCTCAGCCCTCGCGCGGGGGCGCGGGCGGGAATCGCGGGCGCTGCGGCTCCTCGTCGAGCGAGAGCTGCTGCGCCGGCGCGGCGACCGACGCCGGACGCCGGCGTCGCTCCGCGGCGGGCCGCGCGGGACGCGGCGGCGGCGCGGGGGGTTCCTCGTGGCGCGGCCGCACGACAGGCGACTGGGGCGCTTCGGCGGCGCGCATCCGCCAGCCGGTGTACGCGAGCGCGCCCGCGGCGATGAAGGCGAGGAAGAAGCCCCACTCGATGCCGACTGGGTTGCCGCCCCCTTCGGGGCGGTCGAACACGCGGTAGAAGATCAGCAGCGCCGCCCACAGGCCCGCGAGCATCACGATCGCGCCGTCCCCGCCGGGCAGGTGGAAGCGCCGCCCCTCGGCGCGCGCGAAGAGCATCACGAGCACGCCCGCGGCGACGAGGAAGATCGCCGCCTCGACGAACGAGACGTCGCCGAACGCGCTGATCGTCTTCGTCTCGATCGTCCCGGTGTGCCGGTCGACGGACTGCAGCGAGTACCACGGCAGGAACATCGTCACGAGCAAACCCACCGCGGCGATCGCCGCGTGGCGCTGGCGGCGCGTCATCGCCGCCCACGCGCCCGTGAGCCGCTTCACCCTCGACGCCCCTGGCCGTGCCGCCGCATCGACGCCAAGTCTAGGCGCGCCCCCTGCGGCCTAACGGCGGCTCAGCACGAGCGGCGTGCTGATGCGCGCGTGGTTGCCCGCGAGGTCGGTCGCAGCCAGGTCGACGGTGTAGCGGCCCGGCCGGCGGGGCGCCTGCCACCACAGGCGGTGACGTCCGCCGCTGAGCAGCAGCGACGTCGAGAAGAGCACGCGGGCGCCGTGGTGCACCGACAGCGTCACGGAGGAGATCTTCGAGACGCTGACGGTTATCGCGCCCGGCCTGCCGTCGGCGGCGCGGGCGGTGAGGACGCGCAGGCGCGGCGGCGTGTGCAGGTCCGCGAAGAAGTCGGTGGCGGTGCGGCAGTAGATGTCGTCGGCGGCGATCGGGCGCGGCGTCGTGCTCGCGCCGTCGGCGAGCGTGCGCGGCGCGCCGGGCGGCCCTTCGCGCGTCAGGCGGCACAGGTGCCGCAGGAATTCGGCGAGCACGATCTGGTAGTTGAGCGTCGATTCGCCGTACTGGTCGTAGAGCGACCAGTAGCCGGTGTTGTAGCGCGGCGTCTCGACGCGCGCCTGCGCGTCGCCTTCGGCGAAGAGTCTCGCCGCGACGGTGCTGTGCGTCGAGCGCGCGTATTCGTAGAGGCCGACGTCGGCCTGGATGAAGCCGTTGAGGATGCGGTCACCGGGCGCGAAGGTGTACTCGGCGTACGCCGCGCCCGCGCGCGTGCGGATCCTCACGCCGGCCGGCGGCGGCACTTTGAAGAGCGCGAGGGCGCGCCTTGCCGCGGCGAGCGTCGCGCTGGAGTGCAGGATCTTGCCGGCGTGCGCGAGCAGCTCGAGGCCCGTACCCTGCGAGAGGCCGCCGCTCCACGGCGGCGTGCCGCCGTCGAAGGGGAAGAGGTAGTCCCACGACAGGCCACCGGCGCGGTCCGCGGCGAGGGCGAGGATTTCGTCGACGATGCGGCGCAGCGCGCCGCCGTCATGGCCATCGTCGATGAGGCCGTTGCCGCGGCCGAACGTGCCGAGCCACTGGATCTGGAGACCCTGCCCGGGGTAGTGCTCGAAGATCAGCTCGCTCGGCGCGAAGCTGACGCGCTGGCCGTCGCCGAGCAGAGGGTCGTGGCTCCACCACTGCGCGTTGCGTTCCAGCGTGAGGAAGAGCGAGGGCGCGAGCGAGGCGCTGAGCTCGTTGTCGCGGGCGATCCGTTCGGCGTCGGCGATCACCGCGCCGAGTTCGTACGCCCTGGTGCCCGACAGGCCGTTGAAGGCGTGTCGCGCGCGGTCGTACGCGCCGATGTCGGCGCGGTATTCGTCGCCGGTGATGCGCCGGCGGCGGATCATCTGCGCCAGCACGGTGCGCACGCCGGGGCCGCCGGCGGCGCTCGCCAGGCGCGGCGCGTAGCGCACCGGGCCGAGTTCACCGGCGGGCGCGGCGCGTGCCGTCTGGGCCGACGGCGCGAGGACAGCGAGGGTGGATGCGAGCGCGAGCGCGGCTCGTCTAGAGCTCCTCGACGCCCTCCAGTTCGTCCTCTTCGTCTTCCACGAAGTCACCGTCGTCGTCCTCGTCCGGGTCGATGTCCTCGTCCTCGTCCTCTTCATCCTCAAGCAGCTTCGCCGCATCGGCGTGACTCTGCTGAAAGTGCTCGACCAGCTCGTCCCGGCGGTCCTCGTCGAGCGGCGTGTCCTCCGACAGCAGGACCCAGTCCTCTCCGTCCAGGCCCTCTGATTCGAAGAGCTCGTTGTCGACGTCGGGCGTGTCATCAACGATTAGCAAAATCTCGGTCTGCGGGTTGAAGTAGGTGCCCGGGCGCAGCACGAGCTCGTCGATGCCGAAGCGTCTGACCTTCGTCATGGCTGCGTTTATACCCGACGGCGGCCGGGTCTGTCAGGAGTCGAACTCGGCCAGTGTGCGCTCGACCTCGGCGTCCACGTCGAGCGGTGCTTCGCCGCGCCGCTCGCGCCGTGCGTTGCGCGCGACGACGAGCTGGCGGACCTCCTCGACGAGCTGGCTGTCGTGGTGCGCGCTCGCCCGCTCGGCCTGCAAAAGCGCGTCCAGCTCGGCCTCGACGTCGATCGGCTCAAGGCCCTGGCGCCGGCGCCGTTCGCTGCGCGCCGTGAGCATCTGGCGGATCTCCTCGATCCGTTCGCCCTCGCTCTCCGCCGGCGGCGCCTGCAGCGGCGTGGGGGGGCCGAGCAGACCGCCGTCGCCGATCTGGTCGTGGGCGCCGCCGTCGCCGCGCAGGACGAGCATGGCGACGGAGATGACGAGCGACGCGATGACGACGCCGAGCACGACGATCGTCGCGACCTGGGGCGCGGTGGCAGGCACCCGGCGATTGTTGCCGATGGCCGCCCGCTGCGGTACCCTGAAGGAGATTGACTGAACAGTCAATCATGTTCATCTTCCCGTCAGGAGACTTCAGCGACATGGTCGATTTCACGCTCACCGACGAGCAGCGCTCCCTCCAGGAGATGGCCCACGACTTCGCGGTCAAAGAGATCCGCCCCGTGGCCTGGGAGTACGACAAGGACGGAACCTGGCCCCAGGACATCATCGAGAAAGCCTGGGAGCTCGGCCTCATGAACGGCCACCTGCCGGCCGAGTACGGCGGTGTCGGCGCGGGCTTCCTCGACGGCGCGATCATCGAGGAGGAGCTCTCCTGGGGCTGCTCGGGCATCCAGACGACGGTCGGCTGCAACGGCCTGGCCACCACGCCCGTGCTGCTCGGCGGCTCCGAGGAGCTCAAGCGCGAGTACATCGGCCGCCTCACGGAGGCGCCGCTGCTCGCGTCGTTCTGCCTCACCGAGCCCGAAGCCGGCTCCGACGTCTCGTCGATGCGCACGACGGCCGTCAAGAAGGGCTCGAGCTACGTGATCAACGGCTCGAAGTGCTTCATCACCAACGGCGGCTACGCCAACTGGTACACCGTCTTCGCGAAGACCGACAAGGAGGCCGGCCACCGCGGCATCTCGGCCTTCGTCGTCCCCCGCGACGCCGGCGTGGTGGTGGACAAGAAGGAGGACAAGCTCGGCCAGCGGGCGTCGAACACGGCGACGATCAGCTTCGACGACGTCGAGATCCCCGCCGACCACCTGATCGGCGAGGAAAACAAGGGCTTCAAGCTCGCGATGGCAACGCTCGACCGCACCCGCCCGGGCGTGGCGGCGATGGCCACCGGCATCGCGCGCGCGGCGTTCGAGTTCGCGACCGACTACTCGCGCGAACGCGTCCAGTTCGGCGTGCCGATCGCGATGCACCAGGCGATCCAGTTCATGCTCGCCGACATGGCCACCGAAATCGAAGCGGCGCGCCTTCTGACCTGGAAGTCGGCGGTGCTGCTCGACCAGGGGCAGCGCAACACGCTCGTCTCCTCGCACGCCAAGCGCTTCGCCGCCGACGCCGCGATGAAGATCACCACCGACGCTGTGCAGGTGTACGGCGGCTACGGCTTCATCAAGGAGTACCCGGTCGAGAAGCTCTTCCGCGACGCGAAGATCATGCAGCTCTACGAGGGCACCTCGCAGATCCAGCGGCTGGTCATCGCGCGCGAAACGCTGCTGCCGCGGCGCGTCGAGGAGCCCGCCGCCGCGGTCGCCTAAGACGCACGGCCGACGCTGCGGCCCGGGCATCCGGGCCGCAGCGACGCTACGCTCGCCGGCGAGGTCGAGCGCGAGAGGAGAGCGCGGCTTGTACGTACGCAGGGCCGGCGTCGTGGGCGCCGGCATCATGGGCGGCCAGATCGCGCAGACGATCGCCGCCGCCGGGATCGAGGTCGCCCTCAAGGACGTCGACGCGGCGCTGCTCGACGCGGCGGTGGCGGAGGCGCGCCGCGTCACCGCGGCGCAGCTCGCGAAACTCGTCGAGCGCGGGCGCCTCGACGCCGGCGCAGCCGACGCCGAGGTCGACGGCGTCGTGGGCCGCATCGCGCCGACGCTCGACTACGCGCCCTTCGGCGACGTCGACGTGGTCGTCGAGGCGGTGCCGGAGCGCATCGAGGTCAAGCAGGCCGTCTTCGCGGAGCTCGACGCCTGCGTGCCCGGGCGGGCGCTGCTCGCGTCGAACACCTCTTCGCTCTCGATCGACGAGATCGCCGAGGCGACGGGACGCGCGGACCGCGTCGTCGGCTTCCACTACTTCTACCCCGCGTCGCTGATGCCGCTGATCGAGATCGTCGAGGGCGAGGAGACCTCGACGCGCACGCTCACCGACGCCGTCGCGTTCGCGCAGCAGATCCGCAAGCAGCCGATCCTCTGCCTGGAGACCCCCGGCTTCGTCGTCAACCGGATCCTCACCGCCGCGATGAGCGAGATCTGGCGCGAGCAGGAGAAGCACGGCCTGTCGATCGCCGCGATCGACGAGGGCCTCGTCGGCGCCGGCGCGGCGCCCGTGGGGCCGTACCGCCTCGTCGACCTGCTGGGCCTGGACACGGTGCTGCACGTCGCCGAGTACCTCGCGGACAGCTACGGCGAAGAACGCTTCCACGTGCCCGAGGCGATGCAGCGCCAGGTCGCGAACGGGCGCCTCGGCGCCAAGAGCGGCGGCGACGGCTTCTACGCCAGCGACGGCACGCCGCGCGTGGAGGGCGCCGGCGAACCGGACATCGCGGCGCTCGCGGAGATGGTGCGCCTGAAGGGCTTCGTCGAGGCCTGCCTGATCCTCGAAGAGGGCGTCGCGAGCCACCGCGACATCGACGTCGGCATGATGGCCGGCGCCGGCATGGAGCCCGGCCGCAAGATGCTGCCGCCGTTCATGCAGGCCGACGCCGACGGCCTCGACAGCGTCCTCACGCGCCTGGAAGCTGCCGTGGAGCGCTTCGGCGAGCGCTTCGCGCCGCCCGCGATCCTGCGTCGCCTCGTCGCCCAGGGACGCCTCGGCCGCGCCGCGGGCGAGGGCTTCTACGCCTACCCGCCCGCCGGCGCCGAGACGGTGCAGCTGCAGAGCGACGGCGAGGTCGCCGTCGCCTGGCTGAACCACGGCGCGATGAACTCGCTGTCGCCGCAGCTCGTGGCCGCCCTGAGCGCCGCGTACGACAGCGCGCGCGAGTCCGGCGCGCAGGCGCTCGTGATCGCGTCCGCCAACCCGCTGCTCTTCTGCGCCGGCGCCGACATCAAGGACTTCCAGACGCTCGACGAGAGCGCCGGCCGCGCCTTCATCGACGACGCGCACGCGCTGATGGCGCGCCTGGAAGGCGGGCCGCTCGCCACCGTCGCGGCGGTCAACGGCGTCGCATACGGCGGCGGCTGCGAGCTCGCGATGGCCTGCGACGTACGCATCGCCGCGCGCTCCGCGCTCTTCGGCCAACCCGAGATCAAGCTCGGCATCATCCCCGGCTTCGGCGGCACCCAGCGCCTGCCGCGCCTCGTCGGCGCGACCAAGGCGGCGGAGCTGAACCTCAGCGGCGACCCGATGCTCGCGCAGGAGGCCTTCGAAGTCGGCCTCGCCGACCGCGTCGTCGAAGACCACGAGCTGCACGAACAGGCGCTCATGTGGGCGGCGCAGCTCGCGGCGCGCGCGCCGCTCGCCCGCGCCGCGATCAAAGAGCTCGCCGCCGGCGCGCTGCGCGACGGCATCGACGCCGAGCGCGACGCGTTCGCGGCCGTCTTCGCGAGCGACGACGCGCGCGAGGGCATCGCCGCGTTCCTGGCCAAACGGAACCCCCGCTTCAAGGGCCGCTGATGGGCGGGCAGCGCGCGGCGGAGCTCGCCGAGCTCGTCAGAGACGCCGGCGCCGTGGTCGCGCTCACCGGCGCTGGAATCTCCGTGCCGTCGGGGATCCCCGACTTCCGCACCCCCGTCACGGGACTATGGGCGAACGTCGACCCGATGCAGGTCGCGCACATCGACGTCTTCCGCGAGCAGCCGCAGGTCTTCTGGCGCTTCTACGGCGAGCGCTTCGCGACGCTCGGCGACCGCCAGCCCAACGGGGCGCACCTCGCGCTCGTGGCGATGGAACGGGCCGGCCTGCTCGACGGCGTCATCACGCAGAACGTCGACATGCTCCACACGCGCGCCGGCAGCACGGCGCCCGTCGAGGTGCACGGCTCGATCGCGGGTTGCCGCTGCCCGCGCTGCGGCGCCGCGGTCGACCTGCAGTCCGCGCGCGCACTGCTCGCCGAGAGCCCCGACTCGGTGCCGCGCTGCCCCGGCTGCGGCGACGTACTCAAGCCCGAAGTCGTGCTCTTCGGCGAGGCGCTGCCGCGCGCCGCGCTCGAACGCGCGGTGGAGCTCAGCCGCGGCGCCGACCTGATGCTCTGCATCGGCTCCTCCCTCGAGGTGCACCCCGTCGCGGCGCTGCCGCGCCTCACGCTGGAAGCGGGCGGTCGCGTCGCGATCGTCACCGCCGGCGCGACGCCGTACGACCGCGAGGCCGCGCTGCGCCTCGAGGGCGACGTCGAGCAGGAGATGCTCGCGCTCGCCGCCGCGCTCGCGCTCGACGTGCCCGCCCCCGTCTTCTAGCTCACGCCCGCGGCCGTGCGCGCGCGCAGCGCGGCCTGCAGGCGCGCGAGGGCCTCTTCGAGCGGCTGGCTGTCGACCTCGTCGGCGCCCGCGAGCGCCGCGTCGGCCTGCGCCTTCACCGCGTCGTGCAGGTCGGCGAGCTCGCCGGCGCGGCGCAGCAGGTCGGGCCGCACCTCCTCCTGCAGCTCGCGCGCCGCGAGCCCCAGCGCGCGGTCGAGCTCGAGCGCCGCGAGCGCGGGCCTGCCGTGTTCGAGGTCGGCGCGCGCGCGGAGCGCGAGCTCCTCGCATTCGAGCGCGGCGGTGCGGCCGCCGAGCAGCGCCGCGAGGCGCTCCTGGGGGCGCAGCGCGGCAGTTCGCGCGCGCCTGCCGCCGACGTCGGCGGCGAGCGTCGGCAGCGCCTGGGCGTGGCGCCAGCGGCCGTACGCGACCTGTTCGCCCTCGCCCCAGCCGGCGCGCGCCGCGACCGCCGCCCGCTCGTCCACCTCGTGCACGTGCGGGTCCGCGCGCGCGACGCGGTACGCCGCGAGGACACGGTTGACGTACACGGTCGCGCCGGCGAGCGCCGCGGCGCCGTCGAGCGAGCGCAGCCACGCCTCGGCCTGCGCCTCAGCCGGCACCGAGCCCGGGTCGATCACGGTCGCGAGCGTCACCGGCACGGGCTCGGCGTCCGGCTCGGGCTCGACGTCGCGGGGACCTGAGATCCTGCGCGCGAGGCGCGCGGCGGCGCTCGGACGCACCGGCGCGCCGACGGTCTCCATCACGACGACCCGCTCGGGCTCGGCGTCGGGCGACGCGCGCAGCAGGTAGCGCCCGTCGGGCGGCCCGAGCTGCGATGCGAACTCGAGCTGCACGAACAGGAACAGCGGCGCCGCCACGCGCGCACCGTATCCTGCTGACGGGGGCGACCGGCGCCCCGGGGCATGACCCCACGCGAGCAATGATTAGGAGTGCACGATGACCGCTGACGCCAAGCCCGCGAAAGGTCTCCGCGAGAAGCTCGGCGCGCCCGCCGAGGAACGGCTCGGCAGGGCCCTCACGGAACTGCTGGAGAACCCGCTCCTGACCGGCGCGGTGGCGCGCGCCTTCGAAGCGCGCGAGCGCGCCACGCAGGCGCAGGAGGTCGCGCTCGGCGCGCTGAATATCCCGTCGGCGTCGGACATCGAACGCCTCACGCGCCGCCTGCGCTCGGTGTCGCAGCGCCTGGAGGGCATCGAGGACGGCGTCGACAGGCTCGACCGCTCCGTCGCGCCCCGCTCCGTCGACGCGCGCCTCGCGGCGATCGAGCAGCAGCTCGCGACGATCGCAAGGCGCCTGGACCAGCTCGCCCCGGCGCAGCCGGCGAAAGCCGCCGCGAAAGGTGCGGCGCGCACGCCGAAACCCGGGAAAGCGGCGAAAACGGCGGGCAAAGGAGCGAAAGGCAAAGCCGGGCGCCGCAAAGCGAGCGGCTCCTAGGGGCGCACCGGACGATCCGCGCCGGCCGGGGGAGGAGCGCCCGATGCCCGCCCTGCGGACGGGCGCACGGTGGCTCACGCGCCCCGCTCGCCGCGTCGCGCTGCCGGTACCCCGCGGCTACGGGCGCGGGCTGCGCGTGCACCTCGGACAGTCCAACCTCACGCGGCTGATCCGCAGCGGCGAGCCGCGCGCGGAAAGGACGTTCCTCGAGGTCCTCGAGCCCGGCGACGTCGTCTACGACGTCGGCGCGAACATCGGCTGGTACAGCATGCTCGCCGCCCGTCGAGTCGGTCCCGGCGGGGGCCGGGTAGTCGCCTTCGAGCCCGGGAAGGACAACGCCGCCTGCATCGAGCGCAACGCGCGGACCAACCGGCTCTCGAACATCTCGGTGGTCGTCGCCGCCGTCAGCGACCGCGACGGCTTCGCGACGTTCCTCGACAGGGGCAGCCTGGAAAGCCGCCTCGACAAAGACGACGACGCCGACCAGGCCAGACGCCGCGCCGCGCGCAAAGAGGACAGCCGCGGCTCGGCCACCGTGCCCGTGCTCTCGCTCGACACTTGGATCGCACGACACCAGCAGCCACCGCCGACCCTGATCAAGATCGACGTCGAGGGCGGCGAGATCGGTGCGCTGCGAGGGATGTTGGGCACCCTGCGCTCCGCGCGGCCGACGCTCATCATCGAGCTCCACGGGACCCAGCGGGCGGTCGCAGACCTCCTCGACGGCGCCGCCTACGAACACCGGCCGATCGAGCGCGAGCTGCCGACGCGCGACGCGCCGTGGTGGGTGCACGTGCTGGCGCGGCCCCGCCCCGGCGAACGCGGCCCGTAGGCGCGTTCCCGTCCGCGGCTAGCGCGTGGCGCCGAGCGCCGCCGCGGCGGCACGGCCGGCGCGCTCGGCGGCGTCCAGCAGCTCCTCGCCCGTGATACGACGGCGGCGACCGTCGCCGTCGAACACGTCGGTCACGATCAACAGCGCGGCCGCCGCGACGCCGCGACGCGCCGCGAGCGTGAAGAGCGTCGCGGCCTCCATCTCGACGGCGAGCGCGCCGTGCCGCGGCGCCGTCGCCGCGGCGTCGTAGAAGAGGTCGACGGACACGACCGCGCCGCTGCGGCAACGCGCCGCGGCCGCAAGCGCGCCGGTGAGCGCCGCGTCCGCGGCCGCGAGCGGACCGCCCCCGAGCGCACGCGAGGTGCCGTCCTCGCAGTGCGCCCCGCTCGCGACGACGAGCTCGCCGAGCGAGAGACCCGCGTCGAGCGCACCGCACGTCCCCACGCGGATCAGCCGGCGCGCGCCGAGCGTCACGAGCTCCTCGACCACGATCGCCGCCGACGGGCCGCCCATCCCCGTCGACTGGATCGTCAGCGGCTCCCCGTCCGCCGCCGCGCCCGTGTAGCCCCACAGGCCGCGGTTGTGGTTGAACATCAACGGGCGCTCGAGCAGCAGCTGCGCGAGCGCGAGCGCCCGCCCCGGGTCGCCGGGCAGCAGCACGCGCTCGGCGAGCGTCGCAGTCGGGTGGAGGTGGATCGTCGCCGGGGTTGGCACGAGCGCCGACTTTAGACTTACCCCCGATGGCAACGCCGGCCGCAGACGGCAGCCGACGGGCGCGCAGCGCGCCGGCGGAGGAAGACGGCCTCGGCCGCCTCTCTGTCGGCGAGGTCGCGGCGAACGCCGGCGTCTCCGCCGGGACGGTCCGGCGCTGGGTCGCCGCGGGCCTCGTGCCGGGCTTCGACGGCGAGTGGACGGAGGGCAACAACGCCTGGGTGCGCGTGATCGCGCGGCTGCGCGACCGCGGCCACTCGCTCGCCGAGATCCGCCGCGCGATCGAGGAGGGGCGCCTGGTCACCGGCCCCGTCGAGTACCTGCTGCAGCCCCGCCGCGGCCACCACACGCTGCGCGAGGCCGCGAAGCTGGCGGGCATCGACGAACGCCTCGCGCGCGAGCTCTTCTCCGCGATGGGCCTCACCGACCGCATGGGGACCCTCAACGACGAGGACGTCCAGATGCTGTCGTACGCGACGACCGTGCTTGAGGCGGGCTTCCCGCGCTCGGCGCTGATGGAGCTGATGCGCGTCTACGGCCAGAAGATCGCGCAGATCGCCGACGCCGAGGTCCGCCTGATCCACCTCTACGTGCACGAGCCGATGATCCGCGGCGGTTTCGCGAGCGCCGAGATCGCCGACGAACTCGTCGGCCTGACGGCCGAAGTGCTGCCCCTCGCGATGCCGGTCATGAACTATCTGCACGCGCGGCTGCTCGCGGACTTCGTCGAACTGGACACGCTCGGTCACATGGAGGCCGAGCTGAGCGGCGTGCCTTCCGAGGCGGGGCGCCTTCGCGTCGCGATCGCCTTCGCCGACCTCGCGGGCTACTCGCGGCTGACCGTCGAGCGGGGCGACGACGCGGCCCTCGCCGCCGTCGAGCGCTTCGTCGCGGTCGCCGAAGACGTGCTGCCGATCGACGCGCGCGTGACGAAGACACTCGGCGACGAGGTGATGGTGATCGGCTCGGACCCCGTCGCGCTCGCCGAGTGGGCGGTCGAGGTCCAGCGCGCGCTCGGCGCGCGCCCGCCACGGCCGCGCATCGGCATCCACTACGGCGAGGCCGTGTACCGCGACGGCGACTACTACGGCCGGGAGGTCAACCAGGCAGCCCGCGTCGTCGCGCGCGCGAGCGGCGGCGAGGTGCTCGCGACGCGCGTCGTCGCGCAGGCGGCGGAGGGCATCGGCGGCCTTTCCTTCGAGCGCATCGGCGAGGTCGGCCTGAAGGGCTTCTCCGAACCGACGGAGATCTTCCGCATCACCGGCGCGGAGGAGTAGTGGGCGGCGCCGTCGACGCGGTGCTCGCCGCCGCGCGCGAAACGGGGCTGCTGCAGGACGGGCGGCCCGTCGTCGCGATGCTCTCCGGGGGACGCGACTCGACGTGCCTGCTCGGCGTCGCGTGCGAACTGGCCGGCGCGGCGAACGTGACGGCGCTGCACGTCAACTACGGCCTGCGCGACGCCGCCGACGGCGACGAGGCGCACTGCCGCGCGCTCTGCGGCGCCCTCGGCGTCGAGATCGACGTCGTGCGCGCCGCGAACCCCGGCTCGACCGGGAACCTGCAGGCGTGGGCGCGCGACGTGCGCTACGCGGCCGCCCACGCGCGCGCCGCCGCACGCGGCGCGCTGCTCGCGACCGGCCACACCGCCGACGACCAGGTCGAGACGATCCTCTACCGCCTCGCCGCCTCGCCGGGCCGCCGCGCGCTGCTCGGCATGAGCGCGAGCGACGGGCCGCTCGTGCGCCCGCTGCTCACCGTGAGCCGCGAGCAGACGGCAGCGTGGTGCCTCGAGCGCGGCGAGGGCTGGCGCGACGACGAATCGAACAGCGACGAGCGCTTCGCGCGCACCCGCGTGCGCGAGCTGCTCGTGCCCGCGCTCGAGGCGGTGCACCCCGCGGCGCGCGCGAACGTGCTGCGCACCGCGGCGCTGCTGCGCGCTGAGGGCGCCGTGCTCGACCGGCTCGTCGCCGCCGAGATCGACGGCGACTCGGTTGCGCTCGAGCGGCTCGCGGCGCTCGAGACGCCGCTCGCGCGGCTCGTCATCATCGAGCTCGCCGAGCGCGCCGCCGGCACGTACGTGCCGCAGGCGGGCGAGCGCCTCGCCGAGATCCTCGCGCTCGCCGCGCGCGCGAACAGCGGCGAGGTGCACGTCGGCGCGCTCGTCGCGGCCCGCCTGCAGGGCGGGCGCCTGCGCATGGTGCGATTGCCCCCGCGCGACGGCGGCTAGACTGGCGCCGGTGGCAGCGGTCATGGACGGCGTCGGCGGCGGACCGGGGGAGGTGCTCGTCACGCCCGACCAGCTGCAGCAGCGCGTCGCGCAGCTCGCGCGCGAGATCTCGGCCGACTACGCCGGCCGGCCGCTGCTGCTCGTCGGCGTCCTGAAGGGTGCCGTCTTCTTCCTCAGCGACCTCATGCGCCACATCGACATTCCCGTCGAGGTCGACTTCATGGCCGTCGCGTCGTACGGCTCGGCGACCGACTCCTCCGGCGTCGTGCGGATCCTCAAGGACCTCGACGCGGCGATCGAAGACCGCGACGTGCTGATCGTCGAGGACATCGTCGACTCCGGGCTGACGCTGCAGTACCTGCTGCGCAACCTCGGCGCGCGCAATCCGCGCTCGCTCGAGGTGTGCGCGCTGCTGACAAAGCCCGAGCGGCGCAAGGTCGACCTGCCGACGCGATACGTGGGCTTCGAGATCCCCGACCGCTTCGTCATCGGCTACGGCCTGGACCACGAGGAGCGGCACCGAAACCTGCCGTTCGTTGCCGTTCTACAGGCCTGAAAGGTTCGGGCCGACGACCTATCTGGTGGTAGGCTGACCTGGCCAGGGGAGCGCGAAAAAGCGCTCTCCGGGGCCGCGAAAGGACCCCATGAGTCGTTTCTTCAAGAGCGCCGCGTTCCCGATCCTGATCGTGATCGTGCTGGCCTTTTTGGCCACCAAACTCTTCAACCCTGGCACCGAGAGCAAGGTCAGCCACAGCTACCAGACGCTGATCACCAAAGAAATCCCGCAGGGCGAAGTCAAGGACGTCCAGCTCAAGAACAAGGGCCGCGTCCTGGAAGTCAAGCTGAAGAACGGCGAAACGTGGGAAACGGGCTACATCGAACAGACCACGCCGGAACTGTTCTCCGAGCTCAAATCGGCCGGCGTCCCCTACAACGTCGAAGCCGAAAAGACCAGCGCGCTGCTCAGCCTCCTGACGTACATCATCCCGTTCGTCCTCTTCTTCGGCTTCTGGATCTTCCTCATGAACCAGGTCCAGGGCGGCGGCTCGAAAGTGATGTCGTTCGGCAAGTCGCGCGCCAAACGGCTCTCCGCGGACTCGCCCAAGATCACCTTCCGCGACGTCGCGGGCGTCGATGAGGCCGTCGAGGAGCTCCACGAGATCAAGGAGTTCCTCGAGAATCCCAAGAAGTTCCAGGCGCTGGGTGCACGAATCCCCACCGGGGTGCTGCTCTACGGTCCGCCGGGCACCGGCAAGACGCTGCTCGCGCGCGCCGTCGCGGGCGAGGCGGGCGTGCCGTTCTTCTCGATCTCCGGCTCGGACTTCGTCGAGATGTTCGTCGGCGTAGGCGCCTCGCGCGTGCGCGACCTCTTCGAGCAGGCCAAGCAGAACAGCCCCTGCATCATCTTCATGGACGAGATCGACGCCGTCGGCCGTCACCGCGGCGCCGGGCTCGGCGGCGGCCACGACGAGCGCGAGCAGACGCTCAACCAGCTGCTCGTCGAGATGGACGGCTTCGAGGCGAAGGACAACATCATCATGATCGCGGCCACCAACCGGCCCGACATCCTCGACCCCGCGCTGCTGCGCCCCGGGCGCTTCGACCGCCAGATCGCCGTCGACCGCCCCGACCGCAAGGGCCGCGCGAAGATCCTCGAGGTCCACACGCGCGGCAAGCCGCTCTCCAAGGACATCGACATCGACGCCCTCTCGGGCCAGACGCCCGGCTTCACCGGCGCCGACCTCTCGAACCTCATCAACGAGGCGGCCCTGCTAGCCGCGCGCACCGGCAAGCGCGAAATCGGCCAGGAAGAGCTCGAGGAGGGGATCATGCGCGTGATCGCCGGCCCCGAGAAGAAAACGCGCGTGATGAGCGAGAAAGAGCGCCTCATCACGGCCTACCACGAGATGGGTCACGCGCTCGTCGGGCATTTCCTCGAGCACGCCGACCCCGTCCACAAGGTCTCCGTCGTCGCGCGCGGCCAGGCCCTCGGCTACACCATCTCGATGCCGCAGGAAGACCGTTTCCTGACCACGCGCGCGGAGCTCGAGGACGCGATGGCGATGACGCTCGGCGGCCGCGCCGCCGAGGAGCTCGTCTTCGGCGAGATCACGACCGGCGCGTCCAACGACATCGAAAAGGTCACCGCCACCGCCAAGCAGATGGTGATGCGCTTCGGCATGTCGGACAAGCTCGGCCCGCGCGTCTACGGCCACGAGCACAACCAGCCGTTCCTCGGCCGCGAGTTCTCCACCGAGCCCGACTACTCCGACGAGATCGCGCGCGAGATCGACGACGAGGTGCGCCGCATCATCGAGGCCGCACACGAGCGCGCCCGCACGATCCTGACCGAGCACCGCAGCGACCTGACGAGCATCTCCGAGATCCTCGTCAAGCGCGAGACGATCGAGAAGGAGGAGTTCGTCGCCCTCCTGGAAGGCAAGACCGAGCAGGAAGTGTTCGGCGACGACAGCGACGACGGCACGCCCCTCGCGCTGCCCGCGCCCGAAGCCGAAAAAGCCGGCCGCGAGGCGCCCCGCCCCGTGCCGCGCCCCGGTCTGGCCGGCGGCACAGCCGAGATGCGCGCCGCCGAGCCCGGCAAGCCCGAGCTGCTCTGAGCGCCGCGCCCGCGCGGCGCCGCATAGTCTCTGCGCCCGTGGACAGGCCGTTCGCGGTGATGGGCATCGTCAACGCCACGCCGGACTCCTTCTCGGACGGCGGCGAGCACCAGGACGCCGCCGACGCGGCCGCGCACGGCCGCGCGCTGATCGCGGAAGGCGCCGCGCTCGTCGACGTCGGCGGCGAATCGACGCGCCCCGGCGCCGCGCCCGTCACGCTCGAGGAGGAGCGCCGGCGGGTGCTGCCCGTCGTCGAGGAGCTCGCCGGCGAGACCGAGGTCTCGGTCGACACGAGCAAGGCCGCGCTCGCCGCCGACGCGCTCGCCGCCGGCGCGCGGATGATCAACGACGTCACGGCGCTGCGCGGCGACACGGCGATGGCCGGCGTCGTCGCGCAGTCCACGGTGCGCTGCTGCCTGATGCACATGCAGGGCGAGCCGCGCACGATGCAGGCCGCGCCGCACTACGACGACGTCGTCGACGACGTGCGCGCGTTCCTGGAGGAGCGACTCGCGTTCGCCGTCGCCGCGGGGATCGCGGAGGAGCGGATCGTGCTCGACCCCGGCATCGGCTTCGGCAAGACCGCGCAGCACAACCTGCAGCTCCTCGACCGCCTCGACGAGCTCGTGGCGATCGGCCGGCCGCTGCTTATCGGCACCTCGCGCAAGAGCTTTCTCGGCCGCCTCGCAGCGCGAGGCGGCGCCGAGCCGGGCGTGCGCGAACGGCTGCCGGGCACGATCGCGACGAACGTCATCGCGCTCGAGCGCGGCGCGAGCATCTTCCGCGTGCACGACGTCGCGCCGGTGCGCGATGCGCTCGCGGTGGCTGCTGCTACGTTGGGCGCGCGATGAGCGACGAGGGGTCCGAGGACTTCGACGACGAGGGCCTCGAGCGCGACGACGAGGAGGGCGGCGGGGAGGCCGTCACGATCGAGGTCAGCGGCCTCTCGCTCTACACGCACCACGGCGTCAGCGCCGCCGAGCGCGAGGTCGGCCAGCGCCTGGTCATCGACCTGCGCCTCGACGTCGGCGAGAGCGACGCGACCGCCACCGACGAGCTGCAGGACACCGTCGATTACGGCGAGGTCTGCCAGCTCGTGGCCCTCGTCGCGCAGCAGCGCTCCTACCGCACGCTCGAGCGCCTGTGCAGCGCGATCGCGGACCGCCTGATCGCCGACTACACCCTCGAAGCGGTGTGGGTCAAGGCGAGCAAGCCCGAGCCGCCGATCGCGCTGCCCGTCGAGGAGGTCTCGGTCGAGGTCTGGCGCGAAAGCCCCGAGTGAGCGCGTTGCATTAAGCTCGCGAGCGAGATGGCAGCCGCCGCCGACACAGCAAGCGCCTTCCGCAGCGCCGTCGAGCGCAAGGACATGGAAGCCGCCGCCGCGCTCCTCTCGCCCGACATCGTCTTCCACAGCCCCATCACGTTCCACCCGTTCGTCGGCCGCGAGGACGTCTGCGCCCTGCTCGCGATCGTCGCGCGGACGTTCGAGAATTTCCGCTACACCGACGAGCTCGAGACCGACGGTGCGCACGCGCTGATCTTCCGCGCCGAGGTCGAGGGCCGCGAGCTCGAGGGCATCGACCTGCTGCGCGTCGACGACGACGGGCAGATCGAGGACTTCACGGTGATGATCAGGCCGATGTCCGGCCTCGTGCCGTTCGCGCAGCGGATGGCAGAGCAGGTCCAGGAGGCGGGCCTGCAGACCGTCCGCTCCTGAGCGGCGCCGCCGGGCGCGACGCGCTCCTCGGGCTCGGCTCGAACGTCGGCGAGCGCCGCGGGCACCTGCAGGACGCCGTCGCCGCGCTCGCCGCGGCCGGCGTCGTGCCGCTGCTCTCATCGTCGACGTACGACACCGACCCCGTCGGCGAGATCACCGACCAGCCCGCGTTCCTGAACGCCTGCCTGCTCGCGCGTACCGCGCTCGAGCCGCTCGCGCTGCTCGACCGCGTGAAGGAGATCGAGCGCACGCTCGGCCGCACCGCGGGCGAGCGCCACGGCCCGCGGCCGATCGACATTGACATCCTGCTCCTCGGCGACATCGAGCTCGCCGGCGAGCGGATGATCGTCCCGCACGAACAGCTGCTGGCGCGGCGCTTCGTGCTGATCCCCGCGCTCGAGATCGACTTCGAGCTCGCGACCCCGTCCGGGCGGCGCCTCGCGGACGCGCTCGCGCTGCTCGACGGCGACGGCGAAGGCGTCCGCTGGGCGGGGCCGCCGCTCCGCCTCGGCGACTAGCTAGGCGGCGGCGGGAGCGGGGATCCACTCCGGCGGCAGCGTGTGCGCCGGGATACCGGACGTCTGCGGCGGGAAGTAGTCGGCGAGACGCGCGCACGGCCGTCCCTCGATCAGCGGCCGCACATCGGCGACCGACATCAGAAGGCGGATCGAGGAGCCGATCTGAAGGTCCGCGGCGTTCGGCTGAGCGCCGCCGATGAGGCCCTCGGCGATCATCGCGTCGATGCGGTCGAGCTGCGCCGGCAGCGCCGCGAGGTCGGCGCGGACGTTCGCGTCGTTCGCGTGGTTACGCATCGCCATCGCCTTCGCGACGAGCGTGTACGACGGTCTGAGCACCGACGCCGGCAGCGGCAGGTGCCCTTCCTGGGCGAACGAGTCGATCGCGTCGGGGCGGCGCAGGAAAGCCGCGTCGAGCACGCGCCGCGGCACGTCCTGGAGCATGACGTCGCCCCAGCGCTCCGCCTCGAGCACGCGCGCGTAGTCCGCGCTGCCGGGCTCGGGCAAGAGCGGCGGGTCCGGCTCGATTTCGTCCAGGACGCGCATGATCTCGCGCGAGCCGACGACACGGCGGTTGCCGAGGCGCATCCCGGGAACCGTCACGCCGCCGTAGCGGATGGCGCCCACCACCATGTGGAAGAGCGGCAGCAGGTCGACGCGCCGGAACGCGATGCCCTTGCGGCGCATCGCCTCTTCGACGGCCGCGCAGGGGTGCGAGCCGGGGAGCACATAGAGCGTCGGCCTCTCGTCGTTCACGGCGCCGAGCATAATGACTCGCGCCATGCTGCTGGCGGTCGACGTAGGAAACACGCAGACGCACTTCGGGCTCTTCGACGGCGAGGCGCTGCTCGAGCACTGGCGCTTTGCGACCGTGCGCTCCTCGACCGCCGACGAGCTCGGCGCGGCGCTGCGCAACCTGCTCGAGCTGCGCGGCTACGGCTTCGGCGAGCTGCGCGCGTCGATCATCTCCTCCACGGTGCCGCAGCTCGAGCCCGAGTGGCAGCAGACCGCGCACCGCTACCTCGGCCACGACATCCTGGTCGTCGGCCCCGGCACGCGGACCGGGATGGCGATCCGCTACGACAACCCGCGCGAGATCGGCGCCGACCGCCTCGTCAACGCCGTCGCGATCCGCGAGCGCTTCGGCTCGCTCGCGGTGTGCGTCGACTTCGGCACCGCGACGACGTTCGACGTCCTCTCCCAGGACGGCGACTACATCGGAGGGGCGCTGATGCCCGGCATCGAGATCTCGCTCGAAGCGCTCTCCGAGCGTGGAGCGCGGCTGCCGAAGGTCGACCTGACGCCGCCGCGCGGGCCGATCGGCAAAAACACGATCGACGCGATCCACTCCGGGGTCGTCTTCGGCTACGCGGGCGCGATCGACGCGATCCTGCGCCGCATCCAGGCCGAGCTCGGCGAGCGCCTGCAGGTGATCGCGACTGGCGGCCTGTCGGCGCTCGTCGTGCCCTACTGCGAGCAGATCGACGAGGTCGACGACCTCCTCACGCTCACCGGTCTTCGCCTGCTGCACGAGCGCAACAGCTGAGGCGCGCAACAATTGCGGCGTGCAGCCGCTCGGCGAACCCTTCAAGCTCGGCCCGCTGACGGTCCCCAACCGCGTGCTGCTCGCGCCGCTCGCCGGGATCGGCAACTGGTTCGTGCGCCTGCAGGCCAAGCGCTACGGCGCCGGCATGGCCTTCTCGGAGATGGTGTCCACGCACGCGATCCACCACCGCAACAGGCGCACCTGCGAGGAGATGCTGTACATCGACGCGCGCGAGCGCGCCGGCGGCCCCGTCGCGATCCAGCTCTTCGGCGAGGACCCCGGACTGATGCGCGAGGCCGCCGCGTACGTCATCGCGTCCGGCGCCGACGCGGTCGACATCAACATGGGCTGCCCGGTGCCGAAGGTGCGCCGCACCGGCGCGGGGGTGCAGCTGCTCGCGCAACCCGACCTCGCGGTCGCGCTGGCCCGCGGCGCCGTCGAAGGAGCCGGAGCGGCACCCGTGACGGTGAAGCTCCGCTCGGGTCTGCGCGCGGGGGACGACTCCGGCGCGCAGCTCGCGCTGCGGCTCGTCGACGAGGCCGGCGTCGCCGCGATCTCGTTCCACCCGCGCTCCGCCGCGGTGCAGCACAAGGGCGTGCCGGACTACGACCTCGCGGCGCGCCTGGCGCGCGAACTTCCCGCGCCGCTCATCCTCACCGGCGGCATGTCCGACGCCGCCGCGGCACGCGACGCGTACGAGCGCACAGGTGCCGCCGCGCTCATGCTCGCGCGCGGCGCGCTCGGCAACCCGTGGCTCTTCCAGGAACTCGTGGGCGAACGCGACGCGCCCCCGCCGACCGCCGAGGTGGTCGGCGAGCTCTGCTGGACCGCGGACGCCGCCGCCGCGACGATGGGCACCGAAAGGGCGTCGCGCTACCTGCGCAAGTTCTACCCCTGGTTCGTCGACCGCCTCGAGCTGCACGGGGCCGCGGCCAAGGCGCTGCAGCGCGAGATGCAGGCGGCACCGACGAGCGAGGATGCGCTCGCCGCATTCGCGCACGCCGCCGCCATACCCGCCGGCGCCTGACCGCGCGCGCCCGCGGCGCGGGCTGTCGGATTGCTGACCGCCGCGAGCACGCAGGCGTGAACCGCCGCCTACGCTGCGTGTCACCCATGCGACGACGCGTTCGCGAGCGGCCGCCGCGAGCCGCGAGCGAGTGCCGGCGCGTCGCGCGAGCGCAGCGGGCGGCCCGGCGGCAGCGCACCGCGGCCGCGTTCCAGTCCCCCCAACGGGAGAGAGGTCCGAGATGGCGAGCCTGACGAGCACCCGCGCGGCCAGTCCGCGCGGCCCCACCGAATACGAAACGAGCGACGCGGAGGTGGACGAGCTGCAGAGCGCCGCCGCCGTCGCGCTGATCGTGCTGCGCCGCGCCCTGGTCGAAGGAGCTGCGCTGACGCGCGAGACCGTGCTCCACGAGGCCGCGATCACGTTCGGCGCGGCGCGCCAGGAGGCGGCCAGACGACTCGACGCGCAGGCTCAGCGCGTCGGCGTGTCCTCGCTTTTCTAGACGTTCCGGGCGCGAGGTCCCGCGCGCCCCTCGGAAGGGTTCGGGCGGTCAGCATTCTGACCGCCCGAACCGGCTTGGAAGGCGGGCCAGGCGGGCAAACCCGATATCAGCGGAGGTGCCCGGATGAGCGAAGGCGTACATCCCCTCGTCGACGTCTGCCGCGTCCTCGAAGAGGACGCGGAGCTCCGTGACGCGATACCCGCCTCCCAGCGCGCGCAGGCCGTCGGCGAGTGCATCGCGCGCGCCAGGACACTGCGCCCCGGCCGCTGGCAGACGACGGGCGCGCCGGACGGCGACGCGTTCGGCCTGCTCGTCGTCCGCGGCCTGATCGTGCGGCGCGTCGACGTCGAGGGGCGTTTCGGTTCGGAGCTGCTCGGCGACGGTGACCTCCTGCGGCCCTGGCAGGAGGACGAGCCGGGCGAAACGCTCTCCGTAACGCCGGCCTGGCGCGTCATCGAACCGACGCGCATCGCGCTCCTCGACGGGCAGTTCGCGCGGCGCGCCTCGCGCTACCCGCAGATCGGCGCGCGCCTCATCGGCCGGGCACTGCGGCGCTCGCGCAACCTCGCGGTGAACATGGCGATCGTCCACCGCACGCGCGTCGACGTGCGCCTGCACATGGTGCTCTGGCACCTCGCGGGGCGCTGGGGGCGCGTGCGCCCCGACGGCGTGAGCGTGCCGCTGCACCTCACCCACAGCGTCCTCGCGGACCTCGTCGCCGCACGGCGGCCGACCGTAACGAGCGCGCTCGCCGAGCTCGCGCGCCAGGACCTCGTGTACGCCGGCGAGGACGGCTGGCTGCTGACCGGCCCGCCCCCGGGCGCCCTGCTCGCGCTGGAAGCCCTCCCGCCCGCCCTCGGCCAGCCCCGCATCGCCCCGGGCGCGCAGCGCAGGACGCTGTCAGGACGTTGACGCCCGGGCTTAGGGGCCGCAGCGCACGCTGGTAGCCGTTGGAGGAAGCGATCAATGTGCTTGACGAAGAGCAGGAGGGGCAGTTGACGGACGGCCACGGATTGGGGACGCGCGAACGTGAGCCCGCGGCGCCGCACGAGCCCGCCGGCGGCGACCTCCACGACGGCGCGCCGCGGCCGGCGTGGCTCTCGCGCCAGCTCACGCGGTACCCGAACACGGGGATGCGCGTCTGGTACCTCGCGATTACCGTCGCCGTGACGGTCGTCCTCTACTACGAGCTCTACATCCAGGGCGCCGTCGCCACGAAGGTGATCCAGCACTTCGGCTTCACCTTCACCGAGTTCGTCGTCGTGCTCGTCGTCGGTAACGCCGTCGGCGCCTTCGGCTCGCTCTTCGCGGGCATCGCCGACCGCTGGGGACGCGCGAACCTCGTCGTCGGCGGCCTGCTCCTCAGCGGGCTGCTCGTCACGTTCGCGCTGCCGAACGCCGCGAGCAAGGGCTGGTACCTCGCCTTCTTCGCGCTCCTGAGCGTCGTCGAGGGGGTCGCGCTGGTCGCGACGCCCGCGCTGATCCGGGACTTCTCACCGCAGCTCGGTCGCGCTGCCGCGATGGCCTTCTGGACGATGGGACCGGTGCTCGGCAGCCTGCTCGTCACCGAGATCTCCAGCCACACCCTCGCGAGCCACCCCGACTGGCAGTACCAGTTCCGCCTCTGCGGGATCATCGGTCTCGCCGTCTGGCTCGTCGCGTTCATCGGCATGCGCGAGCTCTCGCCGCAGCTGCGCGACCAGCGCATGGTCTCGATGCGCGACCGCGCCCTGATCGAAGCGCGCGCCGCGGGCATCAAACCCGACGAGCTGCTGCGCGGCCAGTGGCGGCAGATGCTCAAGCCCGACGTCATCGGCTCCGCGCTCGGGATCTCGGTGTTCCTGATGCTCTACTACGTCTTCGTCGCGTTCCTCGTCGTGTACTTCGTGACCGTCTTCGGCTACACCGAGGCGCGCTCGAACGACCTCGGCAACTGGTACTGGATCGCCAACGTCGTCGCGCTGCTCGTCGCGGGCTTCGCCTCGGACGCGCTGCGCGTCCGCAAGCCGATGATGATCGTCGGCGCGCTCATCAGCGTCGTCGGCGTCGCCCTCTTCGCGACCGCCGCGACCGAACCGAAAACCGGCTTCCACACCTTCGCCGCCTACTTCATCATCATCGCCGTCGGCAGCGGCATCGCCTACGTCTCCTGGATGGCGGCGTTCACCGAAACCGTCGAGCGACGCAACCCCGCGGCGACCGCGACGGGCCTCGCGATCTGGGGCTGGATCATCCGCATCGTCGTCACCGTCTCGTTCGCGGTCCTGCCGAGCGTGGTGCCGGCGACGAGCACGCTCGTCGACCACGGCGCGCGCGTCAAGCAGATCGTGGCGAGCTACCCGGCACAGACGAGGGTGCTGCAGACCGTGCACCCGGCGACGCTCGCCGCGCTGAAGCTCAACCCCGCGAACAGGGCCGCCCAGGCGAGCGCCATCTCACAGCTCACGGGCGTGCCGCCGGCGCGCGTAGCCCAGGTCGCGTTGCTCGGTGAACGCTACTCGCGCGAGCTCGTCGTCGCCGCGGCGCTCACGCCCGCCACCCAGGCGGCCCTCGCGAGCGAACCGACGAGCCCCGCGGCGCTGCAGGCCGCCGTCCGCGAGATCGCGGCGGGACTCCACATCACGCCGGCGCAGGCGAGCGCCGAACTCGCCGCGCTCGGCCGCGTGCCGCGCGCCGACCTCGCGCTGCTGAGGATCTACGGTCCCACGGTCACGCACGGCGCGGCGGCGCTGCGTTCGCTCTCCGCGGTGCCAGCCGCCGACGTCGCCTACCTCGCCGCGCACGGCGGCGAAGTGGCGAAAGCCAGCCACGAAAGCCCCGGCCAGTGGCAGACGTGGTGGTGGATCTGCTTCGCCGCCCAGCTCGTCTTCATCCCGACGGCGTTCCTTTTGACCGGGCGCTGGAACCCGCGCCGCGCGCGCCAGGACGAGATCGAACACGACCGCCGCGTCGAGCACGAGCTCGAACTGCTGCAGGCCGAAACCGCCGTCGGCCGCTAGCTGCGGCGGGCCGCCGGTCCGATCCGGGCGCCGCGGGCGCACGGCGCTCGCGCAAGCCGGGCGCGGGAACCCGCGTCCGGCGCGGAAACCGCATCCGGAAGCGCTTCCCGCGCCCGCTATACTTGCGCGCTCGCCGGGGCCCCTTGGCGGCGCCGGCGCCCCGACAGACGCGAGGCGAGCGTGCCGAAGGACGTAATTCTCACCCCCGAAGGCCTGCAGAAGCTCAAGGACGAACTCGAGCTGCTCTCCACCGAGCGCCGGCGCGAGGTCGCCGAGCGCATCAAGGATGCGCGCGAGTTCGGCGACATCGCCGAGAACGCCGAGTACGACGACGCCAAGAACGAGCAGATGATGCTCGAGAGCCGTATTGCGCAGCTCGAGGAACGGCTGCGTGGCGCCACCGTGATCGAGGCCAAGGACGTCTCCACCGACGTCGTCCAGGTCGGCTCTGTCGTGCACGTGAAGGACGAGAAGACCGGCAAGTCGACGAAGTACACGATCGTCGGCTCGGCCGAGGCCAAGCCCAAGGAGCACAAGCTAAGCAACGAGTCGCCGGTGGGGCGCGCCCTGATAGGCCGCAAACGCAACGAGGTTGTCGCGGTCAAAGTGCCCGTCGGCCCGCCGCGCAAGCTTAAGATCACGAAGATCGACGTCGGCCTGGAGTAGCGGTGCCTGCGATGGCCGGCGCCGACGAGAACGGTCCGGCGCACGGACTGCCGGAGCTGATCGCCGAACGACGCGCGAAGGCCGAGCGCATCCGCGCGAGCGACGAGACGGCCTTCCCGTACACGTTCCCGGGCGTCGAGCCCGTCGCCGACGTGAAGGCGGCCTACGAGCATCTCGCCGCCGGCGAGGAAACCGACGAGCGCCACCGCGTCGCCGGGCGCATCGCGGCGCGCCGCCCAGCCGGCAAGGCCGCTTTCCTCGACCTCGACGACCGCTCCGGCCGCATCCAGCTGCACGCCCGCGTCGACGTGCTCGGCGCCGAGCGCTTCGAGCAGCTCACGGCGCTCGACCTCGGCGACCTGATCGGTGTCGACGGCAGCGCGATCCGCAGCCGCCACGGCGAGATATCGCTGCGCGTCGAAGCCTTCCAGGTGCTCGCCAAGGCGCTGCGCCCGCCGCCCGACAAGCACCACGGCCTCAGCGACGTCGAGACGCGCTACCGCCGCCGCGAGCTCGACCTGATCGCGAACGAGCGGACGCGGCGCGTCTTCGTCGAGCGCGCGCGGATCGTCAGCGCCGTGCGGCGCTACCTCGACGAAGCCGGCTTCATCGAGGTCGAGACGCCGGTCCTGCAGCCGCTCTACGGCGGCGCGATGGCGCGGCCCTTCACCACGCACCACAACGAGCTCGACCGCGACCTCTACCTGCGCATCGCGACCGAGCTTTACCTGAAGCGCTGCATCGTCGGGGGCCTCGAGAAGGTCTACGAGCTCGGCAAGGACTTCCGCAACGAGGGCGTCTCGTTCAAGCACAACCCCGAGTTCACGATGATCGAGTGGTACGAGGCGTACACCGACTACGAGGACCAGGCACGCCGCCTGGAAGAGATGGTGCGAGCCGCCGCCGCGGCGATCGACTACGCCGGGCCGCTGAAGCTGGATGCGCCCTGGCCGCGCGTCCCCTTCATCGACGCGGTGCGCGAACGCGCCGGCGTCGACATCGCCGCGCACCGCGACGCCGGCGCGCTCGCCGCGGCCGTGCGCGACGCGGGTCTCGAGCTTCGCACCGAGGGCCTCAGCTGGCCCGAGCTCGTCGACGACCTCTTCAGCAAGAGCGTCGAGCCGGCGCTCACGGACCCCACGTTCATCGTCGACTATCCCGTCGAGATCTCGCCGCTCTCGCGCGCGCACCGGAGCGCCGCCGGCCTCGTCGAGCGCTGGGAGGCCTTCGCGGGCGGCGTCGAGCTCGCCAACGCGTTCAGCGAGCTCGTCGACCCGGACGAGCAGCGCCTTCGCTTCGAGGCGCAGCGCCGCGCCGCCAGCGGCGAGAGCCAGCCCTACGACGAGCTGTTCCTGCAGGCCCTCGAGCAGGGCATGCCGCCATCGGGCGGGGTCGGGCTCGGCATCGACCGCCTCGTGATGGTGCTCACCGGGAGCGAGACGATCCGCGAGGTCGTGCTCTTCCCGGCGATGCGCGATTAGCAGGCACTCTTCAAGCTCCGGCCGCGAAGCGCCGATCGGTGGATTGGGGCGTTATGGCCCATTGGTAGACTCAGCAACAGAAGGCGAACTGGACGGTCGGACGGGTAAGGGCACACTCCGGCGGGAGGTGAGATTAGTTGTTTGAGCGATTCACAGAACGTGCCCGGCAGGTTGTGGTCCTCGCGCAAGAGGAGGCCCGCACCCTCAAGCACAACTACATCGGCACCGAGCACATCCTGCTCGGCCTGCTCCGCGAGGAGGAGGGTCTGGCTGCCCGCGTCCTGGAGAGCCTCGACATCAACGTCGAGCGCGTCCGCGCGCAGGTCGTGCGCATCGTCGGCTCCGGCGAGGAGGTCACCTCCGGCCAGATCCCGTTCACGCCGCGCGCCAAGAAGGTCCTCGAGCTCGCGCTGCGCGAGGCGCTGAGCCTCGGCCACAACTACATCGGCACCGAGCACATCCTGCTCGGCCTCGTGCGCGAGAACGAGGGCGTCGCCGCGCGCATCCTGCTCGACTTCGACGCCGACTCCGAGAAGATCCGCAACGAGGTCATCCGCATGCTCTCCGGCCCCGGCGGCCGGCGCCAGGGCCAGGGCGCGACCGCGGGCGCGGGCGCCTCCGGCGGCGAGGGCAAGAAGTCCTCCAAGCTCCTCGACCAGTTCGGCCGCAACCTCACCAAGCTCGCCTCCGAGGGCAAGCTCGACCCGTGCGTGGGCCGCGAGACCGAGATCGAGCGCATCATGCAGATCCTTTCGCGCCGCACGAAGAACAACCCCGTGCTCGTCGGTGAGCCCGGCGTCGGCAAGACGGCGGTAGTCGAGGGGCTCGCCCAGCGGATCACCAGCGCCGAGGTGCCCGAGCTCCTGCGCGGCAAGCAGATCTACACGCTCGACCTCGCGGCCCTCGTCGCGGGGTCCAAGTACCGCGGCGAGTTCGAGGAGCGCCTGAAGAAGGTGATGAAAGAGATCACCCAGCGCGGCGACATCATCCTCTTCATCGACGAGCTTCACAACCTCGTCGGCGCCGGTGCGGCCGAGGGCGCGATCGACGCCGCGTCGATCCTCAAGCCCGCGCTCGCGCGCGGCGAGCTGCAGACGATCGGTGCGACGACGCTCGACGAGTACCGCAAGTACCTCGAGCGCGACTCCGCGCTCGAGCGCCGCTTCCAGCAGATCCGCGTCGACGAGCCCACGATCGAGCAGACCGTCGAAATCCTCGAGGGACTGCGCGACCGCTACGAGCAGCACCACAAGGTCGTCATCACCGAAGAGGCGCTCTCGGCAGCGGCGGACCTCGCGAGCCGCTACATCTCCGACCGCTTCCTGCCGGACAAGGCGATCGACCTGATCGACGAGGCCGCGTCGCGCATGCGCATCAAGTCGATGACCTCGCCGCCCGCCAACCGCGAGCTCGAGGGCGAAGTCGAGTCGACGCGCCGCGCCAAGGAGGCCGCGATCGACGCGCAGGAGTTCGAGAAGGCCGCGGCGCTGCGCGACCAGGAGCGCACGCTCACGAACCGCAAACGCGAGCTCGAGCAGGCGTGGGAAAACGGCGAGAGCGGCGAACGGCCCGCGATCGGCGAGGAGGAGATCGCCGACATCGTCTCGATGTGGACCGGCATACCCGTCTTCAAGCTGACCGAGGCCGAGACCCAGAAGCTGATGCGGATGGAGGACGAGCTGCACAAGCGCGTCATCGGCCAGCACCCCGCGATCGAGGTGATCTCCAAGGCGATCCGGCGCTCGCGCGCGGGCCTGAAGGACCCCAAGCGCCCGACCGGGTCGTTCATCTTCCTCGGCCCCTCGGGCGTCGGCAAGACCGAGCTCGCCCGCACGCTCGCCGAGTTCCTCTTCGGTGACGACGAAGCGCTCGTGCGCATCGACATGTCCGAGTACATGGAGAAGCACTCCGTGTCACGGCTCGTCGGCTCACCGCCCGGCTACATCGGCTACGACGAGGGCGGGCAGCTCACAGAGGCGATCCGCCGCAAGCCCTACAGCGTGCTGCTGCTCGACGAGATCGAGAAGGCGCACCCCGACGTCTTCAACATCCTGCTGCAGATCCTCGAGGACGGACGCCTGACGGACGCGCAGGGCCGCACCGTCGACTTCCGCCACGCGATCGTGATCATGACCAGCAACATCGGCGCGGCCGAGATCGCCCGCAACACGCCGCTCGGCTTCGCCGTCGCCGACGACGAGACGGGCATCACCTACGACGACATGAAGTCGCGCATCATGGGCGAGCTGAAGAAAGTGTTCCGCCCCGAGTTCCTCAACCGCATCGACGACGTGATCGTCTTCCACAAGCTCCAGCGCGACGAGATCAAGCAGATCGTCGACCTCCTGCTGCTGCGCATCCGCGAGTCGATGGCCGAGCGCGAGCTGCAACTCGAGCTGACCGAGGAGGCCAAGGACATGCTCGTCGAGAAGGGCTGGGACCCCGCGATGGGAGCGCGCCCGCTGCGCCGCGCCATCCAGCGCTACATCGAGGACCCGCTCGCCGACTTCGTGCTGCGCGAGGAGCTCGTGCCCGGCGCGACCGTCGTCGTGACGCACCACGAGGACGGCGAGGAAGACGTGAGCCTGTCGATCGTCGAGCCGAAGACGCCGGTCGCCGTCGGCGCCGAGAGCTCGACCGAGGAGGCCGGCGACAGCGAGCCGGCCGCCGACGAGCCGCCCGCCACCGACGAGTAGCAGGCACGCTGCCGTCCACGCCGCCGCGTAGGGTCGAGCGGTGACGAGGTCGACCGCGTTCGTCTGCTCGCAGTGCGGGCAGATCACCCCGAAGTGGCACGGCCGCTGCCCGGGCTGCGGCGAATGGAACACGCTCGTCGAGGAGGTAGCGGCGTCCGCGAGCAGGGCGCCGCGCGCCGCGCCGCCGGCGCGGCCGGTGCCGCTCGCCGAGTTCGGCGAGAGCGCCGTCGAGCGCATGGCGACCGGCGTCTCCGAGCTCGACCGCGTCCTCGGCGGGGGCCTCGTGCCGGGCTCGCTCGTGCTGCTCGGCGGGTCGCCCGGGATCGGCAAGTCGACGCTCACCAACATGGTCCTCGGGCACCTCCAGGGCGCGGGACTGCCGACGCTCTACGTCTCCGGCGAGGAGTCCGGCGAGCAGGTCCGCCTGCGCGCCGAGCGGCTCGCGCCCGGAGCGCTGCAGGTCCCGGTGCTCGCCGAGACCGACCTCGACGTCGTGCTCGCGACGATCGCCGCCGAACGCCCCGCCGCGTGCGTCATCGACTCGGTCCAGACGCTCGGTTCGCGCGAGCTCTCCGGCGCGCCCGGCTCCGTCGGCCAGGTGCGCGAGGTCGCCGCCCGCGTGATGGACGTCGCCAAGCGCGAGGGCGTCGCCGTCATCCTCGTCGGCCACGTGACCAAGGAGGGCTCGCTCGCGGGGCCGCGCGTGCTCGAGCACCTCGTCGACTGCGTGCTGCAGTTCGAGGGCGAGCGCGAGCGACCGTACCGCGAGCTGCGCGCGCTGAAGAACCGTTTCGGCGCCACCAGCGAGGCGGCGCTCTTCGAGATGCGCCAGGGGGGCCTGGTCGAGGTACTCGACGCGTCCGCGCGCTTCGTCGCCGAGGCGACGCGCTCCGCCGGCAGCGTCGTGCTCGCCGCGATGGAGGGCTCACGGCCGCTGCTCGTCGAGGTCCAGGCGCTCGTCTCGCCGTCCGAGCTCGAACAGCCGCGGCGCGTCGTGTCGGGCCTGGACCGCAACCGCCTCGCGCTGGTGCTCGCGATCCTCGCGCGCCACGGCGGCGTGCGCACCGCCAGCGCCGACGTCTTCGTCAACGTCGTCGGCGGCGTGCGGATCGACGAGCCGGGCTGCGACCTCGCCGTCGCGCTGGCGGTCGCGAGCGCGCAGCGCGGCAGGCCGCTCGCGAAGGCGCCGCGCGCGTGCTTCGGCGAGCTCGGCCTCACCGGCGAGCTGCGCTGGGTCGGCCACCCCGAGCGCCGCCTGCAGGAGGCCGCGCGCCACGGGCTCGCCGACGTCATCGCGCCAGCCGGCAGCGGCCCGGGGGCCGCGCAGGCGGCGACGCTACGCGACGCCCTCGCCCTCGCGCTGGGGCGCCGCACCGAGCCCGGCGAGGGCCAGATCGCGGCCCGGCGTGCCGCAAGTGCAAGCAATACAGCAGAAAACTGGCCAGCTGGCTAACAAATCGTTAAATCCCGTAGAATTCAGGCATATGGCGCGTGGATCCGGAGAAGAGGCGGAGGTTGAGGGACGCCCGGATCCAGGCCTGGTACGCGCTCTTGAGATGATCGCGCCGGGCACGGCGCTGCGCGAGGGCATCGACTCGATCCTGCAGGCGCGGACCGGCGGCATGATCGTCATCTGCGACCCCGACGCGATCGCCTTCATGGCATCGGGCGGGCTGAAGCTCGACATCGACTACACGCCGCAGACGCTTTACCAGCTCGCGAAGATGGACGGCGCGATCCTGCTGAACGCGAACGCCACGAAGATCTCGATGGCGAACGTCCAGCTGCAGCCCGACCCGACGATCCTCACGGCCGAGACCGGTACCCGCCACCGCACCGCCGAGCGCGTCTCCAAGCAGATCGCGGCGCTCGTGCTCGCGATCTCCGAACGGCGCGAGGTCGTCTCGATCTACGTCGAGGGCGAGAAGTACGTGCTGCAGGACATCCCCGTCGCGCTCGCCAAGGCCAACCAGGCGCTGACCACGCTCGACAAGTTCCGCTCGCGCCTGGACCAGGTCTCGATGCGCCTCACGACGCTCGAGTTCGAGGGCGGCGCGACGCTGCACGACGTGCTCACGGTGCTGCAGCGCTCCGAGCTCGTGACGCGCATGGCCGTCGACGTCGAGCGTTACATCGTCGAGCTCGGCAGCGAAGGCAGGAACGTCGAAATGCAGCTTGAGGAGACGATGTACGGCACCGCCGCCGACAAGTCGGCGCTGGTACGCGACTACCTCGCCGCCTACTCCGACGAGGCCGTCGCCATCGCGCTCGAAGAAATCGGGCGCCTCAGCCGCCAGGACCTGCTCGATTTCGGCCGTATCGCCGAGGTTCTCGGCTACGACCGCAAGCTGAACACGCTCGAGTACGCCGTGTCGCCGCGCGGCTTCCGCATCCTCGGGCGGATCCCCAAGCTTCCCCGGCTCGTCGTTGCGCAGCTGGTCGCCGACTTCGGCGGCCTCGACGAGCTACTCAACGCCGAAGACGCCGATCTCGCGGCGGTCGAGGGCGTGGGAGAGCTGCGCGCGAAGGACATCCGCGAGGGCCTGCGCAGACAGCAGGAACTGAACTTCGTGGATCGCTACCTGCAGACTTGACAAGGGGCCGGCGGGTCAGCCGGCCTGGAGCAAAGGAGGACACCATTCCCGCACGAGCAAACGAAGAAGAAACGCTGACCGAGGAGATCGAGGTCATTCATGAAACGGAGTACATCGAGTTCGAGCTCGGTGACCACGTCGTGTACCCCCACCACGGCGCCGGGAAGATCCTCAACAAGGAGGAGATGGAGGTGCTCGGCGAACGCCGCGAGTACCTGACGATCAAGATCCTCCACAACGACATGACGGTCCGCGTTCCCACCGAGAACGCGTCGCTCGCCGGCCTGCGCCGCGTGATCGACGAAGAGACCGTCAAGAAAGTGCTCGACGTCCTCTGCGACGAAGTGTCCGAGATGCCGAAGAACTGGAACCGGCGCTTCAAGCACAACCGCGACAAGATCAAGACGGGCGACATTTACGAGCTCGCCGAGGTCGTGCGCAACCTCTCGCTCCGCGACAGCGAGAAGGGCCTGTCGACGGGCGAGAAGCAGATGTTCACGCGCAGCAAGAAGATCCTCGCGTCCGAGTTGATGTACGCGCTGGACAAGGACGAGGAAGAGGCCGAGGCGTACCTCGACGACCTCCTCGCAGAGTCCGCCGGGCGCCAGCTGGCGGTCGCCGACTGACGGCGCTCGAGCGCACGCGCCGCCCAGCGTGAGGCGGCGCGCGCGCCGGTGCCGGCCCCGGGGCGATGGCCGTAGCGCTGATCGTCGCCGCCGGTAGCGGCGAGCGCCTCGGCGCGGACCGCCCGAAGGCGCTCGTGCAGGTCGCCGGGCGCACGCTGCTCGACTGGAGCGTCGCGGCGCTCGCCGCGTGCGATGCACTCGAGCGGATCGTCGTCGCGCTGCCGGCGGGCGCCGACGCGCCCGCCGGCGTCACGGCCGTCACGGGCGGCCCGTCGCGCTCGCACTCGGTGCGCGCCGCGCTGGCGGCGGCAGGCGACGGCGACCCGGTGCTCGTCCACGACGCGGCGCGCCCGCTCGTGACGGCCGAGCTCGCCGCCGCCGTCCTCGCGCGCCTGGCGTCCGACGCGGGCGCCGCGGGCGCTATCGCCGCCGCCCCCGTCACCGACACGATCAAGCGCGCCGACGAGCACGGCGCCGTCAGCGAGACGCTCAGCCGCGGCGGCCTGTGGGCAGTCCAGACGCCGCAGGTCTTTCGCCGCGCCGCGCTCGCGCGGGCGCTCGCTGCCGACGACGCGACGCTCGCCGCGGCGACCGACGACGCGCAGCTCATCGAGCGCGAAGGGGGACGCATCCTCATCTGCGCGTGGGAGCAGCCGAACCCGAAGGTCACGACGCCGGCTGACCTCATCGCCGCCGCCGCGGCGCTCGCGGCGCGCCGCTAGGCGCGCCGATCCTGCTTGAATCGCCGCGTGCTGACCGACTACCACGTCCACCTGCGGCCCGACGGGCCCGAGTTCGCCGCGGCCGAGTACCTGACGGCGGCGAAGGCCGCCGAATATCGCCGCGCAGCGGCCGCCGCCGGCATCGGGGAGCTCGGCGTGAGCGAACACGTCTACCGTTTCGCGCAGGTCCTCACGGTCTGGGACCACCCCTTCTGGCGCGCCCAGGCCGTCGACGACATCGACGCGTACTGCGAGTTCGTGCGCGGCGAGACGGACCTGAAGCTCGGCATCGAGGCCGACTTCGTGCCCGGCGCCGAGGACCGCACGGAGGAGCTGCTCGCCGCGCGCGACTTCGACTACGTCGTCGGCTCGGTCCACTTCATCCGCGACGGCGCCGTCGACATGGACGACTACTCCGTGTGGAGCTCGGGCCGGCCGGTCGAGGAGATCTGGGCGCGCTACTTCCAGACGATCGGCGACGCGGCCCGCAGCGGCCTCTTCGACATCCTCGCGCACCCCGATCTCGTGAAGTACTGGGGCCAGGAGGGCCGCCGCCCCGCGGGTGACCTGCGCCGCTACTACGAGCCGGCGATCGCCGGGATCGCCGAGTCCGGCATCGCGGTCGAGCTCTCCACCGCGGGCCTGCGCAAGCCCGTCGCCGAGCTCTACCCGGCGCGCGAATTCCTCGCGCTGGCGGTCGCCGCGGGCGCGCCCGTCGCGCTCTCGAGCGACGCCCACGAGAGCGGCCACCTCGGCTACCGCTACGACGCCGCGCTCGCGGAGCTCGAGAGCCTCGGCGTCGGCGAGATAGCCGTCTTCGACCGCCGCGGGCGAAGCCTCGCGCCGCTCGGCACGGACGCCGGCCCATGAGCGCGCGCGTCGGGATCGGTTACGACTCGCACCGCCTCGTCGGCGGGCGCCCGCTCGTCGTCGGCGGCGTCCACGTGCCCGCCGAGCACGGTCCGGACGCGCACTCGGACGGCGATGTGCTCGTGCACGCCGTCATCGACGCGCTGCTCGGCGCCGCGGCGCTCGGCGACATCGGCGGGCACTTCCCCGACAGCGACGAGCGCTGGCGCGACGCCGACTCGATCGAGCTGCTGCGCGTCGTCGCGGCGCTGCTCGACGAGCAGGGCCTCGCGGTCGGCAACATCGACGCGACGGTCCTGATCGAGGCGCCGCGCCTCGCCGGGTACCGCGACGCGATGCGCGAGCGGCTCGCCGCGGCGCTCTCGCTGGACGTGGCGCGCGTGTCCGTGAAGGCGACGAGCGGCGAGGGGATCGGCTTCGTCGGGCGCGGCGAGGGCATCGCCGCGCTGGCCGTCGCCTCGCTCACCGACTAGGTTCGGCCAGTGCGGACCGTGCGACTCCACGATTCGCGCAGCGGCGAGCTGCGCGAGCTGCGCGCGGACGGGACGATCGGGATCTACGCCTGCGGCCCGACCGTCTACAACCGCATCCACATCGGCAACGCCCGCCCGTTCGTCGTCTTCTCGCTGCTCGCGCGCTTTCTCCGCGCCGAAGGCCGCGACGTGCGCCTGGTGATGAACGTCACGGACGTCAACGACAAGATCTACGCCGCGGCGCGGGAGCGCGACGTGAAAAGCGACGCCCTCGCCGCCGAGATGCTCGCGCGATACCGCGCGGACACCGACGCGCTCGGCCTCGGGCGTCCCGACGAGGAGCCGCTCGCCTCGCAGATGATCGAGCCGATCATCGAGGAGATCGCCGCCCTCGTCGAGCGCGGGCACGCGTACGCGGCGGGCGGCGACGTCTACTTCCGCGTGCGCTCCGACCCCAGCTACGGCTCCCTCTCGCACCGCGACGTCGCCGACATGGACCAGGGGGAGGGCGTCGAGGGGGCGGAGCGCAAGCAGGATCCGCTCGACTTCGCGCTCTGGAAGGGCGCGAAGGCGGACGAGGACACGAGCTGGGAGAGCCCGTGGGGTGCCGGGCGCCCCGGCTGGCACATCGAGTGCTCGGCGATGGCCGAGCGTCTGCTGGGGCTCGAATTCGACGTCCACGGCGGCGGCGCCGACCTCCTCTTCCCGCACCACGAGAACGAGGCCGCGCAGACGCGCTCGGCCCGCGGCCGCGAGCTCGCCCGCATCTGGATGCACAACGGCATGATCCAGATGAGCGGCGAGAAGATGGCCAAGTCGGTCGGCAACATCGCGCTGCTGCACGAGGTCCTCGCCGCGCACGGCCGCGACGCGGTCGTGATGTACCTCGCGTCGGGCCACTACCGCCAGCCGCTCGCCTTCTCCGAAGACGAGCTCCTGGAAGCGGGCCGCCGCGTCGAGCGGATCCGCGAGTGCCTCGGACGCCTCGCGGGCGGCGCCGAGAGCCCGCCCGACATGGCGGGCAGGCGCGACGCGTTCTTCGACGCGCTCGCCGACGACTTCAACACCGCCGCCGCGCTCGCCGCCCTCTTCGAATGGGTGCGCGAGGCGAACCGGCGCGGCGCCGGCGTCGGCGACGGCGACCTGCGCGCGATGCTCGACGTCCTCGGCCTCGGCGCCCTCGAGGGCCTCGCGTCCGACGCCGCCGCGATGGGCGCGCGCGCGGCCGAGCTGCTCGCGCGGCGCGAGCAGGCACGGCGCGACCGCGACTTCGCCGCCGCCGACGAGCTGCGCGACGAGCTGCGCGCCCTGGGCTGGGAGATCCGCGACGGCCCGGACGGCCCCGAGCTGATCGCGCGGGGAGCTTGATCGTCTACGGCCGCAACGCCGTGCGCGAGGCGCTGCGCGGCAGGCGCGCCGGCCGCGTGTCGGATCTCTGGGCGACCGCGGCGGCCGCGCGTGAACCGTGGCTCGCGGGTGCCGCCGTGCACGACGCCGCACAGATCGAGGAGCGCTGCGGCTCGCGCGAGCACCAGGGCGTCTGCGCCGACGCGGGCGAGTACCCGTACGCGGACGGCGATGAGCTGCTCGCCGCGGCGGGGTCGCTCGTGGTCGCGCTCGACCAGGTCCAGGACCCCCAGAACCTCGGCTCGATCTGCCGCACCGCCGAGTGCGCGGGCGCCGCGGGCGTCGCGATCCCCGAACGGCGCGCCGCGCAGGTCACGCCCGCGGTCTGCAAGGCGTCCGCCGGCGCCGTCGAGCACCTGCCCGTCGCACGCGTGCGGAACCTCGCCGATTTCATCATCCGGGCCCGCGACGCCGGCTTCTGGAGCTACGGTGCGAGCGCGCACGCGCTCGAGGGGGCCGCGGCGCCGGTTCCCTACGACGACGTCGACTACGCCGGCGCGGGCGTCGTGCTGGTGCTGGGCGGCGAGGCGGACGGCCTCAGGCCCCGTGTCGCCAGGGCGTGCGACGGCCTGGTGACGCTGCCGATGCGCGGGCGCATCGAGTCGCTCAACGTCGGCGCGGCCGCCGCGGCGCTCGTGTACGAGATCCTGCAAAAAAAGCTTGACACGTCTCCATAACTGTGTAGGGTTGCGCAGACATAACGGTGAACTAAAGGTTTAGATCCCTTTGGTGAGCCTTCCAATGGCGCCGGGGGAGGAGTGCGCCACAGAGCAATGCCGCGGCCCGCGCAGCGGGCCGGTACGGCAATCCAGAAAGGGTCTGCTCGTGGCACGAATGTCGTACAACCCTCACGCTGAACCCAAGGTTGACGACGCCTTCCTGATCGCGCTCGCCAAGCAGGGAGACAAGCACGCCTACGAGACGCTCGTCCGCCGCTACTACGGCTTCGTGCGCCTGAAGGCATCGTCTTACTTCCTCGCCGGCGGCGACTCCGAAGATCTCATCCAGGAAGGCCTCGTCGGGCTCTACAAGGCGATTCGTGACTTCCGCACGGACCGCGAGTCGAGCTTTCGCAACTTCGCCGAGCTCTGCATCGTGCGCCAGATCATCACCGCCGTGAAGACGGCGACGCGCAACAAGCACGTGCCGCTCAACCAGTACGTGTCGTTCTCCTCGACGCCCGCCGGCGCCGGGGACGACGCGCCCACCCTCGAACAGATGCTGCCGGGCGCGAGCGTTCACGACCCGATCAGCCAGGTGATCTCCTCGGAGGAGCTGCGCTCGCTCGTCGGTTGCCTGTCGACGGCGCTGTCGGAGCTCGAGAGCCGCGTGCTCACGCTCTACCTCGACGGCTACTCCTACGAGCAGATCGGCGAGCGCCTTGGCTGCGACACAAAGACGGTCGACAACGCGCTGCAGCGCGTCAAGCGCAAGGTGACCGCGCACCTGCGCTCGCGCGCCGTCGCGGCCTAGAAACGCGGCTGCCGCGGCCGCCGGAGGAGGCGACCGCGGCAGCGCCGCGTCGATGCACCGGCGCGGGCCTAGATGCCTAGGACCGGCGTCGGCGTGGGCAGCGTCAACGATGGCGGCGTCGGGGTCAGTTCGATCGTCGCCGTGCTGCTCACTGCGTCCTGGTGTCCCGGCGCTCCGGGTACCTTGACGCGGACCACGGTCTTGCCGGAGCCGATGAGGACTCCTTCGAGCGTGAACGTGTCGCTGCTCGTCACTCCCGCGACGGCGATGACGTGGAAGCCATGGCCGAAGCGGTTTTCACGTTCGAGGTACACCGGGTGCCCGACGGGCGCGCCGGTGACCGTCCCTTCGACGGTCAGCTTTGCGCCGGACGCGAGCGTCGCCGGGAACGACGTCGTCAGCGACAGCCCGTAGCGCGCGCCCTGGAAGAGCAGCGCCGAGTCCGTCGTGCCGACGCGTGTCTGGAACAGCATGTTCTGGCTCACGGTCTCGGTGAAGCTGTAGGCGCCACCGGGGCCGGCCGGTTCGGACGTGATGAATTTGAGCCTGCCGCCCAGCGTCGAGCGGCCGTACAGGCTGACCGTCGCTTTTTCACCGGCGCTCGTCACGCCGCTGATCGTGACGGTCGAGCCCGGCGACACGCTCGTCGACGAGGTGTGGATCGTCAGGGCGGGGTTCTCCGTCTGCGATATCCCGTAGCTGAGGCTGTTCGAGATGCCGCGGGTGTTGAAGTGGTCGTACGGGCGTACCACCACGCGCAGGTTCACGCTGCCGGGAACCACGAAACGGTGCACGAACACGTAGAAGCCGTGAGCTTTCGTCTTCGCGTACTGGATCGCGTGCCAGTTTTCCGGGCCGCTCGATTCCTCGCGCTGGAGGACCACCGTCGCGCCGTGGGACGACGGCGTGATGAAGCCGCTGAACGTCACCGCGTGCGCTTTGCCGGTGTACAGCGTCGTGCCTTCCGCCGGGCCGTTGAACGTCACGATCGGCGTGACGCGGACCGGCCGCAGCCTGCTTTGCGCGACGCCCGCCGCGACCGCCTGGAAGTTGACGTCACGGTTGACGTACGGCACGTCGACCGCGTACGTGCCGAGTTCCGTCGTCGTCGTCGTGCCCAGGAGCTTCCAGTGGTTCGGGCTCGTCCGGGCGCGGATCGCCACGGACTTGGCGGCGACGGCTTTGCCGCCGCACGTCAGCTGCCCGTAAAGCTCGACAGCTTCGCCGTCCATGATCTGCGCAGGCTGCGCGTACATCGAGATCGAGCAGCCGGGAGTACGGTGGAATTTGTGGTGTTTGAATGCCGGCCGTGCGCCGGCCGTGGCCGTAAGGCCCAGTGTCAGAGCAGCCGCAAAAACCACTGCGGCGAGCCGTTTGAAGCTCATTGTCTGCCTTCTCCTCGATTGGGGTTGTTGGAGGGGCAGCAGCGGCAGTACGCCCCACGCATGAGAACACGCTTAGCAAGCGAGGGTTGCGGTCACTGGACGGCTCTCCTTGGCCGGCGCCCGCCCCCGGTTCACGTGCGCGGGCACGACGGAGCACCGCTCGCGTCGATTGACGGACCGCGAGTTCAGGGCTCTTGTACGCTTTCGCGTGGCCGACGGTCAGCGGGCGCGGTTCCCGGCTCCGCGTCGGTTCAACGGCAAGGAGTACGCGAGGCGCGAGATGCCGTTCAAAAGAGGTCAACTGAGGTATTTCGTGGTCGTCGCCGACGAGGGGCAGATCACGAGCGCCGCCCGCCGGCTGCACATCGCGCAGCCCGCGCTGTCGCAGGCGATCGCCCAGCTCGAGTCCGACGTCGGCTTCAAGCTCCTGCGGCGCCACGCCCGTGGCGTCAGCCTGACGCCCGCCGGCGCGACGTTCTACGAGAAGGCGCGGATCGCCGTCGCCGCGGACGAGGACGCCTCACAGACGGCGCGCTGGCTAGCGCGCGAGCAGACGGACACGATCGAGATCGGGTTCGTGGGGGCGCCGCCCGGTCTCGACAGCCCGGGTCTGCTCGAGTCGTTCGTGGCCGAGCACCCCAATCTGGAGCTTCGCTTCCACGAGCTCGCGTTCCCCTCGCGGCCGGTGAGCGACTGGCTCGCCGGTGTGGACCTCGCCGTCTGCCACCGCCCTCCGGTCGAACCCGGCGTCTGGGTCGAGGTGCTTCGCTACGAACCGCGGGCCGCACTGGTGCCGGCAGCCCTGTCGGGCAAGCCGCGCGAGAACGCGACCGCCGGCGAGCTGATCGACGAGACGTTCGTCGGCTTCGCCGATTCGGTCGCGCCGGACTGGGCCGGCTTCTGGACGCTCGACGATGTGCGCGGTGGCCCGCCGCTCGCGCTGACTGGCGACGCGGTGACGAACGCGCAGGAGGTGCTCGCCGCCATTTCCGTCCGCCGCGCCATCACGACCGTGCCGGCGAGCGTCGCCGAGCTGATCCTCAACGGCCAGCGGGACGTCATCGCGGCGCTCGCGCTGACCGACTGCGAGCCCGCCGCGATCGCCCTCGCGGGCCTTGAGGCGCGCCGCACCCCGCTCGTGGACGCGATCGTCGACTTCGCGCGCGCGGCCTTCGCGGACCTCCGCTAGCTGCACGACTCCCCCATCCGGCGGCTCATGTGCGGCGACGGAGGGCGAGCGGCACACGAGCGCCGCTCGCCCTCCGCCAGGAGCTGGGCCGCCCTGAGGCGCTAGGGCGCCCCGCGCCCATCTTTACGCGCGGGTCGGGCGGGACGCGCTGTTACTCTCACGCCGTCCGGCCGGGGCTGCGGCGAGACTGTATTTGACGCCCAGCACGTGGACCAATAGGAAATCAGCCACGGCCCATAAGCTCCGCATATGCGACGGTGCCGCCCGTAAAATCGGCTCTCCAGAGCCCATAGCTGCGGCTCGACCGCGGCGGGCAGGCGGTTAGCCATTTTGCGTTCGACGGCTATCCGAACATTCGGCGGCGAGGGGCGCCGCGGGGCGCGGCCCCGCCGGCATCCGGCACGGCGAGGGGCGCCGGCTTGATCATCGCGACGCTTGACGCCCCCGAGACGCTCGGCGTCGTGATGGTCGCGGCGGCGATCGCCGGAACGCTCGCGGCGGTCGCGAGCGGTCACGGGATCGCGCTGCCGGTCGTCGTCGTCGAGCTGATCGCGGGAGTCCTGATCGGCCCGCATGTCGGGGGCCTGCACACCGACTACATCCTCAAATTCTTCGCCGACCTCGGCCTCGGTCTGCTCTTCTTCCTCGCGGGCTACGAGATCGACCCCGAGGCGATCCGCGGCAACCCGTTCCGTCTCGCGCTGTTCGGCTGGCTCGCCTCGCTCGCGATCGCGTACATCCTGGGCGCCGCGCTGGAGAACGCCGGCGTCGTCGTGTCGCTGATCTTCACGGGGTCCGCGCTCGCGACGACGGCGCTCGGCATGCTCGTTCCCGTCCTCTCCGACACCGACGACCTGCGGACCGCATTCGGCACGCACGTCCTCGCCATCGGCGCGGTCGGCGAGTTCGGGCCGCTGATGCTCGTCTCGCTCGTGCTCGCGCGTGACGGAACGCTGCACAACGCCGAGCTGCTCGGTGTCTTCGCGGTCTGCGCGGTCTTCGGCGGCATCGCCTTCGGCCTGCTCGCGCGGCGCAGTCGCGGCATCCTCGAGCGCACCGTCGAGCAGAGCTCCCAGCTCGCGATCCGCTGGCTGCTCGTGCTCGCGTTCGCGATCACCCTGCTCGCGAGCGAGCTCGGGCTGGACCTCGTGATCGGCGGTTTCATCGGCGGCCTGATCACGCGCCAGGTCGTCGGCGGCGAGCTGCCGCCGATCGTGCAGTCCAAGCTGAACGCCGTCTCGTACGGGATCTTCGTGCCGTTCTTCTTCGTCGTCAGCGGCATGCGGCTAGACGTCTCGGCGCTGTTCGCCAGTCCCGGGGGTGTGGCCGAGATCGCGCTGTTCTTCGTCCTGTTCCTGATCGTTCGCGGCGCCCCGGCGCTGCTGCTCTACCGCGGGGTGCTCAGCAGGGGAGAGCGACACGCCCTGGCGCTGCTCAGCTCGACTCAGCTCCCGCTGGTCGTTGCGATCACTGGGCTGGCGACCGCCGCCGGACACATGCGCGCGTCGACCGCAGCCGCGCTGGTCAGCGCGGCCGTGTTGTCGACGCTCGTCTTCCCGATTCTGGGTCTGATGATCGCCAAGCGGGGCCGACTCGAATTCGCTGCGCCAGAGCCACCGCCAGATCCGGGCAGTGTCGCCGCGGCGGTCACCTGACGCGGCGCGACAAAGCGGAATCCCCGCCGTGAGCGGCACCGCCCGATCGGCCTCGTCCGGAAAGTCCGATGCATGCAGGCGGTTTCCCGGCTCGGCCGCGCGCTTGAGCGTACTCTGAGCCTATGCGCGCCACCCGCGCGGGGCGTTGTGCCATGACTGCGTCACGATCACTGCCGGGCGTGAATGCCTGAACCGGCGCTTCGCACGGCGCGGTACATGCCGGGGCTGGACGGCGTGAGAGCCCTGGCCGTACTCGCGGTCATCGCATATCACCTTGGCTTCGGCTGGGCGCCCGGGGGGCTGCTCGGCGTGGGTGTGTTCTTTACCTTGAGCGGTTATCTGATCACCGACCTGCTGCTGGATTGGCGG
>DATJNQ010000022.1:0-145613 GCA_035507895.1 Solirubrobacteraceae bacterium | reverse complement strand
GGGACGCTGGCCGCCGGGCTGCTCACCGGGCTCATGATGCCCCACCAACGCTTTCAGCGTCGGTGGGGCCGTCCGCGGCGGCGGTGCGCTCGGGGACGGTGCCGGCGTGGATCGCGACGATGCCGCCGGCGGTCAGCAGGTAGCGGACCTCCGTCAGGCCCGCGCGCTCGAGCTCGCCGGCGAGCGCTGCCGGCGACGGAAAGCGCTTGACGGAGTTCGGCAGGTAGGTGTAGGCGGCGGCGATCGAAGCGTCGGGGCTGCCGCGGCGCGAGCGCGACAGCGCGGCGCCCGCGCCCGCCACGCGCCCGAGCGCAGGGACGATCCGATCGAACCACAGCCGGTAGAACAGCGACAGCGGCGGCTTGGTGGGGGTGGTGATCTCGAGCACCACCACGCGCCCGCCGGGGCGCACCACGCGCGCCATCTCCGCGAGGCCGCGTGCGAGGTCGGCGAAGTTGCGGGCGCCGAAGCCGACGGTGGCGGCGTCGAAGCTGCCGTCGGCGTAGGGGAGCGCCATCGCGTCGGCCCACTCGAACCGCGGCGAGACGGTGTGGCCGGGGTGCGCGCCGGCGCGGGCGCGGGCGGCGGCCTTGGCGCGCGCGCGCTCCAGCATCGCCTCGGCGAAGTCGCAGCCCACCACCGCTCCGCCAGGGGAGACGCGGCGGGCGAGCTCCAGCGCGAGATCGCCGGTGCCGCTGGCGACGTCCAGCACGACGCCGCCGGGAGCGAGCCCGGCGAGGTCTGCGGCGCGCGCGCGCCAGCGGTGGTGCAGGCCGGCGGTCATGGCGCTGTTCATCAGGTCGTAGACGCCGGCGATGCGGTCGAACATGGCGCGCACCTCGCCCGCCGCGAGCGTGCCGGGCTGTTTGGCCTCGTCGTTCATCGCGCCCGCGAGGGGCGCGGCCGCACTCTGGCTGCGCGGTCTGGCGCGCGAGCCGCCACGCCGCCTACTTCAGCTGCGAGAGGAAGTTGACGATCGCTTCGAACTTCTTCGCGGGCAGGTTCTTGAAGGACGGCATCGGCGCGGTGGGGTTCACGAGCGTGCGCGCGATCGCCTGGCGCGGGATGCGCGAGGCGATGTGCGTGAGCTCGGGGCCGGGGCCGGCGTTGCCGTTTTCGCCGAGCTTGTGGCAGGCGAGGCAGCCGGACTGGGCCACCACCAGGCGGCCTTCTTCGTACTCGCTGAGCAGCTTGCCGCCGGCTTCCTTGACGGCGGTGGGGGTGGGCATTTCGATCGCGGTGGGCGCCCCGGTGTGAGCGCCGGAGTAGGTGAGGTAGGCCATCACGCAGATCACGGCGATGCCGGTGAAGGTGGCGATCGGACGGCGCTCGGGACGGCGCTCGGGCCCGCGGTCGTAGAAGGGCAGCAGGAACAGCAGGATCATGCACAGCGTGGGTATGCCGATGGTGGCCAGCGGCACGATGCTGGGCGTCCTGATGATGCGCAGCAGCTCGAACAGGAAGAAGAAGTACCACTCGGGCCGGGGCACGTAGGTGGTGCTGGTGGGGTTTGCCTTGGAGCCGAGCTCGGCGCCGAGCACGAGCGACATGGTGATGATGACCGCCATCACGATGCAGGCCATCACGGCGTCCTTGGCGACGGCGTAGGGGAAGAACGGTTTGCCTTCGGACTTCAGGGCGGCGTACTCGCGGAGGTACTCCTCCTTCTGGCGCTGGTTCATGGCGCGCCCCGCTGGCTGCGGCGGCGCCCGCCGGATATGGCCCTCGCCATCGCCGTCACACCTCGGTCTCGCGCAGCTCCGGGCGCTTGTGCGCTTTGCGCCAGGGCGGAGCGGTGGTGCCGAGCTTGGCGACCAGGTACAGGTGCGCGCCGATCAGCGCGGCGATCAGCCCCGGCAGCAGCAGCATGTGGATGGCGTAGAAGCGCGACAGCGTGGTGGCGTTGAATTCGGCGCCGCCGTAGAGGAAGTCGCTGAGGTAGGGGCCGAGCAGCGGCCCGGTGCCGTTGATGTTGACGCCGACCTGCGTGGCCCAGTAGGCGCGCTGGTCGAACGGCAGCAGGTAGCCGGTGAACGACATCGCCATGGTGAGGATCAGCAGCACAACGCCGATCACCCAGTTGAGCTCGCGCGGGTACTTGTAGGCGCCGAAGAAGAAGGTGCGGCCCATGTGCAGGAACACGAGCACCACCATCACCGTGGAGCCCCATTTGTGCATGCCGCGCACGAACTGCCCGAGGAACACTTCGTTGGTTACGTGGCGGATCGATTCGTAGGCGCCGCCGGAGGGGTCGGGCCGGTAGTACATGGCGAGGAACACGCCGGTGACGGCCTGGTTGAGGAAGGCGAACATGGTGGCGGAGCCGAGCGTGTAGAACCAGTTGGTGCCCTTGGGCACCTTGCGGAACATCATCCAGCGGGCGGCGCCGCTGAGGGAGGTGCGCTCGTCGACCCAGCCGACGACGCTGATGCCGGCGTTCTTGGCTTCCTCCAGCGGCCCGTCGGGCCCGCCGTGGCCGGGCCGCGGCGGCGGCGTCTTCAGCGGGGCGGGGATCGGTGGGGCTGGCAGCTTGGGCAAGGGCTCGCGTCGGTCCGGGCCTACAGTTTTTTGGCGCCCGGCGTGGAGGGGTAGAGGTACTGGCCGATGCCGTCGACGGTCTCGCCGGGCAGGCGCGGCGAGAAGCGGCGCAGCTGGCTGTTGACCGAGAAGCGCGGCCCGAGTTCGACGTCTTCGCCCCGCACGCGCGTGTAGAAGCGGTCGAGCGGGCGGACCGGCGGCCCGCCGACGCGGCGGCCGAGCAGGTCGTAGACGCCGCCGTGGCAGGGGCAGATGAAGCGCTCGGAGGCGTCGACCCAGCGCACGGGGCAGCCGACGTGCGCGCAGCGGCTGGAGATGGCGATGTAGGGGGTGCCCTTGTCGTACGGGTCGGTGTCGATTTCGGGGTTGAACTTGCGGATGTAGGCGGTGGACTTGCCGGCCTCGCCGATGTCGGGGACGAGCGTGATGGTGACGGGCACGTAGTTGTTGTCGGGGAACTGGTTGACGGTGCCGACCACTTCCCAGCGGTGCGGCGTGCTCTTGAAGATGGGGCCGATCGCGAAGCCCAGCGCGGGCAGCGCGAAGGCGCCGGCGGCGGCCGCTCCGGCGCCGTGGGCGGTGGCGGTCATGAAGCGCCGGCGGGTGACGGTCTCGCCCTCGAAGGCGCCGGGCATGCCGCGGTCGAGCGTGTACTTGGACTTGTGCTTGTCGCGCCTGTCTGCCACCGGGGCCAGAAGGATAACGATGCTCGATTCACGAAGGCGCTGCGCCCTCGCAGACGCTAGTGCGCATTGCAGCGATCGCCTCGGGGTGCCCGTCGATCACGAGCTGCTTGGCGCGGGCGTGCTGCTCGCTGGCGCCCCAGCCGACCGCGCGGGCGCCGGCGGCCCACACGGCGTCGGCCAGCTCGCCGCGTCCGGCGCCCTGGGCGAGCGCGCTGAGCGTGATCGTGTCGGCGAGCTCGGCGACGGCGGGCGTGTCGCCCAGCGCGACCAGCCGCGCGAGCCCGATCGCGTAGAGGCGGTCGCCGGCGAGCAGGCGCAGGTCCTCCTCGGCGGCGCTGACGACGCGCGGGGTGGCGTAGTGCAGCAGGTAGCCCTCGTAGATCGCCTCGACGAGCAGCTCGTACTCCCCGCGGCGCCCGGCGGCGCGGGGCCCGGCGGCGGCGACGCGCGCGGGCGAGCTGGGCGTGGCGGCGGCGGCGGGCGCGAGCAGCGTGGCCATCAGCCCGCCCCCGTCGCGCAGCAGCGCGCGCAGGCGCTCGAGCACGTCGGCGCCGCCGTGCGCGTTGCCGGCCTGCGCGGAGGCGGAGCTCATGCGCGGCGCTCGCGCTCGGCGACGGCGGCGAAGGCGGCGGCGGCGGCCTCGACGGTGCGCTCCAGCTGCTCGTCTGTGTGCGCGAGCGAGGGGAACCACGCCTCGAACTGGGACGGCGGCGGGTAGACGCCGCGGGCGAGCAGCTCGCGGCACCAGGCGGCGTGCAGGTCGAGCCGGCAGGCCTGGGCGTCGGCGAAGCAGCGCACGGGGCGGTCGCTGAAGAACACGGTGAGCAGTCCGGGCGCGCTGACGACCTGCACGCGCCCGCCGAGCGCGGTGGCGGCGGCGCGCTCGAGCCCGCGCGCGAGGCGGGCGGTGGCGGCGGCGAGGCGCGCGTAGGCGTGCTCGTCGAGCAGCTGGAGCGTGGCGAGGCCGGCGGCGACGGCGAGCGGGTTGCCGGACAGCGTGCCGGCCTGGTAGACCTCGCCGGCGGGGGCGAGCATGCGCATCAGCTCGGCGCGCCCGCCGAGCGCGGCGGCGGGCAGCCCGCCGCCGATGACCTTGCCGAGCACCACCAGGTCGGCCCGCACCCCGAGCAGCTCCTGGGCGCCGCCGCGCGCGACGCGAAAGCCGCTGATGACCTCGTCGAGGACGAGCAGCGCGCCGCACGCGTCGGCGCGCTCGCGCAGCAGCTCGAGGAACCCATCCTGGGCGGGCACGAGCCCCATGTTGGCGGGCAGCGGCTCGGCGAGGATGGCGGCCAGCGCGCCCTCGCCACCGCCGGCGGTGGCGGTGGCGGCGAGCAGCGCCTCGCGGTCGTTCCAGGGCACGACGACCGTGTCGGCGGTGGCGCCGGCGGGCACGCCGGGGCTGGCGGGCAGGCCCTGGGTGGCGAGACCGGAGCCGGCCTGCGCGAGCAGCGCGTCGCAGTGGCCGTGGTAGGCGCCGGCGAACTTGAGGACGCGCGCGCGCCCGGTGGCGGCGCGCGCGAGGCGCACGGCGGTCATGGCGGCCTCGGTGCCGGAGGAGGTCATGCGCAGCATCTCCACGCCGTCGACGCGGGCGGCGACCTCGGCGGCGAGCTCTACCTCGCCAGCGGTGGGCGCACCGAAGCTGGTGCCGCGGGCGGCGGCGTCGGCGATCGCACCGACGACGCGCGGGTGCGCGTGGCCGTGGATCAGCGGCCCCCACGAGCACACGTAGTCGACGTAGCGGTTGCCGTCGACGTCGACCAGCTCGGCGCCCTCGCCGCGGGCGATGAACAGCGGCTGGCGTCCGATCGCGCGCATGGCGCGCACGGGCGAGTTGACGCCGCCGGGGAGCAGCGCCAGCGCCCGCCGGTAGAGCTCGGCGGAGCGCGTGTCGGCGATGGAGGCGGTCAACTCAGACGCCGGCGTGCTCGCGCTCCCACGCCTTGAACTCGTCCGTGAAGTAGAGCAGGCGGACCTTCTTGAACTCGGTGGAGGAGTAGAGCGTGGCGCGCTCCTCGATGCCGGTCATGGCGGCGATCGCGTCGAGCACGGCGTCGCACTCCTGCTTGGAGCGCCCGTGCGCCATCGTGAACACCGAGTAGGGCCAGTCCGCGTAGGTGGGGCGCTGGTAGCAGTGCGAGACGCCGCGCACGGCGGCCATGCGGCAGCCGACCTCGGCGATGCGCTCGTCGGGGACCTTCCAGACGCCCATGCCGTTGGCGGAGAAGCCGGCGCGGCGGTGGTAGAGGATGGCTGCGACGCGCCGCAGCAGGCCGCGCTGCTGCATGCCGGCGAGGTGCTCGAGGAAGCGCTGCTGGCTGAGGCCGACCTCCTCGGCGGCGGCGGCGTAGGGCTGCTCGACCACGGCCATGTCGCCCTGCAGCGCGCGGATCACGGCGACGTCGAGCTCGTCGTAGGGCTGCGGGTCGAGCTCGACCGGCTCGGCGACCTCGGCGGCGGCGCTGGCGAGCGCGCCGGTGTCGCCCTCCATCTCGAGGTCCATGCGGATCTTGAAGAGCTTGAGCGTGGGCAGCTGGCGCACGGACTCGGCGCCGGCCTCGCGCGCGAGCGCCGCTAGCGTGCCTTCGAGCCCGAGCGCGGAGTCGGGCTCGGTGGCGATCGTGAACCACAGGTTGAACTCGTGGTTGCGCAGGTAGTTGTGCGAGACGCCGGGATGGGCGTTGATGACCTGGGCGGCCCGGTGGGGGTGCTCGGGGTCGACCTTGGCGGCGACGAGCATGGAGGAGTAGCCGAGCGCGCGGGTGTCGAAGATCGGGGTGACCTGGCGGATGATGCGCTTGTGCAGCAGCCGCCGGACGCGCCCCATCGCATCCTCGGGGGCGATCCCGGCGAGCGCGGCGACGTGCTCGAAGGGGCGCGGCGCGATCGGGAAGCTGCCCTGCATGAGGTTGAGCAGCCGGCGGTCGACGTCGTCGAGCGCGATCGCGGCGCCGTCCTTGCGCGCGCGCAGCTTCGGCGTGGCGGTGGTGGGCCTGCTCGGGTCGGCGACGTCGGCGAGCGGGGCCGGGTCGGCCGCGGTGGGCTCGGCGCTCATCCCCGCTCCTGCGCCAGCCATCGGGCGGCGTCCTTGGCGTGGTAGGTGATGACGGTGTCGGCGCCGGCGCGGCGCAGCGAGGTGAGGATCTCGAGCACGGTGGAGCGCTCGTCGAGGCAGCCGGCGGCGGCGGCGGCCTTGACCATGGCGTACTCGCCGCTGACGTTGTAGGCGGCGACGGGGAGATCGGTGGCGCGCTTGACGGCGGCGATCAGATCGCCGTATGCGAGCGCGGGCTTGACCATCACCATGTCGGCCCCCTCCTGCACGTCGAGCAGCGCCTCGCGCACCGCCTCGCGGCCGTTGGCGGGGTCCATCTGATAGCTGCGGCGGTCGCCGAAGGCGGGAGTGGAGTCGGCGGCTTCGCGGAAGGGCCCGTAGAAGGCGGAGGCGAACTTGGCGGAGTAGGCGAGGATGGGGGTGTCGGCGAAGCCCTCGCCGTCGAGCTCCTCGCGGATGGCGCCGACGCGCCCGTCCATCATGTCGGACGGCGCGACCACGTCGGCGCCGGCGCGGGCGTGCGAGACGGCGGTGCGGGCGAGCAGCTCGACGGAGGCGTCGTTGTCGACCGTGGGAGTTGCGCCGTCGCCGGCGAGGACGCCGCAGTGCCCGTGCTCGGTGTACTCGCACAGGCACACGTCGGTGATGACGAGCAGCTCCGGCACGGCCTGCTTGATGGCGCGCACGGCGAGCTGCACGACGCCGTGCTCGTCCCAGGCGCCGGAGCCGCGGGCGTCCTTCTCGGCGGGCAGCCCGAACAGCATCACCGCGGCGAGCCCGAGCGCGGCGGCCTCGCCGGCCTCCTCGACGGCGGCGGCGAGCGACAGGCGCTCCACGCCGGGCATGGTGGCGATCGGCTCGCGCGCGTGCGCCTGCTGCGTCTCGCTGACGAACAGCGGCAGCACGAGCTGCCCGCAGCGCAGCTCGGTCTCGCGCACCAGGCCTCGCAAACGGGCGCTTGCGCGGAGCCTGCGCATGCGCGTCTGTGGATAGGGCATCCCTGCGAGGATACCTCCAGGGAGATCTTTTGATGAGGGGCCGCCTGCGGCGGCGGGCGGCGTTGGCGTTGTGCTCAGTCGGCGCGGCGCAGGCCGAGCAGCGCGAGCGCGGCGAACGCGCCGCCGAGCGCGGCGAGGTGCAGGAGCGAGGCCCAGATGGCGGGGGCGGCGCCATTGACGGCGGTGTCGAGCGCCTGCAGCGCGGCCTTGAAGGGAAACGCGAAGGAGACAGCCTCGACGAGCGCGTAGAAGCCGCCCGAGACGGAGCCGGCGGGCACGAGCGCGAGCAGCGCGAGCGGCAGCGCGAGCATGATGGCCAGCAGCGAGGCGGCGCGCACGTCGCGGGTGAGCGCGCCGATGGCGACGCCGAGCGCGGCGAAGGCGAGCGCGGCGAGCGCGAGCGCGGCGAGCCACAGCCCCGCGCGCGAGAAGTCGAGCGCGACGAAGGCGCCGATGGCGGCGAGCATGGCGACGGCGACGGGGAGCGCGCAGCCGGCGGCCAGCAGTGTCTTCTCGACGAGCAGCGAGCGGTGGCTGACGAGGCCGCGCACGAGCCGCGCGAGCGCGTGCTCTTCGCGCTCGAGCGCGACGCCGCCGGCTGCGAGCAGCACGCACAGGAACATCAGCGAGACGGTGACGGCGACGACCACGGCGAACGTGTCGAGCGGGGTGCGGCGCCCGTGCAGGGTGACGCTGTGGATGCGTATGGGCTGGCCGATGGTGGCGAGCACGCGCTTGGCGAGGAGCAGGTTCTGCGCGGCGAAGGAGGCGAAGGCCCTGAGCTGTTGGAGCTGCGTGCGCTCGCGTCCGGGCGGCTGGCGGGCGATCAGCGCGGCGAGCACGGCGGGGATCCGCTGCAGCCCGATCAGGCCCTGCGGCGCGCCGGCGGCGGGCAGCTCGCCGCCGCGCAGCAGCGTGTCGATGACGGCGGCGGCGGCGCGCTGGATCTGCGCGGAGAAGCCGAGGTTGGCGTGTGCGAGCGCCGATTCGATCGCCGAGCGCGCGAGCGACTGCTGCAGCGCGTTGCCGTTGTAGAGGACTTCGAGCTGTGCGGGGCTGGTGGCGGAGCTGACGCGCGCGGCGAGGTCGGCGGGGATGACGACGGCGGCGAGCGCTTCGCCGGCGTCGACCTGCGCGACCGCCTGCGCGCGCGAGCTGGCCTGCAGCGCGTGCACCTGCGCGAACACGCGGCGCGCGTACTGCGCGACCTCGACGCGGCGCGTGCCGACCCTGACGGTTTCGCCGGCGGGCACCTCGTCGACGATCGCCACGCGCGGGCGCGCGGGCGCGCGCGAGATGGCGAAGCCGATCAGCAGCGCGACCACCACGGGGTAGAGCACGAGCAGCGCGAGCAGCAGCCGCGAGCGGCGGAGGATCAGCAGGTCCTTGCGCAGCAGCCAGCTCACGCGCCCGCCTCACCCCGCTGGCGCTCGCGCACGAAGCGCACGAGCGCGCGCTCGAGGTCGCCGTCCTCGGGCTCGGCGCCGGCCGCGAGCAGCGCTGCGGGCGCGCCGTCGAAGAGCAGCCTGCCGCGGTCGAGCACCAGCACGCGGCTGGCGTGGCGCTGCACCTCGCTGACGTTGTGGGTGGAGAACAGCACGGCGGTGCCGGCCGCGGTGCGTTGCGCCAGCAGGCGCCACAGGCGCTCGCGCTGGTCGGGGTCGAGCGCCGCCGAGGGCTCGTCGAGCGCGAGCGCCGGCGGCGAGCCGATCAGGCCGATGGCGACGTTGACGCGCTGGCGCGAGCCGCCCGAGAGCTTGCCGACGAGCTGGTGGGCGCGGGCGAGGAGGTCCGCCTGCTCGAGCATCGCGGCCACCGTGGCGTGGACGTCGGCGACGCGCTCCAAGCGCGCGAACAGCTCGAGGTTCTCGGCCACGGTGAGCTTGCGATAGAGCGCGGGCTGCTGCGGCACCCAGCCGATGCGGCGGGCGGCGGCGTGGCGCGGCGCGGCGGCGGCGCCCTCGGGCGTTGTGGCCGGCGCGGCGGCGGGCGCGAGCGCGACCTCGCCGGCGCTGGGTGCGAGCGCGCCGGCGAGGATCGACAGCAGCGTGGTCTTGCCGGCGCCGTTGGGGCCGATCACGCCGACGAGCTCGCCGGCGGCGAGCTCGAAGCTGACGTCGCCGAGCGCCTGCTGGACGTTGCCGCGCTCGCCGTAGCGCTTTGCGAGCGCGCGGGCGCTGAGCACGGCGCTCACAGCAGGCCGTTGCCGCCGCGCTGCCAGGGTTCGAGCTCGAGGTGACGGGTGAGGTAGACGGCGGTCTCGCGCAGGATCGAGAGGATCGGCAGCGCGAGCAGCGCGCCGACGATGCCGTCGAGCTGCAGGCCGAGCAGCAGCGCGAAGATCACCAGCAGCGGGTTGATGCGCAGCGTGTGACCGAAGATCTGCGGCGCGACCACGTGGCCCTCGAGCTGCTGCAGGGCGACGAACAGCAGCACCACCCAGATCGCGACGACCGGTTCGGTGAGCAGCGCTACGGCCACCGGCGGCGCAGCGCCGAGGATCGGGCCGATGTAGGGCACGAGCTCCATCGCGCTGTAGAAGAGCGCGAAGGCGAGCGCGTAGCGGCGCCCGTCGGGGAAGATGCCGATCGCGCCGAACACGTACAGCGCGAGCCCGGCGGAGGCGCCCATGACGAGGCTGAACAGCAGCTGCCCGCCGACGTAGCGGGAGACGGCGCGCTGCACCAGCGTGGGGTAGTCGTCGGCGCGCGTGCCGTCGCCGTCGGGCATCAGCCGGCGCGCGAGCTTGCCGATGTGCTCGCCGTAGACGAGCATGTAGACGGACAGCACGAACACCAGCACGAGGTCGAAGATCGCGCCGGCGGCTTCGGTCAGCAGGCTGCCGAACGAGGAGGCGAGCTTGCCGGCGCTCTTGGCGACTTTGCCCTCGATGCTCTGCAGCGCGGTCTTGCCGGGTTTGACGAGGTTGAGGTGGATGCCGTGTTTGTCGAGCGTGTGCTGCAGGCTGCCGAGCTGCTGGTTGGCTTCGTCGACCAGGTGGGGCAGGTTGTCGGTGAACGTGCGCACCTGGTTGGAGATAGGGTTGGCCAGCAGCACGCCGACGCCGGTGAGCGCGAGGAAGAATGCGAGGTACACGACCAGCACCGCCAGCCCGCGCGGCAGCCTGCCGCGCTGCACGAAGGAGACGGCGGGGTTGAGGATCAGCGCGATCACGGAGGCGACGATGAAGATCACCAGCACTTTGCCGGCGGCTTTGGCGAGCGCCCACAGGGCGAGCGCCGCGAGCGGCAGCGCGACCAGCTGCACCCAGCGCGGCACCACCACGCGCGGCGGCTCGGGCTCGGCGGTGGTCGGTTCCGCTCCCCGGCCGGGCGGCGTCGCCAGCTTGCGCTCGCGCTCGCCGGGCGGCTCCGCCTGTGGGGACGACGCGGAGACGCCGCTCATCTGCCTCCCACCATCGCAAGAGTATGGCTGAGGCCGAGGCGGCCCCCGCGCGCATCCTGTTCGCGGGCGACGTGGTGGGCGGCGTTGGCCGCCGCACGCTGCTGGAGTGCCTGCCGCTGCTGCGCGAGCGCTACGCGCCGACGTTCGTGGTGGTCAACGGCGAGAACGCGGCGGGCGGCCTGGGCATCACCGCCAAGATCGCCGAGCAGATGTTCCGCGCGGGCGTGGACGTGATCACGTTGGGCAACCACACCTATCACCACAGGGAGGTGTACCCGTACCTCGAGCGCGAGCCGCGCATCCTGCGTCCCGCCAACTTCCTGCGCAGCCAGCCCGGCCACGGCAGCTGCGTGGTGGAGCGCGACGGGGTGCGCCTGGGGGTGGTGAACCTGAGCGGCAACCTGTACCTGCGCGCCGGGCGCTCGGCCTTCACCGAGATCGAGGTGGCGCTGCGCGAGCTGGGCGAGGTCGACCACGCGCTGGTGGACATGCACGCCGAGGCGACCTCGGAGAAGGTGGCGCTGGGCTGGCACCTGGACGGGCGCGTGACGGCGGTGGTGGGCACGCACACGCACGTGCCCACGGCGGACGCGCGCGTGCTGCCGGGCGGCACGGCGTACATCACCGACGTGGGCATGACCGGCGCGCGCGGCGGGGTGATCGGCGTCAAGCGCGAGCAGGCGATCGAGTCGCTGCTGACGCAGATGCCGGTGCGCTTCGAGACCTCCGAGGAGGACCCCTGGCTGATGGGCGTGCTGGTCAGCTGCTCGCGGCGACTGCGGGCAGACTCGATCGAGCAGGTGCTGATGCCACGACCGGCGCCGGCGTAGGCCACGCCGGCAGGGCGCCCAGCAGCGCCACCGTGGCAGGCGCGAAGAACCAGGGGATGTACAGGTAGAACCAGTGTTCGATGCCGAGCTGCTCGGCGACGATCACGGCCGCGCAGGCGGCGGCGAGCCCGACCAGGTCGGCCCTCCTCGGCACGAGCGCGAGCGCCACCGCGAGCGCCACGGCGGCGATCTCGACGGCGGTCTCGGCGCCGTGCAGGCCGTACAGGCCCCACACGGAGAAGGGCGAGCCGCGGTTGGACTGGTAGACGATCGTGCGCTCGTAGATCTGATGGATGGAGTCGCGGCCGAGCGCGGGCACGAACAGCAGCGCGGTGGCGGCGGCGAAGGCGAGCGCGAAGACGGCGAGCGTGCGGCCGCGGCGAGCCCGCGGCGGCTCGCCCTGCGGGGAGGACGCCGCGAGCCCGTGCGTGGCCAGCAGCGGCGCGAGCGCCAGCGGCGCGAACTTGGTGAAGCCGGCGAGCGCTGCGGACACGCCGCGGCCGGCGTTCGCGAGCTGCGAGCGGTAGCTCGCGCACAGCAGCGCGAGCAGCACGAGCGCGGCCACGAGCGTGTCGTTGGCGTTGCTCTCCAGCGCGAACAGCGTGAACGGGCAGGCGACCCAGGCGTAGGCGAGCGCCACCCCGAGCGTGGGCCCGCGTAGGCGCCGTCCGAGCAGGAACATCAGCGCGGTGGCGAGCAGGTCGAAGAAGATCGCGGCGGCGTGCGCGGCGGGGAGGTCGTCCCACTTGCCGGACCAGCCGAAGAGCTGCTGGAAGGGCACGTAGGCCTCGTAGTTGAAGGGGCCGTAGGTGTCGCCGTGTTCGTTGTCCGACGGCCAGTGCCCGTACAGCGCTTCGCCGTGGACGATCTTGCTGGCGCCGATCACGCCGGCGTAGCCGACGTCGATCACGTTCGAGTCGGTGACGTTGAGCGCGATGCGAAAGCCGAGCAGGAAGACCACGCCGAGCGCCAGCCAGCGCGCCGGCACCAGCAGGCGCAGCTGCGGCGGGCCGCGACGGGCGCGGCGGGGCGGGGCTGCGGACCGGGACGCGGCGAAGGGCTCGCCCGCCGGCGGCGCCGGCGCTAGCTCGCTCGCCGGGCGGCGCAGGGCGATCCACAGCATGCGCGCCAGCAGGTACAGCAGCGGCGGGTAGGCGAGCGGAACCGAGGCGTAGATGTTGGCGTGGTTGAAGAACGCGAGCGAGACGGAGAACGAGAGCAGTGCGAGCAGGTCGAGGTGCAGCAGCGAGAACGGGCGGCGGAAGTTGAAGAAGGGCACGAAGAACAGCGCGCACAGCGGCAGCCACACGTACAGCGCGTTGACGTGGCGCCCGAACGCGCCGGGATAGCCGCGCGCCATCGTCCAGGCGATCTGAAAGCCGGTCCACGCTTCGACGACGCGCCCGTCGAGATCGTCGATGACGACCAGGCCGATCTCCTTCTTGCCGGTCTTGTCGAAATAGCTCACCTGCCACTGCGCGGCGCCCTTCAGGTAGGCGTCGCCGAACGAGCCCGGATATTGGCGGCGGACCTCGCGCATCTTCGCCAGGCGGCCGGCGATCGCGAGCGCCTGGTCGGAGGACAGCCGGTGCGCCGGCGGCGGCGTGGTGGAGGCCGGCTCGGGGATCGGGGCTTCCGCGCTGGTGGAGGCGCTCGAGCGGGTGGTGGCAGCGGTGGCGGCCTGTGCCGGGACGCCGCCGGCCAGCGCCAGCGCAAGCGCGAGCACGGCGCCGCCGGCGAGCGCGGCCCTGTGCGCGAGCTTGGCCATCGCCCGAGGGTAACGGGGCTGGGGCGCTCAGACGGTCACAGGCCGAAGTGGCGCAGCGCCAGCGGCGCGACGTCGCGGATCGCCCACTGCGCAGGCAGCTCGAGGCCCTCCAGCTCGAGGCCGTGCAGCACGAGCGCGCCGAGCGAGTCGCTGGCGTGCAGCGAGCCGTGGCTGCCGCCGCCGATGTGCGCCTGCCGGCCCCAGTCGAGGAACTCGTGGCCGGGCGCGGCGGACAGCAGCACCTCGCCGGAGCTGGGACAGAGCAGGGCCGCCCACACGCGGGCGAGCGCGTCGGGGTAGCGGGGGCAGCGCAGCAGGCCGTCGTGGACGCTCGCGCCGAGCGTTGCCAGCGCGCCTTCGACGCTCCAGCTGCGCCCGCGCTCGTCGTGCAGCTCGCCTGCGGGCGCGAAGCGCAGCTCGCCGTGGGCGCGGCTGGCGATCACGCCCTCGCGGGGGGCGTCGTGGGCGTCGCGCTCGAGCCACATCACCAGCTCCACTCCTTCGATCTGGAGCGCCCTGCCCACTACCGAGGCGCGCATGGCGTCGCGCTCGGAGGGCCGCAGCGCGTAGACCATGGCGGCGCGCTGAGAGGGGCACACGGCGACGCGCGCCTCCACCTCGCCGGCAGCGGCGGCGTCACCGGCCTGCCGCTGCCCCTCGTCCCGCTCGGCGCGCTGGGGCGAGCGCGAGGGGCCGAGCACGCCGAGATCGGCGAGCTCGTCCTGCAGCGCGATGGTGGCGCCGACGGGCGCCTGCGAGTGGTCGGCCATGACGATCATGGCGTGCTCTGAGAGGAACTCCTCGACGCCGCCGGCAGCGTTCATCACGCGCGCGAGCTGCAGGTCGGCCTGCGCGATCGAGTGGATCTGGGCCTCGGGGCCGCGCTTGTGCGAGTACCAGTCGTTGTCGGGCAGCGACAGCAGCAGGAAGTCGAACAGGTCATGCTCGACCAGGTAGGCGGACACGCAGCCGGAGTGGCGGTCGCGCACCCCCGGCATGCCGAGGTTGGAGCGGCAGCCGGTGCGGCGCGAGGCGAACACGTCGGCGTAGAAGAGCTCGCGCGGGCCCATCACGGCGTGGCGCATCAGCGCGGCGGCGACGCGCGTGAGCGCGGTGTCGCGCTGGGGCTCGTGGCGGTGGCGCCCGCGGTACATCAGGTAGGTGGTGCCGGCGGTGCGCACGTCGGCGTCGTCGAGCGACTCGAACACGGTGAGCGTGTCCGCGCTGAGATGCGCGCGGTTCATGTTGTAGACGGTGTCGGTGAGCTGCCGGGCGATGCCGAATCGCTGCGCGGCGCGGAAGCTCGAGCCGTACTCCACGTAGCGCTGCTCGCCGCGGTGGAACCAGTTCATGCCGGGGATCTCGTGCTGGTCCTGGCCCACGCCGGTGACGATCGAGGCGGCGCACACGGGCGTCACCGACGGGAACGCGGCGACGCAGTCGCGCACGTACAGCCCCTCGGCGACGAGCCGCTCGAGCACCGGCGCGACCCCCTGCTCGATCGCGCGCTCGAGCATCGCCGGCGCCATCGCGTCGATCACGCACAGCACGAGCTTCCCCCTGCGGGAGCGCATCGTCACCGCAGATCCCCTCGCGGGCGCATCGTCATCGCAGAGGGATGCGGCGCCGGCCTGGGCGCGACCGCGCCGGGACGGTGGGCGCGGGCACCTAGCGACCCAGCACGCGCAGTCCGGCGTACTTGCGATCGCCGCGCGCGCGCCCGCGCCAGGCGAACCAGGCGAGCGCCGCGAGCAGCACGTAGCCGAGCACGTGCGCCAGCGCTACGAGCGCGGCGCAGGCCACGGAGGCGGCGTCCAGGTACACGGTCAGGCCTTCGCGCGCGGCGCTGTCGTGCAGGCGCGCGCGGGCGCGCACTACCACCGGCCAGGCGGCTCGCTGCGAGAGGCCGGCGGCGAAGAAGCCGCCCGCGAGGCCCGGCCACCAGGCGTCGCCGTGGGCGGCGAGCGTGCCGGCGAACAGCACGGCGCCGGCGCCCAGGCCGAGGCCGGCGAGCGAGGCGCCGAGCGCATCGGGCGTGTTGGCGCGGTCGGAGGGGTCGATCATCGGCGAGAGGCCGAGCAGCAGCTGCGCGGCGTAGGAGACCACCAGGGCCACGGTCGCCGCCAGCAGCCACCAGCCGGAGCCGAGGAAGTGGAAGGCGTGCCCCCCGAAGCCGACGCCGAGCGCGCCGGAGGAGGCGAGCGCGCCGGCGAGCAGCACGGGCAGGAACGGCCGCAGCCCGCAGGCCGCGGCCAGGCCCGCGCCGAGACCGATGTAGAAGACGATGCCGTTCATGCGGTGCGTGTGCGGATCTGCGATACCGTGGGCGTTGGCCGATCGGGGACCGGGCAGGACGATAGACGACCGCTCCGGCGGTGCGGGCGCACCGGACCCGGCGGTTGGCTGCAGGCGCCCAGTCGCGGGCGTCCAGAGCAGAGAACACGAATGGAACCGCTCGCGGGCTCAACCTTCAGGGACATCCTCGCCGGCGCCTTCGCGGGCCCTGGCGACGGCCCCGACGTGGTCATTCGGCAGGTCAGCACCCACTCGCGGCGCATCCACAGCGGCAGCGCGTTCTTCGCGATCGGCGGTCAGCACGCGGATGGACACAGCTTCGCCGCGGAGGCACTGGAGAACGGGGCCGCGGTGGTCGTGGCGCGAGCCGGCGCGAGCAGCGACGAGCTCGTGCGGACTGGGCGGATCATCGAGGTCGACGATCCGTTGCAGGCGCTGCAGCGGCTGGCGGGCTGGTGGCGCACGCAGATCGAGGGCAAGGTCGTGGCGGTCGTCGGCGGCAACGGCAAGACGATCACCAAGGACGCGCTCGCGCACCTGCTGGCGGACGAGCTCACGGCGTACGCCAGCCCGGGCAGCTACAACAGCAAGCTCGGCGTACCGCTCGCGCTGCTCGGCTGCCCGCGCGAGTGCGACGTGGCGATCTTCGAGCTCGCGGTCAGCGCCCCCGGCGAGATGGCGACGCTCGAGCGGATCGTTCGTCCCGACCACGTGATGATGACCAACCTCGGGGCGCGCTGGCGCCCCAACTTCCGCGATCGCGGCGATCAGGCTCGCGAGCTCCTGGCGAGCGCCGCGAACCTCGGCAGCGACGGCTGGCTGCTGCTCGGCCAGCACGACGAGGAGATCGGCGCGGCGGCCGGGGACGCCAGCCGGTGCCGGCGACTGGTGTGCGGTGAGGCCGCCGAGCTGCCTTCGTTCTCCGAGCCCCGCTACGCCCGCGACGGGCTGGTCGTCGACGTGAGCTTTCCCGATGGCCGTTCGGGAGTGGTGAGCGTGCGCACCCCGTCCGCGGAGATCCTGGCCGACGTCGAGCTGGCGATGAGCGCGGCGTGGCTGCTCGGCGTGGGGTCCGCGAGCCTGTTGACGAGCACCGACGACTACGCGCCGAGCGCGACGCGCATGGAGATCTGGCGCTCGCCCGCGGGCGTGACGCTGATCCGCGACGTGGCGACGCCCGATCCGATCGCGGTCGGCTCGGGGATCCGTGCCGCGAAGCGCGTGGCCGGCGCGAACGGGCGCACGGTGGTCGTGCTCGGCGAGCGCCTGGAGCTCGTCGATCCGGCGGGCGTCGGCGAGCTCGCGCACGCGCTGCGGGCCGAGCGCGTGGACGCCGTGTACGCGCTGCACGGTCCGCTGCCGGACGCGCTGCACGAGGCCAGCGAGGCGGTCGAGGAGCCCGTGCCCGTGAACCTGTTCACGAGGACCGAAGATCTGCGCCTGACGCTGCTCGAGGACCTGAAGGTCGGCGACGTCGCGCTCGTGCAGTCGCCGCGTACCGCGCCGATCGGCGACCTGACGGCCGAGCTGATCGGGGCGATGGCCCCGACGCGGCTGTATCTCGACCTCTCCGCGCTCGAACAGAACGTCTCGTCGTTCCGGCGCATGGTGGGGCCGTCCGTGCGCGTGATGGGCATGGTCAAGGCGCTCGCCTACGGGACCGACGACGTCAACGTCGCCTCCTGCCTGGAGGCGTCGGGGGTCGACTTCCTCGGCGTCTCGAACGCCGACGAGGGCGTCGCGCTGCGACGCTCGGGAATCGCCGTGCCGATCCTGGTCATGCTCGGCACCGGGCGCGATCTGGAGGTGATGCTCCGCCACCGACTCACCCCGCTGGTCTACTCCGAGGAGATGCTCGAGGCGGTGCTCGCCGTGGCCCCACCCGCCAACGCGCGCCTGCCGGTGCACGTGAAGATCGACACCGGCATGCACCGCACCGGCCTCGCGCCCGCTCAAGCCCGTCGGGTGCTCACCCGGCTTCGCGACTGCGAGCACATCCGGCTCGAGGGGATAATGACCCACTTCGCCTGCGCCGACGACCCGGCGGAGGACGACTTCACCGCCGCCCAGCTGCGCGCGTTCAACGCGGTGCTCGACGTGGCCGCGGAGCTCGGGCTCCACGACCTCATCCGCCACGCCGCCTCCACGGCGTCGACCGTTCGCCTGCCGCAGACACACCTCGACATGGTGCGCATCGGACTCGGCCTGTTCGGCCTGCACCCCTCGGAGGCCACGCGCACGCGCGCCGATCTCATACCCGCGTTCGGCCTCGTCAGCCGCATCGTCGAGATCCTCGAGCTCGAGGAGGGGGCGCGGATCGGATACGGGGGCACCTACCGCGTGCCGAGCGGGGGCGCACGTGTGGGTGTCGTGCCCGCCGGCTACCACGATTGCGTTCCGCGCGCCTTCTCCAACCGCGGTCACGTGATCGTCGCCGGCGTCGAGTGTCCGATCTTGGGCAGGGTGTCGATGGACTCGATGACCGTCGAGCTCACGTGCTGCCCGGACGCGCACGTCGGCTCCGACGTCCTGATCCTCGGGCGCCATGGAGATCGCGACGTCGCTCCCGAGCGTCTGGCGGCCCTGATCGAGACGATACCCTACGAGCTGATGGTGCGGGTGGGGCCGCGCGTGCAGCGCATCCTCACGCGCCACTGATCCCCGCGCTCGCGCCCATGCCCGCAGAGACCCTGACCGACGCGATGAGACCGACGCGCTACACGCACTCCAGCAAGCTCACCGGTGTCGCCTACGACATCCGCGGGCCCGTCCTGACGGAGGCGATCAGGCTCGAGGAAGAGGGACATCGCATCCTTCACCTCAACGTCGGCAACCCCGCGCCGTTTGGCTTCGACGCGCCCAACGACATCCTGCTCGACGTCATTCGCGCGCTGCCGACCTCGCAGGGCTACAGCGACTCAAAGGGTCTGCTGACCGCCCGGCGCGCCGTCGTTCAGTACTACGAGGCGAAGGGCACGCCGGGGATCAACGTCGAGGACATCTACCTCGGGAACGGTGTGTCGGAGCTGATCCAGGTGGCGATGCAGGCGGTACTCGAGGCCGGCGACGAGGTCCTGATCCCCTCACCCGACTACCCGCTGTGGACCGCCGCGACGCAGGTCGCCGGCGGGCAGCCGGCGCACTACAGATGTGACGAGACCGCCGACTGGTTTCCCGATCTGGAGGACATCCGCTCGCGCGTCACCGATCGCACGAAGGTGATCGTCGTGATCAACCCCAATAACCCCACCGGCGCCGTCTATCCCCCCTCGGTACTCGACGGCATCCTCGAGATCGCCAGGGAGCATTCGCTGATCGTCTGCGCCGACGAGATCTACGACAAGATCGTCTACGACGAGGCCAGCCACATCGCGATCTCCTCGCTGGCCGGCGACGTGCTGTGCCTGACGTTCAGCGGCCTGTCCAAGACCTACCGCGTGGCCGGCTTCCGCTCCGGCTGGCTCGCGCTCTCCGGGCCGAAGGCGCGCGCCACGGACCTCATCAAAGGCCTGGACCTGCTGACGAACATGCGGCTGTGTCCGAACGTTCCGGCCCAACATGCGATTCAGACCGCGCTCGGCGGCTACCAGAGCATCGAGGCGCTGGTGGCGCCCGGCGGGCGGCTCCACACCCAGCGAGACTGCGCCTTCGAGATGCTCAACGCGATCCCCGGAGTGTCGTGCGTGAAGGCGATGGGCGCGGTTTACGCGTTCCCCCGGCTCGACCCTGAGATCTACAAGATCAAGGACGACCAGCGGCTGGTGCTGGACCTGCTCAAGCAGGAGAAGATGCTCGTGGTCCACGGCAGCGCCTTCAACCTGCCGACGACCGATCACTTCCGGCTGGTGACGCTCCCCCACGTGGAGGACCTCGAGGACGCGTTCGCCCGGCTTGCGCGCTTCCTCGCCGACTACCAGCAGTAGCGATTTGGCCACGCAGCGCATCTGCACCAGCTCAGCGTTCATCCGGATCTAGCGGGCCGGGGAGTGGGGTCTGCGATACTCGGGCGGCTGCTGGAGATAGCGATTGCCCGCGGCCAACAGTCCCTCACGCTGATCACCTACGCCGACATCCCCTGGAACGGGCCGTTCTATGCGCGCAGCGGGTGCTCGGAGATCGGGCCCTGCGGCGCGCCGGGACACCTGCGCCGCCTGCTCGGCGGGGACCGCTCGGCGCTGCCGGCGAGCACGTCCGTCTTCTTCCACTGGCCCACGGGCGACGCGCCGGCCGTGGAGGGCGGCTGACGATGGCGCAGCGCAGGCCACGCGTGGCGATCGTGCTCGGGGGCCCGTCGGGCGAGCGCGGGATCTCTTTGAACTCGGCGCGCACCATCGCCGATCACATCGACGGCGTCGGCGTGGAGCTGGGGGAGCTGATCTACTTCGACGCGGCCGGCGATCCGTTCGCGATCACCCGCGGGCTGCTCTACTGCAACACGCCGTCGGACTTCGACTACAAGCTGCTCGCGGACGACCCCGTGTACGGGCAGCGCTTGAGCGAGCCGGAGCTGCACGCGCGGCTGCGCGCCGTCGACCTCGTGATCCCGGCGATCCACGGGCAGCTCGGCGAGGACGGGGAGCTGCAGCTGCTGCTCGAGCGCCTGGAGGTGCCCTACGTGGGCACCGGCGCCGCGCAGTGCGCGGTCGCCTTCGACAAGCACCGTGCGAAGGAGGCGCTGGCGGCGGCGGGCCTCGCGGTCGTCCCGTCGGTGCTCGTCACCGCCGAGCAGGCTCCGGGCGAGCGCGCGGCGCTGGCGGCGGGCGCGTTCCCGCAGGAGGGGACGCTGGTGGTGAAGCCGGCGCAGTCGGGCTCGAGCATCGACGTGTGCATCTGCATGGATCGCGAGCAGGCGCGCAGGCAGCTGGAGGAGCTGCTGCAGCGACACTCGCGCGTGCTGATCCAGCCGCGGATGAGCGGCACGGAGTGCACGACCGTGGTGCTCGAGGGCCCCGCCGGGCCGGTGGCGCTGATGCCCACGGAGGTGGAGCTGCTGAAGACGAAGGGCGAGGAGGACTACCTGGACGCCGACCGCAAGTACAGGCCCAGCGACAAGGTCCACTTCCACTGCCCGCCGCGGTTCCCGGAGGCGGCGACCGAGGACATCCGGCGCACGGTGGAGCGCGCGTTCTCCGCCCTCGGCCTGCGTGACTTCGCGCGCATCGACGGCTGGCGGCTGCAGGACGGGTCGTTCCTGATCTCCGACGTCAACCCGGTCAGCGGCATGGACCAGACGAGCTTCCTGTTCGTGCAGGCGGCGCAGATCGGCATGGACCACGCGGACCTGCTGCGCTTCGTGGTAGCGGCCGCGGCCCGCCGCACGGGCCTGGAGTGGCCGGCGCGGGACGCGCGCCGTGCGCAGCGCGCGCCCGGCGCGCGGCGGCGCCTGCCGGTGCTGTTCGGCGGGCGCACGGCGGAGCGGCAGGTGTCGGTGATGAGCGGGCTGAACGTGTGGCTGAAGCTGCAGGCCTCCGACCGCTACGAGCCGGTGCCGTACCTGCTCGACGGCGCAGACACCGTGTGGCGGCTTCCATACGCGGCGGCGCTTCACCATTCCGTGGAGGAGATCGTGGCGGCGTGCGAGGGCGCGCGCGAGCACGAGCAGCTGCGTGCGCGCCTGGCGGCGAGCATCCACGAGCGCCTGCAGCTGCGAGAGGGCGACACGAGCGCTCCCGCGGAGCTGCCGGAGCGGATGACGCTGACGGAGTTCATGGAGCGCAACGACCTCGTGTTCATCGCGCTGCACGGCGGCATGGGCGAGGACGGCACGCTGCAGGCGATGCTGGAGGAGCACGGCGCGCGCTACAACGGCTCCGGCCCCGCCGCATCCCGTCTGTGCATGGACAAGGCGGCGACGGGCGAGGCCGTGGCGGCGCTGCGCGACCCGCACATCGCCACGGCGCGGCGCGTGCGGCTGCCCGTGCCCGCATGCCCCGACGACGACGCCGTGAGCGGGATGTGGCGGGCGGTGGTCGCGGGCACCGGCGCACAGGACGTGATCGTCAAGCCGCCGGACGACGGCTGCTCGGCGGGCATCATGCGACTGGTAGGGCCTGACGAGCTGAGTCGCTACCTCGAGGCGAACGACTCTGCGGGCACGGAGCTCAGCGGCGTCGGGTTCACGCACCTGCCCGACGACCAGGCTGTGGAGATGCCGATGGAGCGGCAGGACACGCTGCTGTTCGAGGAGTTCATAGAGACCGACGACATCGAGGCGCGGGGCGCGGCCGGCAACGGTCACGGGACGTTGGTGTGGGGCGCCCATCACGACACGAGACTGGTGGAGGTGACGGTCGGCGTGCTCGGCCCACGTGGCGCCATGCGGGCGCTCAACCCGAGCATCACGATCGCCACCAACAAGGTGCTGAGCGTCCAGGAGAAGTTCATGAGCGGCACCGGCATCAACCTCACGCCCCCGCCCATGCCGCCGGCGGGGCGCGTGGAGCGAGTGGCGGTGGAGCGTGCGAGGGGGCACGTGGAGCGCGTCGCACGCGCGCTCGGGCTTGCGGGCTACGCGCGCATCGACGCGTTCATGGACCGCGAGACCGGCGACATCACGGTGATCGAGGTGAACACGCTGCCGGCGCTGACGCCGGCGACCGTCTTCTACCACCAGGGGATCGCCGAGACGCCGTCGATCTCGCCCCGCGAGATGCTCGAGCGGATCGTCGATCTCGCGCTCGCCGGCGGTGGCGACGGCGAGCGCCGCGACGGCGGGCGCGCCGCGGGCTGAGCTGCGGGCATGCGCCTCATCACCGGCTAGCGCTCCACGAGGACACCTGCGGCGCGGATCAGGAGTCGCCTGCGGCGAAGTCCTCGGGGGAGACCTGGTCGAGGAACTCCTTGAACTTCTCGACCACGTCCTCTGACTCCTCGATGTCGTGCTCGAACTCGATCGCGGACTCGGAGATGACCTCCTCGGCCGCGTAGATGGGGGCGCCCGAGCGCACCGCCAGCGCGATCGCGTCGCTCGGGCGCGAGTCGATCTCGAGCTCCCGGCCGTTGACGCTGAGCGTGATCGAGGCGAAGAAGGTGTTCTCGCGCAGCTCCGTGACCGACACCTGCGTGCATTTCACGTCGAGCTCGCCGAGGATGTCGCACAGCAGGTCGTGGGTCATCGGCCGCGGCGTGCCGGCGCCCTGCAGCTTCATCAGGATCGACGCCGCCTCCGGGTGCCCGATCCAGATCGGCAGGAACTTGTTGCCGTCGACGGTCTTCAGGAGCACGATCGGCTGCTTGCCGACCATGTCGAAGCTGACGCCGTAGATCACCATCTCCTGCACGAGGGGCCTCCGAGCGGGGGAAGATCAGAGTATAGGTGCGGCGCTGCGCCGGTCTTCGAGCCGATGGCGATCAGCACGCGTTCAACCGCGGACGAAGCTGACGCGCCTCAGCGGAAGCTCCACAGCTTGTTTCCCAGGAAGTTCAGCGGCATCGATGAGGCCACCGCAAGCGCCTGGGCCGGCACCTTGGCCACGCCCACGCCCTCCACGAGGACGGTCAGCATCGCCAGGCTGAAGGCCTCGGCGACCAGGCTCACGACCAGGAAGCGGATCGCCTGCCGCCGCGCCTGCCCGCCGCGCGCGTCGAACGTCCAGTGGCGGTTGAGCAGGAAGTTGTTCATCACGGCCACCAGCCACGCCACCACGTTCGAGGCCCGGTAGTCGAGGCCGACCGCGTGCACCATCAGCGTGTAGACCAGCACGTTGACCACGAAGCCGGCGCCGCCGACCAGCCCGAAGCGCACCAGCTGCAGCCAGTTGGCGGGGCGGCGCATGCCTTCGAGCAGGCGCACGTGCGGCCTCATCTCCACGGCCGTTGCTTCCTCGCGCATCGCATCAGGGTAGCGGCACCCGCCGCGGACACGACCGCTAGCCTAGAGCGCGATGGGTTTCCCGCGGAGGGTCATCGGGATGCTTGGCTGCGCTCTCACCGTCGTCGCGCTGGCCGCCTGCGGCGAAGCGAAGGTGGGCTCCGGCGACCCCGCCGCAGCGGGCCCACAGCACGCGCGCAAGGCGCGGCGCTCCGCCGACGCCGACCCCGCGCGCGACCCCGCCGACGGCGGCTCGGCCAGGGAGGTGGCCGATCCGCTGGAAGCCGAGAGCTATCCCGCGCCCGCGTCGGTCAAGCACGCCAGCGCCGACGCGCCGGCCAAGGCGGGGGCGGCGATCGTGGCGGCCGGCGCGCCGTCCAACGCGGAAATCCGCAGCGAGCTCGAGCAGATGCGCGCCGTCGAGCGCGGCGCCGCGCACGCGCGCACGCTCGACCTCACGCCGGTCGCCGGCGGCGAGTCGATCGGCGGCGCCGGCACGATCCCGATCCCCTCCGGCGTGCCGGAACCGGTGCAGAAGGTGATCGCCGGCGCCAACGAGATCGCGGACTTCCCCTACGTGTACGGGGGGGGCCACGCGTCCTTCGTTGACAACGCCTACGACTGCTCGGGCTCGGTCAGCTACGCGCTGGCCGCCGGCGGCCTGCTGAGCTCGCCGGAGACCTCCGGCGAACTGGAGAGCTGGGGGGCGCCCGGGCCGGGCAGGTACATCACCGTGTACGCCAACGCGGGCCACACCTATATGTACGTGGACGGCGTGCTCTACGACACCGCCGGGCGCAGCGGCGAGTTCGCCTCGCGCTGGCAGGTGCAGCCGACCGACAACGAAGGCTACGTGGCGCGGCACTGGCCGGGCCTGTAGGCCGAGGCCGCCGCCGCGCGGTGGCGTGCGCCGGCCTCAGCGCGACAGCGTCACGCTGCTGATCACGGTGTCGGTGGCTGGATTGCTGGTGGCGGCGTTGCGCACCACCAGGCGCAGCATCAGCGAGACCTTGCGTGCCCGCCGCAGCCGCGCCGCGGTCGCCTTGGAGAAGTGGATGCGCACGGCGCTGCGACCGCCCCTGGTCGTCACCAGGATCGCTTTGGCGATCACCAGCTGCGGCGCCGAGCCGGCGGGCAGGCCGCTGGCCGGCGCGCCCTTGATGCGCAGGCGCTTGGCCACGGCGCTGCTCAGCAGCACGTCGAAGTGGCCCGCGACCTGCTCGTTGACCGAGTAGCGCACCGCCAGGCCCTTGCGGGTGACCCTGCCCAGCGCCTGGCGCACGATCGCGGCGGTGACCACCGGCGCAGGCACGGCGGCGGCGGAGCCCGCGGCCGCGGACGGCGTCGCGGCGGGCGACTGGCTGGCAGACGCGCCGGCGCCCGAGCTGCTGGCGCCGCCTTCGCCGGAGCCGGAGCCGGAGCCGGAGCCGCCGCTCGGCGCCGAGGGCCCGGAGACGATCACGTCGTGCGAGACGCTCGCTTCGTTGCCGCCCACGTCCTTGATCGTGAGCGTCACTTCATAGGTGCCGCCGTACTCGTAGGTGTGCAGCACGCTCGCCGCGCAGGGGGTGTTCCAGGGCGCTTCGCAGGGCGAGGAGCCCGGCGCGAACCCGCTCACCGGCGCGCTGCCGTCGCCGAAGTTCCAGGTGTAGGTCGCGTAGTCGTTCTGGGCGCCGCCGCCGCCGGGGAAGTCGGCAGACGCGTTGAGCGATACGTCCGACTGCATGCCGTCGAAGGCGACCGGTTCGCCGGACTTGGTGCGCTGCGGCGGCGAGAACTTGGGTTCCAGCAGGATGCGGTTCAAGCACTGGACCCCCGGCGCGTTGAGCCTCATGCCGGCCGCGTTGAAGGCGTCGTTGAGGTAGTAGGCGCCGCCGTCGATGCGCTGGTTGGCGAGCGTGCCGGCTTCGGATCCTTCGCCCTCGCTGACGGCGCCTTCCGCCGGCGCGAAGAAGTTACGGCACTCGTCGGCCACCTCGTTGTGGTCTTCGTCCTGCCAGGCGTTCAGCAGCGGGTCGGTGACGATGTCCTGCTGCTCGACCGCGATCTGGTTGATGATCAGGTCGGCGAGGCCGCCGTCGCAGAAGCCGTCTTCGTCGGGACAGGTGGGCTGGTTGGGCTCCTCCTCGCGAGCGCCTTCCGCTTCCTCGTACTGCTCGATCGGTTTGCTCACCGGATCGAACCCCCCGTCCTGGCAGTCGTATGCCTGCGTGCGATCGACGGCGGCGAGCTGGCCGTCGCCGGCGCCCCCCGCCGTCCACGGCACCACACCGTAGATCACGGTTTCGCCGTCGCCGCTGGCGAGGTCGCCGGGGTTGATGTCTGAGTGATAGCTGCAGAAGCTGTGCGCGTAGCTGGTGGCTTCTTCTTCGGTCACCGAGTAGTCGGAGCAGTGACCGCTCGCGTGGCCGGAGTCCAGGCACACCGTCACGCCGGGAGGCGTGAGCACGTAGTAGACGTCGTTCATGCCCCTGGACGCGCCGTGGGTGGAGATGAAGCTCTGCAGCTGGGCTCTGATCTGCGTGTCGGTGAGGCAGGCGAGCGCTTTGACGTTGTGCGCTTTCGCTTCCGTGAGAGGGTCCGGGTCGGTGCACCCGGAGGTGGGGTAGGGAGCGGTGTCGTTGTAGGCGCCGGCGAAGTTCACGTCGTAGCTCGCCGGCTCGTCGCTCTTGTCCGTGTACTGGGTGTCGACCGCGAACACGTTCGTGGTGGAGTAGCTTTCGGCGCTCACCTGTTCCATGAAGGTGTTGATGAGGTTTTTCCATTCCGGGTGGTAGTAGTCGTTGTCCGGCACCCAGTAGACGAGGTGCACGTTCTCTTCGTGCAGCACCGGGTTGCCTTCGGCGTTGGCGAAGGTTTCGGGCTCGAGCGTTTCGCTGAAGACGCCGGTGGAGGACAGTTGCGCCAGGCCGTCGTGGAGCGTGGTGGCGTTGCGCGGGCTCACGCCGGCCTGCGTTTCTGCGACTTCCGTGACCAGCGCCTGCGCGACCGGAACGCCCTGCGCCAGCAGGCCCGACAGGCCCGCCGCCAAGGTCGCGCCGACGGCCAGCAGCGCGCGACGCGCCGGCGCGCGGTGCGTTGCGATCGGCGACCGCGACGGACGGGCGAAGATGCTCACGGCCCCCTCATCGGCAGCGCCGCGCGCTTCCCTTAGCAAGGTGGCCGGCGATTGCACGCTCGGCGGGACCGCTCGCCGGGGGTGCACGCGGCCGGCGCCGCACAGCCGCGGGCCAATCCGTCCATCGCCCACGCGCGCGGCGACAGCAGCGCGGAGCAGCCTCCGATCCTCCCGGCAAGGAGCGTGGGCGGCGATGCACTTCTCAGCGACCAAACGAGCCAGCGCCGGACCGCGCGCGAACCACACGGCGCTGTGGATCGCGATCAGCGTGGCGCTCGCGCTCGCCGGCGTGACCGCCTCGGCGCTGGGCGCACGCGCCACCGCGCGCTCCGGCGCGAAGGAGTCGCGCCTGTCCTTCCACCTCGCCTCGGCGGAGATCGCGTCCACGCTCAAGCTTGCGATCCAGCACGAGGAAGACCTGATCGTCAGCGCCAGCGCCTTCGTCGCCGGCGACCCCGGCGCCTCGCCGGCGGGCTTCGACCGGTGGGCCGAATCGGTGCGCGCGATGCGCCGCTACCCCGAGCTGCAGAACATCGGGCTGGTGAAGCTGGTGGCGGCGTCGCAGCTGCGCGCGTTCGCGGCGCGCCTGGCCGCCGATCCCGTGCGTCCCCTGGGGCCGAGCTCGCTGCCCCCCGGCGGACCCCTTCAGATCCTGCCGGCGGGCGCGCGGCCGTACTACTGCTTCGCGGTTGCGGGCCTGGCGAGGAGCGCCGCCAGCTACCTGCCGGCGGGCGTCGACTACTGCGCGCTCGCGCCCACGCTGTACGCGGCGCGCAACACGGGGCTCACCACCTACGCGCCGGTGGCCGGCAGCCGCGGCTCGGCCCTGGGGATCGAGACGCCGGTGTACCGCGGAGGCCGCACGCCCGCCACCGCGGCCGCTCGCCGGCGCGCCTTCATCGGCTGGCTCGGCGAGCTGGTCGAGCCTGGCGTGGTGCTCGCCCGCGCGCTGGAAGGCCACCCGCACGTGGCGGTGCGCTTCAGCTACTCCTCGGGCCACACGCACGTGACGTTCAGCCACGGCGCTGCGCCGGCGCCGGCGCAGCGCACCCAGATCGCGCTCGGCAACGGCTGGACCGTGCAGAGCTTCGCCGCGGGCGCCTCCTCCGGCGTGTTCGGCAACGCGCGAGCGCTGACGCTGCTGCTCGGCGGCATCGCGCTGAGCGCGCTGCTCGCGCTGCTGCTGCTGGTGCTGGCCACCGGCCGCCGCCGCGCGCTCTCGCTGGTGCGCGAGCAGACCAGCGAGCTCTCGCACCTGGCGCTGCACGACCCCCTCACCGGGCTGCCCAACAGGGCGCTGGTGCTGGACCGCGCCGAGCAGCTGCTGGCGCGCACCGCGCGCAGCGCGGCCGGCGGCGCCGCGGCGCTGTACATCGACATCGACGGCTTCAAGCACGTCAACGACAACCTCGGCCACGCCGCCGGCGACCAGCTCTTGAAGGTGGCCGGCGAAAGGCTGAAGCTCGCCGTGCGCGAGCAGGACACCGTCGGGCGGCTGGGCGGCGACGAGTTCATCGTGCTGAGCGAAACCGGCCCCGACGGTCCCTCCCCCGGCGAGCTGGCCGACCGCATCACCGCGTCGCTGCGCGAGCCGGTGGAGCTCGGCGAGGCGGGCAAGCTGTTCTCCGTCACCGCCAGCATCGGCGTGGCCGCGGGCCGCTACGCGCGCCCGGACGACCTGCTGCGCGACGCCGATCTGGCTCTGTACGCCGCCAAGGCCGCCGGCAAGGACCGCTACGCGCTGTTCGACGCCGACCTCTACGCCGAGGCGGAGGGGCGCCTGGCGCTGCAGGCGGACCTCGGCACGGCCGTCGCCGAGCGGCAGCTGTTCCTGCTCTACCAGCCGATCTTCGACCTCGCCAGCAAGCGCGTCATGGGCGTCGAGGCGCTCGTGCGCTGGCGCCATCCGCAGCGCGGCGTGGTGCCGCCGGGCAGCTTCATCCCGCTCGCCGAGGAGAGCCGGCTGATCGTGCCGATCGGCCGCTGGGTGCTGGAGGAGGCCTGCAGGCAGGCCGCCGCCTGGCACGCCGACGGGCTGGCGCTCGGCATCTCCGTCAACGTGTCTGCCTACCAGCTGAACCGCGCCGACTTCGTCGAGGACGTGCGCCACGCGCTCGCGCGCTCGGGGCTCGAACCCTCGACGCTCACGCTCGAGATCACCGAGACCACGCTCGTGCGCGACGTGCCCGCCGCGCGGGAGCGTCTGCAGGAGGTCAAGCAGCTGGGCGTGCGCGTGGCGATCGACGACTTCGGCACCGGCTACGCCTCGCTCTCGCACCTGCAGCGCATGCCGGTGGACGTGCTCAAGATCGACCGCAGCTTCATCGCCGCGCTCGAGGACGGCGAGCAGAGCCGCGAGCTGCTGGCGGCGATCCTCGGCGTGGGCCAGTCGCTGTCGCTGCGCGTGGTCGCCGAGGGCATCGAGCTGCACAGCCAGCGAGCGCTGCTCGAAGAGATGGGCTGCGAGATGGCGCAGGGCTTCCTGCTCGGCCACCCTGGCCCCGCCGACGAGATCGAGCAGCTGCTCGCACGCAGCCTGCCGCTCGTGGGATGATCCCCGCCGAGCAGGTTCTGGGCGGGTCCATCCACGCGGCGCAATCCGAGCGGAAGGCAGGACGTGGCTTCGATCAGCGAGCACGAGGCGGAGCAGGTGCGGCGCGCCAACGCCGGCGGGCGCATGCCGGTCGTGTTCGTCCACGGCCTGTGGCTGCTGGCCGGCAGCTGGCAGCCCTGGACCGAGCTGTTCGAGCAGGCCGGCTACGCCACGGTTGCGCCGGGCTGGCCGGATGAGCCACCGAGCGTAGAGCAGGCGCGCGCCCGGCCCGGCGCGTTCGCGGGCAAGACGGTGGCGCGCGTGGCGGAGCACCTCGACGAGGTGCTGGGACGGCTCGAGCGCAAGCCCGCGCTGGTGGGGCACTCCTTCGGCGGCCTGCTGGTGCAGATGCTGGCGGGCCAGGGTCTCGCCGAGGTCACGGTGGCGATCGACCCCGCGCCGTTTCGCGGCGTGCTCGCGCTGCCGCTGTCCGCGCTGCGGGCCGCCGCCCCGGTGTTGGCCAATCCGCTCAACCGCGCGCGCGCCGTGATGCTCACCTACGAGCAGTTCCGCTACGCCTTCGCCAACGCGGTCGGCGAGCAGGAGGCGCACGAGCTGTACGACAGCTGCGCGGTGCCGGGGGCGGGCGCGCCGCTGTTCCAGGCGGCGATGGCCAACCTGAACCCGTGGACGCAGTTGAAGGTGGACACCCTCAACCCCGCACGCGGCCCGCTCCTGATCCTCTCCGGCGAGCGCGACAACACGGTGCCCTGGGCGATCGCCAACGGCGCCTTCAGGCGCCAGCTGCGCAATCGCGCGGCCGCGACGGAGATCGCGCAGCTGCAGGGGCGGGGGCACGCGCTGACGATCGACAGCGGCTGGCGCGAGGTGGCCGAGCGCGCGCTCGAGTTCGTCGGGCGCTTCTCCTGAGCGCGCCCGCGCTCGCGCACCTGACCGACGCCTTCGCCCGCGATCGGTGATACTTGCGCGACCTCGACCAGTCGGGGCGCTGGAGGCCAACCCTAAGCAGGAGGTTCTTGATGAGAAAGCTGGTCACCCGGCTGTGGGTGCCTGCACTCACCGTCCTCGCGCTCGCCGGCTGTGGCAGCAGCAGCTCGAGCCCGTCTACGACTACCGCGAGCACCACGGCGACGAGCGGCGAAGTCGCCTCGATCGCGGCCCAGGTGCCCGCCGCGATCAAAGCCAAAGGCACCTTGAGCATCGCCACCGAAGCGCAGTACGCGCCCAACGAGTTCGTCGCCTCCGACGGTCACACGATCATCGGCATGGACCCGGACCTGATGAAGGCGCTCGGCGAAGTGATGGGGTTGAAGGTGAACATGGTCAACGCCAACTTCGAAACGATCATCCCGGGCCTCGCGGCCGGCCGCTACGACCTCGGCGCCTCCTCCTTCACCGACACCAAGGAACGCGAGAAGACCGTGGACTTCGTCGACTACTTCAGCGCCGGCATCTCCTTCTACGCGAAGAGCTCGGCGAACCCGGGGGTGGAGGAACTGAAGGACCTGTGCGGCAAGGCCACCGCGGTGGAGAAGGGCACGGTCGAGCAGGAAGAAGCGGAAGCGCAGAGCAAGAAGTGCAGCCAGGAAGGCAAGCAGGCTGTCAAGGTGCTGAGCTTCCCGGGCCAGAACGCGGTCAACCTCGCCGTCTCGAGCGGCCGCGCCGAACTGGGAATGGCCGACTCGCCCGTAGTCGCCTACCAGATCAAGCAGTCGGGCGGGCAGTTCAAGCTGATCGGCAAGAGCTATGCGTTCGCCCCCTACGGCATCGCGGTGCCCAAGCACAGCGGTCTCGCCCAGCCTCTGCTGGCGGCGCTCGAGCACCTGATCGCCAACGGCAAGTACGTGCAGATCCTCGAAAGATGGGGGATCCAGGCGGGGGCGATCAGCGAACCGAAGATCAACGGCGCGACCAGCTGAGCGTCAAGCGGTGCCCTCGAGCGGGGTCACCGACGATCCGGGGCGGCCCGATGACATCCGGGCCGTCCCGGTGCGCCGCCCCGGCCGCTGGATCGCCGCGGCGATCGTGCTGGTGGTGGCGGTGGCGATCGTCCACTCGGTCGCCACCAACCCCCGCTTCGAATGGCACGTGGTCGGCGACTACCTGTTCGACCACCGCATCATCGCCGGGCTGCGCCTGACGATCGAGCTGACGGTGATCGCGATGGCGATCGGGATCGCGCTGGGCGTGCTGCTGGCGGTGATGCGCCTCTCGCCCAACCCGCTGGTGTCGGGCGCGAGCTGGCTGTACATCTGGTTCTTCCGCGGCACGCCCGTGCTCGTGCAGCTGTTGTTCTGGTACAACATCGCCGCGCTGTACCCGAAGATCGCGCTCGGCGTGCCGTTCGGCCCGGCAGTGGTGCACGCGAACGCCAACACGCTGATCACGCCGTTCACCGCGGCGATCCTCGGGCTGGGCCTGAACGAGGGCGCCTACATGGCCGAGATCGTGCGCGCCGGCATCATCTCCGTCGATGCCGGCCAGTCCGACGCGGCGCACTCGCTCGGCATGACCCGGCTGCAGACGATGCGCAGGATCGTGCTGCCGCAGGCGATGCGGGTGATCATCCCGCCCACCGGCAACGAGACGATCTCGATGCTGAAGACCTCCTCGCTGGCGAGCACGATCGTGGTCACCGAGCTGCTCTACGCCGCCCAGCTGATCTACTCGGTGAACTTCAAGACGATCCAGCTGCTGATCGTGGCCAGCGTGTGGTACATCGTGTGCACGAGCGTGCTCTACGTCGGTCAGTTCTACCTCGAGCGCCACTACGGGCGCGGCTCCTCGCGCGAACCGGCGGCGACGCCGCTCCAGCGCGCGCGCATGGGGCTGTTCGACCTGCGGCACGGCTTCTAGCGGTGCGGCCGCACGAGCGTGGCCGCTGATGGCGCCGGCGATGGTGAAGGCGGAGGGCCTGCACAAGCGCTTCGCCCGCAACGAGGTGCTGAAGGGCATCGACCTGGAGGTGGCTCCGGGAGAGGTGCTGTGCCTGCTCGGGCCGTCCGGCTCCGGCAAGTCCACGTTCCTGCGCTGCATCAACCACCTCGAGAAGATCAACGCCGGACGCCTGTCCGTCGACGGCGAGCTGGTGGGCTACCGAGCCAAGGGCGAGCGGCTGCACGAGCTGCGCGAATCGGAGGTGGCACGCAAGCGCGCGGAGATCGGCATGGTCTTCCAGCACTTCAACCTGTTCGGCCACATGACCGCGCTGGAGAACGTCACCTGCGCGCCGATCCACGTCAAGCGCGTGGCGCGCGAGCAGGCGCGGCGGCGGGGCGCCGAGCTGCTCGCGCGAGTGGGCCTCGCGGACAAGCTCGACAGCTACCCCGCGCAGCTTTCCGGCGGCCAGCAGCAGCGCGTGGCGATCGCGCGCGCGCTGGCGATGGAGCCGAAGCTGATGCTCTTCGACGAGCCCACCTCGGCGCTCGACCCGGAGCTGGTGGGCGACGTGCTGGCGGCGATGAAGCGGCTCGCCGCGGAAGGCATGACGATGCTCGTGGTCACGCACGAGATCGGCTTCGCACGCGAGGTCGCGGACCGCGTGGTGTTCATGGACGGCGGCCTGGTGGTGGAGCAGGGGGCGCCCTCGCAGGTGCTCGATAACCCCCGCCACGAGCGCACGCGCGCGTTCCTGTCGAAGGTGCTGTAGCGGCTGCTTCGCCTGACGCTATCTGGGCTTGACGACGTATCGCCTGCGAGCCCGTCGCTTGCACGCCGCGCGCGACCTGCCGGGCCTCCTCTGCTTGCAGATTCTCATGGCCCTCGCGAGCTTTGAGGTCCTCGCCGAGGCCGAGGCCGGCCGCGTCACGCCGGCGTGCGTGGCCGGCGTGTACTCCGAGGAGGCAGGCGCGGACGGGGCGGGGGCGCCGGCCGCGCCCGTTTCGGCGATCGGGGCGAGAGTGTCCGTGGTGGTCGGCGCGAGCGGAAGGGGCGCGATGGCCACAGGCGACGCTGGCGGTCCGCTTTCCGGCGCGGTGGTGAAGGATGCCCCCGGCGCAGTCATCGTGAAGCCGTTTCTCGTCTCGACGAGGCACACGGTGTATTCGGTGCCCGGCGCGAGGCCGGTGACTTCGACTTCACGTGTGGCTTCGCCCGCCAGCGCTTCTTCCGCTTCGGGAGTGCTTACCTGGCCTGCGCCCGTGCAACGGGGACCCGGCGCGAGCTCGAAGCTCCACGCGATCGGAGGGGACGCGGGCGCTTCGCCGCTCAGCTGTGGCAGCTCTTCGGGCATCACGCGTCCCCGAACGACCGCGGAGCTGGGCGTGATCGCGGCTGCGGGAAGGGTTTCCGGCGCCCGTCCCAGGAGGGTGACGAACCCCTGTTCGCGGCCGACCGATTCGCCGTCCGAGTTGGTCACAACCACCTGAAATCCATACACATAACCCGGTTGCAGGCCAGGCACGACGACGCTGATCGACTGCGCGGCTTCACCGGCTTCGATGCGGCCTTGCCCTACTTGCTGCAGGCTGATCGCGAGGCACACGCCTATCGATTCTTCCAGCGGGTTCTGACAGACCGCGTGGAGGAGCCTGAGTTCGTAGGTGGTTTCAAGCCCGTTGGGGTCGACTGTCGCTTCCAGCGTCGCCGAGGTTTCGGTCACGCCCGTGACGGCCTCGCGTTCGATCGTGGGAGCGGACGCAGCCGACGCAGTCGCGCTCGCGGCGCCCGTGAGGACGGCGCAAACCACCAGCGCCGCGCAAAGGGCGCGGCACTGCAAATGCACCATGGCGAACTCCTCCCGCAGGTCGATCCCCTCCTCAACAGGGTTCCGAGAGTTGGATCTTAGCTCATTCGCGGCTCGCTCACCTCGTAGCCGGCCTCGGCGAGCGACGCCAGCAGCTCGCCGGTGTGGGCCGGTCCGCGTGTTTGCAGCGTCAGCTCCACGCCGGTCTCGCGCACGTGCAGCGGCAGCGCTTCGCGCACGTGCTCGACGCTGACGAGGTTGGCGCCGGCGCGCGCCACCAGCTCGAGCAGCTCCGCCAGCGCACCCGGCCTGTCGGGCACGCGCGTGAACAGGCGCACGCGCCGCCCCTCCGCCGTTTCGTGGCGGAGCAGCAGGCCGGCCAGCAGGCCGCTGTCGACGTTGCCGCCGGAGACGACCGCCACCGTCAATCCCTCCGCCTCGGGCAGCCTGCCGCTGCGCAGCGCCGCCACCGCGACCGCGCCGGCGCCCTCGGCCACGAGCTTGGCGTGCTCGACCAGGAACACCATCGCGTCGGCGATCTCCTCCTCGCCGACGGTGACGACCTCGTGCAGCAGCTCGCGCACGAGCGGCCCCGTGATCGCGCCGGGGCGCTTCACGGCGATGCCGTCAGCGATCGTCGCGCCGGCGGCGGCATTGGGCGCATCCGCGGCCGCATCGCCCTCCCAGAGCCGGGCGTAGGGGGCGCAGCTGCGGGCCTGCACGCCGACGATCTCCACCTCGGCGCCCACCTGGCGCAGGGCCGCTCCCACGCCGCCGGCGAGGCCGCCGCCGCCGAGCGGCAGCACCACCCTGCGCAGCTGCGGCGCGTCCTCGATCAGCTCGAGGGCGACGGTGCCCTGCCCGGCGATCACGTCGAGGTCGTCGAACGGGTGCACGAGGGTGGCGCCGGTCGCCGCGGCGCGCGCCGCGGCCAGCTCCAGCGCCTCGTCCACGGAGCCGCCGCCAAGCTCCACGCGGGCGCCGAGCTGCTGCACGGCGGCCAGCTTCGAGGCGGGCACCTCCCCCGGCATGAACACCTCGCAGGAGACGCCGCGCAGGCGCGCCGCGTAGGCGACTGCGCGGGCGTGGTTGCCGGCGCTTGCGGTCACGAGGCCCGCCGCGGCGCGATCGCCGAGCGCGGACAGCTTGGCGAGCGCCCCGCGCAGCTTGAACGAGCCGGTGCGCTGCAGGCACTCGGCCTTGAGCGCGACGCTGCCGCCGCGCGCGGGCGGCGCGAGGGCGCAGGCAAGCAGCGGCGTGCGCACCGCCGCGCCCTCGAGCGCGCGGCGCGCGGCGCGCACGTCGACGCTCGCCACCAGCTCGGCGCCGGCTCCCGGTCGCTGCGCGCCGGCCGCCCGCGACTCGCCATGGGTCATGGTCTTGAAGGTATAGGTTTCATGCCTTATGGCCGGGACCGAGCAGGCTGGGGCGCAGCGACTGGAGAAGGCCCTGCGCGCGCTGACCGTGCGGCTGGGGCCCCTGGAAGGCGCGCCGCGGCCGCTCTCGGGGGGCATCACCAACCATAACTTCCGCGTGCAGCTCGGCGGCTCGCAGTACGTGGTCCGCGTGCACGGCAACGACACCGAGCTGCTCGGGATCGACCGCGCGGCCGAGCGCGCGGCCAGCGAGGTGGCCGCGCGGCTGGGGATCGCGCCGGCGCCGGCGCTCGCGCTCGAGGACTGCCTGGTGACCCGCTTCCTCGCCGCCGAGCCGTGCACCGCGCGCGAGATCCGGGCGCGCATCGAGACGATCGCGGCAGCGCTGCGCGACTTCCACAGCTCGGGCGCGACGCTGCCGAGCGCCTTCTGGGTGCCCGACCTGCTGGAGCGCTACGCCGCCGCGGTGCGCGCGCGCGGCGGCTCGACCTCGCCGGCATATGGCGCGGCCGCTCGCGCATGCGCGCAGATCGCACCGGCGCTGGCGGCGGCGGCGCGGGTGCCCTGCCACAACGACCTGCTCGCCGGCAACGTGCTGTGCGCAGGTGAGGAGCGGGTGCAGATCGTCGACTGGGAGTACGCCGGCATCGGCCATCCCTACTTCGACCTCGGCAACCTGGCGGTCAACAACGAGCTCGAGGACGGCGACGAGGAGCGGCTGCTGGCGGCCTATCACGGCGAGCCGCCCAGCGAGCGGCGGCGAGCGACGCTGAAGCTGATGCGCGTGCTCTCGGACGCGCGCGAGGGCGCGTGGGGCGAGTTGCAGTCCTACATCTCCGACGTGGAGTTCGACTTCGGCCGCTACGCGCGCGTGCACTTCGAGCGTCTCCAGGCAGCCGTCGAGCACGCCGACTTCCCGCGTTGGCTGGCGCTGGCGGGCGAGGAGGGAAGCGGTGCCACGACCGCGTGAGCTGCCGGCGCGGGCGCGCGTGGTGATCGTCGGCGGCGGCGTGGGCGGCGCCTCGATCGCCTACCACCTGGCCGCCATGGGCGAGCGCGACGTGGTGCTGCTCGAGCGCAGCGAGCTGACGAGCGGCTCCACCTTCCACTCCGCCGGCCTCGTGGGCCAGCTGCGCGCGAGCGTGTCGCTGACGCGCATGATGATGAACTCGGTCGAGCTCTACCGCACCTTGGACTGCGGCTGGGTGCAGTGCGGCGGCATTCGCCTGGCGTGCAGCCCCGAGCGCGAGCAGGAGGTGCTGCGCCAGGTGGCCTGGGCGAAGACGTTCGGGCTGCCGCTGGAGCTGATCTCTGCGAGCGAGGCGCAGGCGCTGTTCCCGCTGATGAGCACCGACGGGGTGCGCTGCGGCTCCTACCTGCCGAGCGACGGCTACCTCGACCCGTCGCTCCTGACGAGCGCGCTCGCCGCCGGCGCCCGCGCGGGCGGCTGCCGCATCTTCACGCACACGCGCGTGACCGGCATCGAGGTGGACGAGCGGGTTCCCACGCACCGGCGTGTGCGCGGCGTGCAGACCGAGTGGGGCCCGATCGAGGCGGAGGTCGTGGTCAACGCCGGCGGCATGTACGCGGCCGAGCTGGGACGCATGGCGGGCGTGCGCGTGCCGGTGGTGCCGTTCGCGCACGAGTACCTGGTGACGCAGCCGTTTCGCACCCGCTCGGGCACGCCCACGGGGGCGCAGGCGGCCGGCGCGGCGGAGCAGGAGCACCTGCCGACCCTGCGCGACCCCGACCTGCTGGTTTACTTCCGCGAGGAGGGCGGCGGCCTGGTGATGGGCGGCTACGAGCGGCGCTCGGCGCCATGGTCGCTGCGCGAGGACCTGCTCGACGAGATCCCGCCCGACTTCAACGGGCGCCTGCTGGAGGAGGATTGGGCGCGCTTCGAGCAGATCGCGGCCAACTCGCGCCGGCGCGTGCCGGCGATGGACGAGATCAAGGTGACGCGCCTGATCAACGGCCCCGAGGCGTTTACGCCCGACAACGAGTTCTGCCTGGGCGAGAGCGGCGTGCGCGGCCTGTTCGTCGCGGCCGGCTTCTGCGCCCACGGTCTCGCCGGCGCGGGCGGCGTCGGCCAGGTGATGGCCGAGTGGATCCTCGAGGGCGAGCCGTCGATCGACGTGTGGGAGATGGACATCCGCCGCTTCGCTGCGCACTACCGCTCCCCCCGCTACACGCTGGCGCGCACCAAAGAGGTCTACGAGACCTACTACGACATCCGCTACCCGGGCCACGAGCGCCAGGCCGGACGGCCGCTGCGCACCTCGAGCGCCTACCCCTGGCACCTCGAGCACGGCGCGGCCTTCGGCGAGAAGTCCGGGTGGGAGCGCGTGAACTGGTATGAGGCCAACGCCGGCGCCGGCGAGGAGGCGCTGCGACCGCGCGGCTGGGCGGGCATGCACTGGTCGCCCGCGATCGGCGCCGAGCACCGCGGCACGCGCGAGCGCGCGGGGCTGTTCGACGAGTCCTCCTTCGCCAAGCTCGAGGTGGAGGGGCCGGGCGCGGCGGAGTTCCTGGAACGGCTGTGCGACAACCGCGTGGCGCGCGAGGTGGGCGCGATCACCTACACGCAGATGCTCAACCGGCGCGGCGGCATCGAGTGCGACTTCACGGTCACGCGCGTGCGCGAGGAGCTGTTCTCGATCGTCACCGGCACGGCCTTCGGCAATCACGACCTCAGCTGGATCGTGCGCCACGCGCCGCCGGACGGCAGCGTGCGCTGCACCGACGTGACCTCCCGTTGGGCTTGCTTCGCGCTGTGGGGGCCGCGCGCTGGCGAGATCCTCGCACCGCTGGCTGACGGGGAGCTCGACTTCCCCTACATGCGCCAGCGCGAGCTGACCGTGGGCGACGTGCCCGTGCGGGCGTTGCGGGTCACGTTCGTGGGCGAGCGCGGCTGGGAGCTCTACTGCCCCACCGAGTACGGCGCGGGGCTGTGGCGCGCGCTGTGGCGGGCTGGTCGCGAGCATGGGCTGGTGGCCGGGGGCTACCGGGCGATCGACTCGATGCGCCTGGAGAAGGGCTACCGGGTGTGGGCCGCGGACATCACCCCGGACGACACTCCGCATGAGGCCGGGCTCGGCTTCTGCGTGAAGCGGGACGGCGAATTCGTGGGCGCATCGGCGCTGCGCGCGGCGGAGGGCGAGGGCGGCCCGCGGCGACGCCTGCGCTGCCTGCTGCTCGAGGACCCCCGCTCGGTGGCGCTGGGCAACGAGCCGGTGCGCGTGGGCGGGGAGGTGGTGGGACGCGTCACCAGCGGCGGCTACGGCTACACGGTGGAGCGCTCGATCGCGTACGCCTACCTGCCGGCCGAGCTCGACGTGGGAACGGAGGTCGAGGTGGACGTGTTCGGCGAGTGGGTCGCCGGCGTGCTCGCGCGCGAGCCGCTGTTGGACCCGGCGGGCGAGCGCCTGCGTGGCTGAGACGCTGCCTCGGCGAAGAAGCCTTCGATGCCGGCGGGGTCGAGCGGGCGCGCGAACAGGTAGCCCTGGCCGTTGTCGCAGTCCTCGTCCTTGAGCAGCGCCAGCTCGTGCTCACGCTCGATGCCCTCGGCGAAGGTCTCGATCGACAGCGCCTTGCCGAGCTGCACCAGCGTGCGGATCAGCGTCTCGCCCTCGCGGTTGTGGCGCAGGCCGGAGATGAAGGAGCGGTCGATCTTGAGCGCGTCCACGGGGAAGCGCTGGAGGTGGGCGAGCGAGGAGTAGCCCGTGCCGAAGTCGTCGATCGCGATGCGCACGCCCAGTCGCTTGATCTGCTCGAGGCGCTCGACGGTGCGCTCCACGTCGCGCATCAGCGTCGTCTCGGTGATCTCGATGGTGAGCGCCTCCGCGCCGAGCGCGGCGTCGCGCAGAGCGCCCTTGATGTCCTCGAGCAGCTCGTCGGTGTCGAGCTGGCGCGCGGACACGTTGACCGCGACGTCGATCGGATGCCCCGCCTGCCGCCAAGCCGCGGTCTGCCGGCAGGCCTCGCGCAGCACCCAGCGGCCGACCTCCACGATCAGCCCGGTCTCCTCCAGCAGCGGGATGAACGCGTCGGGGGGCACGACGCCGCGCTCGGGGTGGCGCCAGCGGATCAGCGCCTCGACCCCCGTGGGCGCCATGTCTGAGAGCGCGAAGGTGGGCTGGTAGACGAGGAAGAACTGCTCGCGCTCGAGCGCGTCGCGCAGGTCCATGTCGAGCTCCATGCGGTCCCTGACGGTGTCCTCCATGCCCGACTCGAACACCGCGTAGCGGTTCTTGCCGTCCCACTTGGCGCGGTACATCGCGATGTCCGCGTCGCGCAGCAGCTCGTCGGCGGAGGTGCGCAGCCCCACCGCGATGCCGATGCTGGCGGTGACGGTCACGCGCACGGTGGTCTCGGCGTGCAGCTCGAAGGAATGGCCCAGCGCCTCCAGCAGGCGCTCGGCCACCAGCTCCGGCGCCGCCGACAGGGTGAGCTCCTCGGCGATCACGACGAACTCGTCGCCGCCGAGGCGCCCGACGGCGTCGGCGTTGCGCACAACCCCTTCCAGCCGCGCCGCCACCGCCCGCAGCAGCTCGTCGCCGGCGGCGTGACCGAGCGTGTCGTTGATGTTCTTGAAGTTGTCAACGTCTATGAACAGCGCCGCCACTGGCGTCTGGTTGCGCGCGGCGCGCGCCAGCATCTGCTCGACGCGGTCGAGGATCAGCGTGCGATTGGGCAGGCCCGTGAGCGGGTCGTGCGTGGCCAGGAAGGCGAGCTCCTCCTCGCGCCGCGAGAGCTCCTCGTCGACGCGCCGTCGCTCCTGCTCGAAAGACTCGCACATGCGCAGGATGCTGAACTCGATGCTCAGCTGCACCATGCTCTGCGCCTCCGCGAGCGCGTCGTCGGCCACGCCGAGCTCGCTCGCGCTGGCCTTCAGCGCGTCCTTCATCACGTTGCGCCACCACAGGCTGCGGCGGGTGACCTCGTTGAGCGAGGCGGCCCTGTGCGCGGCCAGCTCGCCGAAGATCTTGGAGGCTTCGCGGGCGGCGTCGTTGGTCACCTCAAGGTCCTCGCCCGCGATCCAGCGCGCCACCGCCAGCGTGGAGCCGACGCAGATCTTCTCGAAGCTGCTCTGCACGAGCGCGTCCACGATCTCGCCGGACTCGACGGTGCGCGCGACCGTTTCGCGCAGGATCTCCTCGCTCTGCGCCAGCAGCGACTCGCCGAGCAGGCGCATGCCCTCCGGGCCGCCGACGGGCGCTCCCTGGCCGCTGCCTGCAGCCTCGGGCTGCGGCCGCCCGCGCACTTGACTGCTCGTGCCGTTCACGTCCATCTGCGGTCATCAATCGGCCCGCGAGCGCGGCTCCTAAAGCGGTTCAGACTGCGTTGCAGGGACGGCGCGCCGCGCGTGCTGCGCCAGGCCGCCGCGGCGGCGCTGCGTCACCCCCGCCGCGCGGGGCGGCGGGAGGCGGCTTGCTCAGCCGGCGTGCGCTTCGCCCTCGTCCGCCGGCTCGGGAGGATCGGAGGCCAAGTGCAGGACGAAGCCGAGGGTGGCGGCGCCGACCATGAAGAGGGCCAGCACGGCCAGCACCAGCAGCGCCACGCTTTCGGTCACCGCCGCGGCGGTGACCAGGCCCACCGGGATCGAGATGCCCACGACGCCGATGATCAGCGGGTAGGTCTCGAGGGCGCCGGCGGGGCCTCTCGTGTTAGCGGATGTCTCAGCCACCTTCGGTCTCCTCGTCGCGCGCCGGCAGGTCGAGGTGATCGTACTACGAGCCGACGGCTCACGAGGGAGCCCCACCCGCCGTCCGCCTGTGGTCGCATCCATTATTCCAACTATACGAATGGGCGATCCTGGATTCGAACCAGGGACCTCTTCCTTATCAGAGAAGCGCTCTAACCGACTGAGCTAATCGCCCGGGCCCCCGATTCTACGCAACGGCGCGCGGGTGGACGCGCCGCGCGAGCTCGATCGCCTCCTGCGGCGTCGCGAAGCACAGCTCGGCACGGTAACGGCCGTCGCTCGTGGGCTTCACGCGCACCTCCGCGCCGAACGCCTCCGCGAGCGTATGGGCGATCTCGCCGGCCGCGTGCTCCTGGTCGGGGTGCGCACCGCGCCGCGCGCGCGTGCCGCGCACGCCTGCCGCGCGCGCGTTGCGCTCGCGGGCGCGCTCTTCGGTGACCCGCACCGACCAGCCCTCCTGCAGCGCCAGCTGCGCCAGCCGGCGGCGCTCCCCGTGGTCCTCCGCCAGCAGCAGCGCACGCCCGTGACCCTCGCTCAACTGCCCCATGCGCAGCAGCTCGATCACCTCGTCGGGCAGGTCCAGCAGCCGCACCAGGTTGCTCACCGCAACGCGGCTGCGCCCCACGCGCCGGCCCACGTCCTCCCGCGTCAGCCCCAGCTCCTCGACCAGCGCCGCGCAGGCGCGCGCCTCGTCGATCGGGTTCAGGTCCTCCCTGGCCATGTTCTCGACCAGCGCCGCCTCGAGCGCGTCGGCGTCCTCCCGCTCGCGCACGATCGCCGGCAGCGTGCGCAGGCCGGCGAGCTTCGCCGCGCGCCAACGCCGCTCGCCCGCGACGAGCTCGAAGCCCCCGCCCGCACGCGGTCGCACCAGCACCGGCTGCAGGACCCCGCGCTCGCTCAACGACCCCGCCAGCGCCTCCAGCGACTGCTGGTCGAAGCTGCGGCGGGGCTGATTGGGGTTCGCCGCGATCGACTCCACCGCGAGCTCGCGCAGCTGCTCCTCGCCCGGCGCGAGCCCCTCGGACGACACCGACAGGATCGCCCCAAGTCCCCTGCCCATGCCCGGCTTTGGTCTAGCCACGCGCTGCGACCTCCTTTGCCAACTCGAAATAGGCCTCTGCCCCGGCGCTGTGCGGGTCGTGGTGGGTCACCGGCAGACCGTAGCTGGGCGCCTCGCCCACGCGCACGTTGCGCGGTATCACCGTGTCGAACACGAGATCGGGGAAGTGCGCGCGCACTTCGCGCTCGACGTCCTGGCCGAGGCGGGTGCGCGCGTCGTGCATCGTCAGCAGCATGCCCGCCACGGTCAGCCGCGGGTTCAGCTCGCGCTGCACCAGCGCGAGCGTCTCGAGCAGGCCGGCGAGGCCCTCGAGCGCGAAGTACTCGGTTTGCACCGGTACGATCACGCGGTCGGCGGCCACCAGCGCGGCGACCGTGAGCGGGCCCAGCGAGGGCGGGCAGTCGAGCAGGACGTAGCGGAACGCCTGCCGCACGGGCTCGAGGCATTCCCGCAGGCGCTGCTCGTAGCCGTCGATGCGGGGCAGCTCGACCTGCGCCGCCGCGAGGTCGGCGCCGGCCGGCAGAGCCCTCAGGCGCTCGATCGGCGTGTCGACGATCGCGTCTGCGGCGGCAGCGGCGCCTGACAGGACCTCGTAGAGCCCCGGCGAGCGAGAGCGCTCGATCCCGAGGCCGACGGTCGCGTTGGCCTGCGGGTCCACGTCCACCAGCAGCGTCTCGTAGCCCGCCTCGGCGATGCAGGCGGAGACGTTCACCGCGGTCGTCGTCTTGCCCACGCCCCCCTTCTGATTGGCGATCGCATACACCGTGCCCATCGCCGGCACGCTAGCGCCGATCGGCGCGCGGCGTCACGAGGCCGCCACCGGCGCAGCGCCAGCGGCGGCGGGCGCGGGCTCAGCCGCCGAGCGGGTGCTTGCGCGCGACGCCGGCGCGCCGCGGAAAGCGCCGCGGGGTCTCTGCACGCTTCTCGAACACGTGCAGATGGCGGTCGGTCGCGCCCGCGAAGGGCACCACCCTGCGCACCTCGGAGCGCTCCAGGCCCAGCAGGGCCGCAGCGCGCTCGGCGCGCTGCTCCTCCTCGCGATCGCGGCGCCCGCGCCAGTCCACGAGCGCGCCCCCCAGCTCGAGCAGCGGGGCCGCGTACTCGAGCACCACCGGCTGAGACGCCAACGCGCGCGCGAGCACCAGCTGGCAGCGCCCGATCCCCTCGCGCCACTCCTCCGCGCGCGCGCAGACGGGCCGCGCGTTGCCGATGCCGGCCTGCGCGCACACGCGCACGAGGAACTCGCGCTTGCGCCGCTGGCTCTCGATCAGGTGCACGCACGCTTGCGGCAGCGCCACGGCCAACGCGATCCCAGGAAAGCCCGCGCCACTGCCGAGGTCGGCGATGCGGCGGGCCGTGCGCACCCGCTCGAGCTCCAGCGCCGCCAGCGAGTCGGCGACGTGGACGCGCTCTGCGGCGCCACGCTCGCGCACCGCGCTCGGTGCGTGCTCGTCGCTGGCGAGCACGTCGAGCACCGCGCCGAGCTGGCGGCGCTGCGCGTCGGTCAGCGCGACGTTTTCACGTGAAACGCTAGACGCGCTCATCGAGCGCGTTGGGAACGACCACGAGGAAGCGCTCGGGTTCGTTGCCTTCGCTGTGGGTCTCGACGTCGCCCCGCTCGCGCAGGTGCTCGTGCACGATCCGTCGCTCGAACGACGGCAGCGGGTCGAGCTCGACCGCCCGGCCGGTGCTCAAAGCCCGTTCGGCGGCCTCGTCGGCTTCGGCCCGCAGGACCTCTGCCCGGCGCTCGCGATAGCCGCCCGCGTCGATCACCACCCGCACGGCCGACGGGCCGTCGGGGAACACGATCCGCTGCGCGAGGTGCTGGACGGCGTCGATGGTCTGTCCGTGTCGGCCGATGAAGAGACCGACGTCCTCGCCTTCGAGCCGACCCGTGAGCAGACCCCCGCGCTCCTCGACCTCCACGTCCACGTCCAGTTGCAGCCCGTCTGCGATCTCCTCGAGCAGCTCCTCGAGCGCCTCGATCGGCTCGAGCTCGCGGTCCTCCTCGGGCTCGCTCATCGTCTCCTGCCAGACCGTTTCTTCTTCTTGCGGGGAGGCGGCGGCGGCGCAGGGCGCGTGCCCGCGCTCGTGCCGCCGCTCGCGGAGGCAACCTCCGCCTTCGCCGGAGCCCGCGCGGTGGTGCCCGCCGCCTCGGCGATGGCCTGTTTCAGCGAGCCCCTCGGTTTGCCGTTGGCCGCGGCGGGGGCCGGCGGGGGCAACCGCTTTTTGATCAGGTACTGCTGGCCGATCGTCCAAAGGTTGGTGGTGATCCAGTAGACGAGCAAGCCCGCCGGGTAGCGGTACAGAATGATCACGAAAACGATCGGCAGCACCAACATCATCCGTTTCTGCATCGGATCCGCGGTGGCGGTGGCGATCATCGTGGAGGCCAGCTGCGAGCCCACGTAGAGCACGATCAGAACCACCAGCGCGAGGCCGGTGGCCTTGGCCGTGATGTCGGGGAGGAACAGGAACTTCGCCGAATGCTCGGCGACCGTGTTGCAGGTCGTGTCTTCGATGAACTTCGAAGGCAGCTTCGAGACCGCGGCGATGCTCGCGCCGGCTTTGTACTGCGCGGCGAGGTGGGGATGGGCGTTGAAGTACTGGACGAGCTGCGTGCCGCAGATGTGCTTCTTCAGGTCCGTGCGCAGCATGTAGAACAGCGAGATGAACACCGGGAACTGCAGGAGCAGCGGCAGGCACGATGCCAGCGGGTTGATTTTGTGCTCCTGGTAGTACTTCATCATCTCCTGCTGCTGGCGCTGCTTGTCCTCCTTGTAGCGCTCTTTGATCGCGCTCAGCTCCGGCGCATGGCGCTGCAGTTCCTGCATCGACTTCAGCTGCCTGTAGGTCAGGGGGACCAGGATCGCCCTGATCAGCACGGTCAGCCCCACGATCGCCAGCCCCCAGCTCCCGCCGACGACGTCGTTGTGGATGAACACCATGATTTCTTCGAACACGGTGATCAGCGGCGAGAAGGCGTCCTCGATCACGTTGGCGAAGATGGGCATGGTCTAGCTCTGTGGGGGCGTTCGTGTTAGGGACAGGTGCGTGATCTGATCGGCCGCGGTCAGCCCTGCGGCCGGCGCCGCCGGACGCAACGGCTGCTCAGCCACCGGTGGCGGGATCGGTGCCGAACACTCGCTGGGCCTCCACCGGATCGTAGCCGCCGTGGCTCCACGGGTTGCATCTCATGATGCGCCAGCCGGCGAGCACCAGGCCCCTCAGTATGCCGTACCGCCCGATCGCCTCGAGCGCATAGCGCGAGCACGTGGGCTCGTACTTGCAACGGCGCGGCAGCGCAGGCGAGACGTAGCGCTGGTAGAGCACGATCGGCGTGACCGCCACCACGCGCGCCGGACCTCGCAACCGCTCGCCCCACGGCCGCCGAGCCCCCTGCCACGCCGGGGTGCTCATAGGGGAACCTTCTCGGACCCCCCGTCACGCAGCCCGCTCTTGGCGAGCAGCTCGCTCAGGGCCGCATCCACGCCGGCGAGCCCGTCGCGCTCGGCGAGCTCCCCCGCGGGCGGCCTCGCAACCACCACCACGTCCTGACCGCCCGCCAGTCCGTCCGCAGCCCGCGCGAAGGACTCGCGCAGCAGCCGCTTGACCTTGTTGCGGCGAACCGCGCCCCCCACCTTGCGCGAGACCGCCAGGCCCAGCCGCGCCTCCTCCACCGCCGGGTTCGGGAACGCGTACAGAACCAGATGACGGTTGGAGACCGAGCGTCCCTGACGGTACACCCGCTCGAACTCCGCGCTGCGCGACAGCCGGCCGCGCGCAGGGCCGCCCCGCCTCATCGGTCCGGAGCGCAGCTCGCCCACACCCACACCGCGATGCTCAGGCCGACAGGCGCCTGCGGCCCTTGCTGCGCCGCCGCTTCAGCGTGAGCCTGCCGGCGCGCGTGGCCATCCGCGCGCGGAACCCGTGGGTGCGCGCGCGCTTGCGCTTCTTGGGCTGGTAGGTGCGCTTCATCGCGCTCGCAGTATAGGGCGGTACCCACGCCGCGCGGTTTTTCCCGCCAAATGCGATCACCCCCGCAGCCGGGCATATGGCGTTGGGTATAGTCGCCCGACCGGGCCGTCGCGGCCCCCCTCGAATACGTCCCGCCGTCCTTCTTTCCCGAGAGGAGCCGACCACCGCTGCCGTGAGCCGCGAGCTCGACCACATCTTCTCGCAGGTCCAGGCGCAGCTCGCGCTCGTGGTCGACGACGCCACCTTCCGCATCTGGCTCGAGCCCCTGCGGCCCCTCGAACTGCGCGATCACACGCTCGTGATCTCCGCGCCGGCGCACGCCGCTCCCTGGATACGCGAGCGCTTCGGGCGGGCGCTTCGGGCGAGCGTCGAGCTCGTGCTCGGGGACGGCGCCGAGATCGACGTCGTCGACCGCAGCGCCCGCCACGGCGACGGCCGGCGACGGGCGCGCGGTGGGGACGATCGCGATCGCCACCGGCGCGATCGCGCCGGCACCGGCGCGATCGCAGCGGGACCGGTCGGCAATCCCAAGCTCACCTTCGAGCAGTTCGTGATCGGCGACTGCAACCGGCTCGCCCACGGCGCGGCCCTGGCGGTGGCGGAGATGCCCAGCCACGCCTACAACCCGCTCTTCATCTACGGTCCGCCCGGCGTCGGCAAGACGCATCTGCTCAGCTCGATCGCGAACCTCCTGCTGGCGCACAACCCCGAGCTCGAGGTTCGCTGCACCACCGGCGAGAGCTTCACCAACGAGTTCCTCGCGGCGCTGTCGAGCGGCAACGCCGAGTCCTTCAAGCTCCGCTTCCGCCACATCGACGTGCTCCTACTCGACGACGTGCAGTTCCTCGAGCGCAAGGCCAAGACCGAGGAGGAGTTCTTCCACACCTTCAACTCCCTCCACGACAGCGCGCGCCAGATCGTGCTCACCTCCGACCGTCCTCCGCGCGACCTGCAGGGACTCGAAGACCGCCTGCGCGAGCGCTTCCAGGCGGGCCTCGTGGCGGAGGTCGAGCCACCCGACCTCGCCACGCGGCTCGCGATCCTGCGCAAGCGCGCACAGCAGGACGAGCTCGAGCTCGCCGGCGATGCTCCGCTGCAGGCGATCGCCGAGCGCGTCTGCACCAACGTCCGCTCGCTCGAGGGAGCGCTGATACGCGTCGTCGCCTACAGCTCCCTCACCGGCCGCGCGCTCGACGCGACGCTCGCGCGCGAGGTGCTCGACCGCCTCTACCCTGCGCCGCCACCAACGCAAGACCGCACGATCGCCGACATCCAGACCGCCGCCTGCGAGCACTTCGGCGTCTCGAGCGCGCAGCTCCTCTCGAGCGCGCGGGCGCACCAAATCGCCTGGCCACGACAGCTCGCCATGTACCTCGCCCGCGAGCTCACCGCCGAGTCCCTGCCAGCCATCGGCCGTGAGTTCGGTGGGCGCGATCACACCACCGTCCTGCATGCATGGCGACGGACGCGCGCGCGTCTTGAGACCGACGAGGACACCAAGGCCGCCGTGGACAGCCTCCGGCGGCTGCTCGACTCCCGCGCCAACACCTGAGCGCTGCGCCCCGCCGACCGCCCAGCCTGGGACACTTCCACGCACAGCCGCCCACACACAATCCACACCCGAGCGTATGCACCGGCAGTCCCTTCCACAGATCTCACAGCCCCTACTACAACTCGATTACCTCAGAGCAGACATCATCCCTTGAAGATCTCCACTTCGACAGCGCACCTCCTTGCGAACCTGCAGACAACTGCGCGCGTCGCTTCCACCCGCAGCGCAGTGCAGGCACTATCCGGCGTGAAGCTCGCCGCCGCCGCGGATTCCAGGCCCGAGCTGCTCGCCACCGACATGGAGATAGGCCTGCGTGTCCCCCTGGACGCCGAGGTCGAGCGTCCAGGGTCCGCGGTGCTACCCGCGAGGCTGCTGCTCGACGTGGTCCGTTCGCTGCCAGGCGAGAAGCTCACGCTCGAGCTGCGGACCGCGGAGCAGGACGTCGAGTTGCTGTGCGGGCCCGCCACCTTCCACCTGCGCACGCTCCGCGCCGAGGACTTCCCGACCCTCCCCGAGCCGTTTCCCGACAGCCGCGTGTCGCTGCCGGCGGACGCCTTCGTGCAGACCGTCGCCCGTGTCGGGCGCTCAGCGTCCCGCGACGAGACCCGCCCCGTGCTCACCGGCGTCTTGATCACCGCCTCGGCGCAGGAGCTGCGCATGGTCGCCACCGACTCCTACCGCCTCAGCGTCAAGCAGACCAGGCTCGAGACCGCGCTCGAGGGCGAGCTCGACGCCAACGTGCCCGCGCGCGCCCTGCAGGAGCTCGTGCGCATCGCGCAGCAGTCGCCGGCCGATTCGATCGCGGTGAGCGTAGGCCAGAACCAGGTGGTGTTCGAGCTGGGCGAGGCCGCGCTTTCGTCCCGCCTGATCGACGGCCAGTTTCCCAACTACCGGCAGCTGCTGCCGGAGACGGTGGAGCACGAGCTCCGCCTCTCGTCCGCGGAGCTCACCGACGTCGTGCGCCGGATCAGCCTGCTGGCTCAGAAGAACGCGCCTCTGCGGCTGCGCTTCGAAGAGGGCGTGCTGAGCGTCTCCGCGCAGACCCCCGACGTCGGCGAGGCGAGCGAGTCGATTCCCGTGCCCTTCCACGGCGAGCCGTTCGAGATCGGCTTCAACCCCGAGTTCCTCAGGGACGGTCTGGAGAGCGTCGAAGCAGATGAGCTCGTGCTCAAGCTGATCAGCCCGCTGCGCCCCGGACTGATCGAATCCCCCGACGACGGCGACTTCGTCTACCTGATCATGCCCATCAGGTTGAACGTGTGAGGCCATGGCTGCGGAGAGCACGCGGGTGCTCGGCGTGCAGCTGCGCGACTTTCGCACGTACGCCCGCGCCGAGGCGGCCATCGGCGCTCGCCTCACCGTCGTGCACGGCGCCAACGGCGCCGGCAAGTCCAACCTGCTCGAGGCCCTCTATCTCGGCTGCACCGGCCGCAGCCCGCGCACGCGCAACGAGCGCGAGCTGATCCGCTTCGGCGCGCCCGCGGCGCGCGTGCTCGTGCGCTACCTCGCCGCCGGCGAGCCGCATGAGCTGGCAGTGGGCTTCGGGGCCGGCGCGCCCGGCGCCCAGCACGTCAAGCGCATGAGCGTCGACGGCGCGCCCGTCGAGCGCCTGCTCGACCTCGACGCCCGCCCGCTCGTGAGCGTCTTCATGCCCGAGCGCCTCGAGCTGGTGAAGGGCCCGCCGGCCCTGCGCCGGGCGCACCTCGACCAGGTGCTCGCGGCGCTGTGGCCGGCCCGCGCCGCGGCGCGCACACGCTACGCGCGCGCGCTCGCCCAGCGCAACGCGCTGCTCGGCCGCCTGCGCGCGGGCGCGGCCGGCGCGGACACGCTCCAGGCCTGGGACCGCGAGCTCGCAGACGCGGCGCTCGAGCTGCGGGGCAACCGCGCCCGCGCCGCCGAGCTGCTCGCCGCCCCGTTCGCCGAGCGCGCCAACCAGCTCGGGCTCGCCGGCGACCCCGCGCTCGAGTACCGGCCCCGCGCGCAGGCGGCCGACGTGGAGGAGTACGCGCGCGAGCTGCGCGAGCGCCTGCAGCGAGACCTGGAGCGCGGCTTCACCGGCTACGGTCCGCACCGCGACGAGCTGTCGCTGCTGCGCGACCGCCGCGAGCTGCGCGTCTACGGCTCGCAGGGCGAGCAGCGGGTGGCGCTGCTGTCGCTCCTGCTGGCCGAGCGCAGCGTGCTCGCCAGCCAGCGCGGACGCACGCCGCTGATGCTGCTCGACGACGTCATGAGCGAGCTCGACGGCTCGCGGCGCGAGCAGCTCTCGCAGGAGCTGAGCGACGACGGCCAGAGCGTGATCGCGACCACCGACCTCTCGCACGTGCCCGGCGCCGGCGGCGAGGCCGTAACCCGCCTGCGCGTGTCCGCCGGCGCCATCCTGCAGGAGGCGATCGCCGCATGAGCAGGCCGGCTCCACGCCCGCTCTCGATCTCGCTGTCCGCGCTCTCCGCCAGGCTCGCCCCAGCGAGCACGCTGGCGCGGGTGCAGACGATCTGGGAGCACGCCGCAGGCGCGGCGATCGCCGCCGCCGCACGCCCCACGGCCGAGCGCGAGGGGGTGCTCACGATCAGCTGCGAGGCCGCCGTGTGGGCCCACGAGCTCGAGCTGATGAGCGGCGAGCTGATCGAGCGACTCAACGCGGCCCTGGGCGAGGAGGCGATCCTCGAGCTGCGCTGCCGCACAGGCTGAACGGCGCCGCCCGCGGCACCCTGTTTTACGGCCATTTTGCAGGGATTTAGTGGGCCTCGCGGGCGGACTCCGGCCCCCGCGCATGCTATCCTTCAGACAGCAACCCAGCCGCCCCGCCGTGGACCTTCGCGCCCCGGAATCCGGGGCGTTCTCACGTCATCGGAGGGCCATTGGCAACAGGCAGCAGCAGCTCTGGAGAGGGTGCCGGGCGAAACGGCGCCAACGACCCGCGCCTGGACCCCGCCACCCCGGGCGCCAGCTACGACGCCCAGGACATCACCGTCCTCGAGGGGCTCGAAGCGGTGCGCAAGCGCCCCGGCATGTACATCGGCTCGACCGGCGTGATGGGGCTTCACCACCTCGTCTACGAGGTCGTGGACAACTCCGTCGACGAGGCCCTCGCCGGGTTCTGCACGGAGATCTCGGTGACGATCCACCCCGACAACTCGATAACGGTCCTCGACGACGGCCGTGGCATCCCGGTGGCGATGATGGAGAAGGAGGGCAAGCCGGCGGTGGAAGTCGTGCTCACCGTGCTCCACTCCGGCGGCAAGTTCGGCCTCGGCGGCGGCTACAAGGTCTCCGGCGGCCTGCACGGCGTGGGCGTGTCGGTCGTCAACGCCCTCTCCGAGCGCCTCGCGGTGGAGATCCACCGCGACGGGCACGTCTACACCCAGGAGTACTCGCGCGGCGCCCCCCTCGCCCCCTTGGAGGAGGGCGAGCAGCTCGCCGCGGACGCACCCACCAGCAACTCCGTCACCTTCCTGCCCGACGCCGACGTCTTCGAGACGCTCGACTTCGACTTCAAGACGCTCGAAGAGCGCCTGCGCGAGACCGCCTTCCTCACGCGCGGCCTGAAGATCTCGATCGTCGACGAGCGCGCCGAGGGGCACGCCGCCTCCTTCCAGTACGACGGCGGCATCGAGGACTTCGTCAGCTACCTGAACGAGAACAAGGACACGGTCCACCGCAAGGTCATCTTCTTCGACGGCGAGTCCGACGAGGGCGCCGCCGAGGTGGCGATGCAATGGAACTCCTCCTACCAGGAGTCGGTGCACTCCTTCGCCAACAACATCAACACCCGCGAGGGCGGCGCCCACCTCTCCGGCTTTCGCTCGGCGCTCACCCGCACGCTCAACAAGTACGCCCGCGACCACGGGCTGCTCAAGGAGAAAGAGGACAACCTGTCGGGCGAGGACGTGCGCGAGGGCCTCACCGCTGTGATCTCGGTGAAGCTGTCCGACCCCCAGTTCGAGGGACAGACCAAGACCAAGCTCGGCAACCCCGGCATGGCCGGCTTCGTGGAGTCGATCGTCAACACCGGCCTGTCGGAGTTCCTCGAGGAGAACCCCAGCGAGGCCCGCGCGGTGATCAGCAAGGCCGTGCAGGCGCAGCGCGCGCGCGAGGCGGCGCGCAAGGCACGCGACCTGACGCGGCGCAAGTCGGCGCTGGAGAACTCCACGCTGCCGGGCAAGCTCGCCGACTGCGCCGTCAAGGACCCGGCGCTCGCGGAGCTGTTCGTGGTCGAGGGCGATTCGGCCGGGGGCTCGGCCAAGCAGGGACGCGACCGCAACACGCAGGCCGTGCTGCCGCTGCGCGGCAAGATCCTCAACGTCGAGAAGTCCCGCATCGACAAGGTGCTCCAGAACGTCGAGATCCAGGCGCTGATCACCGCCATCGGCACCGGCGTGCGCGACGAGTTCAACATCGAGAACGCCCGCTACCACAAGGTGATCCTGATGACCGACGCCGACGTCGACGGCGCCCACATCAGGACGCTCGCGCTGACGCTGCTCTTCCGCGAGATGAAAGAGCTGATCGAGGAGGGCTACGTGTACATCGCCAAGCCCCCGCTCTACAAGCTCAGGCAGGGCTCCCGCGAGCGCTACATCGAGAAGGAGTCCGAACTCGAACAGATCCTGCTCGCCGAGAAGTGGGAGAAGATCCTCGTCTTCGACCGCCACGGCACCCAGTTCAAGCTCACCGAGGCGCGCTGGCAGCGCTTCACCCGCCTGCTCAAGCAGTACGAAGGATGGGCTCTCGCCCTGCGCAGCCAGCACGGGCACGAGGTCGTGCAGTTCCTGGAGGAGTCCTCGCTGCTGAGCGAGCAGGTCACGAGCGCAGAGGCGGCGATCGAGCTGCTGCGCCGCGACAGCGAGGAGGGCGACTCCCACCGCACCGAGCTGGTCGAGGCTGATCCCTTGGAGCTGCGCGTGCGGGCCGTCGAGGCGAGCACCGGCTTCGCCCGAGTGCACCGCATCAAGCGGTCCCTGTTCGACTCCACCGAGTACCGCCAGCTCGTGAAGGTGCACGGGCAGCTGATCGAGCTCGTCGGCACCCCCGCCTTCGATGTGCGCCTCGGCGACGCCGCCGAGACCGCGCTCTCCTTCGAGGTCCTGCACGAGGCCGTCATGGGCGTCGCCCAGAAGGGCATAAAACTGCAGCGTTTCAAGGGGCTGGGCGAGATGAACGCCGACCAGCTCGGCGAAACCACGATGTCCCCTGCCAGCCGCGTGCTCGCCCAGGTGACGCTCGAGGACGCCGCCGCCGCCGACCGCATCTTCTCGAAGCTGATGGGCGACCAGGTCGAGCCGCGTCGCGAGTTCATCGAAGAAAACGCCCGCGCCGTCGCGAACCTGGATGTCTGACGTGATTGACGGCGCATCTCGGCGTCCTCGCTCGCTCGCGTGCGAAGCACGCCACGCTCCCTGCGTCCTTGATCTGCTTGTCACTCACGCCAGACATAGGCTGGTGAGCAGGCATGGCTAGCGCTGACGTGATCGGCGGCGGCAACGTCGAACCCCGCGCGCTCGAGGAGGAGATGCGCACCGCCTACCTCGACTACGCCATGTCGGTGATCGTCGGGCGCGCGCTGCCCGACGTGCGCGACGGACTGAAGCCCGTGCACCGGCGCGTGCTCTATGCGATGAGCGAGCTCGGGCTCGGACCGACGCGCTCCTACGCGAAGTGCGCGCTGATCGTCGGCGAGGTGATGGGCAACTACCACCCCCACGGCGACTCGCCGATCTACGACACGCTGGTGCGCCTCGCCCAGGACTTCTCCATGCGCTACGAGCTGGTCGACGGCCAGGGGAACTTCGGCTCGATCGACGACGACCCGGCAGCCGCCATGCGCTATTGCGTCAGTGGCGACACACGCGTGCGTACCCCTGCCGGAACCCTGCGGATCGACGCGATCGCACCAGCCGCGGCGCCCAGCTCTGAGACGCCCATCGACGTTGAGGTGCTCGACCGCCTGGGCCGCCCTGTTCGCGCCTCCGTTCTCTTCCACTCCGGCGAGCACCCCACGCTGAGGCTGCGCACGGCCGAGGGGTTCGAGCTGACCGGCACAGCCAACCACCCCGTGCTGTGCATCGTCGACGTCGCGGGCGTACCTCTGCTGCTGTGGCGGCTGCTCGGGGAGATCAAGCCAGGCGAGCGCGTGCTGATGCAGCGCACCGCCGCCGCCGCGCGGCCGCTGGACGAGCGATCTCGCCGGCTCGCGCTGCTGGCCGGCGCATTCGTCTCGGAGGGCTGGTTCGGTGCTGCGCGCGCGGGCTTCAACAACATCGACAGAGGGTTCTTCGAGATGGTGCTCGACGCCTTCGATCACGTCGTGGGAGGCCCTCGCTACCTCACGGCTCGCACGATCAAGTCGGGGAGCCTCTGCTACGAGCTCGACGTACAGAACCTCACCCGCCTGCGCGAGAGCCCGTTGGCCGAGATGCAGGGGCTCTCCAGCGAGCACAAGCGCGTTCCCGACTTCGTGTGGGCGGACGGGCACGCCTTCAAGCGCGTGTTCCTGCAGGCGTTGTTCGAGGGAGACGGCTCCTGCTCGCTGCTGCCGCGCAGAACGATCCAGATCTCCTACTCCACACGCAGTCCACAGCTCGCACGCGACGTGCAGCAGCTGTTGCTGGAGTTTGGCGTGGTCTCGCGCCTCAGTCGCTCGGCTCGCGGCGAGACCAAGCTCGTGATCACCAACCGGCGCGACGCGCGGCTGTTCGCCGACCGCGTCGGGTTCCTCGGCGCCAAGCAGGCGAAGCTGGCACAGGCGCTGGCCGCCATACCCCTCGCCAGCCGAGCGCTCAGCCACGATCACGTCCCGCACATCGCTCGCTACATCCGCAGCGAGGGCGGCTCCACCTGGGCCGACCGCGACTGGCTGAGACGCCACAACGTCGATCGCCTCGAGCGCTGGGAGCAAGGCGGCACGGCGATCCTCGAGCGTGTCTCCTCTCGAGAGGTTCGGGATGTCATCGAGCCGCTCGTCAGCGGCGACTACTACTACGCCAAGGTCGCTTCGGTAGAGCCCGCCGGCGTGCAGCCCGTCTACTCACTGCGGGTCGACAGCGAGGACCACTCCTTCCTCACGAACGGCTTCGTCAGCCACAACACCGAGGCCCGCCTCGCCCGCATCGCAACCGAGATGCTGCGCGACCTCGACATGGACACGGTCGACTTCGGCCCGAACTACGCGGCGACGCGCCAGGAACCGCTCGTCCTGCCCGCGCGCTTCCCGAACCTGCTCGTCAACGGCTCCGCCGGCATCGCGGTGGGCATGGCGACGAACATCCCGCCGCACAACCTCGCCGAGGTAATCGCCGCGACGATCGCTTTCATCGACGACCCCGCGATCGAGACCGAGCACCTGATGCGCCACATCAAGGGGCCGGACTTCCCGACCGGCGGCATCATCCTCGGCCGCGACGGCATACGCGACGCGTACGAGACGGGGCGCGGACGCGTGCGCGTCCAGGCGCGCGCGCACATCGAGCCGCTGACGCACGGCAAAGAGGCGATCATCGTCACCGAGCTGCCGTTCATGGTCAAGAAGGGCGGCGACTCCGGGCTCATGGTGAAGATCAAGGAGCTCGTCGAAGACAAAAAGATCACCGAGATCTCTGATCTGCGCGACGAGTCCGACAAGCGCGGCATGCGCCTGGTGATCGAGCTCAAGCGCGACGCGATCCCGAAGGTCGTGCTCAACAAGCTCTACAAGCACACGTCGATGCAGACGACGTTCGGCGTCAACATGGTCGCGCTCGTCGACGGCGTGCCGCGCACGATGAACCTGCGCGAAGCGATCGAGTTCTACGTGCGCCACCAGCGCGAGGTGATCGTGCGCCGCACCAAGCACGAGCTCGCCGACAAGGAGGCGCGCGCCCACATCCTCGAAGGGCTCCTCATCGCGCTCCAGAACCTCGACGAGATCATCGAGCTGATCCGCGCCTCGCGCGACCGCGAACAGGCGCGCCTGCAGCTCGTCGAGCGCTTCGCGCTGTCGGTCCAGCAGGCCAGCGCGATCCTCGACCTGCGCCTCTCGCAGCTCACCGCGCTCGAAGCGGACGCGATCAAACAGGAGCACGCCGACGTCACAGAGCGGATCGCGGAGTTGCGCGCGATCCTCGGCGAGGAAAGCCGCGTCCTCGCCGTGATCAAGGAGGAGCTCGGCGAGACCGCGGAGCGCTTCGGCGACGAGCGCCGCACCGAGATCAGCGCCTCCGAGGACGAAATCGACATCGAGGACCTGATCGCCGACCGCCAGATGGTGATCACGATCACCCACTCCGGTTACGTCAAGTCGCTGCCGCTCGACACCTACCGCCAGCAGAACCGCGGCGGCGTCGGCGTCACCGGGATGGACATGAAAGACGGCGACTACATCGAGCACCTCTTCGTCTGCTCATCGCACGACTACCTGCTCTTCTTCTCCAACCGCGGCAAGGTCTACCGCTCCAAGGTCTATGAACTGCCCGAGGCGCAGCGCACCGCGAAGGGCCGCGCGCTCGTGAACATCCTGCCGCTCGCCGAGGGCGAGCGGATCAACGCGGTCGTCTCCACGCGCGACTTCACGGAGGCGCCGTCGCTGATCTTCGCGACGCGCTCGGGCACCGTGAAGAAGACGGAGCTGCAGGCGTACAACACGCCGATCAAAGCGGACGGCATCATCGCGATCCGGATCCGCGACGACGACGAGCTGCTCTCCGTGCGGCCCGTCAGCGAGGCCGACGAGATCATCATGGTCTCGCACGCCGGCCTGACGGTGCGCTTCGCGGCGTCCCAGGTGCGCGCGATGGGGCGCGACACCACGGGCGTGCGCGGCATGAACGTCGGAGCGGGCGGTCGCGTCATCGCGATGGACGTGGCGCGCGACGACGCCGACCTGTTGGTCGTGACCGAGAACGGCTACGGCAAGCGCACCCCCGTCTCGCAATACCGCAAAACGCAGCGAGGCGCCAAAGGCGTCAAGACGATCGGCCTCACCGCCCAGAAGGGCGGGCTCGCCGGCGCGCTCGTCGTCCGCGAGCATCAGGAACTCGTCTTCATCAGCGTGGGCGGCATGGTGCAGCGCACGACGGTGAAGGGGATCTCGCAGCAGGGACGTCCCGCGACCGGCGTGCGCCTGATGAACCTCAAGGACGACGACGTCGTGAGCGCGGTCGCACCGGTCATCGACACCGGCGACGAGACCGGCGACGACGCCGCCGACTAGCTAGCCCTCCGCGGAACCGACACCCGTCCAGCGGCCGCACGCCCGCTCACGGCCCGAGCGGCGCGCGACGAGTACGCACGGGTGACGCGTCTGCCGCCCGGCGCCGCGGCGCTCTGCGCCGCGCTCCTCTTCGCCTGCCCCTCTTCTGCATCTGCGCACCGCCGTTCCGAGCGCTGCGGCCGCCGCGGCGCCGGGCGGGCGGGGTGCCGCGAGGATCGCGCCAACTACGCCGTCGCGCACAGCCGGCCGCGTAGCGTCGCGATCACGGCCACCGCGGAAACACCGCCGTGCCCGAGCGCCGCACTGCCCGTGACGCCCGCGGGCGCAGGCGCGGCGCAGAACGCGGTGCTCTGCCTCGTCAACCGTCTGCGCGCCGCGCACCGCGAGCGGGCGCTCACGACCGACGCCGCACTCCAGGCGGCGGCGCGCCGGCACGCCACCGAAATGATCGCAGGGCACTTCTTCGCCCACACCTCGCCGGACGGCTCGACGATGACCGACCGCGACGAAGAAGCGGGCTACCTGACGCCCGGCGACGCGGCGTTCCTGCTCGGCGAGAACCTCGCCTGGGGCACCGGCGACCTCTCCTCGCCCGCGTCGATCGTCGCGGCGTGGGAACGCTCGCCCGAGCACCGCGCGAACATGCTCGACGCGAGCTACCGGCAGACCGGGATCGCGGTGCTCGCCGGCGTGCCGGACGCCGAAGCGACGGCGAAGACGTCCGCGACCTACGTCCAGGAGTTCGGCACGGTCCTCGAATGAGGCTCCGGCAGGTGTCGTCCGCCTGCGCTACGCTGCCGCCACCAGAGAAAGGAGGTGGTCCGTACGTTGTCTGACTATGTCTGCGGGACTCTGGAGGTGGCCGGCCGTTAGGTCGGTTGGCTGGTCCGCCTAGCGGAATCCACGCCGGGCCACCCCGAGGCGGCAGCCGGACCTGGTCCCTCCGGCGCAGCGTGCGCCAGCCTCGGTTCTATCCAGTCGTGCGGCTAAACGCGGGGGCGTCGAAGGCGCCCCCGCGCCGCTTTCAAGCCGCCTGCGGCAGGTACTGCAGCCACGCCGAGGGGATCGTCGGGCTCGCGACGTGGATGAAGATCTCGGCGCGCGGCGTGCGCGGCGCCCGCCGCGGATGCATGCGCGCCTCGCGCGGCAGCCGGTCGCCCTTGCGCCTGTTACAAGGCGCACAGGACGCGACGATGTTCTCCCAGCTCGAGCTGCCGCCCTTCGAGCGCGGGATCACGTGGTCGACGGTCAGGTTCGAGCGCGAGCCGCAGTACTGGCACGTCCAGCTGTCGCGCGCGAAGACGGCGCGGCGCGTGATCTTGCGGCGGTGCGCGTCGCGCGGCACGTTGACGTACGTAACCAGGCGGATGACGAGCGGGCGCGCGAGCGTCGCGGACTCGGAATGCAGATCCCAGCGCGCCCGCTCGAGCAGCTCTGCCTTCTCCTTCAGCACGAGCACGACGGCGCGCCGGACCGTGCACACGTTGATCGGCTCGTACGTGGCGTTGAGGACAAGCACACGACCGTTCGTCGCCGCCGGCGACGACTCAGGTCCACGTCGCTGGTCGTCTGGCGACGCGGACCCCCACTGCTCTGGTGGGACGGTGTCCATGGTCAGCGCGGAGTTTAGCGGCGCCCTGAAAGGCAAACGCCCGTCTTCTCAGGCGTACGCGGGGTAGCTGCCCAGCAGACGCACCTCTTCGCACAGGTCCGAAAGGCCGTCGATCGCCGCCGCGACGTCCGCGTCGTCCGCGGCGCCCTCGACGTCGGCGAAGAACATGTACGTGCCGAGTCGCCCGCGCCGGGGACGCGACTCGATCTTCGTGAGGTTCACCTCGCGCCGCGCGAACTCGTCCAGGCAACGCACGAGCCAGCCCGCGTGCTCGGTGCCCGGGCCCCAGAAGAGCAGCGAGGTGTGCATCACGGTGGCGGTGCTCGCGAGCGGCGCATCCGCGTCGTCGCCGACGCCGCGCAGCCACACGAAGCGGGTCTCGTTGTCGTGGTGGTCCTCGATGCGCTCGCGCAGGACGTGCGCGCCGTAGATCTCCGCCGCGAGCGTCGTCCCGATCGCCGCGCGGCCGTCGGCGTCGTCCTGCGACACGGCGCGGACCGCCTCCGCGGTCGAGGTTGCCGGCACGATGCGCGCCGCCGCGAGTTCGCCGCGCAGGAACTCGCTGCACTGCCCCGGCACCTGGGGGTGGGTGAGGACCTCCTCGATGCGCGCGAGCTCGACAGGGCGCCGCGCGATGAGGGCGTGGTGGATGGCGAGCACCGTTTCCCCCGCGATCCGTATGCGTCCGGCGTGTTCGGCGAGCAGGTCGAGCGTGACGGCGACCGAGCCCTCGAGCGCGTTCTCGATCGGCACAAGCGCCCAGCGCAGCGCGCCCGACTCGACGGCGGTGATCGCCTCGTGGATCGTCGCGAGCGCGACGGGCTCGACCGCGCCGGCCCGCGCCGAAGCGAACAGCGCCTGCTCGGAGAAAGTGCCTTCGGGGCCCAGGTAGCCGACGCTCCGCTCCCAGCGGGCGCCGTCAGGCAGCGGCGGCACCGCCGTCCCGCTGCCCGTCCGCGAGCGCGAGGCGAACGGCTTCGGCCTCCTCGGGTGAGAGGTCGAGTTCGGCCCTGCCGCCGAGCACCTGCTTGCCGTAGACGCGCGCCTGGTCGCGGTGCAGGATGCACGAGATGACGACGCCTGTGCTCTCGTCGTCGAGCAGCGCGATCGACATCGACTGGCGTCCCGAAAGCTCGTTGTAGGCGTCGTAGCGGACCAGCGCGCTGTGCGAGATCGTGCCGCGCAGCGCGGCCTCGGCGCCGGCCATGCGCGCATCCAGCGCCGCCGCGGTGGCTTGGACCTGGTCGCTCAGCGCCTGGAAGGCGCGCTGCGTCTGCGCGGCGTGCGCGACCAGGTCGCGGGCCTCCCCGCCGAGCACCGCGCGCTGGTCGCGGCGGATCCGCCGCACGTAGAGCGCAAGGACGAGGCAGCAGATGAGTGCAAGGGCGGCGGCACCGGCGGCGGCCAGTGCGACGATGCCCTGCGTGTCGGTAAGCGTCGTCGCCACGGGCACAAGTTAGTGCCTGACCAGACGGCGGGCTACTTGCCGAACACCGCCAGGTAGACGCCCTTGTTGTTTTCCGTTTCCGTCTCGCCGGGAACCGGCTGCACTTCCACTTCGACCTTCGCGCCGACGCCGAGGGGGACGCCGTCGACGGGGATTTCGACGTTCACCTTGCTTTCGGGCTGCAGCGAGTTGATCGTCCGCGAGGCCGAGAACTTCTTGTCTTCAGCCGTCACCGCGACGTTGACGCGGACTTCGCTCTCTGCGGCGCTGCCGTCGTTTTCGACCTCCACCGTGAACGTCGGGTTGGTGCCGCCGCTGACGTGGTTCAGCGTCGGTTCGGGTTCCAGCGCGTTAGCGCCGACGCTCACGCCGAGCAGCGCGCTGCCGTGCGTGCCTTCTTCGGTCGCAGAGGACGTCGAGGAGCCCTGCCCGGTGATCCGTTCCGTCGCGACCGACGGTTCGAGCCAGCCGATGTTGGGCAGGAACGTCTTCGAGGTGATCGTCGGCCCGGTCAGGTCGTTCGCGGCGAGCGTCTCGCTGATATACGGAACGATGCGCTGCGAGAAGAGCACGTCCGACGCCAGGAACAGCTCCATGTCGCCGGAGATCAGCGTGATCGCGTGTTTTGCCGCGGCGCCGCCCGCCAGCGCCTGACCGATCAGCGACGCGATCTTGCTCATTCCCTCCTCGCGCAGGTTCATCGCGAGCAGCAGCGAGCGCTGCGCGGATTCCATTTCGCCCGGCACGCTCAGGCCCGCCGCGTGCGAAGCGAGTTCCTGCGCCTTCACGCGCAGCTGGTCGACCTGCCCCTCGACGTCGATCGCAGTCTTCTTCGAGGCGTTCGTCAGCTCGCCGAACAGGGGCCGGGCGACCTGCGAGTTCGATTCGTCGGCGATCAACGCGACTTCGCGGTCGTATTCCTTCATCGCTGACTGGCGTTCGCTGCTGACGCAGCCGTTCACGACGAGCACGATCACCACCAGCACGACGATCGCGATCGCCAGGGCGATGCGGCGGCGGACGATCAGCGTGTGGTCGGGAGGCTCACCGCCCGAGCGTCGCGGCGTCCGCGGCCGGGGGCGGCGCGACCCCCCGCCGGTGGCGGGCTGAGTCGCGGTCTCCTCGTCATCGTCGAAAAACGACAAAGCACAACTCTTCCTGTCGCGGCGGGCAAAGAGCGGACAGTATCGCCGCCCAGCGACCCCCGGTTCAGGCTGCAAGTTATCGCTCAGCTGCCGCGAAGAGTGCGGACCTTGCAGGGACAGCGCCGCCGCGCGCGAAGGCCGCAGGCGATGAGACGGGCGCCAGCGACCCCGCCCGAGACGACCCTGCGCGAACCGCTGCGCGTGAGGCGCTTGGAGCCGAGCGGCGGCGAGGGCAGGCTCCTCCTCGGCCGCTACCGTGCCCTCGAGCGCCTCGGCGCCGGGGGCTTCGGCGTCGTCTGGCGGGCCCGTGACGAGTGGCTCGGTCGCGAGGTGGCCGTCAAGCTCGTGCCGCTCGCCGACGGCGAGCGGGCGCGCGCCGAACGCGAGGCGATCGCCGCGGCGCGCCTCTCGCACCCCGCGATCGTCGCTCTGCATGAGGCGGCTGAGGAGGGGGGCGAGCTGGCCCTGATCAGCGAGCTCGTCGAAGGCTCAACTCTCGCGCGACTGATAGCCGGCGACGAACTCGACGACCGCGAGATCATCGCCATCGGCTCGGCGCTCTGCTCGGCGCTCACCCACGCCCACGAGCGCGGCGTCGTGCACCGCGACATCAAGCCGCAGAACGTCCTCGTCCCCGACCGCACCGACGGCCGCGCCGCCGCGAAGCTCGCCGACTTCGGCGGCGCGAGCCTCGCCGGCGAGGAGGCCCTGACGCGCAGCGGCGACGTGCTCGGCACGCTCGCGTACATGGCGCCGGAGCAGCTCGACGGCGGCGAGGTCGACGAGCGCTCGGACCTCTACTCGCTCGCGCTGGTGCTCTACGAGGCGTTCAGCGGCGAAAACCCCGTCCGCGGGGCGACGCCCGCGGCGACGGTGCGCCAGGTCGGGGAGCCCATCGCGCCGCTCGCGTCGCGACGGCCGGACCTCGCGCGCACGCTCGCCGCCGCGATCGACCGCGCCCTGGACGCAGACCCCGACGAGCGCGGCGAGGTGGCGGAGCTCGCCGGTGCACTGGAGCGTGCACGTCCCGCCGCCCGCGGGCGGATCGTGCCGCGCCGGCGCGCGGCGGGCGAAGGCTACCCCGACGCCGGCGCAGCCGCCGCGGCTCCACAGCGCACGCTCCCGCGCGTCCCGGCAGCGCTCGCGGCGCTCGCCGCGGCCGCGCTCTGCGTCTGGCAGTGGGCGGCCGGCCGCCCGGGGCTCGCGCTCCTACTCGCCGCGGGACTCGCGCCGCTCTGTCTGCTGCCGGGCAGACGGGGACGCGTCGGCGCGGGCCGCCCGCTCGCGGTGCTCGCGCCCGCGCTCGGCGCAGCCGGCCTCGCGGGCTGCTGGCCCGCCCTCGCGGGCCAGCAGCGTTGCTGGCGCGAGCGGGTCGCCTGCGGGATGCTCGGCATGTGGTGGCTCGCGCTCGCCGCGCCGCTCGCCGCGCGCGCGTTGTGGTTGCCCGCAGCGCGGGCGCCCGCGGACTGGGCCGCTTCGGCGCCCGCCACGCTGCACGCGGTGATTGAACCGGCGCTCACCACGGCGACGCTGTTGGCGGTCCTGCTCTGGGGAGCCGCCGCCGCCGCGCTGCCGTTGCTCGTGCGCGGCGCCGGCGCGCTGCGCGACACGCTCGGCGCCGTGCTCTGGGCGGCGCTGCTCGCAGCAGCGACACTGCGCGCGCAGGCCGCGCTCGCCCCCGCCGCGCCCGTGCCGCACGGGCTGCTCGCCGCGAGCGCGCTCGGCGCGGGCGTCGCGCTGCTCTGCCGCGCGCTGCGGGGCCCGGTCTGACGTAGTCTGCTGCCATCGTTGGAGGGCCAGGCGAGCCGACGGCGACGCCCCAGATGAACCTGCTCAAGAACGTCGAGTCAACGATCGCCAGCCTCGTCGAGGGGACCTTCGGCCGCGTCTTCAGGGCCCAGGTGCGGCCCGTCGAGCTGGCGCGCAAGCTCGCGCGCGAGATGGACGCGAACCGCACCGTTTCGCTGTCGCGCACGTACGTTCCCAACGAGTTCGACGTCTGGCTCTCGCGCCGCGACCGCGCACTGTACGAGCCGGTCGAAAGCGAAGTGATCGAAGAGCTGTCGGCCTACCTGCTCGAGCACGCGCGCCGAGAGGACCTCTCGCTCGCGTCGCCGCCGCGCATCTCCTTCCACACCGACGAGCGCCTGCGCCTCGGCGAATTCGGCATCCAGGCGCGCCTCTCCGCGCCCCCCGAGCGCGCCGCGGCGCGTCCGGCGCCCGCCCCCGAGGCCGGCCACACGATGATCTACAGTGCCTCCGACCGCGTCGGCGGCGCCGCGCGCGAGGCGCGCAGCCGGCCGCGCGCGCCGCGAGCGCTGCTCGTCGGCGACGGGCGCACGCTCGTCGTGCCGCCGTCGGGCGCGGTGATCGGGCGCAGCCGCCAATGCGACATCGTGCTCGACGACGCCGGTGTCTCGCGCCGCCACGCCGAGATCGTCCCGCAGGGCGGAGCGTGGATCCTGCGCGACCTCGGTTCGACGAACGGCGTGCTCGTCGACGGGGCTACCGTCAGCGGCGAACACCGGCTCGCCGACGGGGAGCGGATCGCGCTCGGTTCGAGCGAAATGCGCTTCCAGATCTCATGAACAACGTCGCGCCGCTGTCGGTGATCCTGAAGTTCGCGTTCATCGCGGTGCTCTACCTCTTCGTGATCTGGGTCGCGCGCAGCGCCGCGCGCGACTTGCGCGGCAGCCGCCGCCCCGATGCGCCCGGCGCGCCGCCGCCACCCGACGCGACCGGCCTGCACGCGGCGTCGGCGCTCGGCCAGGTCCGCGGCGGCGAGCGCGCGCCGCGGCTGGTCGTCGAGCGGGCGCCCGGTCATGATCCGGGGATGATCTACGACCTCGTCGGCGAGGTCGTCCTCGGCCGCGGCGAGGACGCCGACATCCTGCTGGAAGACCCGTTCGCCTCCTCGCGCCACGCGGTGATCTACGAACAGGGGGAGGTGTCCGTCATCGAGGACCTCGCCTCGACGAACGGCACCTACATGAACGAGGAGCTGCTGCAGAGCCCGCGCCCGTTGCACACCGGCGACCGGGTCCGCATAGGCGACAGCGAATTCGAGTTCCGCGCCGACTGATGCTGACCGTCGCCGAACAGTTCGCGGCCACCGACACCGGGCGCCAGCGCCGCGCGAACGAGGATTCGCTGTTCGTGCGCGCGCCGCTCTACGTCGTCGCCGACGGCATGGGCGGCGCCCAGGCCGGCGAGGTGGCCTCGGGAGTCGCGGTCGCACAGTTCCGCGACGCGCCCGCCGCGAGCGTCGCCGCCGAACCGGAGGCCGCGCTCGTGCGCACCGCGCAGGCAGCGAACACCCGCATCCACGAGCTCTCGCACGCGAATCCCGACCAGGCCGGCATGGGGACCACGCTCACCGCGGCGTACGTCGGTCCGAGCGACGTCGTCGTCGTCCACGTCGGCGACAGCCGCGCCTATCGTCTGCGCGACGGCGAGCTGCTGCGCCTCACCGACGACCATTCGCTCGTCGACGAACTCATGCGGGAGGGGCGCCTGACGCCCGAGGAAGCGGTCGACCACCCGCAGCGCTCCGTGATCACCCGCGCGCTCGGGCCCTACGAAGAGGTCGAGGTCGACACGCGCAACTTCCAGGGCCGCGACGGCGACCTCGTGCTGCTTTGCAGCGACGGCCTGACGTCGATGGTCAGCGAGGAGCGGATCGCGGAGATCCTCGCCGAAGGCGGGGCGCTCGAACGGATCGGCCGCGCGCTGATCGCCGAGGCCAACCGCGCAGGGGGACGCGACAACATCACCGTACTGTTGCTGCGCTTGCGTGATGTCGACGGAGGCGTCGCCGGCAACGGCGCGCAGGGCGACGCCGACGCCACGAGCGAAATGGCGGTCGCGTCGCCGCCCCCGCGGGGGCGCCTTACGCCGCGCACAGCCGAAATCCCCGCGGCGCAGGCGGCCGTGCCGCGGCCGCGGCGCAACGTGACGCGCGCGCGCAACCTCCTGATCGCCGGGTCGCTGATCGCGCTGCTCGTCGTCGTCGGGCTCTACGAGGCGATCCAGTCGATCTACTTCGTCGGCACCAACGGGCGTGGGCTCGTGACGATCTACCAGGGCCTTCCGTACAAGCTGCCCGCCGGCGTGCCGCTGTACTCGACCGTGTACGTCTCGGGCGTCCCGGCGTCGGCGGTGCCCGCGCACGCGCGCACGCAGGTGCTCGACCTGCACGGCCGCAGCGAACAGGACGCGCGCGAAGTCGTGCGCGGCCTGGAACTCGGACACTTCGAATGAGGGACCGGCGATGAACCGCCCGATCCGCCGGCTGTTCGTCTTCTTCGTGCTGCTCTTCGCCGTGCTGATCGTCTTCACCTCGCGCTGGACGGTCTTCCAGGCCGCGTCGCTGCGCGACAACCCGCTGAACGCGCGCCGGCTGCTCGAGCAGGAGCACGTGCCTCGCGGGCCGATCGTCGCCTCGGACGGCACCGTGCTCGCACGCAGCGTGCGTGGCCGCGAAGGCGTCTACACGCGCGTGTACCCGACAGGCGAACTGTTCGCCTTCCCGGTCGGCTACCACTTCACCGACCTCGGCTCGAGCGGCATCGAGCTCTACCAGGAAGCCGCCCTGAGCGGCCACTCCAGCGAAGGCCTGCAGTCGCTGCTCGACCAGCTCCAGGGAATCGAACCGGTCGGCGAGAAGGTCGTCACGACGCTCGTCCCGAGGGCGCAGCGCGTCGCGATGTCCTCGCTCGCCCCCTACCACGGCGCCGTCGTGGCGCTCGATCCGCGCACCGGCGCCGTCGAGGTGATGGCCTCGCACCCCGCGTACAACCCGAACTCGCTGAACGATCCGCGCGAATACAGGCGCCTGTCGACCGACAACGCGACGACGCCGCTCGTCAACCGGGCGACGCAGTTCGGCTACGCGCCCGGTTCGACGTTCAAGATCGTGACCGCGACGGCTGCCATCAACTCCGGTCTTTACACGCCCGAGTCGCTCGTCAACGGCCGCGACGGCATCATCGTCTCCGGCGTGCCGCTGCACAACGACTACGACCAGAGCTACGGCGATCTGACGCTCACACAGGCGCTCGCGAAATCCGTGAACACAGTCTGGGCGCAGGTCGCCGAACACGTCGGCAAGCCGCGCATGCAGGCGTACATGGAACGCTTCGGCTTCGACGAAAAACCGCACCTCGACTACCCCGCGGAAGAGATGTCGGCGAGCGGCGAGTACGAGGGCGAACGGATCGTGCCCGCCACCAGCCCGTTCGTCGACCTCGGGCGCCTGGGCATCGGCCAGGACAAAATGCAGGCCACCGCGATGCAGATGGTGCAGGTCGCGGCGGCCGTCGCGAACCACGGCGTGCTGATGCGGCCCTACCTCACGGCGCGCATCGTCAACCACGAAGGCCAGGTCGTGGCGACGACGCAGCCCAACGTCCAGGCCAACGTCATGAAACGCTCCACCGCCAACGACATCACGGGCATGATGGAAGCGGTCGTCAACGAAGGCACGGGCACGCCCGCGCAGATACCCGGGGTGCAGGTCGCAGGCAAGACGGGCACCGCCGAAACGGTCACCGTCAACTCCGTCAACAACGCCTGGTTCATCGCGTTCGCGCCCGCCCGCGACCCCAAGGTCGCCGTGGCCGTCACGGTGCAGAAGGTCCCCGGCTACGGCGCCACATACGCGGCTCCGATCGCACGCCGGGTGATAGAAAGCCTGCTGCGTTGATCGCTCCCGGGACGATCATCGACGACCGCTACAGGGTCATTTCGCGCCTCGGCTCGGGGGGGATGGCGGACGTCTACCTCGCCCACGACCAGCTGCTCGGCCGCCAGGTCGCCGTCAAGGTCCTCCACGCCCACTTCGCCGAAGACCAGGAGTTCGTCGAGCGCTTCCGGCGCGAGGCGTCGTCCGCGGCCGCGCTGTCGCACCCCAACATCGTCGGCATCTTCGACCGCGGCGAGTGGGACGGCACGTACTACATCGCGATGGAGTATGTGCCCGGCCGCACGCTGAAGACGATCGTCGAAGAACACGGGGCGCTCGACGTCGTGCTCGCGATCGACCTCTCGCTCCAGATCCTGCAGGCCGCACGCCTCGCGCACGCCCGCGGCGTCATCCACCGCGACCTGAAGCCGCAGAACGTGATCGTCGACGAAGAGGGCCGCGCGCGGGTCACGGACTTCGGCATCGCGCGCGCCGGGGCGTCCGAGATGACGATGACCGGATCGGTCCTCGGCACCGCGCAGTACCTCTCCCCCGAGCAGGCGCAGGGCTACCCGGTGACGGCGGCGTCCGACATCTACTCGGTCGGCGTGATCCTCTACGAGATGCTCACCGGGACGCTTCCGTTCGACGGCGAGACGCCCGTCGCGATCGCCTTCAAGCAGGTCGCCGCCGAGCCCGTGAGGCCGAGCCAGATCAACGCGACTGTTCCGACGACGCTCGACGCGATCGTGATGAAGGCGCTCGCGAAGGAGCCGGCTGAGCGCTTCACGACCGACGACAGCTTCATCGCCGCACTGCAGCTCGAGCGCGAGCGGCTCACATCGCCCGGCGGCCCGACGGACATGACCGCCGTCGCCGCGGTGCCGTTCGCGCCGCCGCCGCCGACCGACAACGGCAACGGCGGCGCGGAGGAGGACGAGGAACGCTCGCGGCGCGCGCTGTGGTGGACGCTCGGCATCCTCGCGCTCGCGGCGATCGCCGTCGCCGCGAGCCTGCTGCTCAGCGGCAAGAACAAGGTCGCCGTCCCGTCCGTCGTCGGCCAGAGCGAACAGGAGGCGGTCGCGACGCTGCACAACGACGGCTTCGAAGTCTTCCCGACATACGTGCACAGCACGTCGCCCGCGAAAATCGTCGTGCGACAGTCGCCCGGCGGCGGCGCGAGCGCCGAAAAGGGGTCGCGTGTCGAACTCGAGATCTCGAGCGGGCCGACCTCCGTCGACGTCCCCGAAGTCGTCGGCGAGAGCGAAGCGGTGGCGATCTCCAAGCTCGAAAAGGAGGGCTTCAAAGTCAAGGTCAAACTCGAAGCGAGCGGGGCGGTCCCCTCAGGCCACGTGATCTCGACCACGCCCAGCGCCGGCACGCTCGCCAAGGTCGGCAGCACCGTCACCGTCGCCGTCTCGACGGGTGCCGAACGGGTCGGCGTGCCGAACGTCACGGGCTCGCAGCAGGCCGTCGCCGAAGCCGCCATCGAGAACGCGAAACTGAAGGTCGGCAGCGTCACGAAGAAGACTTCCGAAGAACCCCCCGGCATGGTCCTGTCGCAGTCGCCCGCCGCCGGCACCCAGGTCAAGGCCGGCGAAAGCGTCGATCTCGTCGTCGCGCAGGCGCCCAAGGAAGCGACGGTGCCGGAAGTCGAAGGCGACAAGCGGACAAGCGCCGAAAAGAAGCTGCGCGAAGCGCACCTCGGCGTCAGCGTGAGGTACATCGTCGTCGCCAATCCGAGCGAAAACGAAGTCGTCGTCAGGCAGACCCCGTCCGCGGGCCACAAGGCGCCGAAAGGGAGCACCGTGACGATCGAAGTCGGCCGCCTGGAATCGACGTCTACGTCGACGACTACGACGACGAGCGAAGGGGGCTAGCGCTGGCCGCGCTCACCGTCGCCGTGCTCGCGGGCGGCCGCTCCTCCGAGCACGACGTGTCGCTGTCCTCCGGCGCGAGCGTCGCCGCGGGCCTGCGCACCGCGGGGCACACCGTGCACGAGATCGAGATCGGGCGCGACGGCGTCTGGCGCCGCGACGGCCAGGAGCTCTCCGTGACGCCCGGCCGCGGACTTGACGGCGTCGACGTCGCGTTCCCGGCGCTGCATGGCCCGTTCGGCGAGGACGGGACCGTCCAGGGGATGCTCGAGATGCTCGGCGTCGCGTACGCCGGCTCCGGCGTGGAGGCCTCCGCGCTTTGCATGGACAAGGTCCGCTTCAAAGCGCTGATGGCCGAGCGCGGCGTGCCCCAGGTCGACCACGGCGCGCTGACGCTAGCCGCCTGGGACGCCGACCCCGCCACGGCGATCGCCGGGCTTTCGGGGCTCGGCCTCCCGGTCTTCGTCAAGCCCGCGCGCCTCGGCTCGTCCGTCGGCATCGCCAAGGTCGCCGACGCCGACGCGCTCCACGACGCCGTCGACGCCGCGTTCGCCCACGACGACCTCGTGATCGTCGAGGCCGCGTCGCCCGGGGCCGAGGTCGAGTGCGCCCTGCTCGAAAGAGAGGACGGCACGGTCCAGGTGTCGGCGCCCGGCCGCATCGAGTTCGACACCGAGTGGTACGACTACGACGCGAAGTACAGCGCGGGCGGCATGCGCCTGACGGTGCCCGCGCCCGGCCTCGCGCCGGGCGCGGCCGAGCGGATCGCCGCGACCGCGCGCGACGCGTTCGCCGCGGCGGGCTGCGAGGGCCTCGCGCGCGCCGACTTCTTCGTCGAGGACGAACGCGTCGTCCTGCTCAACGAGCTCAACACGATGCCCGGATTCACCCCGTACAGCGTGTACGGCCGGGTCCTCGACGCGAGCGGCGTGCCCTTCCACGAGGCCGTCGACCGCCTCTGCCGCCTGGCCGTCGCGCGGCACGAGCGCCGCGCGGCGATGACCTTCTGAGCCTCAGCGCAGCAGGCCGAGTTCGGCGATCGTGACGAGGTTGTAGCGCGGCCCGAGCGCCGTCACCCAGAGCAGGAAGTACTTGTAGCGCTGGCCGTGCAGTTCGAGCGCGATGCGCTGCGAGCGCCGCACCGCCGCGGCCGACGCGACGGGGCCCGTCCAGCCGCGTTGGTGGAGCGTCTTCGCTTCGCCGTAGGGGACCGAGAGGTTCGGGTTGTTCGCGACATACACCGATGCCGAGAAGCCCGGCGTGCTCGTTGCGATCTGCATCGCCTTCGCGTCGAGCCCCGGTTCGGCGTTCAGGAAGATCCCGAGCCCCGTGCCGCCGGGCTTGTTGAGGCTGCCGTCGTAGTATTCCTCGCTGCTCCAGGACGTGTTCGGGTCGCCGTCGACGACGTTGCCCGCGAGGTCGCGGTTTTCGGGTCCGGTGCCGAACGGGTTGTACGGCGTGGCTGCGCTCTGCTGCAGCGGCACCTGCACCAGTCCCTGCCCCTCCGCCGCCGGCGGGCCCGTGCCGCGGTTCGTCGCCCGCACGATCGCGTACGCCACGCCGGCGACGACGAGCGCTGCAAGCGCGATGATCGCGACCCAGCGCGCCGGTGAGCGCACGCGCAGCGGCACGCGCCGTCGCTTTTCCTCCGGGAGCGTGCGCAGCACGCTCGTGACCTCGCCGGTCGCCTGTCCCGTGCGGGCCATCTCGACCGCGAGGACGTCCTCGAGCGCCGCCGCCATCGAGGCGGCATCCGGGTAGCGTTCGACCGGCTGCTTGGCCATCGCGCGTTCGACGGCCGCCGCGGTGGCCGCCGCCAGTTCCGGGCGCCGTTCGCGCACGTCGGGCGGCTCATCGCGGACGTGCATCATCGCCACGGCGACCGGCGAGTCGGCGTGGAAGGGAACGTCGCCCGTGAGCATCTCGTACAGCACGACGCCGAGCGAGTACAGGTCGGACTGTCCCGTCACGGGCTGGCCGAGCGCCTGCTCGGGCGAGACGTAGTCGGTCGTGCCGAGCACGCGGCCCGTCATCGTCAGGCTCTCCTCGGCGAGCGACCGCGCGATGCCGAAATCGGTGATCTTCGCGCCGCCCTCCTCGCCGAGCAGGATGTTGTGCGGCTTGACGTCGCGGTGCACTATCTGCCGGTCGTGCGCCGCTCCGAGCGCGCGGGCCACCTCGATCGCGTACGCGATCGCGGTGGTGATCTGCAGGCGCCCTTCGCGCCGGATCACCGTCTTCAGCGTCTCGCCGGGGACGTATTCCAGCACGATGTAGGGGAGCGCGACGTCCTGGTCGCCGTCGGCGTCGGGGCGTTCCTCGCCGGCGTCGATGACGCTCACGATGTGCGGGTGGTTGAGCTGCGCGACCGCGCGCGCCTCGCGCCGGAAGCGCTCGAGCTGGTCCGATTCCGCCGCGATCTCGCGGTGCATCAGCTTGATCGCCACGGGCCGTTCGAGAACCTCGTCGAAGGCGCGGTAGACCGTCGACATGCCGCCGCGGCCGACCTCCTCGTCGAGCCGGTAGCGCCCCGCTACGAGGCTGCCGAGCGCGGTCACCGCCCGCTCCCGAGGCGTCGCAGCACGAGCGCCGCGAGCGCGCAGCGGTACAGGGCCCACGGCAGAAGACGCCTGCCGTGGCGGCGCAGGATGCGCGCGAACACGAGCGTCGACACGAACGCCGCGGCGCCGCCGAGAAGAGTCTCCGAGTCGGCCTGCAGGTCGGCGGCCTTCAGCACGCCCGCGCCGAGCATCACCGGCAGCCCGACCGTCCACGAGATCGCCTGTGCCGCGTCGCGCGAGAATCCGCGCGCGCGCGCCGCGGCGAGCGTCGCGCCGTTGCGCGACACGCCGGGCATCAGCGCGCACGCCTGGGCGAGGCCGATCGCGAGACCGTCGGCCGGCCCGAGCTCCGCGAAGTGGCGCGCGGGACGGTCGGGTCCCGCGTCCGCGGCGACCATCACGAGCGCGCCCCCGATGAGGCCCGCCGCGATCGATCCGGGGCCGCCGAGGCGGCGCTCGATCGGCCCTTTGAGCAGCGCCCCGGCGGCCATCGCCGGTATCACGGCGAGCACCAGCGCGATCCACTGCGCCGCCGTCGCGTCGGCCGCCCGCTCGCGGAGCTCGCCGTACATGTCGATCGCGAGCGCGCCCCCCGCGCCGACGTGCAACGCCACCTCGAACGCCTTGCGCCGGCCGGGCGGGTAGTCCGGCGCGTCGCGGCCGATCAGCCACGGTACGAGCGTCGTGTGCGCGGACGAGGAGACCGGCAGCAGCTCTGTTGGGCCCTGCAGGAGCCCGAGGGCCGTCGCGGCTAGCGCCCCGTTGCCGTCAGTGCGGGGCATCGGTCGCCGCTACGCGGGCCGATCGCCGGCGGCGCACGATCAGATACACGATCGCGATCACGATCAGCAGAAGCACGGCGTAATCGATGTACTCGAACACCTTGCGGGCCGTGTGCCAGTCCGCGCCGAGCGCTTCGCCGGCGAGCGTGAGCCCGACGACCCACGGCACGGCGCCGATCAGCGTGAAGACGCTGAAACGGACGACCGGCATTTTCGCGATTCCGGCCGGCAGCGAGATGAACGCGCGCACGACCGGGATCACGCGCCCCACCATCACCGCGATCTCGCCGCGCCGTTCGAACCAGCGGTCCGCCTTCGCGAGCTGCCCGGGCCCCATGTGGAAGCGGGCGCCGTGGCGTTCGAAGAGCTCGAGCCTCCCGGCGCGGCCGATCGCGTAAGCGACCCAGGAGCCGACGAGCGTGCCGGCGAGCGCGGCGATCGTGACGCCGGCGAAAGTCAGCTCGTGCTGCGAGCCCGCCGCCGCCGGGTCGGCGATGACGAAGCCCGCGAAGAGAAGCACGACCTCCGACGGAATCGGAATGCAAGCGGACGACAACGCCATCAAAGCGAATATTCCCGGGAGCCCCGCGTCTCGCACAAAGTGCGCAAGTTCGTTGACGAGGGTTTCCGAGATTGAGGCGAGGAGCACCGACGGGCTAACGATACCGGCGCCCACGGCCACGCCCGGCCGCGTGCGATGCGGCTACGGTGGCAGCCCGATGCGCGTCTGGATCGACCTCACCAACAGCCCCCACGTACTCGTGATGCGGCCCGTCATCGCCCGCCTGCAGGACGAAGGCCACGACGTCGCCGTGACGGCCCGCGACTTCGCCCAGACGTTGGGGCTCTGCGAACGGTTCGGCATCGAGCACGTCGCGATCGGCCGCCACCACGGCGAACACGTCGCCGCCAAGGCCGCCGGCCTGGCGTCGCGCTCCATGGCGCTGACGCGGTGGGCGCGGGGCAGGCGCTTCGACATCGCTCTCGGCCACGGCTCCAACGACGTCTGTGTCGCGGCGGCGATCCTGCGCGTGCCGAGCTCGACGATGTTCGACTACGAGTGGGCGACCGTCCAGCACAACATCAACTGCCGCCTGGCGCGCAACGTCGTCGTCCCCGACGCGATCCCGCCCGAGCGCCTCGCCCGCTACGGCGCGAGCGGCAAGATCCGCGCTTACGCGGGGCTGAAGGAGGAGTACTACCTCGCCGACTTCGAGGTGGACGACGGCGTGCCCGCCGAACTGGGCCTCGACCGTGACCGCCCGATCGTCGTCGTGCGCACACCGCCCGAACTCTCGCTCTACCACCGTTTCGAGAACGAGCTCTTCGCCCAGGTCATCGCGCGCCTGCGCGCCGCGGCCGCTGACGGCGTGCAAAGCGTCGTGCTCGCCCGCGTCGCCGAGCAGCGCCGGGCGCTCGAGGGAACCCCCGGCTTCACGGTGCCGGCGCGAGCCATCGACGCGCAGTCGCTGATCGCGCGCGCCGATCTCGTCATCTCCGCCGGGGGCACGATGAACCGCGAGGCCGTCGCGCTCGGCACGCCCGTGTACACGACGTTTGCCGGTCGTCCCGGCGCTGTCGACGAACGGCTCATCGCCGAAGGCCGCCTCCGACGCCTCGCCGACGCGGGCGAGCTGACGCTCGAGCGACGCCCCCCCGGCGACACGCCGCGCGTCAGGCGCGACGTCGGCGTTCTCGTCTCGCTGCTCCTCGGACGCTGACGCCGCACCGGCGCGATCGTCGCGCACCGTACAATCTGCTCGATGCGCCAGGGTCTCCGTTCGGCGGTCTTCCCGCTGCACAGGCACGCATTGCCACAGCTCGCCGCGGATGGAGTGCTGATCGTCGCCGCGTACTACCTCGCGTTCCAGCTGCGCTTCGGCAACGGCCTGCCCCACGTTTACGCGGAGCTGCGCAACCAGACGATCTGGTGGGTCCTCGTCGGCGGGCTGCCCATCCTCGTGCTCTCGCGCGTCTACCAGCGCCGCTGGGTGTACGCGGGGCACAGCGACTACGTAGCCGTGCTCCGCGCGATCCTGCTGATCGCGCTGCTCACGGTCGTCGCGATCGACGTCATCCGGCCCGTCCACCGCTACCAGCAGGGACACCCCGCGACCGTCGTGCTGCCGAACGGCGTGATCGTCCTCTTCGCGCTCTTGATGCTCGTCCTGCTCGTCGGCGCAAGGGCGCTCGTGCGGATGGCTTACGAGCGCCGCCCGCTGGGTGCGCTGCGCGGCGGCGCGAGCCGCCGACGTGTCCTGATCGCCGGCGCGGGGGAGGGCGGGCGGCTCGTCCTGCGCGAGATCATGCGCAACCGCGACCTCGGCATGGAACCCGTCGGCTTCCTCGACGACGACCCGCGCAAGCGGCGGCTGCGGATCGACGGCGTGCGCGTGCGCGGCGACACCGAGAAGGACCTGCCGCGCATCCTCGACGAGTCCGAGCCCGATGAAGTCGTGATCGCGATCCCCTCCGCGCCCGGTTCGACGCGCGCGCGGATCGTCAGCGAGTGCCGCCGCCGCGGCATCCCCGTGCGCACGCTGCCGACCGTGTTCGAGCTGTTGCAGACGCGCGGCGCGCTGTCGCGCCAGATGCGCGAGGTGCGCGTCGAGGACGTGCTCGGCCGCGAGCCGGTGCACATGGAGCTTGACCGCGTCGGCGCCTACCTGGCGGGCGAGACTGTCCTCGTGACCGGAGCCGGGGGGTCGATCGGCTCCGAGCTGTGCCGTCAGATCGCGCGCGTCGAGCCGCACCGGATAGTCCTCGTCGACCACGCCGAGGACAACCTTTTCGAAATCCAGCGCGAGCTTGAAGACGAGCGGCACGTGCCCGCATCGATGATCGCCGCCGTCCTGGCGGACTGCAAGGAGAGCGAGCGGATGGTGGAGATCTTCGCCGAGCACCGCCCTTCCATCGTCTTTCACGCCGCTGCCTACAAGCACGTGGGGCTCATGGAGGCAAACGCGCTGGAGGCGGTACGCAACAACGCCCAGGCCACGCGCCTCGTCGCCGAGATCGCGGCGGAGAACGGGGCGCGCAGCTTCGTCCTCGTGTCGACCGACAAGGCGGTCGCGCCCGCGACCGTGATGGGCGCCTCGAAGGCGCTCGCCGAGCTCGCGCTCGAAGAGGCCGCGGCGCGCTACCCGGGCACCGCCTTCTCGGCGGTGCGCTTCGGCAACGTGCTCGGCTCTTCCGGCAGCGTCGTGCCCATCTTCCGCCGCCAGATCGAACGCGGTGGCCCCGTCACGGTCACCGACGAACGGATGGAGCGCTACTTCATGACGATCCCCGAGGCGGTGCAGCTCATCATCCGCTCCGGCTCGATGGGCCACGCCGGCGGTGGCGCGCGGATCTTCGTCCTCGACATGGGCGAACCCGTCAAGATCCTCGAGCTCGCGCGCGCGATGATCGAGCTTTCGGGCCTGGACCCCGACGAGGACGTGAACATCGAGATCACGGGCCGCCGCCCCGGCGAGAAGATCGCCGAGGTCCTCTTCAACGACTGGGAGAACCAGCGGCCGACGGCCGCCGAGAAGATCATGCTCGCTGAGCGCCCGCCGATGACCGCGCGCGCCGTTGAGTCCGTGTTCGTCGAGGTCGACCGCCTCGTCGACGCAGGAGACGTCGACCGTCTCGCCGCTCGCGTCTGCGAGCTGACGGCCGAACACCAAGCCGAGGAGACCGCCGCCACGCCGGCGGCAGACGACGGTGGTGCGCCTGCCGCCCTCGTACACTCGCAGGGCCCGTGACGCCGCCCCCGCTGTCGCTGACACTGTCCGGCTCGCTCGCCGATGTCGGAGCCGCCCTCGCCATCGCCGCGGTGATCGGCGTGGCCCTGCTGTCGCTTCTGATCTTCACCCAAGCGCGCGAGCTGCGCCGCCTGCGCGAGTGGAGCGAAAGCGCCGCGCAGCGAGAAGCGGCGCTCGAGCAGCGCGCGATCGCGGCCGCCGCGGCGCGCGCCCAGAGCGGCGTCGCGCGACCCGCGACGACGACGCAGGTGCCGCGCGTCCCGCCGCCCGTGAACGCCGGCGCCGCCGGCCAACCCGCGCGGCCGACGGTGCCGCCCCCGATCGCGCAGCCCGTGCCCGCCGCGGCGGCCCCCGTCACCTCGGGGGTCACCAACGTGCGGCCCGTCGTGCCGTCGTCGGCACCGCTCGTTCCGCCGTCGACATCGACTCAGCCCGTCGTGGCGGCGGCCGCAGGTCCGGCCGTGGCGGCGGCCGCAGGGTCGCCCGCCGTGCCGGCGTCCCCCGCTCCGGGTTCACCCCCGGCGCAGCCCGCCGTCGCGACGCCGACGGTCGCTCCCGCAGCATCACCGGCGCCCGCGAAACCGCTCACGGGCACTGGGTCGCCGGCGCCTCAGAGCGCACCGGCCGCGCCGATCTCGCCTAGCGCACCCGCGGTTGCGGCGGCCGTCGCCGGAGCCGCTGGCACGGTGGCCCCGTCGGCCTCGGCCTCCGCCGCGGGCCAAGCCATCCCGGCCGCCCCCGCCAAGCCGGAGGAGAAGACGGCGATCGTGCGCCCCGCCAGTGCCGCGCCGCCCGCCCCCACGGCGGCTCCCGCCGCCGCCACGGCGGCGCGCGCCGCAGCCACTCCGGCGCCCGCACGTCCGGTGACCCCCCCCGCGCCAGCCGCCGGCACCAGACGGACAACGCCGTCGGACACGCCGCCGCCGCGCAGCGACCCGCCGAAACGTCCCGCCGGCGGCGAGGAGCCTCCGAGCGGTCGCTCGCGACTGATCATCGGCGGCGTCGTGCTGGCCGTGATCGCGCTCGTGGCCGCGGTCCTCGCGCTCAACCACAAAGGCCCCACCAGCCAGCCGGCGTCGACGCGCGGCCACGTCACGGCGCACAGCACCCGGCCGCACCACCGCGCCGTCGCCGTGACTCCGTCGGGCGTCTCGGTCGTCGTGCTGAACGCCACCGAAGTCACCGGGCTCGCGCACCGCACCGCGGAAAAACTCGTGAGCGACGGGTTCACCCAGGCCGTCGCGCTCGACGGGACGCCCCCGAGCAGCGGCGCGGCGTCGATCGTCGAGTACCGGGGGGGCAACTCCGCGCAGGCGCGCGCCGTCGCGAAAGCGCTGTCGCTGTCAACCGTCCGGCCGCTCGAAGCGACCGTCACACCGCTCGTCGGCACCGCGAACGTGGTCGTGATCACCGGCCAGGACATGGCCTCCGAAGAAGCCCCATAACCCCCTTCCTCGACATCCGCGAGCGTTCGCCGAAGCCCCGCGAGCGCGGCATCACGCACGTCCTGGATCGCGGCATGTCGCTCGCGGACGCGCAGGGCATGCTCGAGGTCGCCGGCGACCTCGTCGACATCGTGAAGCTCGGCTGGGGAACCGCGCTCGTCGTCGCGAACCTGCAGCCGAAGCTCGCCCTCTTCCGCGAAGCGGGCATCCCCGTCGTGCTCGGCGGGACGCTCACCGAGGTCGCGATGCGCCAGGGCCGGGTCGACGGGCTGATCGAATGGCTGCGCGAGCTCGGCATCGACCATGTCGAGGTCTCCGACGGCACGCTCCCCGTCGAGCCTGCGACCAAGACGGCGCTCATCGAACGACTCGCCGGCGAGTTCACGGTGCTCGCCGAGGTCGGCTCGAAGGACACCGACTTCATCATGGCGCCGTACGTCTGGGTCGAGCAGATGGAACGCGACCTTGCGGCCGGCGCCTGGAAGGTCATCGCGGAGGCGCGCGAGTCCGGCAACGCCGGGATCTACCGCGGCACCGGCGAAGTGCGGACCGGGCTGATCGATGAGATCGTGCACGCCGTGGATCCGCAGCGGATCATCTTCGAGGCGCCGCGGCGCGAGCAGCAGGCGTGGCTCATCACGCAGCTCGGCGCCGAATGCAATCTCGGCAACATCGCGCCGGACGACGTGATCTCGCTCGAGACGCTCCGTCTCGGCCTGCGCGCCGACACCGTCGAGCACTTCGCCGGCGGGGGAGAGTGAACGCCGTCCCGGCGGCGCGCCAGCCGGACGGCGTCCGGCGCGCCGCCGCGGGCATATTCGCCGCGGTAGCCGTCGTCTGCGTCGCGGCGTTCCTTCTCACACAGCGTGTCAAGCACCTGCCGACCCCGATCGAACGCTTCGGGGTGCAGCCGACGCTGCGCGTCCCCGGCGGTCGCGCCCACATCACCGTGAAGCCGGCGTCCGCCGAACCTGTGTCGCTGCACATCGTCGGCTCCGACGAACGCGTGGCCGCGACACCCGCGCGCCGCGTGCACCTCGCGCCCGGCCAGGCGCTCCACGTCGTCTGGGACGGCCGCACCGGACGGGACGGCGTGCGCCGCGTCGTGCGAACCCCGCAGGAAGTGAGCATCGGCACGCTCGCGCGCGGCCCGCTCGCGCCGGCGGGCGAATACCACATCGTCGTCGAACTCCTGGACAAGCACCGGAAGATCACGCTGCCCGCCGACCTCATCCTGGAGCGGCGGCGTTGAACGCCCAGCTGTCGACGAAACTGCCGTCCGCCGGCACGCTCGTCCTCCTCGGCGGCATCTGCCTCGCCGCCGCGATCGCCCTGGCCTACGCGTTCAGGCGGCGGCGGGAACTCTTTCCCCTGCTCGCCGTAGCGACGCTCCCGCTGCGCCTGCCGATCACGACCGGTGGGCGCACCGTGAATCTCCTGATCCCGCTGTACATCGTGATCCTCGCGGGCATCATCGCCGGCATGCTGCCGTGGCCGCGGGCCGTGTTCGGCGGTCGCGGGAGCTGGTGGCGCCCGCCGCGCGCGCGCACCGTGGCGATCCTGCTCGCGGCGACGATCGTGCTCTACGCGCTGCAGGCGACGTACTCCACCGAACCGAAGAAGGCCGTCGAGAACCTCGTCTTCTTCTACATCCCGTTCGGACTGATGTTCGCGATGCTGCTGCAGCTGCGGTGGGACCGCCGGCTGCTGCTGCGCTGCCTCTACGTCTCCGTGGGACTCGCGGCGATCTTCGTTGCGATCGGCCTCGTCGAGGAGGCGACGTCGAGCCTTTTGCTGAACGCAAAGCTCGTCGCGTCGAACGAATACCAGGGCTACTTCCGCGTCAACTCGGTCTTCTACGACCCGAACATCTACGGCCGCTTCCTCGCGCTGGTGATGATCGGCGTGATGGCGGGCGTGCTGTGGACGAACTCGCCGCGCGTCGTGCGCGCCGGTGCCGCCGCGCTCGCGTGGCTGCTCGTCGGCCTCGTTACCAGCTTCTCGCAGTCGAGCATGGCGGCGCTTCTGCTGGGGCTCGCGGTGCTCGCGGCGTGGCGCTGGTCGCTGCGGCGCACCGTGACCGTCGCCGCCGCGGCAGCGGTCGCGGTCCTCGCGTTGATCGTGCTTGCGCCGGCCAGCTTTCACTTCGGCCTGAAGGGAACCGGCGGCAGCGTGAGCACCACGACGAACGGGCGCTCGAAGCTCGCCTCCGGGGGGCTGCGGATCTTCCGCGAGCGGCCGCTCTTCGGCTATGGCTCGGGCTCGTTCGAACGCCAGTACCGCGCCGGCGAGAGCGCCGCCGAACTCAGCACGTCCGTTTCCGCGTCGCACACCACGCCCGTGACGGTCGCCGCCGAGCAGGGTCTGATCGGCCTCGCGGTGTACGTCGTGACGCTCGTCGCCGCGCTGCTCGTGCTCTTCCGCGGCGCGCGGGGGTCGCCGGAGCGGATGGCGATCGCCGCGGCCTTCGCGGCGCTCGTGCTGCACACCTGGACTTACGCCGACTATCTGGAGGACCCCTTCACGTGGGCGCTCCTCGCGGTCGGCTGCGCGCTCTCGCGCGGCGCCGCCGATAGCGTCTGAGCGGTGCTTGGCCACATCAGGCGCCTGCTGACGACCGGGGCGGCGTACCAGTTCGGCGACATCATCGCCAAGGGCCTCGCGCTCGTCACGCTGCCGCTCTACACGCGCCACGTCTCACCGCAGGGCTACGGCGCCGCCGAATCGCTCGTCACGGCCGTGATCCTCGCGAGCATCGTGCTGCGCGGCGGCATCGGCGAGGCGTTCATCCGCTTCTACTTCGACGACGCCGACGAGGCCCGCCGCACCCGCATCGCGCGGACCGCGACCGCGACCGTCGCGTGGACCACCACGGTCATCGCGCTCGCGCTGCTGCCCTTCGCCGGCGAACTGTCGAAGCTGCTGCTCGGCTACAGCGACGCCCAGCTGATGGCGTGCGCGATCCTCGGCCTCTGGGCGTTCACGAACATCGAGATGGTCTACGCGCAACTGCGCGTAGACGAACGAGCCCGCGCGTACATCTACGCGTCCGGCGCGAACGTCGCGATGACGGTCACGTTCACCGTGCTGCTCGTCGTCGTCGCGAACGCCGGCGCGACCGGCCTGCTGCTCGGGAACTTCGGCGCCTCCGCGATCATCGTCCTCGCGCTGTGGTGGACGCTGCGCCGCCGCGTCTCCTTCCGCGTGCGCCTCGGCGACCTGCGCGCGATGCTTCGCTTCGGGCTGCCGACGGTGCCCGCGGACGCGAGCGTCTACGCCCTCCAGGTCGTCGACCGCTTCTACATCTTCCGCTCCTTCTCGCACGCCGCGGCGGGCCAGTACGCGATCGCGATCAAGCTCGCGACGGTCGTGTTCGTCGCTGTCCGCGGCTTCCAGTACGCGTGGCCGCCCCTCGCCTACTCGATCGAGAGCGATGAGGAAGCGGGGCGCCTCTACTCGGTCGTGACGACCTACTACGCCGTCGCGACGGGCATCGTGGTCTGCGCGGTCGCGCTGCTCGGCCGCTGGATGGTGCGGCTGCTCGCCGCGCCGTCGTTCTTCGGCGCCCACCGCGCGCTGCCGTGGCTCGCGCTCGGCTGGTCGCTGTACGGGCTCTACCTCGTCTTCCTCGCGATCTCCGGCCGGGCCCGCGTCACCGAGCGGAACCTGCCCGCGGCGCTCGCCGGCCTCGCCGTCAACGTCGTGCTGCTCGTGACGCTGATCCCGGCGTCGGGCGCGGACCTCGGCATCGCCGGTGGCGGGCTCGCGCTGTGCGGCGCGTACTGCGCGATGCTGATCGTGATGTACCTGCTGACCAGGCGCCTCTTCACCGTCGGTTTCGAATGGGCGCGCCTTGCGAAGGTGACGCTGGTCCTCGTTGCCGTTGCCGTCTCCGGCGAGCTGATCCTGCCGACGTCAGGCGCAGCGGGCCTGATCGAGCGGATCCTCTGGCTCGCCCTGGTGCCCGCCGGGCTCGTCGCGGTGCGCTTCGCGCACCCGCACGAGATCGATGGCCTGCGCGCCTTCGCCGCCGACGGCCGCCGCCGCGCCGCGGCGTTCCGCTCGCGCCACGGCGAGGTCGAGGCCTACGCCGAGGACCCGCTGCGCGACATCTAGCGCTCGGCGTTGTAGCGCGCCGCGGCCTCCTCGAGGCCCTCGCCGCGCTCGGGGTGAAGCGTCGCCGACGCGTGCAGCGCGTAACGGCGCGCGTCGCGGCCGGGCAGTACCAGCGCGGCGGCCGCACGCATCGCGTACGCGATCGCCGTCAACCAGCGCGTCAGCGACGCGGCGGCAGGCGAAAGGTGCTTGCGAAGGTAAAGGTCGCGGCCGCGGGCGAGCTGCACGATGCGCCGCCGCGGCGCCTCGCCGGTCGCGAGCTGCTCGTGGTGGACCGCGATCGCCGCGGGGACGTAGAGGCTCCGCCAGCCCGCGTCGCGCAGCCGCCGCGCGAAGTCGACCTCGTCGGAGTAGACGAAGAACGCGGGGTCCAAGTAGCCGGCGGCGGCCGCCGCGGAGCGGCGCACGAGCAGCGCCGCCGACTGGCACCAGTCGACCTCGCGCGTCCGCGCCCCGCGACTCTGCACCGTGTAGAGACGGTGCATGCCGACGACGCCCGCCGCCGCGCTCAGCGGCGTCGGGAAGCGCCATGCGCACGCCTGCGGCGTGCCGTCGGGCCGCAGCAGACGCGCCCCGGCGAGCGCCGCGTCGGGGCGGTCCGTGAGGGCACGCCACAGCGCGAGCGTCGAGCCCGGCATCAGCTCCGAGTCCTCGTTCAGCAGCAGGCCGAAGCGGCCCCTGGCGCGGCGCAGGAGCTCACTGTCGTTGCCGGCCTTGCCGCGCCGTTCGCCGACGGCGACGACCTCGTCGACGGTGGGGTGCGCGCGCGCCGCCTCGACCGAGCCGTCGCGCGAGCCGTTGTCGAGCACGAGCACCTCGGTCGCGAACGGGAGCGCCGCGCGCTCGCGCGCGATCGCGTCCAGGCCCGCGACGAGCAGCTCCCGCTGCGACGTGTTGACGACGCAGTACGTCAGCTCGACCGCGTCCTGCGCGCCCCCGTTCTCGCCTTGCACGCGCCTATTGTGGCCCGGTGCGGGTAGACATCGTCGATCCGTCGGCGTTCACGCCGCCCTACGACGACGCGCTCTGCGCGGCGCTGGCCGCAGCCGGCGCCGATGTCGAGCTCGTCACGAGCCGTTTCGCGTACGGCGAGGTGCCCGACAGCGGCGGCTACACGCGCCGCGAGGACTTCTACCGCCACGCCGCGCGCGTCTCCTCGCCACGCCTGCGGCGCGCCGCGAAGCTCGCCGAGCACATTCCCGACATGCTGCGCTACCGGGCCCGCGCACGGAGCGCGGACGTCGTGCACTTCCAGTGGCTCGCGCTGCCGCCCGTCGACGGGCTGCTGCTGCCCGACCGCCCGCGCGTGATCACGGCGCACGACATCCTGCCGCGCGAGGGCGGCGCGCTGCGGCGCCAGGCGCAGCGCCGCCTGTACGCGCGCTTCGACGCCGTCGTGGTCCACAGCGAGCACGGCCGCGGCCGCCTCGTCGCCCTCGGCGTCGAGCGTTCGCGGATCCACGTGATCCCGCACGGAGCGCTCGCGCACCTCGGCTCCGCCGCGCCGCCGGCCGCCGGCGAGCAGCCCGTCGTGGTCTTTGCCGGCCTGATGCGACCCTACAAGGGCATCGACGTTCTCCTGCGGGCCTGGCGCGGCATCGACGGTGCGCGCCTCATCGTCGCCGGCATGCCGCGCATGGACACCGCGCCGCTGCGCGCTCTCGCCGGACCCGGCGTGGAGCTGCGCGAGCGCTACCTCCCCGACGACGAGCTCGCCGCCCTCCTGCGCGAAGCGGCGATCGTGGTGCTGCCCTACCGCGAAGCCGACCAGTCGGGCGTCGCGCTCACCGCGCTCGCGCTCGGCCGGCCGCTGCTGCTGAGCGACGTCGGCGGCTTCCCGGAGCTCGCGGCGACCGGCGCCGCCGAGACCGTCCCCGCCGGAGACGCGGCGGCGCTGCACGACGCGCTCGCGCGGCTGCTCGCTGACGCGCCGCGGCGCGCCGCGATGTCGGCCGCCGCGGCCGCGGCGGCGGCCGGGAACTACTCGTGGTCAGCGGTCGCGCGCGCGACGCTCGGCGTCTACGAGAGCGTCGCCGGGAAAGGCTCATGAGGACAGCGCTCGAGATCGTCTTCTGGGCGGCGGGCGCGCTGATCGTCTGGACGCAGCTCGGCTACCCGTTCGCGCTCTACATCGCGGCGCGCCTCGCCGGTCCCGAAGCGCCGCCGGCTGCGCCGCCGCCGCCGCGCCTGTCGCTGATCGTCGCCGCCCACGACGAGGCGGCGGTGATCGCCGCCAAGGTCCGCAACGCCCGCGAACTCGACTACCCCGACGGCCTGCTGGAGGTCATCGTCGCGTGCGACGGCTGCAGCGACCGCACGGCCGAGCTCGCGCGCGAAGCCGGCGCCGATGTCGTCCTCGAGCTACCCCGCGGGGGCAAGATCCGCGCCCAGGACGCCGCCGTCGAATGCGCGCGCGGCGAGATCGTCGCTTTCTCCGACGCGAACTCGCAGTGGGACGCCGCCGCGGCGCTCGTCCTGACGCGCGCGTTCGCGGCGGGCGACGTCGGCTACGCGTGCGGCCAGGTCCGTTTCGAGGCCGCCGCCGACGGCGCCGACAACCAGGAGGGCGTCTACTGGCGCTACGAGATGGCGGTCCGTGCCTGGGAGTCGCGGCTTTCGTCGGTGACGGCGGGCAACGGCGCGATCTACGCGACGCGGCGCGAGAGCTACATCATCGTCGACCCGGTCATGGGCCACGACCTCTCGCTGCCGCACGCGATGGTCAAGCGCGGACTGCGCGCGATCTACGTGCCGGGGGCGCTCGCCCGCGAGAAGATGGTGCCGACGAGCGAGGGCGAGTTCGCGCGCAAGCGGCGCATGATGAGCCATACCTGGCCGATCCTCGTCCGCGGCGGCCTGCTCTCGCCGCGCGGCTACCCGCCGCGCTACGCGCTGATGGTCCTCTCGCACAGGCTGCTGCGCTACCTGCTGCCGTTCCTGCACCTGGTCGTCCTCGGCGCCAACATCGCGCTCGTCGCGGCTGGCGCGGGCGTGCTCTACGACGTCCTGCTCGCCGCCCAGCTCGCGCTGCTCGCCGCGGCCGCCCTCGGCGGCCCGTTGCACCTGCGGCCGCTGCTCATCGCGCGCTACTACGTGCTCACGGTCGCGTCTGTGGCGGCGGGGCTGTGGGACTGGCTGCGGCACGGCACCGAGGCTTGGTGGGAGGCCGCGGAAGGCACCCGCTGAGGGCGCCGGCGCGTATTGTCAGGCCGTGCGACGCGCCTTCGACATCGCCGTGTCGGCGACGCTGCTCGTCGTGCTCTCGCCGCTGCTGGCCGCCGCCGCCGCCGCGATCCGCTTGGAGACGCACGGGCCCGTGCTGTACCGTCAGCGCCGCGTCGGGCTGCGCGGCAGGCCGTTCGAGATGCTCAAACTGCGCACGATGGTGCACGGCGCCGAACACCTCGGCGCGGGACTGAAGGTCAACGCCGGCGACGAGCGGATAACGCGCACCGGGGCGCTGCTGAGACGAACGTCGCTCGATGAGCTGCCGAACCTCGTGAACGTGCTGCGCGGCGAGATGGCGATCGTCGGGCCGCGGCCGACTCTGCAGGCGCAGGTCGACACCTACGACGAGCGCCAGCGCCGCCGGCTCGACGTCAAGCCCGGCATCACCGGCTGGGCTCAGGTGAACGGCCGCGCGTCGCTGCCGTGGCAGGAGCGCATCGAGCTCGACCTCTGGTACATCGAACATCGCTCGGCGGCGCTCGACGCGCGCATCCTGTGGCGCACCGCCGCCGTCGTCTTCGGCGGCGGCGGCCTGTACAAGGGCTCAAGCGGCGGCTGGCAGGGCGAGCTTTGACGCCCGCGATTCTGCTCACCGGCGCCGGCAAGCGCTACGACATCGTCTCCTGCTTCGCGGCGCTCACGACGACCGTCGTCGCGGACCCCGAGCCGCTCGCCCCCGCACGCTACGCCGCGCACGTCCGCTGCACCGTCCCGGCGATGGTCGACGCGGCTTACGTCCCCGCGCTCGCCGAGATCGTGCGCCGCCACGACGTCGGGCTCGTGCTGCCGCTCACGGACCTCGACATCGAGATCCTCGCCCGCGCGCGGGAGGCGGGCGAGCTTCCCGCGCTCGTGCCGTCCTCCGAGGTCGCGCGCGCGACGTACGACAAGTACGAGGCGCACCTGCTGCTTGAGCGCCACGGCCTGCCGACGGCGCCCGCGATCCTCCCCGGCGACGACCTCGACGCCTTCGCGTACCCGGCGATGGTCAAGCCGCGCCGCGGCTCCGGCGCGCGCTCCATCCACCGCGCCCGCGACGCCGGCGACGCGCGCTTCCTGGCCGGCTACATCGAAGAGGACGTCATGGTCGAGCGCGCGATGAACGGCCCCGAGCTGTCGATCGACTGTCTCGGCGACCGCGACGGGCGCTGCCTGAACGCGATCCCGCGCACCATGCTCGAATCGCGGGGCGGTGAGTCGATCAAGGGCGCCGTGGTCGACGACCGCGAGCTCGTCGAGCTCGGCCGCGAGGTGATGGAGGCCCTGGCGGTGCGCGGCCCCGCCACGATCCAGGTCTTCCGCGACCCCGACGTCGGCATCGCGATCACGGACGTGAACACCCGCTTCGGGGGCGCGTTCCCCGCCCCGATCTACGCCGCGCATCCCGGCCGCAGCTACCCCGAGCTGATCGTGCGGATGGCGGCCGGCGAGAGCGTCGAGCCCCACGTCGGCGAGTTCGACAGCGGCATGACGTTCACGCGCTACTTCTGGCAGCTCGAGCTCGACGCGCGTCTCGAGCCGACGGGCCGGGACATCGTCGAGGACGGCCCGCGGCCACCCGGCGGCGTGGAGGAAGACCTGCGCTAGCCGCGCGCGCCCGCGCCCGCTGAGGAGCGGCGTGGCGTACGGCGCCAGATGTCGTCGAGGAAGGCCCCGATCTGTGCGGTGAGACGCTCCGGGCTGCGGCGCAGCTCGACGATCGAGTTGGCGCGGATCAGCGTCGAGTTGGGCATCTCTTCGGCGAGCATGCCGGCATCCGAGAAGGGGTGGACCGGGTCGCGTTCGTGGCCGAGGATCAACGTCGGCGTCTGGATCGTGCGCCGGATCGTGCGGGGCGGCGCGGTGCGGCCGAAGAAGAGGCCCTGCAGCAGGGCGCCGCCCGGCCCCGGGTCGCGCCTGAGCACGTCGAGCATCACGTCGGCGTAGTAGGGCATCAGGCGGCCGGGGACAAGGCGCGTGCCTTTTGCGACGATCTTCATGACCTGCTCGCCGAACGTCAGCGAAACGAGCAGCGGCGTGAACGCGAGCGCGCTCGCGAGCAGGCCGTTGTCGAGCACCGGCATCTCGATCACCATGCCGCGGACACGGTCGGGGTGACGCGCCGCGAGCTCGAGCGAGACGTTCGCACCGAGCGAGGTGCCCATCACGGCGGCCTGGGGCATCTCGAGGTGGTCGAGCAGCGCGAGCAGCTGTTCGCTGAAAAGTTCCATCGAGTAGCGCCACATGTCGCGCGGCTGGTCGGACTGGCCGTGGCCGAGCAGGTCGAGCGTCACGACGCGGTTGCCGCGCGCCGCGAGGTCTTCCGCGAGCGGCGTGTGCATGCGCTGCGAGAGCAGGAGGCCGTGGAGCAGGATCAGGGGTCGTCCCGCAGCGGGGGCGCGCCGCGCCGTCCGCCCGCGCCGCCCATCCGGTTTCACCTCGGCGGGGCCGCCGCCGTACTCGGTGTACGCGAGCCGCTGGCCGTCGACCTCGAAGAACGGCATGCCCCAAGCGTACTACCCGCGCTGCGCGCACGACCGCCGCGCGGTAGGTTGTCCGCGGGAGAGCAGATCCGAACGTCAGGAGGGCAGGATGGCCAAACAGCCGCGCATCCTCGCGGGCCAGACAGCGGCGATCACCGGGGGCGCGCGGGGCATCGGACGCGCCACCGCCGAAGCGATGCTGCGCCAGGGCATGCGCGTCGCGATCGGTGACGTCGACGCCGAAGAGGCCCGCCGCACAGCCGAAGCGCTCGGCCCGGCCGCCGTCGCGTTCGCGCTCGACGTCACGACGCGCGATTCGTTCGCCGCCTTCCTCGACGGCGTCGAACAGGAGCTCGCGCCCGTCGACGTGCTCGTCAACAACGCGGGCATCATGCCCATCGGCCCGTTCACCGAGGAGGACGACGTCACCGCGCGGCGCATCGTCGACATCAACCTGCACGGCGTGATCATCGGCACGAAGCTCGCGCTCGAACGGATGATCCCCCGCAACAGCGGCCACATCGTCAACATCGCGTCGCAGGCCGGCAAGTTCGGCGCGCCCGGCGGCGCGACGTACTCGGCCACCAAGCACGCCGTGGTCGGCCTGACGGAGGCCGTGCACGGCGAGATGCGCCTGATCGGCTCCGACGTCGCGCTCAGCTACGTCATGCCGTCGGTCGTCAACACCGAGCTCGGCGGCCACCTCGGCGACGTGCGCACCGTGAAGAACCTCGAGCCCGAGGAGGTCGCCGACGCCATCATCGAGGCGCTGCAGTTCAAGATCGTCGACGTGTACGTGCCGAAGAGGGCGCGCACGACGCTTCGCCTCACCGCGGTCCTCCCGCGCCGGCTCTCCGAGGGGGTAGCACGCGCGATGAAGGCCGACCGCGTGCTGGCGGGCGCCGACTTCGCCGCCAGGCGCGACTACGAACTGCGCGCCGCGCGTTCGGAGCCGAGCCTCACCACCGCCGCCCAGCCGCAGCTCGAGCCGGTCCAGGGCGCCGCGGCACCCGACGAGGACCGAGCTTGAAGCTCTACGTCTGCTGGGGCACGTTCCCGACGCCGCGGCCCGGCGGGCACCCCTGCCGCAACGCGAACGAGGCGCTGCGCAAGGCTGGCTACGAGCCCGAGGTCGTCCTCTCGTACGGGCTCGGCCCGCTGCCGGCGCTGACGAGCGGCCGGCGCGAGGTCGAGCGACTCACCGGCAACAAGTGGGTGCCGACGCTGGTGCTCGACGACGGCGCCGTGATCGACGGCTCGCACGAGATCGTCGCGTGGGCGCAGGCGAACCCCGCCGCGGCGGCTGCCGCCTAGCGCAGCGAGTAGAGCGCCGCCGCCACCGCCGTCGCGAGGTTCAACGACGAAACGCCGGGCCGCATCGGCAGGCGCACGCGCGCCTCGGCGCGCTCCAGCAGCTCCCCGCTGACGCCATCGCGCTCGGTGCCGAACGCGAGCAGCACCCCAGGCCCGAGCTCGCCGGCGCCGAGCTCGTCGCCCTCGGGGTCAAGCGCGACGAGCCGCCGGCCGCTGCCGTCGAGCTCGACGAGCGAGGCGACGCGGCCGACGGGCAGCGCGAAATGCAATCCCGCCGCGCCGCGGATCGCATCGGGGTGCCACGGGTCGTGGCTGCCGCTGCTCACCAGCGCCGCCGCCCCCGCCGCGGCGCTGACGCGGATGGCCGCACCGAGGTTGCCCAGGTCGCGCGGATTCTCGAGCAGCACGGCCGGGGACCCCGGGTCCGCGCAGAGCGCTGCGCGCACGGCGAACGGCGGCCGCGCGGCAAGCGCGAGCACGCCAGTCGGCGGCGGGTTCGGGACGAGCTCGGCGAAGATGCGCGCGTCGACCGGTCGTGCGCGCGCGAGGATCTCGTCGGCGACGTCCGCCGCTAGCTCACGGGCGAGCTGCGCGAGCGCATCCCTGTCGACCGTCACGACCTCGTCGACGTCGGCGCCGAAGCGCAGCGCGTGCTTGAGCGCGTGGAGGCCTTCGAGCACGGCGAGCTGCGGGTCGCGCCGCGCCCGTCCGAAACGCGCGATCAGCGGCCCGTCCTGCACGCGGCGATGATCGCACGGCGGCACGGCGCTAGATTTGCGCCGTGCGCCTCGAGGGGATCCACCACATCACGGCGATCACCGGCGACGCCCCCGGCAACGTCGAGTTCTACACCGGCGTGATGGGGATGCGGATGGTCAAGCGCACCGTCAACCAGGACGACCCGACCGTCTACCACCTCTTCTACGGCGACGAGCAGGGCTCGCCCGGGTTCGACCTCACGTTCTTCGAGTACCCGGGCGCGGAAAGCGGCCGCGCCGGACAGGGGATGGTGCACCGCATCCTCTGGCGCGCCGCGTCCGCGCAGGCGCTGGACTTCTGGCGCGAGCGCCTCGAGGACGCCGGCGCGGCGCCGCGGGGGCAACAGACCGTCCTCTTCGCGGACCCCGAGGGCCTCGAGCACGAGATCCTCGTCAGCGACGCGCCCGACGCGCCGCTGACAGCACGCGACCCCGAGATCCCGGCCGACTACGCGCTCCAGGGCTTCGAGGGTGTCCGCGCTCTCTCGGCGGCTCCCGCCGCGAGCGAACGGCTGCTCGGCGAGGTCCTCGGCTTCACCGGCGCCGGCACCGCATGGGAGGTCCGCGGCGAGGAGCGCGGCTCCACCTACACGTACGACGACCCGCCGTCGCCGGCGCTGCCCCGGCCGGGGGCCGGCACCGTCCACCACGTCGCCTTTGCTGCGCAGCCCGGCGACATCGACGCCTGGCGCGAGCGCGTCGCCGAGGGTGGCATGCGCCCCACCAGCGTCATCGAACGCTTCTACTTCCGCTCCGTCTACTTCCGCGAGCCGAGCGGCGTGCTCTTCGAGATCGCGACGATCGGCCCCGGCTTCACCGTCGACGAGGACGCCGCGCACCTCGGCGAGAAGCTCTCGCTGCCACCTGACTTCGAGGAGCTCCGCGGCCGTCTCGATGGTGTCCTGACGCCGCTCCCCTACCCGCCCGCCTGGCGCGGACGCTGACCGGAGACCGACGCGGCGCGCGACTAGACTCGCCGCGGTTGCGGGCCGCGCTGGCCCGCGCCCGGATCGACGATGAGCAACGAGCAGCGATACGCCCCCTACCTCGACGCACTTCGCGCGTACGCCGGACGCGAGCCGGCACGCCTGCACGTCCCCGGCCACAAGGGCGGCCAGGGCGCCGACCCCGGGCTCGTCGAAGCGATCGGCGAGCTCGCTCTGCGCATGGACATCCCGGCCCTCACGCACGGCATCGACGTCGGCGTCGAGCCGTCGCCGTTCGAGGAGGCGCAGCGGCTCGCGGCCGGCGCGTGGGGTGCGCTGCGGACGTGGTTCATGGTCAACGGCGCGTCGCAGGGGAACCTCTCCGCGGGTCTCGCGCTCGCCCAGCGGGGGAGCGACGTCGTCGTGCAGCGAAACGGCCACTCGTCGACGATCGACGCGCTGGTGCTCTCCGGCATGCGCCCCACGTTCGTGCAGCCCGAGCTCGACCCGGAGCTCGAAGTGGCGCACTGCATCACGCCCGAGGCGCTCGACGCGGCGCTCGACGCGACGCCCGGCGCCGCCGGTGCGATCGCCGTCTCGCCCACGTACTTCGGCGCCGTCGCCGACGTCGGGGGTCTCGTCGAGGTTGCGCACGCCCACGGCGTGCCGATCGTCGTCGACGAGGCCTGGGGAGCGCACCTCGCCTTTCACCCCGACCTTCCGCCGCACGCCATCTCGCTCGGTGCGGACCTCGTCATCTCGAGCACGCACAAGATCGCCGGCAGCCTCGGCCAGTCCGCGATGCTCCACCTCGGCAACGGCGACTACATCGGCGAGGACCTCGTCGACCGGGCGGTCACGCTGACCGAGTCGACGAGCCCGAGCTCCCTGCTCTTCGCCTCGCTCGACGCCACACGCCGCCAGGCCGCGCTGCACGGCACCGAGCTCCTGACGCGGACGATCACGGTGCTCGCGGAGTGCCGCCGCAGGATCCGCGAGATCGAGGGCCTCGACGTGCTCGACGAGCGCCTCACCGAGCGCCCCGGCGTCTTCGCGTACGACCCGCTGCGCGTCGCCGTGGACGTGCGCGGCATCGCCGCGAGCGGCTACGAGCTCGCCCCGCTGCTGCGCGAGATCGGCGACATCAACCTCGAGTTGTACGGGCAGCACGTCCTCGTCGCCGTGTTCGGCATGGGCGAGCGGATGCTCGACGAGGCGGGCCGCTTCGTGGACGCCCTGCGCGAGGCCGCGGGGCGCGTCGGCCTCACGCCCCCGGGTTCGATGCCGAGCTTCGCGGCAGCGCCGCCGTGGGGCGAGCTCGCGATGACCCCGCGCGAGGCGTACCTCGGCGCGCAGGAGGTGCTGCCGGCGGAGCGCGCGGTTGGGCGCATCGCCGCCGAGTCGCTCGCGACGTACCCGCCGGGGATCCCCAACGTTCTGCCGGGCGAGCGCCTCACCGCCGAGACGCTCGCGTACATCCGCACCACGCTCGAGCTCGGCGGCAGCGTGCGCGGCGCGTCCGACCGCCTGCTGCACACCGTACGCGTCGTCATCGAGTAGCCGCTCGCGTCGCGCTCGCGGCCCGGCTACGATCTGCGGACCGTGTGCAGGGACGCTCGAGGGGCAACGGCGAAGCGCAACGCGTGGCGCACGCTGCTCGCGTGCACCGCGCTCGCGCTGATCGCGCCCGCCGCCGCGTCCGCCTACCCGGCGTCGCACGGGCTGCGCAAGACGGTCCTCTCGCACCGCGCGGCGCCGCAGACCGCGACGTGCGAGCAGGGCGGCAGCCGGTGCTTCTTGCCGGCGCAGGTCCAGCACGCCTACGACACGACGCCGCTCTACCGCGAAGGCTACGAAGGCCAGGGCGAGACGATCGTGATCGTCGACTCGTTCGGATCGCCGACGATCCAGCACGACCTGTCTGTCTTCGACTCGGCCTACTCGCTGCCCGAACCGCCGTCGCTCGAAGTGATCCAGCCCGCCGGCCAGGTTGCGCGCTACCGGCAGAAGAACGTCGAAATGGTCGGCTGGGCCGCCGAGACGACGATCGACGTCGAGTGCGCGCACCTCATCGCGCCCGCCGCACGGATCCTGCTCGTCGAGACGCCGGTCGCCGAGACGCAGGGCGTGCAGGGCTTCCCGCAGATCGTCGCCGCCGAGAACTACGTCATCGAACACCACCTCGGCCAGGTGATCTCGCAGAGCTTCGGCTCGGGCGAAGACGACTTCCCCGACCAGAACGCGATCCGCGCGCTGCGCTCCGCGAACGTCAACGCGGCCGCCGCGGGCGTCACGATGCTCGCCGCGGCCGGCGACAACGGCGTCGACGAAGAAGACCTCGAAGGCGGCTACTTCAGCCACCGCGAACAGTCGTGGCCGTCGTCGGACCCGCTCGTCACGTCCGTTGGCGGCACGCAGATGCATCTCGACGCCGCCGGCGAACGCGTGCGACCCGACACCGTCTGGAAAGAAGTGGAACCGACGGGCGTCTCCTACGGCGGCGGCGGCGGCCCCTCGCACGTCTTCGGGCGACCGGCCTACCAGCAGCTCCTTGAAACCGGCTCGGGCGCGTATCGTGCGACCCCCGACATCTCCATGAACGCAGGTGAAAAGGCCGGGCTCGTCGTGTTCTCGTCCTTCCGCTCGAAGGTCGAAGGAGAACCCGACGGGCCGACGTTCTGGGACGCCGCGGGGACCAGCGTCGCGACGCCGCTCTTCGCGGGTGTCGTCGCGCTGCTCGACCAGGTTGCGGGTCATCCGCTTGGCGAGATCAACCCGGCCCTGTACCAGCTCGCCGCGAGCGCGGGCTGGGGCGCGAGCGGCCTCGTCGACGTCACCGAAGGAAACAACACGTTCCTGATCCGCGGTGAAGAGGGCGAAACGCTGCTGCGCGTCGCGGGCTTCCGCGCGAAACCGGGTTACGACATGGCGAGTGGGCTCGGCACCGTCGACGCGTACCGGCTCGCGCACTCCCTCGCCGGCCACTGAGCGGACCCGCTCCGGGCGTTCAATAGCATCGCTCGCATGAAGGCCGGCGCCCGGCAATGCCAGGTCCGCGGCGCTGCGCGGGCCGCTGCGGCGCTCCTCGCCGCGGCGCTCCTCGCGGGCTGCGCCGAGACGAAGGACATAACCGGAGCGAGCCGGCCGAGCGGCGGACCGCTCGCGTTGACACCGCTGCAGCAGCAGATCGAAGAGGGCGGCCGCCTCTTCGCGTCGGAAGGGTGCGGGGCCTGCCACCTGATCGGCGGCTCGCAGGTCGCGGGTCCCAACTTCGAGAACTTCGCGGGCCACCGTGTGAAGCTCGCCGACGGCCGCCGCGCGCTCGTCAACGAAGCCTTCGTGCGCCACGTCCTGGCCGACCCGGACGCGCCCCAGCTCGCCGGCTGGGATGCCACCGCGATGCGCGCCGCGCTCGTGGCGCACCACCTCTCCGCCGCCAAGGTCGAAGACCTCGCCGCGTTCATCGAGCAGATCGGCGCGGAAGGCTAGAGCCCCGCGAGGAACGCGAGCAGCGCGGCGTTGACCTCGTCCGCCGCCTGCTGCTGCACCCAGTGGCCGGCGCCCGCGACGACGTCGCTGCGACGCAGGTCGGCGACCCACCCGTCCATCAGGCTCGCCGGGTAGAAGCCGGTCACGGGGTCGCGCTCCCCCGTGAGGAACATCGCGGGCTGCTCGACGCGGCGATCGCCGTAGGGCTCGAGCAGCTCCCAGTTGCGGTCGATGTTGCGGTACCAGTTCAAGCCGCCAGTGAACCCCGTCCGTTCGAAGGCGTCGACGTAGACCGCGAGCTCGTCCTCGCTGATCCAGCCCGGTCGTTTCGGCCGCGCCTCGTCCTCCTGCGCCCAGCTCGATGTCCACTGGCGCGATGTCGTGAGCGTGCGCCGGACGTCACGCGCGAGCGCCTCGTCGGCGACGCCGGGCTGCTGGAACCAGACGATGTAGAAATCCGCGCCCAGGTGCCGCCGCAGGATGTCGATCGGCGGCGCGGGTGCACGCGGGATGAACGGGACCGACAGGCCCGCGACGGCGCGCACGCGCTCGGACGCCATGATCGCCGTCGACCACGCGACGTTCGCGCCCCAGTCGTGGCCGACGACGATCGCGCTCTGCTCGCCGAGAGCATCGAGCAGGCCGGTGACGTCGGCGACGAGATGCTCGACGTCGTACGCGTCGACGGACTCTGGGATCGAGCTCTGTCCGAAACCGCGCATGTCGGGCGCCGCGACGCGGTAGCCGGCGCGTGCGAGCACCGGAATCTGGTGGCGCCACGAGAACCCGAGCTCGGGGAAGCCGTGCAGCAGCAGCACCAGCGGCCCCTCGCCCTCCTCCACGACGTGCAGCTCGATGCCGTTCGTCGCGATCTGCCGCTCGGCCATGGCGGAACGATACGCGCCGCGCGGCGCGCGCGTTCGCGGGGCGCGAACGCCGCCGCGGACGGGCTCCGGCGCACGCGCTGCACGTAGACTTCGCGCCGTAACGCCGCAGTGCGGCCCGGAAGAGGGAGCGAAGTGCCAAAAGACAGACTCAGCGAAGTGACCGAGACCCTGCGCGCCGTCGGCGGCGCCGCGACCGCGGCCGAGATCGCCGGCCGCATGGCCGGCCACCCGGACCCCGCCGCTGTCGGCCACCTGCTCGAATACCTGCGCGTCGAAGGCGAGGTCCGCCACCAGCAGGACGGGCGCTGGGTCATCTCGCACGCGCCGCTTTAGACGCCTAGAATCGGGCGCGATGGCGGCCCCCGGCGACCCGACCGCGACGATGGTCCTCTTCGTTTGCGACTCGGGCGCCGACTTCCGCGCGGGCCCCGGGCCCTTCGAGCACCCGTGCCACCGCGCCGCGAAGGCGCTCGACGCGGCGGGACACCGCTACGAGGTGCGCGAGGTGAAGGGGGGCAGCCTGAAGTTCTGGACCTGGCCCTCGCGCGGCAGCGACCGCGCCGAGGTGGAGCGCCTCAGCGGCCAGCGTTCGGTGCCCATCCTCGTCGTCGACGGCGACGCCGTGGTCACCGGCTCGGGCGGCATCTCGCGGTGGGCGCGCGAGCACGCCGCCGCGTAGCTCAGTCGGCGGCGAGTACGAGCGCGAGACCCTGACCGACGCCGATGCAGAGCGTCGCCACCCCGTAACGCCCCGCGCTGCGCGCGAGCTCGAACGAGAGCCGCCCGACGAGCCGCGCACCCGACGCGCCGAGCGGATGGCCGATCGCGATCGCGCCGCCGCGCACGTTGACCTTCGCCGGGTCGAGCTCCGGCCAGCCCGCGAGGCAGGCGAGCGACTGCGATGCGAACGCCTCGTTCAGCTCGACGTAGTCCACGTCGCCCCAGTCGATGCCGCAACGCTCCAGCGCGAGCTCTGCCGCGCGGACCGGCCCGATGCCGAACACGTCGGGGTCGACGCCGTGCGCCGCGCGCGTCGCGATCCGTGCGAGCGGCTCTCGCCCGAGCACCCGCGCCGCGTCCTCGTCGCCGACGAGCAGCGCCGACGCACCGTCGTTCAGCGGCGAGGAGTTCCCGGCGGTGACGGTGCCGCCGGCGACGAAGGCCGGGGCGAGCTTCGCGAGGCGCTCCAGCGACGTGTCGGGCCGGATGCACTCGTCGCGCTCGAGCTCGACGCCGTCGACGGGCACGATCTCCTCGAAGACGCCCTCGTGCCACGCCTGCGCCGCGAGCCGGTGGCTGCGTAGCGCGAACTCGTCCTGCGCGTCGCGGCCGATGTCGTAGAGGCCCGCGAGCTTCTCCGCGCTTTCGCCGAGCGAGATCGTCCACTGGGCGGGCATGCGAGGGTTCACCATGCGCCAGCCCAGCGTCGTCGAGTGGAGCGTCTGCGCCGCCGCCGGGTAGCCGCGTCCCGGCTTCTCCAGCACCCACGGCGCCCGCGACATCGACTCGACGCCACCGACGACGACGATCGAGGCGTCGCCGGTCTCGATCGCGCGCGCCGCCTGGATCGTCGCCTCCAGGCTCGAACCGCACAATCGGTTCACGGTCACGCCGGGTACGGACGTCGGCAGCCCCGCGAGCAGCACCGCCATCCGCGCAACGTCGCGGTTGTCCTCGCCCGCGCCGTTAGCGTCGCCGTAGATCACGTCGTCGATCTGCGTCGGGTCGAGGGCCGGCGAACGGGTGAGCAGCGCCGCGAGCACCGTCGCCGCGAGGTCGTCGGGCCGCACGGACGCGAGCGCGCCGCCGTAGCGCCCGAACGGCGTACGCACGGCGTCGTACACGTACGCCGACCGCGCCGTCACGGCTTTACCGGATGCGCTTTGCAGGCCGCCACGCACGCGATCCTAACCAGTCCGCGTCCGCCTTATCCGCGTTGCCAAGCGGGCTTTCGAGCGGTATCGTCCACCGCTGATGGGCGCGGGACATGGGCACCGGCGCCAACGGAACGGAGGCCAGATGAGACGGCAGATTCTCGCCGCGGCGGTTGCGGCAACAACGCTCGGCGGGGTGCAGCTTCTCGCCGCTTCCAACGAAGCCTTCGCGGCACGCGGCCGCGAGGCGATCCAGCGGGCATCAAAGATTGCAGCTTCGGGCTCGCCGGTGGCGACGACGCCGGCCGGCGAAACGGTCGAATTCGCCGTCAACCTGAAGCTCCCGAACCTCGCGGGCGCGAGATCCTTCGCGCTCGCGGTCAGCTCACCGCGAAGCAGCGACTACAGGCACTTCCTGAAGCCGTCGCAGTGGGAGGCGCGCTTCTCGCCGTCGGCGCGCTCCGTCGCGGCCGTCAAGGCGTGGCTGAACTCCGAGGGCCTCACCGTCGAATCCGTGAGCGCCGATCGCATGGCGATCACGGCATCCGGCACCGCCGCGCAGGTCGAGCGCGCGTTCGGCACGCGCCTCGGCGAGTACAAGTTCAAAGGCAGGCGGCTGCGCCAGGCGCGCACCGCGCTGTCCGTGCCCGCGAGCATCGCGGGCATCGTCGAGGGCGTGAGCGGCATCAGCCAGGTGCCGGCGCACCGCGCGTCCACGACGGCGGGCCGGCTCGAAACGGAGCGCTCGAGCCTCAGCCACCCGAAGCGCAAGGAACCGATCCCGCCGCCGGAAGCGATCGTCGAGCCGCCGCCGTGCTCGCAGTACTTCGGCGAAACGATCGACACCGTCGACCCGACGCTGCCCGGCTACCCCGAAGACCCCTCGTACGTGAACTGCGGCTACGTGCCGCAGCAGGTGCAGGGCGCCTACGGCGTCACGAGCCAGATCGAAAAAGGGATCGACGGCAGCGGGCAGACCGTCGCGATCCTCGACGCGTACGCGGCGACCACGCTGTACGAAGACGCCCATCACTACAGCGAACTGAACGAGCCGAGCGCGGTGCTCGAACCGGGTGACTTCAGCGAGCAGGTCTCGCCGAAGTTCAACGACGAGGAACTGTGTGAAGCGAGTGGCTGGTCGGTCGAGCAGACGCTCGACGTAGAGACGGTCCACGCGATCGCGCCGGGGGCGAAAATCCTCTACGTCGGCGCGAAGAACTGCGTGACCGGTCTCTACAAGGCGCTGCACGAAATCGTCGACAACCACGAGGCGTCGATCATCAGCAACTCGTGGGCGGGCATCGAACTGCTCGAAAGCGAACGCGAAACCCGCGCCGGCGAAAGCATCCTGCTGATGGCCGACGGGACCGGTATCGCGACCGAGTTCGCGGCGGGCGACGAAGGCGACGACTTCTCCGTCGCGGGCTTCAACTCGCCCGACTCGCCCGGCTCGAGCCCGTACACGACGGGCGTCGGCGGCACGGTAGTGAAGATCGGCCCGGACAACGAAAACGCTGGCGAAGTGGGCTGGTCCACCTCGGCGAGCGTGCTCTGCACGACGAACCTCGCCGAGCTGCACTACCCGAAGTGCAAGAGCTCGAAGGTCGGTACGTGGCTGAAGAGCTCCTACGCGTACGGCGGCGGCGGTGGCACGAGCTACCGCAACCCCGAGCCGTCATACCAGTTCGAAGTCGTCCCGTTCGGGCTCGCCGCGCGCAACGCCGCGGTGACGCACACGTTCAACCGCGTCGAGCCCGACATCTCGATGATGGCGGACCCGGCGACGGGGCTGCGCGTGGGCGAGACGATGGCGTTCCCGGAAAGCGGAGTGCACTACACCGAATACGCGCTCGGCGGGACGAGCCTCGCGACACCGATGCTCTCGGGCTTGCTCGCCGACACCAACCAGGCCGTCGGCGCCGAACTCGGGTTCATCAACCCGCTGCTCTACGCGCTCGATGAATCGTCGTACGCGACAACCGCGTACAACGACATCCTCCCGGCGGGCAAGCAGTACACGGTGTACGACGGGTACGCCGACGGGTTCAACGAAGAATTCGGCCGTTTCGTGACCGCGCTGACGCTCGGCTACGAAGGGACCGAAGAATATTGCAACTACAACAGCGAATGCTTCAAGCAGAAGGGCATCCTGAAGGCCGCGCCGGGGTTCGACTCGATGACGGGGATCGGTGCCCCGGCCGCCGGGTTCATCCCCGACGTCAAGGCATTCGTCGGGCCGTAGGGCGCCCCTGGTTGGACGAGGTTTGCGGCGGCGCTTCGGCGCCGCCGCTCACGTTAAGAGGCCGAGCGAGCGCGCGGCGTCGCGCAGCCCCGGGCGCGCGCGCCCGGCGGCGACGTTCTCGATCAGGAGCTCGGCCTGCGCATGCGCCGATCGGCCGAAGATCGCCGCGACGCCCTGCTCGCTGACGATCGCCGAGTGCTGGAACGACGTGACGGGCGAGGCGAGCAGCGGCACGACGGTCGACGTGCCGCTCTTCTCGTGCCACGACGACAGCGCGACGACGGCGTGGCCTCCGTGCGAGTGCAGCGCGCCCGCGGTGAAATCGGGCTGGCCGCCGAAGCCCGAGTGGATGCGGCCGTTCACCCAGCTCGCGTTCGCCTGGGCGAACAAGTCGACCTGCAACGCCGCGTTGACGGACACCATGCCGGGCTGCTGCGCGATCACCGCCGGGTCGTTCGCGACCTCCGTGCGCAGCATCCTCACCCGCGGGTTGCCGTCGACCCAGTCGTAAAGCTCGCGCGAACCGAAAAGGAAGGACGCGCAGATCGCCCGCGAGGGATCGAGGGCGCCGGCGCGCTCGAGTCGCAGGACGCCGTCGCTGATCATCTCCGACCACACCGCGAGGCCGCGGCGGTCCGTGATGCTCGCGAGGGTGGCGTCCGGGATCGCGCCGATGCCGAGCTGCAGCGTCGCGCCGTCGTCGACGAGCGTCGCGACGTTCGCCCCGATCGCCTCCTCGATCGCGCCGAAGCTCCGCGCGCGGGGCTCGGGCAGCGGTTCGTCGACCTCGACGGCGACGTCGATGTCCTCGCAGTCCAGCTCCGCGTCGCCGAGCGTGTAGGGCATGTTCGGGTTCAGCTGCGCGACCACGAGGCCGCCGCGGGCCCTCGTCTGCTCGATCGCGGCGACGAGGATGTTCACCTCGATGCCGAGAGACACGCGACCCGCGCGGATCGTGGAGGTGTGCAGCAGCACGCATCCCGGCGGGCGTGAGCGCTGGAAGAGGTGCGGAACGAGCGAAAGGCGCATCGGCAGGTAGTCGAGGTGCCCGCGGGCACCGCGCATGCCGGCGCCGACGAAGGGCGTCTCGAACGTCACGCCGTCGCGTTCGGGGAGCGAGCTGGACGCGTTCAGGACGAAGAGGCGGTAGCGCTCAACGGCGCCGTCGAGCAGCGTGAGCAGCCGCGCCGGCGACGCGAGGTTGCCGCTCGCGACCACGCGTGGCTCGGCCGCGAGCGCCGCAAGACGCACGGCCAACTGCTCCTCGCTGACGATCCTCATGTGCGCGGAAATCTACGGGCCCCGAGGCGCGGCGCGCCGCGAGGCGCGTGCCGGCGCGGCGAACGTGGTACACCGACAGGCAACGCGAAGGGGAGGAGCTACGCGGGGCATGGCGCTTCCGGGGGTCAACTACGAGGACTGGACCGCAACGTGCGACACGCTGCACGGCCACAGCCAGGTGCTGGGCAAGCTCGCCGTCGCGCTTGCGCCCCCGGAGCCACAGCTGCAGCACGCCGCGCTGCGCCTCACCGCGCGGGGTTGGGAGACCGCGCCGCTGCCGGTCGCCGGCGGCACGAGCGCCCTCGTCGCCGGGCTCGACCTGCTCGCCCACGAAGCGTTCGCCGAACACAGCGACGGCCGCGCGCGGCGCGTCCCGCTCACACCCGACCGCTCCGTCGGGGCGGTCGCGCGCGGGCTGCTCGACGCCGTCCGCGGCCTCGCGGGCGACGTGCAGATCGACCCGACGCCGCAGGAGGTCTGGTGGACGGTCCCACTCGACGCCGACGAGGAGCACGCGAGCTACGACGTCGACGCCGTAACTCGCTACCACGCCGCGGCGAGCGCGGCCGCACTCGTCCTCGCCGCGTTTCGCGCCCCGTACCGCGGCCGCGAGACACCCGTCAACGCCTGGTGGGGCTCCTTCGACCTCGCCACGAACCTCTTTTCGGGCCAGCCCGCCGACCCGCCGTCGGATGACTTCATCATGCGCAACGCGATGGACGCCCAGGAGGTGGCGCTCGGCTGGTGGCCCGGCGACCCGCGTTACGGAAAGGCGGCGTTCTACGCCTATGCGCACCCCTCGCCCGACGACTTCTCCGACGGCAAGCTCTCGCCGCAGACGGCGCGCTGGGACGGCGAGCTCGGCGAGTACGTGCTCGACTGGGACGTCGTCAGGGACGCGGCGGACCCCCACGGCATGGGCCTTGAATTCGCGCGCTCGGCGTTCCTGCACGCTTGCGAGGTCTGCGGCTGGGACGCGGCCCTCACCGCGAGCGCGAAGGGCACGCCGCCGCCCGTCAGCTGAACAGAACGCGCTGCGCGGAGCTCTACGCAATCCGTGTAGCAGCCGTGACGAAACGCACAGTTTGCGTGCCCCGTCGGCCTACGCTGGGTACGTGGAACTGCCGCGTTTCATCCACGCAGCCGCATGGGTAGCCGTCGCCGCGCTGGACCTCGCGCTACTCGCCTGGGGAGTCTCGCGGGCGTCGATCCTCATCGTCGGCGTGTGGGCGGTCCTGACGCCGCTCGCGGTCTTCGCGCTCCGCGCCGCCGACGCGGCCGTGTGGCGGCGCGAGCAGTAGCCGCCGCCCTACAGCTCGAAGGCGGTGCGGCCGCCGGCGCCGACGAGGTCCTCGAGCAGCGCGCGGCCTTCGTCCATCACGGGGCCGCCGTGCGCGAGCAGGAGGTGCCGGAACGGAAGCGCCGGATCCTCTAGAAGGCGCCGGCATGACGCGAGGATCCCGGCCTTCGTGCGCTCGGGGTCGTCCATCAGCGCGTCGTCCACGAAGCCGAGCACGCCGGTGCGGCCGCGCACGACCGCGTCAGCGAAGACGATCGCCTCCTGGCGCGGCAGGTAAAGCGCGGTCTCGTCGGGACAGAGGGCGCCGACCTCGCACGCGAGCGCGGGACCGGGGAGCTGCTCGCCGAACGCGAAACCCTCCACCCGCTCGCCGTGTGTGAACTCGTGCAATCCCGCCGCGCTGCACCGCACCGCGCAGCCGAAGCGATCGCGCAGCTCGCCCGAGCTGCGGTAGTGGTGGCGGTTGCTGAGGAGCACGGCGACGGGCTCGCGCGGACGGCCGGCGAACCAGCCGACGGTGACGTCGGCGTCGAGTAGCGGGTCGATCGCGACACCCTCATCGTCGAGCCAGTAGGAATCGACGACGAAGTGGATCCGTGGGTGCATCGCACTCCAGTGAAAAAGGCCCGGCCGAAGTTCCTCCACGCGCCCCTCCCCGTTCGACGGCGACGACCCCTTGTCAGGCCGCCGTCGCGCTGAACGGCGGCCGCTGGCGACCACGTAAGCTTGCCACGTGAGCGAAGGTGCGCGCCGCGCGACAGCCGACGACGTCGACGCGCTCGGCGACATGCTCGCCCGCTCCTTCTTCGACGATCCGATCGCCGAATGGTCGTGCCGCCCCGACGACCTTCGCGACGGGGTCCTGAAAGCCTTTCACCGCGCGCGCCTTCGCCAGCTGCTCGCGCACGGCGACGTGTGGACGGTGCCGTCGCTCGGCACCGCCGCGCTCTGGGCGCCGCCGGGCGCGTGGTCGACGAGCGCCAGCGACGACGTTCAGCTTGCACGGGGCCTCATGCGCCTGCGTCTGCTGCCGCGGATGCCTCTCGTCGTCGGCGGCATGCTGCGGATCGCCGCGCACCACCCGCACGACCCCGCGCACTGGTATCTCGCGGTGCTCGGAACGGACCCGCCGGTCCAACACAAGGGCCTCGCGTCGGCTGCGCTCGCGCCGGTGCTCGCAAGATGCGACGGCGACGGCGTCGGGGCGTTCCTCGAGACCGGCAAGGAACGTAACATCGACTTCTACGCGCGGCACGGCTTCGTCGTCACCCAGGAGCGGCGGCTCCCGCGCGGGCCGCGCTACTGGCAGATGTGGCGCACGCCCCGCTGACGGCCGGCGCTGCCGGCCGTAGCGCCCGTCAGTCGCGCTGCTGCGTGACGAGCACGGGCAGCGTGGTGTGCGCGATGACGTCGCGGGCGACGCTCCCGAGCAGGTGACCGGCCACGCCGCGGCGCACATGCGAGCCGATCACGATCAGGCTCGCTTCGTGCTCCTGCGCGGTCTCGACGATGCCCTTCCAGGTTGGCGCGCAGTTGCAGCAGACGGTACGCGCGCGAAGGCCGGCCTGCTGCGCCAGCTGCGCGCCGCGCGCCGCTGTGTCCTGCGCCGCGGCCCGCACGGCCGAGGCGTCGGCGGCGTCGAAGGGGCGGTCTCCGACGGGTTCGAAGCCGACGTCCGCGGGCTGCCAGACGAGCACGACGAGCGCCTCCCGCCCCGGCGCGAGCTGGCTCGCGGCCTGCTCGATTGCGGCGCCGGCGAGCTCGCTGCCGTCATACGCGAAGAGGACCGGCCCTTCCTGCTGCTCGCCCGCCATTTCAGTCGGAGCTTTCCGCGGCGGGCTGGCGCTGCGCGGCCAGAGCGCTCCGCCGGAGCTTCGCGAGCAGCGGCGGCGAGTACCACGCCGGAGCTTCGCCATCCAGGAAGCGGTCGAGGTCGGGCGTCTGCGGCCGCGCGCCACCGAGCGCATAGATGACGACGCCGAGCGTGGCTCCGAGCAACGCGAGCACGAGGCTGATCACGAGCGCCGTTTCGGTGCCGGCGTCGAGGCTGCCGCCGACCGTGAGCGCGATATGGGCGAAGATCGGTGCGATCATGAACGCCGCCACGGCGCGGAACAGCTCGACGATCGCGAAGACGCGCTGGAGGTTCGCCGACGGCAGCGAGAAGCCGGCGACGAACAGCGCCGGTGCGACCGTGGCGCCGAGGCCGATACCGGTGAGCCCCGACGCAACGAGCGTGAGTTCCTTGCTCGGCGGCACCTGGACGAGGAACACGGCGATCCCCGCCGCGAGGAAGAGCATGCCGGCGAGCGGCAGGTAGTGAAGCGCCTTTTTCCTGAAGACGATTCCGAGCAGCGCGGCGGTGATCACGGCGCCCGCGACCTCCGGCAGGAAGAGCAATCCGACGGTCAACGGGTCGTAGTGCTGGAGCAGAACAGCGGCGGTGAGAGCAGTCGCGGAAACCGACGCCGCCGCCGCGAAGAGAGCGACCGTCACGCCGGCTACCGGCATCGTGCTCGTGAGCATCGTGCGGATCGTCAGCAGCGGCCGCTTCGCGCGGTACTCGTAGACGACGAGGATGATGATCAACGTCAGTCCGGCGAGCAGCGGCAGCAACGTGGAGGGACCGACGAAGGGATGTGTCAGGAGCTGCGAAGCGCCGAAGAAGGCGGCGACGCAGCCGACTGCCGCGAGCGTCAGCGCGGGAACGTCGCGCGGCGCCTGCGGGTCCGCCGGCGGGGCGTCCTCGAACGTGAGCACTGACAGCACGAGTGCCCCCGCCGACACGACCGCAACGATCCAGAAGAGCGGGCGCCATCCGCCGGCGCTGGCTTGCAGCCCGCCGAGCGTCGGGCCGAGCGCGACCGCCCCGAAGATGCACATGTTCATGATCACCGCGGTGTCGCGGAGCTTCGCCGCGGGGTAGCCGATCGCGAGCGGCGGGACAGCCGCGATCAGCAGAAGGCTCGTGCAAAGGCCCTGCAGCACGCGTCCCGCGATGTAGAACGTCGCGTCGTGCGCTGACGCTGCGAGGACCGAGCCGATGAGCAGCAGCACGGCGTAGACGACGATCATGCGCCGCTGCGGCATGTGTTGCGCGAACTGGACCGCGAAGACCGTCCCGACCGCGTAAGCGGCGTTCGCGAGCCCCGCGCCGAGGCTCAGCGTCTGCAGCGACGTGTGCAGGTCCTTCGCGATCGTCGGCGTGAGCGGCTCGAGCGCCGCGGTGAGCGCGAGGTAGGGGATCAGCGCGAACGTGACCATCGCCGCTACCGCGGCGTAGCGTCCCGCGAGCGGCCCCTGCCTCATGCGGTCCTCACCCCGCGCCGAGCGGGGTCGGCGGACTGCGACAGCTCGGCGGACGAGCCCGGGCGTTGCGCGTGGCCGGCGCCGGCCGGGGAGAAGGTCACGTCGCCCAGCCTAGAAGGCCGGGAGCGTAGTTGCCGGTGCAACTGTTAAGGCCTTGCTACCGGCACCGGCAGGCCCTGCAGGCGAGCGGTAGGGTGCACAGCGACCGCGCCGCCACCGTCACGCGAAGGAGAGAGACCATGGATCCGGATCATCTGAAGGCCATCCCGCTGTTCTCGTCGCTGTCCGACAAGGCCCTGAACACCATCGCCGTCTTCGCCACGGAGACCTCCGTGTCGTCGGGCAAGCGCCTCGTCCACGAGGGCGACTACTCGTACGACCTGATCGTGATCGAAAGCGGCACCGCCGACGTGGTCAAAGACGGCGAGGTCATCGGCTCGCTCGGCCCGGGGGACGTCTTCGGCGAGATGGGCGTGCTCGCGGGCGCCAAGCGCATGGCGGATGTTGTCGCGACCTCGCCGATGCGGCTGATCACGCTCAGCAAGTGGGATTTGAAGCGCATCTCCGGCGAGATCAACGACCAGCTGCAGGCCCTCGTCGACGAGCGCCGGCGCCTCGACGACGACCGCAGCGAGCACGCGTAGCCGGCTAACGCGCATGCCGACCAACGGCCGCTGTCTTCTCGCGTCACGCCCCGTCGGCCTGCCCACACCGGCGAACTGGTCGTACGTCGAGGACGAGGCGCCGGAGCCCGCGGAGGGCGAGGCGCTCGTCAGGGTCGACTATCTGTCGCTCGATCCGGCGATGCGCGCCTGGATGAACGACGTCCGTTCATACGTCCCGCCGGTCCAGATCGGCGAGGTGATGCGTGCTGCGGGCGTCGGCACCGTGATCGCGAGCCGCAGCGGGGCGGTGCGCGAGGGCGACTGCGTGCAGGGGGTGTTCGGGGTCCAGAACTACGCCGCGGTCGACGCCGGCGGACTGACGCCCGTCGACACGTCGCTCGCGCCGGCGCCCGCGCATCTCGGCGTGCTCGGCATCAGCGGCCTCACCGCATACGTGGGGCTGCTCGACATCGGCCGTCCCGAGCCGGGGCAGACGGTTGTCGTCTCCGGCGCGGCCGGCTCCGTCGGCTCGGTCGCCGGGCAGATCGCGCGGATCAAGGGCGCGCGAGCGGTCGGCATCGCCGGCGGGCGCGAGAAGTGCGACTGGCTCGTGGACGAGCTCGGCTTCGACGCCGCGGTGGACTACAAGGCCGGCGAGCTGCGCGCACAGCTCCGCGAGGCGGCGCCCGACCGGGTCGACGTCTTCTTCGACAACGTCGGCGGCGAGATCCTCGACACGGTCCTGCTGCGCCTCGCGCGGGGCGCGCGGATCGTGATCAGCGGGGCGATATCGCAGTACAACGCGGACGCGCCGCCGCCGGGGCCGTCGAACTACATGCAGCTGCTCGTGTCCCGCGCAACGATGGCGGGCTTCGTGATCTTCGATCACTTCGCGCGCTTCCCGCAGGCGCGCGCAGACCTCGCCGAATGGCTCGCGTCCGGCGAGCTCAAGCACCACGAGGACGTCGTCCACGCCCGCGTCGACCAGTTCCCCGAAGTGTTCCTGCGTCTCTTCCGCGGCGAGAACCTCGGCAAGCTCGTGCAGGCACTCGACGCGTGAGTCACGGTCGCCTTCAGGGAAAGCTCGCGCTCGTCACGGGCGGCGCGAACGGAATCGGCGCCGCGATCTGCCGCCGCTTTGCGGGTGAGGGCGCGCGGGTGCTGGTCACCGACGTCGACGAGGCTGCCGCTTCCGCGATCGCGGCGAGCCTCGGCGATGGCGCGCACAGCGCCCTCGACGTGACGAGCGAGGACGCGTGGCGCGGGGCACTTGACTGGTCGGAGCAGCACGGGACCGTCGACGTCCTCGTCAACAACGCCGGGCTCTTCCTCGCCGCCCCGCTTGCGGATACGACCCTCGCGGACTTCCGGCGCCTCCAGGACGTCAACCAGGTCGGCGTTTTTCTTGGTATGCGGACGTTCGCGCCCGCGATGGCCGCCGCGGGCGGCGGCTCGATCATCAACATGTCGTCGATCGCGGGCCTGCTCGGGCCGCCGCTGCTGACGGCGTACGTCGCCGGCAAGTGGGCGGTGCGCGGCATGACGCGCACCGCCGCGAAGGAGTACGCCGCGAGCGGCGTACGCGTCAATTCCATCCATCCCGGCCAGATCGATACCGAGATGCACGCCCGCCAGCGCCGCGCTACGCCCGAGCTGATCGAGCGTCTCGTCGCGTCGATACCGATGCGACGAATCGGCGACGCGGCCGAGGTCGCCGAGCTCGCCCTCTTCCTCGCGTCCGACGAGAGCGCGTACGTCACCGGCAGCGAGCTCTCGGTCGACGGCGGGGCGCGCCCGTAGCGGGCCCGCGCGTGCGGGCCGCGGAGGGTCAGGCGCGCCAGAGCACCTCGAAGTGGGCGACCGGCTCGGGGAAGCCCTTGAGCTCGACGTAGCGCTCCTCCGAGAAGCCGACGCTCTTGCCGCGGCACAGGTCACGGACGCCGGAGGAGACGAGGATCCCCGCCGGCTCGGCGCACGCGCAAAGCCTCGCCGCCTGTTGGACCGCTGCGCCGAACAAGTCGTCGTTCTCGGTAACGGGCTCACCGGCGGCGACGCCCGCGCGCACGAGCAGTTCGCCCACCTCGCCCGGGTCGTGCCCGGCGAGCCCGCGCTGGACGTCGATCGCGGTCGCGACTGCGTGGTAGGCCGAACCGAAGGAGGCCATGATGCCGTCGCCGGTGTGCTTGACCTCCGTGCCGCCACGCTGGGCGATCGCTCTGCGGACCACGTCGTCGTGGATGTGCAGCGACCGCAGCGCGACACCGTCGCCGAGTTCCTGCGCCGTCCTCGTCGAGTCGACGATGTCGGTGAAGAGGATCGCGCGGAACGCGCTCTCGACGTACGGTTCGCCCGGCGGATGGCTGTTCAAGCGGCCGAAGAAACCGCGCACGGCGACCTGGTCGACCTCGATGACCTGTGCGGGCAGGAGCCCGTGCGCGGCCCTGTGAGCCTCCTCGACGGAGCCTTTGTCGGGTGCCTCGACGAGGCAGAAGCCGCTGCCGGCGTCTTCGTCGAACCAGTACGTGACGAAACGGACGCCGTAGTCGCCCTGCACCTCGAGGTCGCGCATGTGCGCCACGGCGAGGTCCGCCGCCGTGGCATCGGGAAGGTCGTGCCGGTCGATGAAAAGTGGCACTCCGCGGCGAACTGTACCGTCGCTCATCCGCGCGCGTGCAACGACGGCCGCGCTAGCGTGGACGCGGTGGACGTCCTGGGTATCGATCACGTCCTGGTCGCCGCTCCGGCCGGCTGCGAGGCCGAGGCGCGCAGCTTCTACGGCGGCCAGCTCGAGCTTCCCGAGCTCGAGAAGCCGGCTGCGCTGCGCGACCGGGGCGGAGTCTGGTTCGCGTGCGGCGAGCAGCAGCTCCACGTCGGCGTCGAGGGCGAGTTCCAGCCGGCCGCCAAGGCGCATCCTGCACTGCGTGTCGCCGCGGGGCGCCTGGACGCGTTGGCTGAGCGCCTGAGCAGCGCCGGTTCAGCTGTCGTGTGGGACGACGACCTGCCCGGTGTGCGTCGCTTTTACACCGCCGACCCCTGGGGGAACCGGATCGAGCTGTGCGCGCCCGACTGAGGTGCGCTCACAGGCCGCCTTCCAGGAGCCCCGTGATCGCCGAGTTGGCGCTCGTCGACCCGGCCGCGTTGGTCGCCGTCACGATCACGCGGAACGCCAGTCCGATGTCGCCGAGTTCGAGTTTGAGCGCGCTTTCGACGGCCTTCGAGATGTTCTGGCAGGTTCCCAACAGGCAGCTTTGCCACTGGTAGGTGTATTTGATCGGCGTCGTGCCCTTCCACTTACCTTCGCTCGCGTGGAGCAGCTGTCCGACCTGCAGCAAGCCGGATATCGCAGGCAGTTCCGTGTTGCTCGGCAGCAGCGCGGCGACGATGCCGGTCGCTTCTGAGGCTGCGGTACGCGAGCCGGCAGCGTTCGTCGCGGTCACCGCGACGCGGACCGTTTTGCCGACAAACGCCGAAACAAGGGACAGGGCCGAGTTGGTAGCTTCGGAGATGTCCGAGCATTCCTCGCCTTTGCTGTTGCACAGTTCCCACTGGTAGCTGTAGCTGATCGGCGTGGTTCCGCTCCAGGCACCGGTGGCTGCGTTGAGAAGCTGCCCGTCGACGAGGCTCCCTGCGATCGAAGGCAGTTCCGTGTCGCTCGGCAGCAGCGCGGCGACGACGCTCGTGGCGGGCGATGTCGCCGTCATCGAGCCGGCTTCGTTCGTCGCGGTCACCGCGACACGGACGGTCTTGCCGACGTCGGTGGAGATGAGCGAGAGCGTCGACGCTACGGCTTCGGGGATGCCGGCGCATTCCTCGCCTTTGCTGTTGCACAGTTCCCACTGGTAGCTGTAGCTGATCGGCGTGGTTCCGCTCCAGGCACCGGTGGCTGCGTTGAGAAGCTGCCCGTCGACGAGGCTCCCTGCGATCGAAGGCAGTTCCGTGTTGCTCGGCAGCAGCGCGGCGACGACGCTCGTGGCGGGCGATGTCGCCGTCGTAGAGCCGGCTTCGTTCGTCGCGGTCACCGCGACGCGGACCGTCTTGCCGACGTCGGTGGAGATCAGCGAGAGCGTCGACGCGCCCGCTTCGGTGGCGCTCGCGCATTCGTCCCCGTGCGCGTTGCAGAGCAACCATTCGTAGCTGTAGCGCAGCGGTTCCGTGCCGCTCCACGCTCCGACCGCGGCTTTCAGGAGCTGTCCGTCGACGAGGCTCCCAACCACGCCCGGCAGTTCCGTGTTCTTCGGCAGCACCGCACCGACGAGGCTCGTTTGACCGGACGTCGCTTCTGAGGTGCCGGCGGCGTTGCTCGCCGTGACGCGTACCTCGAAGCTGTCGCCGACCTCGAGCGGGCCGACCGTGTACGTCGCTTCGCTCGCGCCGGCGATTTCGGCGCATTCGTCGAGCAGGTTGCAGCCGAGCCACTGATAGTGGTACGTGATCGGCGGGGTGCCGGCCCATTCACCCGCGTTCGCTTCGAGCGTCGCGCCGACGATGGGTGTGCCGGAGATGTTCGGCGCCGCGAGATCTACGGGCGGGCCGGGTGCGATCGCGCTGCTGCGGCGCGAAGATGCCGTCGCGTGCCCGACGGAGTTGGTCGCCGTGACGGCTACCTGGAGACGGTCGCCGGTGTCGGCTGTCTGTGCCCGGTAGGTTTGCGCTTCGGCGCCTGCGATCGGGGTGCATCCGTGTCTGCCGCAGCGCTTCCACTGGTAGGAGAGGGTGATTGGCTGGGCGCCTTCCCAGCTCGCGCCTTCGGCGGTCAGCAGCTGGCCGTCCTGGAGCACGCCCGTGATCGTTGGCCGCGCCGTTTTCTTCGGTTTCTGCGGTCGCTTGGAGGCCGCCAGCGCCCGGGGCTCCTTCGCGTGAGCGGCGCCTCCTTTGCGTTGCGCCGCGTTCGCTGAGCTCGTGCCGGCGAAAGACGCGAGGGCGACGAGCAACGTGCCGGCCATGGCCAGCACGAACGGTCGCGTTCGACGTCTGTCGTCACCGGCGGAATGATCCGTCATCTCGCCGCCCCTCTTCTCGTCTTCGGTTGACTTCGTCCGCGGCCGTCGCGACCCCGCGACCGGCGAACAGCGGCGATTGTACCCTGCGACTCAAGTTCGCGCGAGCGCGGCAATGCCGTGACCGCGCTGTCCGCGACGCAACGGCCGACGTCAGCCGGCCTGCTGGCGTACCGTCGCGAGCGTCTCGGCGACGACTTCGCGCTGGTCGTCGATCTGCATGCGGCTTTCGAGTATCGGAACGGCGGACGCAGCGTGGCCGTCGAGCGCGAGCGCGCGGCCGAGGTCGTAAAGAGCGTACGCGTACGTGAAGCACGCTTCGCTCGACGGTTCCGAGCACTTAGCCGCGTTCTCGCCCGAGGCCGCGATCGCGCGGCGAAGGATCGGTATCGCGGCGCCGAGCTGGTCTTCGCCGAGCAGTGCGTGACCACGCGCCTCGAGGTGTGCCGCGAGCGCTGGCGACACGGCGACCGGGGTGCCCGTTTCGGTGCGGTGCGATGCCGGGGCTGTCCGTGACACACGGTGCGCGCGGACGCTCGTCGGGGCGTGGCGTGTCGCAGCGGGGTGGTGGTTCGACGCCGGCGCGCCGCCGCCGAGCTCGGCGAGCACGAGCACCAGCGCGAGCGTCACGGTCGCTCCGAGGGCGGCGGGGGCGATCCAGCGCCCGGTGTCCGGGAGGCGGAGTTCGGGCAGCCTGAACGAGCGGCGCCGCAAAGGGCCTTCGTCCGTGTCGCCGGCTTCTGCCGCCGGCTCGTCGGGCCCGGTGGCTAGAAGCCGCACGCCGGGCCTTGAGACGCCGGCCACCTGAAGCAGGCAGTGTTCGAGCGGGAGACCCGCGAGCTCGAGCTCCGAGACGACGCTCGCGGGGAACTCGATGCCGGCGTCGTTCAGCTCGGCGAAACTGACCGGCTGCCCGCCGCGCTGTTCAACGAGCCGTACGAGGACGCGCTGCTGGCGATCGAGGGTACGGTCGTCCACCACGGCATCCCTGCGCTCCTGCTGTGGGGGAGACGGTCGCACCAGCTGCTCGTTTCGCCGGGTTGGACTCCAATCCGAGGATAGCCCGCAGTTTGCGAAGTTGTCGGCCCGCCGGGCGTCACTTCAGTGACGTGTAGCTGTAATCCCAGTTCCCGGAGTTCCAGCGGTCGGCCACGCCATGGACGTCGGACGCCTCGAGCCGGGCCGCCGTTTCCCAGTCGAGCGGGATGGCGAAGGCGTGTTCGACGAGCTCGTCGTCGATCCGCGCCCAGGCCCCGGCACGCTGCGGTTCGACGCCGATCTCTTCGGCGCGACGCATCTGACGGTCGAGCCAGGGCACGTCGACCTGCCCCTGGTTGAAGTTTTCGGTCGCCGTGATCCGTTCGCCGTCGAAGGGAAGGCCCAGGACCGCCTGGGCGTCGCCGAAGTCCGGGTCCCAGCCGGTCAGGCACGCCGACACCTCCCGTCGCGGTTCCGCGCAGTAGCCGGCTTGCGCCGCGCGCACTTTGAATCCGAGCGCGCGAAGCGTTTCGCTGACTTCTTCACGCAGTAGCAGGCTGCCTCCGACGGTGATTCGTCGCCTGCCCCCGTAGCGTCCGTGCCGGTAGCCCGCGCGCCGCAGATACTTGCGGGCGAGGGCGAGATCGCCGCGCTCGTGCTCGCCGAACGCGAAGCGGGCGCCCTTCGGGCCCGCGTAGGCACCCGCCTGAGCGAAGCCGGGGATGCCCGGATCGAGGAAGTGGGTGGCCGTGCGCTGGAAGAAGCTCCCGGGCCCGGAAATCGCGTTGAGTTCGGCCCGGTCCAGCGCGGCGTAAAGCGCCTTGCGCACGAGCTCATCCCGGAACGGCCAGGTCCTGACGTCCAGCGCGACGTAGCTCTCTCCCGCGCCGGGTGAGGTGACGACCTGACTCGTGAAGTGCGTCAGGTCGTATTCGGCGAAGGAGGACCTCGCCGCGTCGACGGTGTCCGATCCCTTCAGCGGATCCAGCGCGAATTCGGTCGGCGCTTCTTCGCTGATCACGACCTTGATCTCGCCCAGGCACGCAGGACGCGGGTCGCTCGCCGCGTCCCAGTTCGGATTGCGCACGAGCACCAGCGAGTGTCCGGGGCGGTAGCCGACGCCGAGCACCTTGCCGGCGGCGTTGTTCTGGATCATGTACGGGCCGGTCGCGACCTCGTGGCTTTCATACGTGGAGGGGTCGTGGCGGTCGAAGCCCTCGGCGTACGACTTGGGCACCGGGGCCGTCAGCGGCATCACGAGCGCTTTGGCGACGAGGTCGCCGAGCGGCCGGACCAGCCGGAAGACGATCTCGTGCGCCGTCGGCGTCTGGATTCCCCGGATCGGACCGCCGCGCGCTTTGGATGCGCCTTCGATCGAGCCGAAGTACTCGCGGAAATAGGGGTTGTCGACGTGCGGGCTGGCGCCGCGCTCGATCGCGTACGCGACATCCTGCGATGTGACTTCGCGGTCGACAGGGGGGCTGAAATCGATGCCCGCCTTCAGGTGTACCGTGACGAGGCGCCCGGAGGCGCTGATTTCGGGCGGGCCTTCGGCGACGTCGGGGACGGCTTCGGTAACCGTATCCGGCGAGTAGGTGTAGAGCGAGCGCTGCGTGGCATTGACGACGGTGAAGGCCGTCGCCGAATAGGCGCTGCCGGGATCGAGGGCTTCGTACGGTTCTTCCTGCAGGACGGTCAGGGCACCGCCGACCGAGGCGCAGCCGAGGCTCTGCGCTTCGGTGCTCTGGATTTCGCCCAGGAAGGAGTTCGCGCGAATATGCGCTCCGCTCGCGGAGGGGGCTGCGGCGGCGAGTAGCAACGCGCAGGACGCGCCTGCGAGGCGGAGCGAGCCGATGCGAGGGCCGTGCCGCACCGTTTGAACACTAATCGCGTGCAGCCGCGCCCCGCGCTGGTCGGCGCCGCCGGGCCTTTCGCCCGCCGGCGGTACGATCGGCGCATGTGCAGAAATATCCGGACTCTCTACAACTACGAGCCGCCCGCAACCGACGAGGAGGTCCGTGCGGCTTCGCTCCAGTACGTGCGCAAGATCAGCGGCTTCACGAAACCGTCGCAGGCGAACGCGGAGGCGTTCGACCGTGCCGTCGATGCGGTCGCCGCGGTGTCGCGCGAACTGCTTGACTCGCTGACCACGACGGCGCCGGCACGCGACCGTGAGGCCGACCGCGCGCGTGCGCGCCTGCGCGCAGAACGCCGCTTCGCCGCCTGACGCGGCCGGCCGCGCGCGACGACCGTCAGGCGCCGGCGGGCGTCAGATGCCGCCGGGGCCGTTCGGCGGCGGGCCGTAGCGGCCCCGCCTGCGGCGCCACGGCGCGAAGCGCCAGAAGATGAAGAACAGCGGGATCCAGACCCAGCCGCCCTGGTGCGACGCGTGACCGGTCGCGGAGGCGACGACCATCAACGACAGCACCAAGGCCGCGGCCGCGACGAGCCAGCGACGCCGCCCGAGCCACGCCGCCCAGCCGGCGTCGTCGCGTTCGCGCCGTCGCGGCAGGTCGCGCACGAGCTCGGCCAGCTGGCCCATGGTCTTCGCCTCATAACAGAGGTCGAGGCGCTGCTGGAACTCCGCGAGGTCGAGTCGACCTTCGACGTGGCTGGCGCGCAGGCGTCCGGCGACGCGCTCGCGGTCGTCGTCCGCGGCGCGGATCGCCGCGTCACGGCGGGCTGAGCGTTCCAGTGGGTACGTGTAGTAGCGAGGCATTTGGACCCTCGATTCGAAACGCGACGACAGTCTGCAATAGTCGACGATATATCGTTGGCCGCGCCGCGTCAACCCCCAAGGTCGCTCAATCCGTCTCGGCTTCGCGCGACCTTTCGAAGACCGTGCGGAACTCGCGCTCCATCTCGGGGGTGAGGTCCTCCTCCTTCAGCGCGCCCGCCGCGCCGATCACCAGGCGCATCTGCTCCAGGTAAGCGGAACAGTTGACGCAGTCGGCGAGGTGGGCGTCGATGCGTCGTCGCTGGCGCCGGGAAAGCGTGCCGTCGAGGTACGCCGTGACGAGCTCGACGACCTCCTGGCAGCTGATCGGCGGCGGCTTAAGTCCGAGCCTCATTGTGCCCGCAGCTCCGCTTCGACGAACGTCCGCAGGCGGCTTCGCCCGCGGTGCAGAAGGACGCGCTGGTTCGCGACGCTGATCGCGAGCGCGCCGCACACCTCCTGTGCGCTCAGCCCATCGACGTCCCGCAGCATCACTACCTCGCGCTGGCGGTCGGGCAGCCGCGTCAGCCCGCGGCGCAACGGGCCGGCGAGCGCCGCGGCGTCTAGACGCGACTCGGCGTCCTCGTCCCATCGTGCCGGCGGCGTGCTCCAGGCACCCGCGGCGTCGAAGCGCCGCGGGTCCACGGCACGCTCCACGTCTTCGACTGCCACGCTCCTATGCTCGCGCACCCCGGCCGTTTGTGCCCGCTTGACGAGGATCGCGAGCAGCCACGTGCGGAAGCTCGCTTCGCCGCGGAAGTCGGGCAGCGCCCGCAGCGCGGCGAGCCAGGCGTCCTGGACGACCTCCTCGGCGACTGCGTCAGACGGTACGTGGATCCTCGCGATTCGGGTCATCGTGTCGTGGTGGCGGGACACGAGTCGCATGAAGGCGTCCTCGTCGCCGGCGCGCAGGCGCACGACCAGGTCGGAGTCCGGGTCGGCCGTCACCGCGGCGCGCCGCCAGAGGGTGCGCCTGCCGGAGCCGGTCACCGGCATGCCGGTGCCCGCCGTAGTGGATTGCGTGTGCACGGCTCGCGCATCGCCCGCGACGAAGGCTACGGACCCCAAGCGGGTCCGTAGCCTCGTCCGGCGAGATCAGCCGACCGCGACCCCCTCGCCTCCGGCCGCGCCGGGAACCGTCACCGAGCCGATGCGGGTGAGGGCGCCCGAGTGCGCGACTTCGAACTCGTCGACGTTGCCCGCGACGCCCGTCTGCACGTACAAGAAGCGCCCGCCGGGCACCGCCGCGGCGTCGACCGTCCCCGCGTCCGTTTCGGTGTTGCCAAGGTCCGTCAGCACGTTGCCGCCATCGGCCGAGGAGAACGCGGTCAGCGTCGAGCTGCCGGCATTGGACGTGTAGAAGTGCCCGCGTGCCTCGGTGAGCCAGCAGGTCGCCGCCTGATTGGTCGCGACGGAATCGAGCTGGCGCAGTTCGCCGCTTTCGGCCGCTTCGAACGCGGCGAGGTAGCCGCCGGCCTCGGCGACCAGGACGTGACCCTCACGGTCGTAGGCGACGGCGAACGGCACCGTGCCCGGCTCTTCGTTGACGACCGGCGCGGACAGTGAGCCGTCGAGGCCGACCGGGATCACGTCGACCGAGTTGGTCGTCGCCTTAGTTGTGACGATCAGGTTCGCGCCGCCGGGCTCGAGCGAGATGTCGCCCGGCGTGTGGACGAACTGCGGCGCTTCTTCGGGCAGGTCGAGGTTCAGATGCGCGCCCGCGATTGCGACCAGACGGCCGTCGCGGATCGCGTAGCCCTGCACCGTGCCGCCGCCCGCGGCGTCGAGGACATAAAGTCGCCCGTCGCCGGCGGTCACGCTCACCGGGAATTCGCCGTACGAGCTGATGTCCTGGCGCAGTGCAAGACGGCTGCCGTGGACGCCGAACACGGCGACGGTGTCCGAGCCCGCGTTCACCGCGAACAGCAGGTTGTCCGCGCCGTCGTACGCGAGCGAGCCCTGCGAGCCGAGGTGGTCGGCGACCGAGCCTTCGAGCTGGCCGCCGAGGCCGCCGGCGCCGAAGACGCCTGTCTGCGTCAGCGTGCCGTCGCTCGCGCGGTGGTACGCGACGACCTGGTTTCCTGCCTTGTTGTCGTTCTGCACGAAGACGGTGTTCGTGCTCTGCGCGGCCGCGGCCGCGCCGGGCGCCGCGAGCGCCGCGCACGCGACGGCAACGGCGACCGCAATCTTGGGGGAAGGTTTCATCGTTCTCTCCTGCGTCGGGGGTTTGCGGAGACTTCCCCGTGTAGTCCCGCGACGCGCGCGACCGTTACACGGCGCGTAGTGGCGCGCCGCCGCTGCTCCGACCCGGGCGGGCGGCGCTGCGCAGATGAGGAGTGGGCCTCGGCCGGTTCGCGGGCGGTGAGCCGCCCGCGACGGCGAGGGGGTAGAGGCTGTTCTCGGCGGCCCTCAGGGGCCGGGCCGGCGCCTACTCGGGCGGACCTTCGGTCAGCGTGACCGTCGCGCTGCGCTGCTGTTCTTCCGGCGTCGTCCAGGTGATCTTCACGCTGCTGCCCGGATGGTCCCTCAGGATCGCGTGGCTCAGTTCGGTCGATGAGCCGATCGCGGTGCCGTCGAAGCTCGTGATCACGTCTCCTTCGGCGAGTCCCGCCTGTGCCGCCGCCGAGCCGGAGACGACGCTCTCGATGACGGCGCCTTCGCCGCCCTGGCTCTCGACCATCACACCGAGCATGCCGGTGGCGCCGATGTGGACCGTTTCGGACGTGTGCCCTTCGAGGATCTGGTTGGCGACCGACTGGACCTCGTCGCTCGGGATGGCGAACCCCTCGTCGCTGGAGGAGGATTCGCCCGAGGAGGATTCGAGCTGGTAGCTGGAGGACGCCGCGGTGTCCATGCCGAGCACTTCGCCGGAGCCGTTGACGAGCGGGCCGCCGGAGTCGCCGGGCTGGACGTCGCCGGCGATTTGGATCAGTCCCGTGAGCTTCTCCTGCGTGCCGTCGAGGTCGTCGTTGGCGGTGATCGACTCGTCGAGCCCGCTCACCTGGCCCCCCGTCGCCGTCGGCGTGCCGCCGGCGCCGCCCGCGTTGCCGATCGTCGCGATGCTCTGTCCCGTCTTCAGGGAGCTCGAGTCGCCGAAGCTGACGGTCGTGAGGTCCGAGGCGCCTTCGAGCTGCAGGACGGCGATGTCGTGGCCGTAGTCATAGCCGACGACGTGCGCGACGTACGTCTTCCCGTTGCCGGCGTCCGTCGCGGTGATCTTCGTCGCGCCGGTGATCACGTGGTTGTTCGTGATGACCTCGCCATTGGACGTCACGACCATGCCGGTGCCCGCCGCGGCGCTGCCCTGCAGGCCGAGTTCGGAGTTGATGTCGACCAGGCCGGGGTCGACCTTGTTGGTGACGGAGCTCGAGACGTTGCCGCCGCCCGCGCCTTCTACGCCTTCTTCGCCTTCTTCGCTGGACGGGCCACTACTTTCGCCCGAGCCGGCTCGCGGGCTGACCGGCGAGCCGCCGGAGGAGCCCGGGGCGTGCGAGGGGCGCACCAACGAACCGAAACGGTTGGAGGCGGTGTTCAGGTGCAGCGCCGAGTTCGCCGCGCTCCAGACGAAGTGCCCGAAGATGACACCCACGGCGACCGCCGCGACGGCGAGGAGCACGCCGCGCAACGGAGTTGCATGGGATTTCGGGGGCTCGTTGTCAAAAGAACTCATGGACGCAACTTGACACGTCCGCCTTCGCGCAGGATCAAGACGGCGTAGGTGCCCCATAAACGGCGTCCGGGGCGTCTTCCAGGCAGCGCTTGCCAGCGCGCCTTCGCTTCATTGCGGGGCTGACGGTGCGCCGGCCGCCGCGATGCGCGACGATGGGGGTGTGCGAGCTGCGGTTGTTACCTCGGGCGGAGCGGGGTAGACGGTGGTGAACGGTCTAATAGAGCGGGAGGGGATGCATGGCTGAGTATGCGGTCGCGGACATCGATGAGATCGTCGAGTACGGGGACGGCGAAAGCCATTTCCGGGCGGTGCGCCACCACTTCGGGATCACGAGCTTCGGCGCGAACGTGATGGTCGCCCGCGCGGCGGGCGACTCGCTGATCAAGGAGCACGAGGAGGCGCGGCCGGACTCGGGCGAGGAGCTCTACGTCGTGACGAGCGGTGCCGCGAGGTTCGAGGTTGGCGGCGAGTCGGTCGACGCGCCGGCCGGGACCTACATCTATGTGCCGCCCGGCGTCAAGCGCTCCGCCGTCGCGCGCGAGCCGGAGACGGCGGTACTCGTCGTCGGCGCGGGGGCAGAGGGCAAGCCCTACCGGGCGATCGGTTGGGAGCTCTCGGTGCCGCTCTTCCCTCTCATGAGAGCGGGCGAAAACGCAGCCGCCGCCGAGCTCGGCAGAGAACTGCTCGCCAAGGGCGACACCAACGGCGCCCTGTACTACAACACCGCCTGCGCGGAGGCGCTCGCCGGCGAGACCGACACCGCGATAGAGCATCTGCGGCAGGCCGTCGCGCTCGCGCCCGAGCTCGCGGACCTCGCGCGCGACGACGACGACCTCGCCGCGCTGCGCGACAAGCCCGAGTTCGCGGAGATCGCCGCGAGCGCCGCAACCGGCGACCGCGCCTGAGCGCCGCCCGCTACGTTGGCCGCCGCCGCCGACAGGAGATTGGAGCGCTACGCGGAGCTCGCGGTCCGCGTGGGGGCGAACGTCGCCGAGGGACAGACGGTCTTCATCAGCAGCGAACCGGCGCACCTGCTGCTGGCCCGCGCGCTCACCAGGGCCGCCTACGCGGCCGGCGCCGCGTACGTCGACGTGCTCTACCGCGACCCGCACATCCGCCACGCGATGGTCGAGTACGGGCCCGACGCGGCGCTCGCGTACACCCCCGAGTGGCTGAAGGTGCGGGCGCGCGAAGGCGCCGGCAACGCCAACATCGCGACGGTCGGCGACGCCGAACCGACGCTCTTCGCCGACCTTGACCCCGAGCGCGTCGGCCGCGCGCGGATGACCGAGCTTGCCGAAATCGCGCTGGGCCAGCTCGGCGAACACAGCGTCAACTGGACGGCGGTCGCGTGCCCGACGGCGCAGTGGGCCGAGCAGATATTCGGCGAGCCGGATCTCGAGCGCCTCTGGGACGCCGTCGCGTTCGCCGTGCGCCTCGACGAGGCCGACCCCGTCGCGGCCTGGCGCGGGCACATCCGTGAGCTCAAGGGGCGCGCCGAACAGCTCAACGCGCTGCACCTGGATGCCGTCCGCTATCGCGGGCCCGGCACCGACCTCACCGTCGGCCTGCTCGAGTGCTCGCTCTGGCGCGCGCCGGAGGACGAGACGGTCAGCGGGATCACGTTCGTGCCGAACATGCCGACCGAGGAGGTGTTCACGACGCCGGACTGCCGGCGGGCCGACGGCGTGGTCGCGTCAACGCGGCCGCTCGCGCTGCTCGGCGACGTCGTCGAGGGTCTCACGCTGACACTCCAGGCGGGGCTGATCGTCGACGTGAAGGCGACGCGCGGCGCCGACCTCGTGCGTACGCAGCTGGAAACCGACGAAGGGTCAGCGCGCCTCGGCGAGCTCGCGCTCGTCGACGGCACGTCGCGCGTCGGCGAGACGGGGCTCACGTTCTGGAACACGCTCTTCGATGAGAACGCGGCGTGTCACATCGCGTGGGGCGCGGCCATACCGGGGACGGTCCGGGACAGGGAGGGCGACGGCGTCAACGTCTCGAGTGTTCACACCGACTTCATGGTCGGGAGCGATGAGCTCGAAGTCGACGGGCTCGCGGCAGACGGCCGCACCGTCCCGCTGCTGCGCCGCAACGCGTGGCAGCTGGAAAGCTGACGCCGGGAGTCAGTGTGTGCGCGCGCCCGCCGCGGCCTTCTTGCCCCGCCCGCGTTTGGCGCGCCCGCCTTCCGCCGGCGGGACGAGGTCCAGCAGCTCCTTCATCGCCTTTTCGACTCCGATCGTGATGATCTCGGCGTCGCTGGAGCTGTCGCGATCCGCGGTGACGCCGAAGTAGAGCTTTCCGTCGTAGGAGAAGATCCCAATTGCCGTGCGCACCTGACCGATAACGGGAACGAAGGGGAAGGAGGCGAGCAGCGTGCGGCCGAGCGTGTGGAGGGGCTGCTGCGGGCCCGGGACGTTCGTGACGCCGGTCTGCACGCCGAGCGACGGCGAGCGCGCGGCGATGCGCGTGCCGAGCGCGAGCAGCATCGGCGGCGCGAACCCCGACAGCGAGGTGAGGACGTCGCCGGCGACGGCCTGCTTGGACTGCTTCAGGCCATCCATCTGCTCGCGGACGACGCTCAGGCGGGTCGCCGGGTCCTTCACTCCGACGGGCAGCTCCGCGAACATCGCCGAGACGCGGTTGTTGTAGACGCCCCGCTCGCCGGGTCGGCGCACCGAGACCGGCACGAGCGCGCGGACGTTCCTGTTCTCAACACTCTCGCCGCGCGCCTGCAGCAGTTCGCGCAGGCCGCCGGAGACGACGGTCAGCACGACGTCGTTGACCGTGCCACCGAGAGCCGCTCGCACCGCAGCGACGTCGCGCAGCTTGACCTTCGCGCACGTCCAGACGCGGTGCGGACCCACAGAGCCCGTGAGCGACGAGCCGCCCGTGGGCCGCATCACCCGCGCCGCCGACGTCATGCCGCCGAGGAGCTCGAGCGCCTGGCCGAGCGTCGCGCGGGGCCGGCGCGCGGCGGCGCGCAGGCTACGCACCTGCTCGGCCGGGTCGACCGTGCGGTGCGTGAGGGTCCGCACGACGAGCTCCGCCGCACCCGGTTCGGGAGCCGGCTGCCACGTGTCGGCGGGCCCGTCTTCGGTCCCTTCGTCGAACATCACCGACATCAGGTCCGTCGCGGCGACGCCGTCGACCATGCAGTGATGGACCTTGGACAGGAGCGCCCAACGGTCGCCGCGCAGACCCTCGATCATCCATATCTCCCAGAGCGGCTTGGTGCGATCCAGGTGCTGCGCGAAGATGCGTGCCGCGGTGCTACGCAGCTGCTCGTCGCTCCCGGGCGCCGGCAGTGCGCTGTGGCGCAGGTGGTAGCCCAGCGAGAAGTGCGGGTCGTCGACCCACACCGGCCTGCCGAGACCGAGCGGGACGAAGCGGACCCTCTGGCGGTAGCGCGGCACCCTCGCGAGCTTGCCCGCGACCATCGCCTCGAGGTCCGCGAACGGCGGCGCGGGCCCCTCGAAGATGCTCACGCCGCCGACGTGCATCGGGTGCGTCGCGCTTTCCAGATGCAGGAACGACGCATCCATCGGGCTCATGAAGTCCATCACGAGGCCTCGTCGAGCACGCGCGCGAGTTCGCGGTAGACGTCGGCGTGGACCGACATGCCGCCGTGGCTCGAGTCCACCTCGACATGCTCGGCCGACGGGTCGAGGCACGCGCGCCACGAGACGATGCCGTCGCTGCGCGAGTAGAACGACACGGCGCGGACACGCTCCGGCATCGGCGCGAGCAGGTCCCGCCGAAAAGCCTCGCAGCAGCCGCCGTCGCGGCAGTTGCGCGAGAGCGCACCGGGAACGCCAAGGTCGCCGAGCAGGGCCACGGCGCGCACCGCGCCGAGCACCGCGGGCGCGACGTCGAGCGGACCGACGACCGGCGAGCCGAGCATGACGACCGTGCTTACTAGGTCCGGGTTTCGCACGGCGAGCACGCGCGCGAGCGCGCCGCCCCTGCTCTGCCCGACGAGTACGACGCGGCCGCCGGCCCGCTCGGCGAGCCGCTCGAGCCGAGGCTGGACGCCCTGCAGTGTGCGCTCGGCGCAGCGCGCGTTGAGCACGATGCCCGAGCTTGAGGTGCGGGAGCCGCGGCGACGCAGCCAGCGCTCGAGCACGCGCAGCGACGCGTCGCCGGCGAGAAAGCCCGGCAGCAGGAGTACCGCCGGCGCATCGCGTTGCCGCGGCGGAAAGAGGTATTCGCGGGCGGCGAGCAGCCGCGCGAACTCCAGCCCGTAGCGGAGCTCCCCCCGAAGCGGCGCGACAGTCGGTCCCGCCGGCGCGCGCGGCGCTGACACCATGGTGGCCAGCCTAACGCCGCGCGTGCCCCGGCGCGACTAGATCTCCGTGACGAGGTCCTCGACGTCGCCCGGGTCGCTCGAAGCTTCGACTTCCGCGAGCGTGCGGTCGCGGGCTTTCGATATGCGGTCGTAGCGCTTGCCGAACTGGCTCGCGGCGAACTCCGTGAATTCGTCGACCTTCAGCCCGAACGGCGTGATCCCGTCCGGATAGTCTTCGTACGCGCCCCGCACTATCGCCTCGGTGTAGGGCTGCAGCTCGACCATCCGCTGCTCGATCACCTCCCAGACCGACGGGTCTTCCGCGACCAGGCGGCTCAGCAGATAGACGCCGTAAGCGATGTGGCGCGACTCGTCACGCTTGATGTTCACGAGCCCTTCGCAGAGACCCGGCATCAGGTCGTTGACTGCGAGCGAGCGGTGGTAGTTCGCGTAACCCGTCTCGGCGAGGACACCCTCGATGATCATGTTGTAGGTGACCGACGCGCGGGCCATCGCCGCGGGCGACTGGTCCTCGAGCAGTGCGTTCATCGCGTTTGGCAGCTCGACGTCGAACAGCTGTACCGAAGGCTCGCGGGCAGGGGGCAGCGCCGCGCCGCCCGTCACCTCACGGATCCAGCGACTGAAGAAGTCCATGTGCTTGGCCTCCTCGAAGAGGAACGTCGTCAGGAACATCTCCTCCTCCAGTCGCCCCTGACGGGCGATCGCGAGCACAAGCGGGAGCAGGTCGAGCGTGACGGCTTCCTCGCCGCCGAGGAACGCCGCGGTGAGCTGCAGCAGGCCGTCGCGCCGTTCCGCGTCCATCGCCTCCCAGTCGGCGCGGTCCTGCGCGAAGTCGAAGTCGGACGGATTCCACACCCCGAGCCGCTTCGCCTTCTCGAAAAGCCGCATCGGGAAGGAGTCGGGCCGAAGGATCGTCGGCTCTGAGTAGTTGTGGGCGACGGACGAGCTCATGCTTGCCTCTCTTCTTGGGCGTAAGTCGATCTCTGCGCGGCGATCGTAACCCGAGCGCCGCGCCGGCGTACCGCGCCCGACGCGATCTTCGTTGGGCGTCAGTGAGACGCCGGCCTGATCGCCGCGATGATCAGGTCGAGGTGGCGGTTCCAGTCGAAGCCGGGTCGCGCCTGATTCATCGCAGCGCCGAGGCCGCACATCAGCATCGCGAGGTCTGATGGTTCGAGGTCGTCCCGCACGGCCTTCGCGCGCTTCGCGCGCGCGATCAGTTCTCCCGCGACCGCGTTCAGCTTCAGCTGCTCGGGCTCGACTGCGGCGAAGACCTCGGGGCCGACACCGGAGAACACCTCCTGCATGCCGGCGTCGTGCGCGGCCGCCACCGCCGCCTCGCGCAGGGCGCGCTCGAGGACCTCGCCGGGCTCGCCGTCCTCTTCGACGGCTTGCGCCATCACGCCGGTCAGCCGCGTCAGCTTCTCGCGCACGAGCGCGATCAGGAGCGCCTCCTTCGTGGGGAAGTGGCGGTAGAGCGTCCCGACGCCGACGCTCGCGTGGGCGGCGATGTCGTCCATCTGCGCCTCCGCCCCGTCGCGCGCAAAGACCTCCAGAGCGCTGCTCAGGATGCGTTCGCGGTTGCGGCGCGCGTCGGCGCGCAGCGGGCGGTCGGCCTGGGTGGATGTGGCGGCGCTCAGCGAGAACATGGTGGGGACTTGAAAAACGGAACCACGGTTTCTATATTCGCGGCGTAAACGGAACCGGAGGTCACGTTCATGGTAACGGCTAGCGACACGGCACCGCAACTCGAGAGGGCGGAACGCCACAAGAAGGACCGGATCCTGCTGCTGCTCGCGATGACGCAGTTCGTGGTCGTGATCGACGCATCGATCGTCAACGTGGCGCTGCCGTCGATCGGCGCGGCGCTGCACTTCTCGCGCGACGACCTCTCCTGGGTCGTCAACGCGTACACGCTGACCTTCGGCGGCTTCCTGCTGCTCGGCGGTCGCCTCTCGGACCTCCTCGGCCGCAGACGCATGTTCATCGTCGGGCTCGTCGTGTTCTCGCTCGCGTCGCTCGCCGGCGGGCTCGCGCAGTCCGAGACGTGGCTCATAACCGCCCGCGCCATCCAGGGCTTCGGTGCGGCGATCGTGTCTCCCGCCGCGCTCTCGATCATCACGAACACGTTCGCCGAAGGCGCCGAGCGCAACCGCGCCCTCGGCGTGTGGGGCGCCGTCGCCGGCGCGGGCGGAGCCGCCGGCGTTCTCCTCGGCGGCCTCCTGACGAGCGGCCTCAGCTGGCGCTGGGTGCTGTTCGTGAACGTGCCCATCGGTCTCACGGCCGCCGCCCTGGCGCCGCGGACGCTCACCGAGAGCCGCTCCGAAGACGGCACCGAAGGCTTCGACATCCCCGGCGCCGTCACGGTGACGGCGGGACTCGCGCTGCTCGTCTACGCCGTCGTCGAAGCCGTGAACGAGGGCTGGGGTTCCACCGCGACGATCCTGCGCCTCGCCGGCGCGGCCGCGCTGCTCGCGGCATTCGTCGTGATCGAGCTGCGCCAGCGCCACCCGCTCGTGCCGTTCTCGATCTTCCGCTTGCGTACCCTGCGCGGCGCGGACGTCGTCGGACTGCTGGTCGGCATGTCGCTCTTCTCGATGTTTTTCTTCATCTCGCTGTACATGCAGGACGTGCTGCACTTCTCGCCGCTGAAGACCGGCATCTCGTACCTCCCGCTCGCCGCCGGCATCGTCATTTCCGCGGGCGCGGCCTCGGCGCTCGTGACGCGCTTCGGCTTCAAGCCGACGTTGATCGCGGGCCTCTTGATGATCGCGGTCGCGTTGCTTTGGTTCTCGGATGTCAAGGCCCCCGGCGGTTCGTTCACGGCCGACGTGCTCGGCCCGTCGATCCTCGCCGCGCTCGGCCTCGGCTTCGCTTTCGTACCGATCACGATCGCGGCGGTGACCGGGGTCAGGCCGCACGAGGCGGGTCTCGCGTCCGGGCTGATCAACACCTCGCAGCAGGTCGGCGGGGCGCTCGGCCTCGCGATCCTCGCGACCGTTGCCAACAGCCGCACGCAGACTGTGATCGCGTCGGGCGTCCACAGCACCGCCATCGCGCTGACGAAGGGTTACCAGGTCGCGTTCACGGTCGGTGCGGGCTTCGCGATCCTGGGCGCGATCCTCGCGGCGGTCCTGATCTCCTCGCGCGACAGCCGCGAGCACTCACTCGCCGCGAGGAGGGGCGAGCCGGTGCCGTCGGGCGCGGCAAACTAGCTGGCCGCGAGATGCCTAGTACTTGAAGACGCCTTCGGCGCGGTGGTATTCGGTGCCGGCAAGGCGTTTGGCGACGAGCGTCGTCGTTCCTTCGCCCGTTTCTTCAGAGGTGTAATAGAATTCGTTCGATTCGGCTGTGCCTGCTGCGGGAATCGTGAAGTTGAGGCTCTCGCCGCCGACTTCTTCGACGCGAACTTCGTGTCCCGCGCCGACGTTCGTGACCGTGTTACCCCATTCGTCGGTCACGGCGACGCGCGCGTAGAATTTTCCGGAGTTTCCGATCGTCGAGTCTTCGCAGGTGAAGAGGCAGATCGCCGAAAGCGTGCCCGCAGTGACGCGCGTTTTGGTCCACGCGAAGTGCCCGGTCGCGGCCGTGAGGCTGGCGCCGGCCACGGGTTTGACGGTGAACGTCGCTTCGCCCGCATGGCCGCTGGTTTCTTCATCGACCTTCAGGGTCGTCGACGCCGCGTCGTAAAAGGTGAACCCGGTCACCGTCGCGATTCCCGCCGCGAAAGTCGGTTCTCCCGTGCCGTAGACGGCTGCGGTGCCGTCGGGCGACTTTTCGGCGCCGGAGTAAACGAGCTTGGCCGTGCGAGCGTACGTCGTGATCACGTTGTGCCATTCGTCCCACGCAGTCAGCTTTATTTCGTCCGCTTTGCCGGCGGTAGGTTCAGCGGTGAGCGTTTCGACGTGGAAGCTCTTGAACGCGCCCGCTTTGACAGTGAGGGCGGTCGAGCCTTCGCCTTCGGCATTCTTGACCGTGACGGTCGTCGCCGCCGCGTCGAAGAAGAGCGCCTTGCCGTTGTCAGCGCCGACGACGTGTGTGCGCCCTTCTGCGAACGTGAATTTCCCTTCGCCTTTTGAGTGGACGGAACCGCCCGTTTCGTTGGTGACATATGAGCGTTCCCCCGTGACCGATTCGGCCGGCGTCACTTCGAGCGTGAGGGAGTGCGCGCCGGTGTAGCTTTCGACGACGCGGTTTGAGGAGTCCTCGGCGCTCACCGTCATGTTGTCGGCGACGCCGGCTTCGGCTTCGGCGTGTTCGAAGCTCACGACGAACTTCGAGACCGCTGCGGTCGCGGTGCCGGACACTTCGCTGCTCGTCGCGCTCCAGGTCCGCCAGACGACGGTGACGGTGTAGTGCCGCGTTTCGCCGGCGGCGAAGCCTTCGTCTTTGCACGTGAGGCCGCCCTGTTTGGCGACGAATTCTTTTTCGGTCTCGGCCGTCGCGACACTCGTCGGGCAGTTCGTTTTTGGTGCCGTGCCGCCGGTGCGGCTGACGTAGTACTTCACTTCACCGGAGCCCGGCGCGGCGACCTTCGCCCAGCTGAGAGTGATCTCGCCCGCGCCCGATGAGGCCGACGCGACCGGCGCCGCGAGCGAAGCGACCGCTGGCGTCGCCGTGCCCGAGCCCGTGGCGGCCCAGAATCCGAACGCCGCAGCCGGCAGGAACAGCGCGAGCGCGACCGCTGCCGGCAGCACGCGCGGGCCCAGCCGCCGCCTCACAGCCGCCTCCCCTCGACGCGGACGAAGTGCGGCGCGGCGGCGTTCACCGCCGGCGTCCTACGTCGGCTCCTGTTCATTCCTCCGTCGCGCTTGACGTCCGTCCGCATTTGCCCTCATTTGCGCCATCTGGGTGCCTTTCGACCCGATGGGAATGGGGCTTGAGGACGGAAGCGCCGCCTGCGCCGGAACGCCGCGCCCGGAACCCGCCGGTCAGACGGCGCAGTGGCTCGCCGTCATGGCGCACGGCGGCGGCGTTGGCGCCCGAGCGTGCCCTGGATGAGAGGATCCCGACGTGGAAAACGACCGCGCTCCCGCGATCAGGGTGGTCGTAGCGGCGGACCTCTCGCCGGGCCGCCGCGACGCGCTGCACCAGCTCTTCGACGACACGTACGAGCGCGCCGACCACGTCTACCTCGACGGTGCGTTCGAGATGTTCCGCTTCGCAGCCCTCGCGGTTCTCGCAGACGGAGACGTGCCTGGGACACGCGGGAAGCGCGAGCGGATAGTCGGCTTCGCGCTCGGCGAGTCGCGGGGCGTCGAACTGCCGCACCTCTCGCTGCACACAGTCGCCCTCGCGGGGCTCTGTTGCGTCGACGCCGCGTACCGCCGCGACGGTCTCTTTCGGACGCTCGAGATGCGTGCCGTGACGGAGGGCATGACGCCGAACCGCGGTCGCGTGCTCGCGGCCGGGAGGATGGCGCACCCGGCGAGCTTCCGCGTGATGCGCCACCACGCCGGCGCGCTACCGCGGCCCGGCCGCACGCCGAGCCCCGTCCAGCAGGCGGTCGCGCGCGCCATCGCCGACTGCTACGCGGTAGACGATTTCGATCCCGTCACGTTTGCCTGCCGCGGCCGGGGTCACCCGATCGGCACACCGCGCGTTGCGGTCGAAGCAACAGAGGAGGAGTGGGAGCTCTTTGAAAACATCGACCGCGACCGTGGCGACTCGCTCCTTGCGCTGTGCTGGATGCCCGACGCGCCGCCGGGCTGGTAGGCGACCACGTCAGCCGCCGGCGCGCCAAAGCGGTCAGGACAGGTAGACGTTCAACTGCGACGAAGGTTCGGGTGGCGGCGGGCTCATCCTCGTCGCCGCACCCGCCCTCGGCTCCTTCAGCGGCACGATCACCGCGCACGGCGGGATATACACCCCTACGAAGGCGACGAAGCAAGCAGCGGCGTGATCACCACGGCGCCGTAGCCGTCCGAGGCAGGCCCCGCCGGCTACGCACTCGCCGGGTCGTCCGGCGCAACGATGCGATGCACGAGCTCTTCGAGCCTCTGCTTGATTTCCTCCATGTCCGCGTCGCGGGTGACCTCGAGCCGGACGTGGTCGTGGCTGAGCTTCGCCGCTTCGATCGGGCCGCCGATCACCTCAAGGCTCACCAGCGCGGACGCCAGCGAGCGACGGACGTTCTCGGCGATCTCCTCGGGGAAGGGAACCTCGAGCCTCTCCGTCGTGTCGTCCAGCGCATGGAAAGTCGCACGATTCCAGTCGAGCGTCAGCGTCACGATCGTCTCGCCGTCGAGGGGGACACGCGGCGAAGGCTAACGGGTCGCCCACTCGCGTGGACCTGGGCCCGAGAGCGGGAGCGCGCCCGGCCGGGGACGGGCTCGCCGATCCGTCCAGTCGGTCGCGCCCGGCGCGCGCCACGGTCTACGTTTCAGTTTCTGATGCGATCGATGCGGGCATCGGTCCTCGCGCTCGGCACCGTGACGGCGGCGCTCGCTGCGGCTGTCTTCGCGTCGTTGCTGTCGGCGACTCCCGCGACGGCCGCGACCCCCTCGTTCCCGGGCGCTCCGACGACGCGCTACGCGCAGGTCGAGCGGGTCTGCGCGGCGCCGAAGCCCGGCGACGCGAGCTGCCTCGCGCTGCGCCTCATCCCCGCCCGCGCGGGCGAGAAGGGGGCCGCTCCGTACCTGTCGGCGGCCGGCGACAGGAGCTCGGGGCCCGCAGGCGGCCTAACACCCGGCGATCTCGCGAGCGCCTACGACTTCAACCCGTCCTCCGGCGGCGGCGGGCAGACGGTCGCACTCGTCGACGCCTACAACGATCCCGACATCGAAGCGGACCTCGGGACCTTCGACTCGCAATACGCGCTGCCGGCGTGCACCACAGCCGACGGTTGTTTCGAGAAGGTCGGTCAGAGCGGCAGCGAAACGGCACTGCCGCCCGACGACACGAACGGGTGGTCGGTCGAGATCACCCTTGACGTCGAGACCGTGCACTCCGTCTGCCAGGCATGCAGGATCATTCTCGTCGAGGCCAACTCGGAAGAACTCGGCGACCTGGCAGCGTCTGTCAACGAGGCGGTCGCGCTCGGAGCGAACGAGGTCTCCAACTCGTACGCGGCGTTCGAGACGGAATTCGGAGCGTCGGAAGCGGCGGCCTACGACCATCCCGGGACCGTCGTGACCGCGGCAGCGGGAGACTCCGGCTTCCTGAACTGGGACGACCTCTTCTCGCTCGGGACGGCCCCCGAACAGCCGGACGCCCCGGCGTCGCTGCCGACAGTCGTCGCGGTCGGCGGCACGACCCTGAAGCTCAGCTCGAGCGGCAAGCGCAAGAGCGAGCGGGTCTGGAACGACAGCGGGCTGCCGACGCGCGAAGAATTCAAACAGTTCAGCGCCTCGGGTGGCGGGTGCAGCAGTCTATTTTCGGCGCCCGCGTGGCAGCGCGAAGCATCGGGATGGTCCACGACCGGCTGCGGCAGCAAGCGGCTCGACAACGACATCTCCGCCGTCGCCGACCCCTACACCGGCTTCGACATCTACGACACATACCAGTACGAAAAAGCTTTCACGCCGGGCTGGCTCACCGTCGGCGGAACGTCGCTGTCCTCGCCGTTGATCGCCGGTCTCTACGCCCTCGCCGGCGGAGGCCACGGCAGGAGCTACCCGGCGTCCGAGCTGTACGAACACCTCGGACAGCCGGCGGCGCTCTACGACGTCGCGAGTGGCGGCAACGGATACTGCGACGGCGAGGAAAACGGTCCCTGCGAAGAGCCCGCGGTGAACGAACTCTTCGGCGTCCTCGACTGCGAAGGCACCGCTGCGTGTGACGCCCGCCCCGGCTACGACGGCCCGAGCGGCGTCGGCGCGCCGATCGGCCTTACCGCATTCGGCGGCGTCGAAGTAACAAAGCCGACCGTGACAACCGCCGCCGCCACCGCCGTGGCGTCGACGTCCGCGACGCTAAACGCAACCGTGAACCCGAACGGGACGGACGTTACGACCTGCACGTTCGAATACGGCCCGACGACGGCTTACGGATCCAGCGCGCCGTGCGCGATCGCGCCGGGGGAAGGCAAAACCGCCGTGGCTGTCTCAGCCCCGATCGCGAGCCTGCTGCCGAAGATGACCTATCACTTCAGGGTCCTCGCGACTAACGCAGCGGGCACGAGCGACGGAAAGGACAAGCACTTCAAAACGAAGGCTTAGCGTCCAGGGTCCTAAAATCCGGCCGTGGGGAGCGCGGCGGACGACGGTGCATTCAGCGCCGCAAGGCTCGACGCGGCGCGCCGCGAAGTTGAAACCTTCGCGCGCGAACACGGCGCGACGACCGTCGCTAACGTGGGCCCCGGACGCTGGCGCATCGACCGGCTGCCGACGCGATTCAAGATCGGGATTGATTTCTGGACCGCCGAGCTGAAGCCCGACGGTGGCATCGCCTTCTCTGACCGCGAGTGGCGACCGCCCCCGGTCACGTCCGACTAAGACGCCACCAGGCCGGCCGGTCGACCCTCGGCCGCCGGCCCGTCGCCCCCTGCGTTCCTCGCCCTCAGCCAGCGGGTACGCTCCTGAGGATGGAGGCTGCACCCGAAGCCAAGCCGGGTGGCTCCACGGGGCTCGATCGCCCCGCGTTCTACGCGCTGAACCCCGGCGGCTGGAGGGACCTCGTCACGCTCCTACACCCGCCGTACACGGCGTGGAACCTCGCCAACGTCGCGATCGGGGCGGCGCTCGCGACGCACTTCTCGATGTACCGGCTCGGCGCGACGCTCGTCGCGTTCTTTCTCGCGGTCGGGATCGGCGCCCATGTACTGGACGAGCTCGCCGGCCGACCCCTCGGAACGCAGCTGTCGCGCCGTACGCTCATCACGCTGGCCGTGACGTCACTCGCGGGAGCCGCCGCGATCGGCGTCTACGGCGCGGCGACGGTGTCCCTCACGCTGATCCCGTTCGTGCTCGCGGGGACATTCTTCGTGCCCGCGTACAACCTCGAGTGGTTCGGCGGCCGCTTCCACACGACCTTCTGGCTTGCGGTGGGGTGGGGCGCCTTCCCGGTGATCACGTCGTACTGGGCGAACGCGCTCGAACTGCGCCTTTCCGCGCTTTTCGCCGCGTGTGGCTGCGCGTCCCTTCTCGTCGCGCAGCGGAGCCTCAGCACTCCGGTGCGTGAGCTGCGCCGCCGCACGCTCTCGCTCTCCGGCGAGCAGCAGCTCGCGGACGGCTCGACCGTGCGGCTGGAGGCAGCGCGACTGGCGGCGCCGATGGAGCGGGCCCTGATGGCGTGCGCAACCGGCATGGTTCTGATCGCAACGGGGCTCGTCGCGGCGCGCCTCTAGCTCGCGTCCAGCTGCAGCGTCCGGCTCACGCCGATGCTGCGCGAACGCGCGGCGCGAGCTCAAGGCGTACTCCACCGACCTCGACGCTTGGCGCCCCGCCAGGCAGCCCAGCGGGCCGATCGACGGCGATCGCCGTGATTCCTTCCGTGCCGTCCGCCGCGACGAAGCGAACCTCCGAGCCGGACAAGACGAGAGTGAGCGGATCGCCGGGAGCGTGCTCGGCGCCGAGAACGGCGCCCCATCGCTCGGCCGCGGCATGCGGGTCCTTGACCGCGACGGTTATTCCCATCAGCCGGCCGGGGGAACCTCGGCCTGTACGTTCGGTCCACTGCGGACCTCCCCAGCGCCACGTGCCGTACGGGCGCGAGCCGTCGAGCGACACGATCGCACCGCTCATGTCGGCAGGGTGCAAGTGCGTCCCGGAGATGTCCGGCAGGTCGATGTGCCACACCTCGCGCACGCCCAGAGAGTTCGCCCGCGCCCGCGCGGGCTCGGGATCCTCGAGGTCGAACAGGACCATGTAGCCGCCGTCGGCGCCGCGGCGCTCGAGCCAGCGGCCGGCGGCCGTCCCGGGTCGCGTCGGGCTGACGATCTCGATGAAGCAATCACCGATCGCGAAGACCACGTTGGCGAGCCCGAACTCGCCGACACCCGGGTCGCGGAACGGCTCGCCGAGCGAAAGGGCGGCCGCGAGCTCACGCGCCACCGCCTCCAGGTCGCTTGCTGCCAGCACCGCCTGACGCAGTCTCACCGAGGGGCGCGGGTCCGTCACGCCCCGAGGTTAGTCCGACGAGCAGGTCGCCGTGTGGGGCGGGTGCTCGTCGGGTCGAGGTTCGCGCGCCTTATCCACCCACTGCAGTTCCGCAGCCCCGAACGTGCGGAAGTTCTCGCGCGCTCGGTTCAGGCTGACGACGTTCGCCTCGCCCTCGCGGTCAGGGTCCTTGCCTTGAACCGGGTCGTCCTCCCAGCAGCAGACCTCGCACACCGTGAATGTTCCCGGCGGCTCGGAGGTAAGCGTGAGATAGGCGCAGCACAGGCACGCGAACCTCGGCGCGGCCTCCGAGCCGGGGCTTGAATCCGCGGGCATGCCGCGAAGGCTACGCTCGGGCGCGGCCGGGTGCGGCAAGCCGAGCAAATCGGCCGAGGGTCCGATTCGTCCGTCGCGCGCGAAGTCAGAGATCCGGCGCAGCCACCCACCGGGGTGGCACGTGCCGCGACCGCGAGGCGCCGGTCACGCCGTCCGCGCGACTATCTCGGCGACGAGCTCACGGAGGTCGTGGTTGGCTTCGTACACCATCTGCTGGCGCGAGGCGCCGTTGCCGTTTTGCAGCAGTGCCTCGATACCTGAAAGCTCGTTTTCGCAGCCGAGTTCCCGTGCGTGCGGCCCCACGCGCTCCAGGAGCTCGGTGGTGAGGGTTCTCACTGGCTGTCTCCCGTCCGAGGAGCGGTCGTACAGTTCGGCGTCAATGCCGTGGCGGGCGGCCAGCCACCGGTTCTCGTCGAGCATCTCCCACGGCGCCTCCTGCTCGGTGATGCCTTCCTGGAACTCCTCGATGTGCATCTTCACGAGGGAGACGATCAGGGAGGCGAGCGCGATCGTGTGCTCGACGCGCGTCTGGGAATCCATGGCACGGATCTCCAGCGTGCCGAGGCGTGGGTGCGGGCGCACGTCGTACCAGAAGTACGTGTAGTCCTCGATCATCCCGGTTCTCGTCATCGTTTCGACGCGCTTCTCGAAGTCGTTCCAGCCCGCGAAATGCGGTGGCAGCCCGACGCGTGGAAAAGCTCTGAAGATCGGCAGGCGGCTCGACTTCAGGCCGGTCGGTTTGCCGCGCCAGAGCGGCGAGTTCGCGGACAGAGCGATCAACAGCGGCACCTGGCTGCGTAGCGCGTTGGCGACATGGATCGTCTCCTCCGGGTCGGCCATCCCGACGTGGACGTGCATGCCGAAGACGAGCTCCTGCCGGGCGATGAACCCGAGCTGGCTAATGATGCCGCGGTAACGGTCGTCGCCGACTACGCGCTGGTCCTCCCACCGCGCGAACGGGTGTGTGCCCGCAGCGCCGATCTCCAGGCCGTTGGCGCGGGCTCGCTCGCCGGCGAAGGCGCGCAGCGCTGCGAGGTCGGCGGCGGCGGCAGCGATGTCGGCGCAGGGTGCGGTCGCGATCTCGAGCACCGACTCAAGCAGCTCGGGCTGTATCGCCCCGGACGGGGGTTGCTCGGCGAGCATGAGGTCGATCGCGCTGACGAGTTCGAGCGACTCGCCGTCGAGGATCATCAGCTCCTCCTCGATGCCGACGGTGTACCGCGGCCCCGTGAAGCTGTGCTCCATGCGCGAACAGTATCCGTGCGCCCTGCCGTGCAGGGGCGACCTGCGACCTCGATGAGCGCGTCGGCCGAAGATGGCCCCGATCGTGCAGCGCGCGGGGCAGCGAACCGTGGAGCCGCTGCCCCGCGAGCCGGATCGTCCGGGGGCGTCAGGCGGGGTCCGCTGCCAGCGCGGCTTCGCGCCGTACAAGCGGATGATCGCTGTCGGCCCCGGGGCCCGGTCGCGCTACGGCTTCGCGCACCTCAACGCGCGCGCCGCACCGCGTGCACTCGCGGTGCTCGTCAAGGGCGCCGCCGCAACCGCGGTGCTCGATCAGGACTGCAGGCCCGCCGGGGGGCGGCGCGTAACGGTCGCCCCACTGCATCAAAGCCACGACCGTCGGCCACAGGTCGAGGCCCTTCTCGGTTAGCCGATATTCAAAGCGCTCCGGGCGAGTCGAGTAAAGGCGGCGCTCGATCACGCCCTCCGCGACGAGACGTCGCAGGCGAGAGTCGAGCACATTGCGGGCGATACCGAGCTGCGCCTGGATCTCGTCGAAGCGTCGTAGCCCGAGGAAGATGTTTCGCACGATCAGCAGCGACCAGCGCTCACCGACGACCGCCAGGGCGCCGGCCACGCTGCACGACTGGTTGTCGTAGTCGCTGCGGAGCATGCACCCATTGTAGAGCGGTGGGTTGCATGACGCAACGGTGTTGCTACAGTGGGTTGCATGACGCAACGCAGGTGGCGCGTGAGCTTGATCGTCCTCAGCGGCGTCTTCATGTCGAGCCTCGACCTGTTCATCGTGAACATCGCCTTTCCGGCGATCTCACGGCACTTCCACGGCGCCTCGCTCGGCTCGCTCTCGTGGATCTTGAGCGGTTACGCGATCGTCTTCGCTGCCCTGCTCGTACCCGCTGGCCGCTGGGCCGACGCGTTCGGGCGCAAGCGCGCCTTCCTGACGGGCCTGGCCGTGTTCACGCTCGCGAGCGCAGCGTGCGCGCTCGCCCCGAGCGTCGCGGCCCTGGTTGCGGCGCGCCTGGTTCAGGCCGTGGGCGGCGCGCTCATGCTGCCGACCTCGCTCGCCCTGATCCTTCCCGAGTTCGAGGCCGAGCGCCGGCACGTTCCGATTGCACTTTGGGCGGCGACGGGCGGCATCGCCGCCGCCGCCGGACCGCCACTCGGCGGCTTGCTGGTCCAGGCAGACTGGCGTTGGGTCTTCCTCGTCAACGTGCCCGTCGGCGTGACCGCGCTCGCCCTGGGTCTGCGCTCGCTGACCGAGCGACGCGAAGAAGGCGCTGTGCCACGCCCGGACGTGCTCGCGGCCGCCTTGCTCATAGTCGCGGTCGGCGCGCTGGTCGTCGCGATCGTGAAGGGCGAAGAATGGGGCTGGGCCTCGCCGCTCGTCCTCGCTCTTTGCGTCGGTTCACTGTTGCTCTTTCCGGTCATCTGGTGGCGCTCCAAGCGACACCCCGCGCCGCTGGTCGACCCTGCGCTCCTGAAGATCCCCCGCTTCGCGCTCGCGGTCGCGGCGTCCGTGCTCTTCTTCGCGGGCTTCGGCGCCTTCCTCCTGACCGGCGTGCTCTTCCTCACCGACATCTGGCACGAGCCGGTCCTCAGTGCCGGCCTGATGCTCTTCCCGGGCCCGGCAGCAGCCACCGCGATGACCTTTCCATCGGCGCGGATCGGGGCCCGCCTCGGCTATCGGCTGCCGGGAATGCTCGGCGTGACGTTGTTCATCGTGGGTATCGGCTCGTACCTCTTCCGCATCGGCGTCAGCCCCGCTTACTTCTCGGAGTTTCTCCCGGCCCAGCTAGTGACCGGAGCAGGCGTGGGGTTTGTGATTCCGACTCTTACCGGCGCAGGAGTGTCGGCACTGGCCCCGGACCGGTTCGCCACGGGCGCGGCGCTGCTCACCATGGGACGGCAGATCGGCATCGCGCTCGGCATCGCGCTTCTCGTCGCGGTACTCGGAACGGGCCCGCGGACGCTGGCGGACTTCCAGTCGGCGTGGTTGCTCACGATCGGCTTCGCAGCCTCCGCCGGCGCCGTGTTCGCTGCGATCGGCGCGCGGACCGTCGCGCCTCGCGCGGCCCTCCCTGCAATCGCGGACGGGGGTGCCGCGTGACTGTCCAGACGGCGCGCGTGCGGACGTTCGACTGGGAGGACCCGGCGCGGCTGCTCGCCGCGCTCGAGGGTCGCAGCGGACTCGATGGGCTTGGCGCAATTGCGGAGGGAGTGATACCGCCGCCGCCGATTGCGCGACTTCTGGGGTTCGAGCTGGTTGAGGTCGCGCACGGACACGTCGTCTTTGCCTTCGAGCCGGAGGAGTGGATGTACAACCCGCTCGGGTCGGTTCACGGCGGGGTGGCGGCAACCGTTCTCGACTCTTGCATGGGCTGCGCGGTCCACACAACGCTCGATGCCGGCGTCGGGTATACGACCACCGATCTGCACGTGCGCTACCTGAGGCCAATGAGCCTGGCGACGGGCCGGGTCCGCGCCGAGGGCAGGGTGGTACACAGCGGACGCCGTACCGCGACAGCCGACGGACGGCTCATCGTCGATGGCGACGGCACGCTTCTCGCGCACGCCACGACCGGCTGCGCCATCCTCGCTTAGCGGTTCGCAGGCCTCGCGAAGAAGAGTCAGCGGCAGACGCCGCCGCGGCCTGCCGCCGGCGCCCCGTTTTTGGAAAGCCCGCTGAAGCGACCCAGCCGTTACCTGCGGCGAGGAGCAACGAACGTCCGGTCAGCGCCGCGCAGCGTCCCGCCTGCGTTGCTGACGACGACTCGATAGTAGTAACGGCGCCCCGGCGTCAACCGAGTCAGACGCGCCGAGACGGACCGCGACAACTGCGATGCGTCGATCACCTGACGACGCGTTTGGTGCCTGAACCTGCGACTTGTGCCCCATTGGAAGTACACCGTGCTAACCGTTTCACTCTCGACCAGCGCGCTGAGTGTCGCGCCGCGCCGGGAGACGCGCGTCGCGCGGCCCGTCGTTGCGCGTAGCGGCGGGCCGAGTGACATCAGTTCGGCGCTCTTGGAGCATCCGGTTTTCTGGCAGCCGGCGGCAATCAGCACGTTGCCGTCGGACAGCAGTGCGACCGCCGAGCCGCGCCTTTCGTCGACCAGTTCGGCTTTGAGCAGTTCGAACGTGTTCGCCGTCGAATTGAACAGTTCGACAGTTTTTAGAACCGACGACTCGTTGTTGCCCCCAACGAGCAAAACGCGACCGTTTTGAAGCGCAACAGCCGCAAGTTCGCCCCGTCTTTCGCGCATTTCGTGTGCAGTGCCTTCCAATAGTTCAAACTTGCCGGTGCTCGGGGTAAATATTTCTGACGTCGCGAGGGCGCCCCCGCAGCAAGGCGGAATGCCACCCGCGATCAGAACGTTGCCGTCGGGAAGCGTCGCGGCAGCTGGGAAATACCGCCCTTCACTCGGTTTGCCCGTAATCGGCGAAAATTTCTGTGTTTGTGGATCATAAAGTTCGGCAGACGTCGCGTCTCCGCCTTTGTTGGCGCCCGCCGTGATGAACACCATGCCGTTGTGAAGCAACGCCGCAGCAGGGCCATCGCGCGGTTCCGTCATCGACGCGGCGATCGCTTCAAACGTGCTCGTCGCAGGGTTGAACAGTTCTGCGCTCGAGAGGGGTTCATTGTTGTTGTTACTGCCACCGAGGATGAGTACCTTCCCTTCGGGAAGTGCTACCGATGCGTCTTCGGAGCGTTGGATGGTCTGGTAGGCGGCCAGCGGCGCGAACGCTCGTGTCGCCGGATCGTACTCTTCAGCTGTCTTTAGGTGTGCGAAACCTTTCTGGTAATACCCGCCCGTGATCAGGACGTCGCCGTCGGGCAGCAAAGCCGCCGTCGGCGCGTAGCGTTCTTCGACAAGTTCCGCGGAAATTGTTGTGAACAGCGGAGAAGCGGCTGCGCTCGAGGCGGAGTACAACACCGCCAGCATTGAGCAGCAAATCAGCGCGGCGACGTGGGACGACCTGACGCTGGCGAACATCTGAACTCCCCTCGATGGGTTCGTGCCGGATTCCGTAGGCGCGACGGGCGTCGGCTTGAACAACAGTACTCCATGACCTCGGCGGTCCGACGGCGGAGTTGCGCTCGATGGGAGGAGCGGGATGCCGCCGCGACCCGCTCAAGGCGGTCTGGTCGTCTGTCCCCGCAGCAGGGGACCGTTCGAGCCGCCGAAAACCGGGCGCCTCAAATCTTTACCTGACGACAGCGAAGTGCAGTGTGACGGTGTTTGATCGGCCGACGGGGTCAGTCGCTGATAGCACGGCCTCATAGCTGCCGGCCGCCAGGGCTCGCCGGCCGACGCGGCCGCTGAACGGGATGCTGTTCTGCCCCCACTGAGATTTGGTGCGCGTCAGCGTTCCGGCGGCGACCGTCCTCGTGCAGTGCCGGGCGCGAGCGCGCTTCAGCGATCTGCTTGGCGCGAAACAGCGCGAGCCGTGGCGCAGACCGCGCAGCTCGCGCTTGATCGCGACCCGGACCGTGGACACCGCATCGAGCGAGAACCGGAATGAGGTCCCGACGGGGACGCGACGCGCCGAGAGAGCCGTCGAGCTCCTGCCCGCCCGGAAGCGCGCGTTGCTCACCTTCGCCGCGGTAATCGTGGGCGATATCGGTGTCACCGCCACCCCGATTGGAGCGTCGCCAACTTCGATTTCAGCGCCGGCGACTCCATTCGCCACGTCGATCGGCGTCACCGACCCGCTCCCGTAGTTTGCGGCATACACCGCCGTGCCGTTCGGCGTGACCGCCACCCCGAACGGAAAGGAGCCGACTTTTATTTCAGGTCCCGCCACGCCGGTTGCCACGTCGATCGGCGTCACCGAATCACTCGCAGGGTTAGTGACATACACGGTCTTACCGTCAGGCGTGATCGCCACCCCGTACGGATGTTCGACTTTGATTTCGGGACCGGCAACGCCGGTCGCCACGTCGATCGGCGTCACCGATCCTCCTTCGTCGTTCGCGACGTACACCGTCCTGCCGTTCGGCGTGACCGCTACCCCGATTGGACCCTTGCCGACTTTGATTTCAGGTCCCGCAACGTCGGTCGCCGCGTCAATCGGCGTCACCGAGCCACTCCCCGCGTTCGCGACGTACACCTTGCTGCCGTTCGGAGTGACCGCGAGCCCGATTGGGTCCTTGCCGACTTCGATTTCAGGACCGGCAACGCCGGTCGCCACATCGATCGGCGTGACCGAACCACTTTCTGCGTTTGTGACATATACCGTCTCGCCGTTCGGCGCGACCGCCACCCCTTCGGGTTTCTCGCCGACTTTGATTTCAGGGCCGACAACACCGCTCGCCACGTCGATCGCCGTCACCGAATCACCCACCAACCTCGTGACATACACCGTCTTGCCGTTCGGCGAGACCGCCACGCCGACCGGATCTTCGCCGACTTCGATTGCGGGATCCGCAAACCCCGTCGCCACGTCGATCGGCGTGACCGACTTGCCATAGAGGTCCGACACGTACACGGTAGGTGTGCGACCCCCGTACGCCGGCGAAACCACTACGAGGAGTGCTCCCGAGACAACCAGCAGCGCCAGCGGGACCGGCGACCGACGCCCGCCCCGAGCAGACGCGCGACCCGCAATACCGATCCGCCACCGCATCATTCGTACCTAACTGCAATGCCCCGCTCAAGCAGGGCACGTCGCCAGCACAGGCGCCGAGAATACCAGCGCCGAATGCGCCCAGGCCCTTCTCATACGACCTCCGCCGACGGGCTGGCGCGAGGACAACCGCCCGTGCCGCGCGTATCGCTGTCGGTGCGCTGATCCTCTGCCGACGCGGCAGGAGATCACTCCCGGGATGCTTCGCGGAACAGTGTCGAGCCGAGACGCCCACGCGCCTAGTAGCTCCGGCGTTGCCGGGCGGAAAACGAGCGCGCCGGCCAATGAGAGTGGGCTACAGCGCCGGCGCGCGCCGTAAGCAGAATGCGCTCTTGGGCAGGACCCCGACCCGGCCGGGAGCCAGGTCGAGGTTCCCGCTCAGGCCTGTCGCTAGTGGTGACTCAGTTTGTAAGTGATCGCCTGCGCGGCCACGTCCGACACGAGGTCGCCGAGCATCGCGTTCACGTCAACGAGGTGCTGACCCCACGTCGGGCCGAGAGTGTTGTACAGCACGGTTTCCGTCCTGGTGTCTTCGCTGTTCGTCGGCGTCAGCTGCAGCCAGCTCGCCCCGTTGCGGGCTTCGCATTTGGCCGAATACTGACCCGGCGTCGCCACCCACGGCGTAGACGCTTTGGGGGCCTGGACTGCTTCGCCGAGGAGACCCGGGAATTTGCCGCCGAAACCGCTGAACGTCGGGTAGTACGACAGCGCCGAACCCGAGTACGGGCCTTGCGCGAGCACGGTCGGGTTCACGCACAGCACCTGCGGGTTTTCGACTTCCGGTGGCGGTCCGCCGAAGATGCTGGTCGGACGGCCGAACAGCGAGTTTTCGGGTGGTTCTTCGAGGAAGCTCGAGTACGCCACGACGCATCCCGTTTCGCCGACGACCGAGCAGCCGGGGATCGTTTTGAACGTGCCGCCGACGTTCTTGCCTTCGGGCACGATCACCTGCCCCCCGAGTATCACTGCGCCCACGAGGTGCTTACGGAGCTTCCGGCTCGGTTCGATCACTTCTTTGATCAGCTGCTCGAGCATTGCGGACCCTTGGGAGTGTCCGATCAGCTCGAAGCCGCGTCCGTGGTCGTATTCCGCGATGAATTCGCGGAAGGCTGTGGCTACGCCGAAGTAGGCCCTGACCGAAGCTTCGGCCGGCACTTCTCCGAGGTAGCCCTCGATCGCGGGGATCGTCAGCTGCGGATAGATCGGCGCGTAGACATTGCAGACCTGAGAGAACCGCGACGCCTGACTTTCGGCGATCGCTTCCTCTTCCTTTTCGACGGCAACTGGCGCGTTGTATTCGAACTTGCTGCTGACCGTCGGATACACGTAGAAGCAGTTGATCGGCGGGCGCTTCGCCGGCTGCGGGTCTTCAGTGCGGCTCGAGCCCCCATTCAGTCTGACCGTGGTTTCCTCGCTGTTCAGACACGGGTTGCTCGCGAGGCCGGGGCGGCACAGCCACGTCGATTGGGCCTTGGCCGGCGAGGCGCCGACGGCACCGAGTCCCAGCGCAAACGCGCCAAACGCGGCGAGCGCAACCGCGCGCCGCACGCCAGCATTGCCTCCCCAGGGAACGCTGAAATGATGCATCTCACCCTCCTTGAGCTGATGCGGCGTGCGGCAGCCGCCGCAGATCCGCGGGCACTATAGGCGCTGCGTGGGGGCGCGAGCAAGACCGCGCAAGCCGCTCGGCGCTCCGACGGCATCGGCTGCCGCGCATGTGGCGCGCCTCGGGGGTTCGGTGCCGAGCAGGTCGCACGGCGCCGCTCACGCTCACGGTTCCGCTGGCGCACCGTGCGGGCGCCACCCACGTTGACTAGGCTCACCGCGGACCCAAGACCGGTGGTTCGGGCCGGTGGTTAGCCGCACGCCGCCGGCCCGGAAGAAGGTCATCGTTACCCTCGTCGACGCGAGACAGGAGCAGACCATGCGCAGCGACATCGCCCCGGGCGGCACCTTTCCCGACTACGAGCTGCCGGACCATGAGAGCGTAAACCGCAAGCTGAGCGAGATCCAGGGCGACGACCCGCTGATTCTCACCCTCGCGCGCGGCAACTACTGCCCGAAGGAGCACCAGCAGCACCTGGAGCTCGCAGCCAACTACCCGAAGATCGCCGTGGCCTACACGAAGGTCGCGACGATCTCCACCGACGACCACCACTCGAGCCAGGAGTTCCGCGCGTCAGTCGGTGCGCAGTGGCCGTTCCTCTCCGATCCCGAGCGCACCGTCCAACAGGACCTCGAGATCCAGGAGTACACCGACCCCGAGCACAACCCGATGATCCCCTACACCCTCGTCCTGAAGCCGGGGCTCGTGGTCCACAGGGTCTACAACGGCTACTGGTTCTGGGGCCGGCCGTCATTCGCCGATCTCACGCTTGACCTGAGAGAGGTGACTAGCGAAGTGCGGCCTGACTGGGATCTCGCCAAGCCCGGTCTGCGCGAGGCGTGGGAAACGGGAGACTACTCGGCGTTCCACGGCTGGAACCGCCGCCCGCCCGACGAAACCCCAACGTCCTAGGAATCCAGCCGCGGAGCTGCCCCCCCGGGATCGCACCGCCTAGCCTTCGCGGCGCGACGGCGACGTCGCGGCGGCCCGCGCCTCGTCGGGCGTTTCACCGCGCCGTTTCTGTGGCTCGCGTCCCGGCGGCTGGCGTGGTGGCGCGGCCTCGGTGTGCGCCGGGATCTTCGGCGACTGCGGCGACGACGTCGTCAGCTTGATCTGTTCGTCGTAGTGGAAGATCTCCAGGGGGTCGCCGTCGCGGAGCGTGTAGCGCGCCTCTTCGTGCCCGAGCTCGACCAGCAGCCTGCGTCCACGGTAACCAAGGCGGAACGTAACCCGGCTGATCGCATCCGGCAGGGAGGGACGGAAGCGCAGTTCGCCGTTCTGGTCTCTCATGCCGCCGAGACCCGCAACCACGCCGATCCACGCGCCGGCGAGCGATGCGATGTGGACGCCGTTGCGCGTGTTGTGCTGCAGGTCGTCGATGTCAATCAGCGCGGCCTCGCGCAGGTAGTCGTGGGCGAGTTCGAGGTGTCCCGTCTCGCTTGCGAGCACCGACTGGGTGCAGGCCGAGAGCGAAGAGTCGCGAACCGTGAGTTCCTCGTAGTAGGCGAAGTCGCGCTGCTTCTCCTCGAGCGTGAAAGCGTCGCCGCGCATGTGCAGGGCGAGCACGAGGTCGGCCTGCTTGACGACCTGCCGCCGGTAGAGGTCGTAGTAGGGGAAGTGGAGCAGCAGCGGATACTGGTCCGCGCTCGTGGCCTGGAAGTCCCAGCGCTCGTGAGACGTGAACCCTTCGTCCTGTTCATGGACGCCGATCGACTCGTCGTAGGGCACGACCATCGCCCGCGCCGCGTCGCGCCAGCTGCTCGCCTCCTCCTCATCCGCGCCGAGCTCGGCCGCCTGCCGGCTGTGGCGACGCACCGCCTCCGCCGCTTCGCGCAGGTTCCGCTCGGCCATCAGGTTCGTGTAGACGTTGTTGTCGACGACCGCGCTGTACTCGTCCGGGCCCGTCACGCCGTCGATGCGGAAGTGCCCCGCGGAGTCGTGGTGACCGAGCGAGCGCCACAGGCGTGCCGTTTCGATCAGCAGCTCCAGGCCCACGCCGGACGCGAAGTCCTCGTCGTGGGTCGCGTCCTGGTAGCGGACCACGGCGTCGGCGACCGCCGCGTTGACATGAAAGGCCGCTGTGCCGGCCGGCCAGTAGCCCGAGCACTCCTCGCCGTGGATCGTGCGCCAAGCGAAGCTCGCCCCGTTGAGGCCGAGCACACGCGCCCGTTCACGCGCGATGGGCAGCGTGCGGTGGCGCCAGCGCAGCGCGTCGGCGGCGGCAGCCGGAGCCAGGTATGTGAGCAGCGGGAGAACGAATGCCTCGGTGTCCCAGAAGGCGTGCCCGTCGTACCCGGACCCGGTGAGGCCCTTCGCGGCTACGGGGCGGCGCTCGCCGCGCGCGGCCGCCTGCAGGGAGTGGAATATTCCGAAGCGGACGGCCTGCTGCAGCTCGGCGTCGCCGTCGACTTCGACGTCCGCGCCGTCCCAGAACGCGGCGAGGTATTCGCGCTGCTCGGCGAGCAGCCCGTCCCAGCCGACGGTGTGCGCTCCGGCGAGCGCCGCCGATGCCTGGTCGACGATCGCCGGCACCGAGCGCCGCGCCGACCAGCCGTACGCGAGCAGCTTGTCCAGGCGGAGCGGCGTTCCCGGTTGCACGTGGGACGTCACGAGCAGGCGCGCGAGGTCCTCGTAGGACTCGACCCTGGCGTCGGCGTCGCCGTCCTCGGGCAGCAGGTGGTCCATCGCCGCGGCGACCGTCAGTTCGCTGCGCTCCGTCGAATGCGCGAGCACGGCCCTCAGCCCGCGGCTGTTGCTGTAGCGCCCGTGAAGCTGCTCCTGGGCACTCTGCGTCGCGCGCGGGTCGAGCGGGTCGACGGGCAGCGTCTCGTTCACCACGAGCTCCGACTGCACGACGACCGAGACGGGCGCCTCGACGGCCTCGACTTCGTAGCTGATGGCTGCGACGGCGCGCTGCTTGAAGGACACGAGCCTCGTCGAGCGGACGCGAACGAGCGCTCCCGATGGAGAGCGCCATTCCACCGAGCGGCGCAGTACGCCGTCGCGCATATCGAGGATGCGCTCGTGCGAGATCAGCTCCCCGTAGCGCAGGTCGAACGGCTCGTCCTCGACGAGCAGGCGGATGATCTTCCCGTTCGTGACGTTGATCACCGCCTGCCCCGCGTCGGGGTAACCGAAGGCGCCCTCTGCGTACGGCAGCGGCCGCTTCTCGTAAAAGCCCGCGAGATACGTGCCGGGGAGCCCGGCGGGCTCGCCCTCGTCGAGGTTGCCGCGCATGCCGATGTGTCCGTTCGAGAGCGCGAAGAGCGACTCGGACTGGGCAAGCCGGTCGAGGTCAAGCTCGGTTTCGCGGACCAGCCACGGCTCGACGGTGAAGGGGCCGGAGACGATCACGCTTCGACCAGAAGATCTGCGAGGTCCGCCACGACGCGGTCGGCGCCGTGCTCGCGCAGCTCTCTCGCCTGGCCCGCGCGGTCGACGCCGACCACGTAGCCGAAATGACCGTCGTGGCCGGCCTGCACGCCCGCGAGCGCGTCCTCGAAGACAGCGGCGCCGGCCGCGGGCACGCCGAGCACCTCCGCTGCCTTGAGAAACGTGTCGGGCGCGGGCTTGCCAGCGAGGCCCTCGCGCTCGGCGACGACTCCGTCGACGACCGTGTCGAAGTAGCCGGCGATGCCGGCGCTCTTCAGCACCGCCCGGCAGTTCGCGCTCGAGGAGACGACGGCGCGCGCCAGTCCGGCCTCGCGAACCGCGTCGAGGTAGCGCATCGAGCCCCCGTAGGCGGCGACGCCGTCCCTTTCGATCAGCGCGAGAACGAGTTCGTTCTTGAGGTTGCCGACGGCGTGAATCGAGCCGAGACCCGGCGCGTCGTCCTCGCTTCCCTCCGGCAACCGGATGTCACGCGACTGAAGGAACGAGCGCACGCCGTCGTAGCGGGGCTTGCCGTCGACGTATCGGTCGTAGTCCTGCACTTCGTCGAACGGCTCGAAGGTGCCGCCACTCTTCTTCGCGCGTTCGGCCAGGTAGGCGTCGAACATCTCCTTCCAGGCCGCCGCGTGCACCTTGGCGGTCTTGGTGAGGACGCCGTCGAGGTCGAACAGGCAAACGGTCACGCCGTCGGGGAGGCCGAGCATCGGTGCAGACTACGACGTGGCGAGGCAAGCGGGCGCAACCTGGCCCTCGCGCGGCGCCGCTGCGATACTGCTGCCGCCATGCGCGGCCTCACCCGGATACGCGCGCTCGCCGGCCACCGCGCTTCGGCGGCGCAGGACCCTGAGGCCGCTCACGATCAGCTGCTCGCGACGCTGCCGCCGTGGGTCGACCCGCTCGCTGGCATCGCGCTCGACGTGGGGGCCAACGAGGGCGACTGGACGGCCGCCGCGCTGGCGGCCTTCCCCGGGCTGCGGGTGCTCGCGATCGAGCCGTCACCGGCGCCGCGCGAGCTGTTGCAGCGACGCTTCGGCGAGGAGGCCGCTGTGACGATCGACCCGCGTGCCGTCAGCGACACGGCCGGCACGGCGACCTTCCACGCGACGCGCGCGAGCGTCTTCGGCTCGCTGCTCGCGCCTGTGGCGGGCCTCGGGGAGATGTACGAGGTGGCGCACGGCGGCCCCACCGAGGAGCTCGAAGCCTTCGAGGTCGACACGGCCACGCTCGACGAGATCGTCGGCGAGCGCCCGGTCTCGCTCGTCAAGCTGGACGTGCAGGGCGCCGAGATGGAGGTGCTGCGGGGCGGGCGACGCACGCTGCAGCGCGCGCAGGCGCTGCTCGTCGAGGTGCTTTTCCAGCACCACTACGACGGCGACGCCACGTTCCCCGAGCTGCACGCCGCGCTGACCGAGCTGGGGTTCGACCTGATCGACCTGGGACGGCCCGTCCGCATCGACCGCGGACCGGCGCTCTACGGAGACGCCTGCTATGCCAGAGCGGCGGTCGCGTAGACTCGCCGGCATGGCACTGATCCACACCTGCTACCGCATCACCGACATCGACCGCTCGGTCGCGTTCTACGAAGCGCTCGGCTTCCAGGAGGTCGGCCGGCTACCGATCAAAGACGAGGCCGTCAACGTGTTCATGAACCAGCCCGGCGACGGCGACATGCCGCGCTTGGAGCTGACTTACAACTTCGGCGTCGACTCATACGAGATCGGCACCGGCTACGGCCACATCGCGATCACCACAGACGACATCCACGGCACGCTCGCGAAGCTCTCCGAGCAGGGCATCGAGCCCGAGAAGCCGCCCTACTCGGTGCGCGAGGGCGGCTCGCTGCTGGCGTTCGTACGGGATCCCGACGGGTACCGGGTCGAGATATTGGAGATGGGCTAAACACCCAGCAATACAGTCAGATCCTTGTGCTTCGTACGGTAGCCCCCTCGCCAGCGATGACGCGTAGGCGGTTGCGCGCGAAGGCTAACCCGAGTAGATCGCGGGTCGATAGCGC
>DATJNQ010000021.1:0-27317 GCA_035507895.1 Solirubrobacteraceae bacterium | reverse complement strand
CGCCTGGACCGTGAGCGGCGAAATCACCGTCAAGAACCCCAACAGCTGGGAGGCCGTGACGCTCACCGGCGTCAGCGACGAAGTCAGCAACGGCGGCAGCTGCCACATCACCAGCGGCAACCCCGAAGCCACCATCCCCGCCGAAGGCGAAGCGACGCTGGCCTACGAATGCACGTACGCCCACGCCCCGAGCAAAGCCGCCTTCACCAGCAAGGCGACCGCGACCTGGAACGAAAACACGGCGAGCACGCCGGAAGGCAGCGCCTCCGGCAAAGCAAGCGGCGAATTCGCCGCGCCGACGAAGATCGTCGACGGCAGCGTGGACGTCAGCGACACGCTCGCGGGCAACCTCGGCACCGTCACGTACAGCGAACCGTCACCGACGACGTTCGAATACGGGCACGAATTCACCGGCGACCCGGCCGGCACGTGCACGACGCACGAAAACACCGCCACGATCAAGACCAGCACGACCGGCACCGAAACGTCCGCCAGCCAGCCCTTCAAGCACTGCGTCGGCGCCAACCTCACGGTCACAAACACCGCCAGCGCGGCGTTCAGCCGCACGTACAGGTGGGGCATCCACAAGAGCGTCGACGCGAGCGAAGTGAAGAGCGCGAGCGCAAACGCGACGAGCGACTACACCGTGACCGTCACGCACGACGCCGGCACCGACGGCGGCTGGGCCGTGACCGGCGAGATCACCGTCAAGAACCCCAACGGCTGGGAGCCCGTGACCCTCACCGGCGTCAGCGACGAAGTCAGCAACGGCGGCAGCTGCCACATCACGAGCGGGAACCCCGACGGGACCATCCCGGCCGGCGGCGAAGCGACGATCGACTATGAATGCACGTACGCCGAAGCGCCCACCGGCAAGGCGTTCACCGACACCGCCACGGCGACATGGAGCAAGACGGCGGCGAACACGCCGAACGGCTCCGCCTCAAACGAAGCCGCGGGCGAATTCTCCGGCCCGACGAAGATCGTCGACGGCTCGGTCACGGCGACCGACAGCCTCGCCGGAACGCTCGGCACCGTGACGGCGGAAGAAGAAAGCCCGAAGGTCTTCGAATACAGCCACGAATTCAGCGGCGACCCGTCGGGCGCGTGCACCACGCACGAAAACACCGCGACGATCACCACCGACACGACGCACACCGAACTGACCGCGAGCCAGCCGGTGAGGCACTGCGTCGGCGCGAACCTCACGGTCAGCAACAGCGCGAACGCGGCGTTCACACGCACCTACAAGTGGGGCATCGAAAAGAGCGCCGAACCGGCACGCGTCGACAACCAAAGCCCCGACGCCTCGACGAACTACACCGTCACCGTGACGCACGACGCCGGCACCGACTCGGCCTGGACGGTGTCGGGCGACGTCACCGTCAAGAACCCCAACAGCTGGGAGGCCGTCACGCTGACCGGGGTCAGCGACGAAGTCAGCAACGGCGGCAGCTGCCACATCACGAGCGGCAACCCCGAAGCGACGATCCCCGCCGAAGGCGAAGTGACGCTCGGCTACGAATGCACGTACGCCCACGACCCGGGCAATGGCGCGTTCACCAGCAAGGCGACCGCGACGTGGGAAGAAGCCGCCGCGAGCACCTCTGCGGGTAGCGCCTCGAGCGAAAGCGGCGCCGAATTCAGCGGCCCCGCGAAAGTAATCGACGGCAGCGTCACGGTCAACGACACGGTCGCGGGCGACCTCGGCACCGTGAGCGCCGAAGAAGAAAGCCCGAAGACGTTCGAATACGGCCACCGCTTCAGCGGCGATCCCGCCGGCACGTGCACCACGCACGAAAACGTCGCCACGCTGACGACGGACACGACCGGCACCGAAGTCTCCGCGCGCCAGCCGTTCACCCACTGCGTGGGCGCCGACCTCTCGGTCAAGAAGACGGCGACCCCGGCCTTCACGCGCAGCTACCGCTGGAGCATCGCCAAGACGGCGAGCCCGAGCGAAATCACCAACTCGAGCGGCTCCGCAACGTTCGACTACGCCGTCCATGTCTCCCACACGGCCGGCGTCGACAGCGCCTGGGCGGTGACCGGCACGATCACGGTCACGAACCCCAACGACTGGGAGGCCGTGACGCTCACCGGCGTCAGCGACGCGATCAACAACGGCGGCAGCTGCCAGATCACCAGCGGCAACCCCGAAGCCACGATCCCCGCCGAAGGCGAACTGACGCTCGGCTACGAATGCGCGTACGGCGAAGCGCCGACGCACGCGGGATTCGTGAACACGGCGACCGCGACCTGGGACGCGTCCGCCGCGAGCACCGCGAACGCGAGCGCGAGCGGAACCGCGACGGGCGAATTCGCCGCGCCGACGAAGGTCATCGACGGCAGCGTCGACGTCACCGACTCGCTCGCCGGGAGCCTCGGCACCGTCTCCGCGGACGAAGCCAGCCCCAAGACCTTCGAATACAGCCACGAATTCACGGGCGACCCCGAAGGAACCTGCACGACGCACGAAAACGTCGCGACGTTCGTGACCGACACGACGGCCACCGAAGGCTCGGCGAGCCGCTCCGTCAAGCACTGCGTCGAAACGCACATCGAAACGTGCACGACCGCGATCGGACTCGGCCACGAAGTCGGTGGCGGCGAAAAGATCACGTTCGACAACAACCTGTCGACGATCCAGCCGACGCCCAAAAAGAAGCAGTTCGAATACAGCTGGGGCAACCGCGCCTACCACGTGCGCCTCACCAAGCTGACGTCGGCGACCTGCGAAGTGCACGGCAACTTCAAGGTGTTCCACGGCGAAGGCGAAGCGACGCTCAACAAGGTGAAGGGCTACACGGTCTCCTTCACCATCACCGTCGGCGAAGGCAAAACGTACATCAGCGTCACGGTGCGCCTCGGCAACACCGTCGTCTACTCCGTGAACGAACTCGGTCCGGTCAAGAAGTCGACCGAGAAGATCGCCTGAGCGCCAGGGACGGCCGGGTGCCCGCGCGCCGCTGAGAGGCGCGCGGGCACCCTCCCCTTTCGGCCGCCTGCGCGCGACGCCAGAAGGCGTGCACGGCGGCGCGGAAACTCCCCGCTTGACATTCCTCATCGTCTTGGTAGACTTAGCAGTGATTTGAGGTCCAGCGCCCCCCGGACAGCCCTCCCTGCTCCCCTGACCGAGCGACGGAGCTCCGCGCGGTGATCGTCGCGATCGCCGCAGCGATTGCGCTCCTCTGGCTCGTCGCGGGCCTCGGCGTCGTCACGCTGTGCGTCGCGGCGGCCCGCGGCGACCGCCAATCCGCGCCCCACGCAGTCGCCCCGGGCGCCGAGATCGCGCCAGCGGACGCGAGCGTCGACGGCGCGCGCCGCCCGCGCGCGCACGCCGCGGACCGCCGGCCCGCGCCCGCCGGCTCGGCGGCGGCCGCGTAGCGCTGCGCGCGCGGGCCGCGTAAGCTGCCCGCATGGCGGATATCGCAGGCGGCCCCTTCAATCGCGGCCAGGAGGTCTGGGTGGTCCAGTCCGACGGCTCGCGCCGCGCCGCCGAGTACGTCGGCGAGGCAGACATGAGCGCGTGGTTCGGCGGTGCGCCGATGGCGATCGTCGTCTTCCCCGACGATCACTCGGGCGCCGAGGTCGAGATGGACCGCGTCCTGCCGCGCGACTGACGGCACGCCGCGCCCCACCCCCGGTCGGCGCTGGAAGCGGCGCGCCCGGGCCTGTACCATTCGTCGGATCGCACGGAGGCGTGCGTCGCCGCAGGATCAGTCAATCACGGAGGATCGGGAGGCAGAAGTGGACAGCCGGCGCCGTCACACGTATGCGGCACGCGCGCACGTCGCGATGCTTGCCGCGGCCGTCGCGCTCGCCGGCGGCGCGCTCGCGCCCGCAGCCGCCCAGGCCAAACCGCCAAAGCCGATCATCAGCGAATTCCAGTCGAGCTCGAGCGAGGTCGACGGCGCCGGCGGCACGCTGACGCTCACGGCGACCGTCACGGACGCCACCGAATGCGTCTTCACGAGCAACCACGCGGTCAGCGGCCTGCCCGCGTCGGACACGTGCATCGGCGAACCGATCGAACAGACCGTCACCTTCCCGGCCAACACGAAACACACGTCGCTGACGTACAAGCTGTCGCTGGTCGCAAAGGGCCACGGCTCCGCGAAGGCGACACTCGACGTCGTGCAGCCGAGCGACACCGTCTGCATCCCCGGCCCCGGCGCGGACCTCAAGAACTGCGTCCTGGACGGCGCGGACCTCGAAGGCGACGACCTGGAAAACGCGGACCTCGAAGGCGCGCAGCTCGCCCACGCGAAGGTCGGCGGCACGAACTTCACCGGCGCGAACCTGAACAACGTCTCGTCGGGGCTCCTGTCCGGCACGCCCGCGGCGCTGCCACCCGAATGGGAGGTGCGCCACGGCTACCTGATCGGTCCGGGCGCAGACCTCTTCCGCGCCCAGCTGCACCACCAGAACCTCGACGGCGTCAACCTCGAAGGCGCCGACCTCGAAGAGGCGGACCTCGCGAACGGGTTCATCGAAAAAACGAACCTGCAGCACGCGAACCTCAACTACGCCGAGCTCGAACTCGTCCGCGGCCGCGAAGCGGAGCTGGAGGGCGCCGAGATGAACATCGGCGACGGCGGCACGGGCGCGGAATTCAGCTACGCGAACTTCGAAGGGGCAGAACTGACGAACGCCAACTTCGAAGATGCCGGCCTCGTCGGCGCGAACCTCGCATCCACAAACGCGGAACGCGCAAACTTCTTCCGCGCGAACCTCAACGGCGCGAGCTTCGAAGGTTCAGTCCTGACGCACGCCGACCTCTCCGAAGCGATCCTCCTGCGCCTGGATCTCGCGGGTGCCGAAGCGGCCGACGCGAACCTCGACGCGGCGGAACTCACGGGCGCCGTCGTCGAAGGGCTCGACCTCGAAGAGGCCAAACTCGCCGGCGTGATCTCGGGCGGCCTGGTCGGCGACCCGGCGCTGCTCCCCTCCGCCTGGAAAGTCGTCGACGGTTACCTCGCGGGGCCGGACGCGCACCTCGCCGTCGCCGAACTCGGCGGAGCGGACTTCGAATTCGCCGACCTCGCCGGCGCCGACATCGAAGACTCGAACCTCGAGCGCGCGAACTTCGACGGCGGCTCGCTGGAAGGCGCCCAGCTGAACGGCTCCGATCTCTTCGAAGCTCAGATGGAAGGAACCAACCTCGAAGGCGTCGAGTGGGGCAGCGTCATCTGCCCCGACGGCACACAGAGCAAACAGGACGGCGGCACCTGCGAAGGCCACACCGGCTGACGCGCCGGGCGCTCAGTGCGCCTCGATCGCGCCCGAGACGATGAGCAGGGTGCCGAGGGCGAGGCAGATGACCACGACGGCGGCGCGGCCGTGCGCGTCAGTCCAGGCGCGCAGCGCCCCGACGGCGTCGCGGGCTCGCGCCGGGTCGAAGATGCACAGCGCGAACACCCCCAGCGGGATCGCGAACCAGACCACGTTGTAGACGCCCAGCGCGGCCAATCCGGCGATGATGCGCGGCTGGCTCGCGACGATCACGTTGAGCGCGAGCAGATAGAAGAGCCCGGGGATGTGCGTCGCGGGGCCGGCCACGGCAGCGGTGCGCGGCGTCAGGTGCCGGCCGAGCGCTTCCTGGATACGACTGCCGCCCCCCAGCGTGTCGTCGCCGCGCTTGCCGCCGACGCGGCCGCTCATCACGCCCAGCCCGAACGCGACCGCGAGGATTCCCGCGGCGATCTGCGCGACGGCCTTGGTGTGCGACGCGCCGGCGTGCAGCGGCACGCCGTGGAACGCCGTCAGGATGATCAGGCCCACCGCGACCGTGAACACGAGGCCGCTCGCGACGTAGATCCCCATCAGCCGTCGCGGCCCGTCGCTCCCGCTGAGGATCGCGTACACGGCCGCGAGACTCGTCGGGCGGATGGTGCTGGCGAGCGCCAGCAGGATGATCTCGATCGTCACGTCACAGCGCCGCGTGGCACGTCAGGTGGCTCGCCGGATCGTATTCGGCGCCCCAGCGGCCCGACGCGGCCCGCGCGCGGACGGCGGCGCCTTCGGAAGCTATAGATTCCCGGGCGACAGGCGCACGGTTGCTGCGCCCGACTCAAGCGCAGGAGGCCCACGATGGACACAGTCGAAGACGAGCAATCCGAGCGCAGGGACGCGGGCGGCCCGATCTTCTGGCTGACCCTCGGCCTCGCGATCATGGTCGTCACGATCGTCGGCCTCGCCCTCGAACCGTCGGCGGGAATCCTCGTCATCGCGGCGATCGTGATGTGCCTGACGACGGCGTGGGTCGTGTGGATGATCGGCCGCCTCATTGGCGACGAGGAGAACGCCTCCCACCCCGACGAGTGACGGTCAGGCGCGCAGCTCGGAGGGATCCAGGTCGGCGGGGGCCGGTACCTCCTGCGGCGGCGCGCCGCGCTCCTGGTCCCATGACGCGAACGCCTCGCCGTCGCGGCCTTCGTGCTCGCCGGCACCGCCGAGCGCGACCACGACCACCCTGTCGGGCCCGCGGTTGATCAGCTGGCGGCGCAGCCCCGGGGCAACGCGCACCAGCTCGCCGGCACCGACGTCGATCTCCTCGTCCTCGATCCGCAGCGTCAGCGTGCCGCTCCAGACGAGGTAGAGCTCCTCCTGAGCGGCGTGCCGGTGGATCCTTCCCCGCTGGCCCGGGCCCATCGCTATCTGGTTGATGCCGAACGTGCTGATGCCCAGCTCGTGACGCAGCCGCACGAAACGCTCCGGGCTGTCCGGGACGAGCGACGCGCGCGTGAACCCCTGCTCCACGGCGCGATCATCGCACGCGCGCGGGCCCGGCGGCGCGCCCTTCAATCGCCGCCCGGACCCGCGTCACGCAGGCGGGCGACAGGCCTGAAGACGAGCGCCCCGCTCGCGGCGCGGCGGAGCGCTGCGCGCAGCGGGTGCTCGCGCCCCAGGGCACCGTCGAGCTCGACCTCGAGCTCGACGACGCCGCCGCCGGCGCGCGACCGGTTGACCTTGCCGAGCGTTTCGAGCAGGCGGATCGCCGGCACGTTGTCGGCCAGGGAGGTCGCGCGCAGGCGCTCGACGCCCTCTTCGGCGGCGCGTTCGGCGAGCAGGCCGACGAGCGCGCTGCCGACGCCGCGCCCCTGCCAGCCGTCGACCACCGCCACGGCCGCCTCGGCCACCACCGGCTCGTCTGCGAGGCGGATGAAGCGCGCGACGCCGACCGGCTCGCCGCTCTCCGCGGCGCTCGCGACGAGCGCCTCGTGGTCGTGATGGTCGACCTCGGTGAGGTACGTCAGCCAGCCGTCGGTGAGGCGGTCGACCGGGGCGAGAAAGCGCCGGTAGCGCGAGGTCGTCGAGAGCGAGTCGAAGCCATCAGCGAGGGCCGCCCGGTCCGACGCGGCGATCGGGCGGACGCGGATCGAGCTGCCGTCGGCGAGCGACACGACGCTCTCACCGGCGCCGGCGCTTGAGCTCGCCCGGTTCGCGTCCACGGCGAGATCGTAGGCGCTGCGCGGCGCGCTGCGCCTTGCCATACTCGGCTCATGGACGGCGCGCGGATTGTGGGCGGACTGGCGTCCCGCCCCGGCGACGGCGAACGCGACCTCGCGCTCGAGGGCCTGAAGGTCGGGTACGCGACGGGGCGCCTGACGTGCGACGAGTTCGAGGCGCGCGCCGAAAGAGTGCTGCGCGCGAGGAGCCGGGGCGAGCTCGCACTCGGCGCCGGCGCGGCCCCGCTCGGCTTCGCGGCGCGCCACTGGCTGATCCGCCTCGCGCGGCGCGCCCAGCGGGCGCTGCTGCGCGCCCACGCCGCGCTCTACGCCACCTTCAGCGCCGCCGTCGTCGCGGTCTGGGCGCTCACCGGCGCGGGAGCGTTCTGGCCGGCATGGCTCGTCGTTCCCGGCGCCGCGATCCTCGGCTGGCACGCCCTCGTGTCGCGGAAGATCTCGCGCGCACTCGACCGGCGCGAGCTACCGCGGCCCCTAGGGCGCTGAGCGCTCGCCGGCCGCCGCGGCGATGTCCGCCGGGCCCGGCGTGCCGCGCTCCGTGAGGACGCGGTCGAACTCGGCGATCCGCGCCGTGTCCTCGTAGAAATCACGCTGTTCGACGATCTTGCCGCGGCGCGTGCGGGCGACGAGAACGGTCCGGTTCGCGTACACGCGGCGGCCGTCGCGCGGGTCGTCGGCCCAGTCGTCGAAACGGCAGATGAGCGTCAGCGCCCACGGCGGTCCGGCGGTCCACAGGTCGACGATCTCGCCCTGGATCCCGGCGGCCGTGAAGGAGCCGAGGAACGACTCGATCGCAGAGCGGCCGCGGTACTCGCCTGCCCAGCGGTGCGGGCCGTCGTTGAAGTAGAGGACCGCGTCGTCAGCGAACGCCGCCAGCAGCGGTGCGTAATCGCCGGCGTTGAGCCGCGCGACGTCGCCGCGGAGCCGCGCGAGGAGCGCCCGTCGCATCGCCTCGCGCCCCGCGACGGCCATCGCCGCCCCGAGCATCAGCCAGCGTCCGGCCTTCATCGTCTCGACGATACAGGTGCGCCGGCGCGGCCGTACTCGCGACCGCGCCGCTCGCCCCTCGACCCGCGGGTGCCGACATCCGAAACCGCACGAACCGGCGCAAGACCGAGTATCTCGCTTACCTCGCGCGACGAGCGGCGTGGCCCGGCTCGGCCGGCCCGGCCGGCCCGGCCGAGCCGGCGAGCGCCGCCATTGCGGCGTTGTGCCCGGCGATGCCGCTGACGCCGCCGCCGCGTCGCGCGCCGGCGCCGCACAAAAGGATCGCCGGGTGCCCGGTCTTGACACCCCACGTTCCGGCGTCCGCGTCGTCCTCCGCGTAGGGCCACTGCAATGGACGGTGGAAGATGTTCCCTCCCGGCAGCGCGAGCTCGCGCTCGAGATCGAGCGGCGAGCAGGCCTCGATGCACGCTGAGCCGTCCGGCGCTTCGAGCACGCAGTCCTCGATCGGCTCGGCGAGCACGCCGTTGAGCGAGTCGAGCACGCCGCGCAGCGCCTGCTCGCGCGCGCCCGCCGGGTCGGCGCGGAAGAGCCGTGCGGGCATGTGCAGCGCGAACAGCGTGAGCGTCTGGACGCCGGCGCGGCTCTCGGCGTCACCGAGAATCGAGCGGTCGGTCAGCGAATGGCAGTACACCTCGCACGGAACCGGGTCGGGCATCCTGCCGTCGCGCGCGGCCTCGAACGCGGCCTGAAGCTGGCACGCGCCCTCGTTCACGTGGAACGTCCCGGCGAACGCGGCCCGCGGGTCGACCGCCTCGTCGCGCAGCCGGGGTAGGCGCGACAGAACCATGTTCACCTTCAGCTGCGCACCCTCGACGGGAGCGACGCTCCCGTCGGCGCCTAGCAGCTGCTCGAGAACGGCCGGGGCCGCGTTCACGAGGACGCGCCGCGCCCCGACCTCGCGCCGGCCGCCGCCGCATTCGAACGCTACGGCGGCGCCGTCGCCGTCGGGGTCGATCGCCACGACGTTCGCCCCGGTCCTGAGCTCCGCGCCGGCGGCGCGAGCGGCCTGCGCGAGCGCACGTGTGACGTGTCCCATGCCGCCGACCGGCACGAGCCAGTCGCCGCTGCCGCGGCCGATCACGTGGTACAAAAAGCAGCGGTTCTGCGCGAGGCTCTCGTCGCGCGCGCAGGCGAACGTCCCGATCAGGGCGTCCGTCAGCGCGACGCCGGCGACGAGGTCGTCGGCGAGCAGCGACGCGATCGTGTCGCCGAGCGGCTGCTCGAAGAACATCTCCCACGCGCGCCGGCCGATGCGCTCGATGAACTCGGCTCGCGGGAGCAGCGGCTCGGTCATCGTCGGGAAGGCCCGCTGTGCGAGTGCGCGCGTCTGCGCATACAGCCGGCACCAGCCGTCGTAGGCGCGTTCGTCGCCCGTGACAGCCGCGAACGAGGCGCGCGTGGTCATCTCGTCGTCACCTACGAGCAGACCCGTGCGCGCACCCGTGCGCGGGTCGGGTGTGTAGGAGGAGACGGCGCGGCGTACGAGGCGCACGTCCAGCGCGAGGTCGTCCACGATCTTCTCGGGCAGCAGGCTCACCAGGTATGCGTAGCGCGAGACGTTGGCGTCGACGCCGGGAAAGATGCGCTCCGAGCGCGCAGCGCCGCCGAGCTCGGTGGCGCGCTCGAGCAGCAGACACGACGCTCCCGCTCGCGCGAGATACGCGGCTGCGGTCAGGCCGTTGTGCCCGCCGCCGACGATCACGGCGTCGAAGCGGTCGCCTCGCTCTCTCACGCCGTGACAGTATCTCGGCGCCGGCGCTAGCCTTGGCGGTGATGGCGCTTGCGGACGAGCGTTACGTGCTGCTCACCACCTTCCGCCGCGACGGCACACCCGTCGCGACGCCGGTGTGGGTCACGCCGTACGGCGAGGGCAGCATCGCGTTCTGGACCAGCTCGGGGTCGGGAAAGGCGAAGCGGCTCGCACACACCTCGCGCGTGACGGTGCAGCCGTCCGACGCTCGCGGGCGCGTGAAGAGCGGGAGCGAGCCGGTCGAGGCGACCGCGCGAGTAGTGACCGGGCCCGAGTACGAGGAGATCCAGCGGAACGTCGTCGCCAAGTACGGCTTCCAGACGAAACTGACGAAGGTCGTCGGGACCGCGATCGGGATGCTGAAAGGCAAACGCATTCCCTACGGCGACCGCGGCGTCATCGTGACGCCGACGCCACCTGCGGCAAGCAGCGACAGCGAGAGCTGACGCGGGCGCGCCGCGGCGGGCTCTGCGTGGTCTGTGTGAGCGGCTCGCTCTCGGCCGCGCTCAAGCGCGCGCTCACAAGTTGAAAGCACCGCGCTCCGCGCAGCGGGTATAGCCTCAAGTGGCGGCGATCCCTGACGACGATTGGAGCTGAAGATGGCTGGCGCGACGCTTGAACCGTACATCTACTTCAAAGGCAACTGCCGCGACGCGATGGAGTTCTACCGCGGCATTTTCGGCGGCGAGCTCGACACCGTGACGTACGCCGACGGGCCCGGCGGGACCGAGGCCGGCGACGCGGACCCGGCGTGGCTGATGCACGCGAGCCTTCACGACGGCCTCGTGAACCTGATGGCCTCGGACACGCAGGGCGCGTCGGAGACGGCGAAGAAGATCCAGCTCAGCATCTCCGGCACTGACGAGGCCGCCCTCAGGGGCGCCTTCGATGGGCTCGCCGACGGCGGCGACGTGCGCATGCCTCTCGCCGAGGCGCCGTGGGGCGCGACGTTCGGCTCGCTCACGGACCGCTACGGCGTCGAATGGATGGTCAACATCTTCGACGGCGAGCGACCCGCCTAGCACGCCTAGGGCGGCGCGGGCAGCCCTAGCAACTGGACGACGGAGAAGAGCAGCATCACGCCCGCGACGGCGAGCAGGCCGTAGCGGGCCTGGCGCAGCGCGAAGTGGCTCGATATCCCGACCAGGAAGAGCACCGTCGCGAGGAAGACGGTGTCGCGGACGTACTTGTCGGAGGTGGCGCCGGCGCTCGCGCCGCGCGCGAACGAGACGTTCGCGGCGCCGTCGTACGCCTTCGAGGCCGTTTCCTGGGGCACGACGTACTGCGGCATGTACGCGGGACCCGGCGGAGAGTGCGGGTTGGTCGCGGGGTCGGTAGCGAGCCACGCACGGAACGCCGGCCGGTAGCCCGGGCGCAGGCGGCGTTCGGCGACGCGCTCCGCGGCGGCGTCCTTGTTGACGTATGCGGTGAACCAGGCGTTGAACGACACCGAGTCGTACGTCCGCGTGGCGATCGCCTCGAGATCGGCCCGGTTGGCCTTGGTACGGTCGGCGGAGGCGCGCGCGAGTTCGACGGAGGACTCGGTCGACCACTTCGCCGCCGCGAAGCCCGAGTAGGCCGCGATCACGGCGACGACGGACAGCATCGCCGCCTCGAGGATCGACAGCATGCGGTCGCGGCGGTCCGCGCCCACGGCCGCGTGCTCCCCGTGGTGGGAGATCTCGCTGCCGACCTCCGACGGTGAGAGGCCCTCAGGCACGGCCGGCCGGCCCCGCGCTCGGATCGGATCGGCTCACGAGCGCATCATCGCCGAGGCGGCGGCGCCAAATGACGCGACGGTGGCGGGTCGCCGGAGTCAGGATGTTGCTGGCGCGACGTGTCCTTTTCGCGGCCGCCCGTTCGTCGTATGGGTGGAAGTTCCATCCATGACCGGAGGTGATCGACGTGAAGTACCTGATGATGGTCTGCAGCGACGGCGAGGCGAGCGCCGAGAGCGGCGAGGTGATCCGCCGCGAGATCCCGAACTGGCTCGCGGAGACCGAACGGCGCGGCGTGCGCCTCGCCGGCCATCCCCTCGACGAACCCGAGTCCGGTGTCGCCGTCAGGGTGCGCGACAGCGAGACCCTCGTGACCGACGGCCCGTTCGCCGAGACGAAGGAGCTCGCGGGCTTCGACGTGATCGACTGCGAGAACCTCGACGAGGCGATCGATATCGCGGCGAAACACCCCGTCGCGTGGTTCCACGCGATCGAGGTGCGGCCGTTCGCGCCGTGCGGCGCCGTCGACGCGCAGGCGGATGACCTGAGTGACGTGCTCGCTCCCGTCAACTCCGCGGCGCCCGCGGGAACCTCGCGCCACATGCTGCTCATGCACGTCGACGGCATCCCGGCGAGCGACGCCGAGGAGGCTGCGATCGTCCGCGACGGCGACTCTTGGCACGACGAGCGCAAGCGCACGGGCGAGCTCATCTTCGCGCACGCTCTCGCGCCTCCGGAGGCGGCCACGACGGTGCGCGTGCGCGACGGCGAGACGCTGCTCAGCGACGGGCCGTTCGCGGAGAGCAAGGAGTTCATCGCGGGCTTCGCGATCGTGGACGTGCCCGACCGCGACGCCGCAATCTCGGCCGCTGCGGCGCACCCGCTCGCGAGCTACCACTACATCGACGTGCGACCGTTCGCGGAGTATCCGTCCGGGGATGACACGGTCGGCGAGTGACACCGCCCTCGCGGCGGCATTCCGCGACGAGTGGGGACGCGTGGTCGCAGCGCTGATCCGCCGCACGGGCGACTGGGACCTCGCGGAAGAGTGCGCCCAGGAGGCCTTCGCGCGCGCGGCGCAGCGCTGGCCGCGCGACGGGACCCCGGCGCGCCCGGGCGCCTGGCTCACGACGGTCGCCGCGAACGGTGCCGTCGACAGGCTGCGCCGCGCGCGGCGCGGCGCCGAACTGCTGGAGCGCGCGGGCCGCGAGCCCGGCGCCGGCGCGGGCGCGGCGATCGACGATCTCGTCTTCGGCGAGGAGGAGATCGAGGACGACCGGCTGCGCCTCATCTTCACGTGCTGCCACCCCGCGCTCGCGCTCGAGGCCCGTGTCGCGCTGACCCTGCGAACGCTCACGGGGCTCAGCACGGCCGACATCGCACGCGCCTTTCTCGTGTCCGAGCAGACGATGGCAAAGCGGCTCACGCGCGCCAAGGGCAAGATCGCCGCCGCCGGCATCCCCTATCGCGTGCCGCCCACTGCCGCCCTGCCCGAAAGGACGAGCGGCGTCCTCGCCGTCATCTACCTGCTTTTCAACACGGGCTACACCCCGGGCGCGTCCGATCCGCTGCGCCCGCTGCTCTGCGATGAGGCGATCCGCCTAGCGCGGGCGCTCGTGCAGCTGATGCCCGGCGAGAGCGAGGTCGAGGGCCTGCTCGCGCTGATGCTGCTCCAGCATTCACGGCGCAGCGCGCGCGTCGACGGTGCCGGCGAGCTCGTGAGCCTCGAAGACCAGGACCGCGCGCAGTGGCGACACGAGGAGATCCGCGAGGCCACCGACCTGCTTGAACACTCGGTCCGCGCGGGACGCGTCGGTCCGTATCAGCTGCAGGCCGCGATCGCCGCGTGCCACGCGCAGGCGCCGCACTTCGACCTCACGGACTGGCAGACGGTCGCGGGCCTCTACGGCCTGCTCGAGGCGATGACGCCCTCGCCCGTGATCGGCCTGAACCGGGCGGTCGCGGTCGCGATGGCCGGCGACCTGGACGGGGCGCTCGCGATCGTCGACGACCTCGCCGCGTCGCATGCCCTCGACGACTACTACCTGCTCGAGGCGACACGTGCCGACCTTCTGCGACGAGCCGGGCGGCGAGGCGCCGCGAGCGCCGCTTACGAGCGCGCGCTCTGCCTCGCACCGTCCGCCGCGGAGCAACGCTTCCTCGAGCGGCGCATGTCGGAGTTGAGCGGGCCCCCCGGCGTCCCTCGGGGCCGGCGCGACGAGTCTTCCAGGTAGCGCTGGCGGGCGACTCGCTCTCGGATGAGCCGGGGCGGCTCGAGCCCTCGTTTGAGTCAGGCGCGGGCGCCCGACGGTGACGCGTACATGTCGGCTGTTTCGAGTGCGCTCTCGTGCGCGTCGGCGTGCCCGGTGACGGTCAGCAGGAACTGTTCACGGTCGATCGCCAGGAGGTCGGCCGCCTCGCGCGCGCGCACGGTCGCCGTCCGCGGCACGTCGCGCAGCAGCGCGATCTCGCCGAACCCCTCGCCGGCGCCCATCGTACGGCGCCGTACGCCGTCCTCGAAGACCTCGACCGTCCCGGACGCGATGAGAAAGAACGCGTCGGCGTCGTCGCCCTGGACCACGACGTCGGTGCCCGCGGCGACCGAGAGCGGCACCATCCGTGCCGCGAGGTTCTCCATCGCGGCGAGCGGCAGGGCCGCGAAGACCGGGCAGCCCCGGACGAGTGCGAATGCGAGCGGCGGCGGCGGTTCGGCGATCGCTTCGCCCCTGAGCGACCGTCGCCGCAGAAGCGTCAGCAGCGGCAGGAACGCCCCGACCGCGAGAAGCGTCCCCCGCAAGCCGAGCAGGGCGACGAGCGCCGACGCCATCAGGGCGCCGATGCCGGTCAGCGCGACGTAGCTCGTCTCCATCACGGCGAGCACGCGCGCGAGCACGCGATCGCCGGCCAGGCGCTGTGCGAGCGTGACGCTCGCGACGCGGATCAGGACGAGGCCCGCACCGGCGCCCGCCCACGCGACGATGCCGACGCCCAGGCGCGGGAAGACGCCGAGCGCGAGCATCGGCACTCCCAGCACGACGGACCCCGCCGCGATCGCGCTCGCGAGCCGCGCGCGGTTCAGCAGGCGATAGGCCGCCGCGCCGGCACATATGCCGCCGACGCCGCGCGCGATGTTCAGGTAGCCGATGCCGGCGGCACCGATGTGCAGGAGGTCGATCGAGGCTGCGATGACGAGCACCCCGAGGAGGCCTTCGACGATCGACTGGGCGGCGAAGAAAGTGGCCGCGAGGCGAAGCTTGCCCTCGGACAGGATCGTGCGCGCGCCCGCCGCGATCGCCGTCCGGCGTCGCTCGCCGGCGCGGCGCGGCGGCCGCTCGTCCCGCGGCACGAGCCACATCACGGCGCTCGCGAGCGCGTACGTGAGACAGCAGAGGGCGACTACGAAGGGGATCGTCGTGCTCGCGAGAACGAGCGCGCCGACGCCGGCGCCGAGAAGGAAGCCGAGCGTGTCTGCGGCGGCCGTCAGCGACGTCGCGGTCGCCACCTCACCCGCGGAGCGCGCGAGCGCGGGAATGAGCGCGCTGCGGGCGGGCTGGCTGGCCGTCGAGACGACGCTGAAGACCGCCGCGAGCACATACACCGCGAGCGGCGGGACGGACGACGCCATCGCCGCCGCGACGGCTCCGAGGAGCGCCGCGCGAGCGAGGTTCGTGAACAGCAGTATCTGGCGCCGCGAGTAGCGATCCGCCGCGAGACCGAGCGCGGGGGCGCCCGCCGCGGCGGGCGCGGCCATCGCGAACGCGACCACGCCGACCGCAGTGGTCCCCCCATGACGGAAGGCGAAGACGCCGAGCGCGAGCTGGAACGCCCACTTGCCGAGCGACGTCAGGCCCGTCGCGGCCTGCAGGCGTCGCAACGGGACGTTGACGGCGTCATGCGCGTTGAACGTGTGCGCGGCCTGCCGCATCCGCGCAGCGTACGAGGGCCGCGTCCGCCGCGCCCCGCCGCCCGACGCCACCGCGCCCCGGGCGTACGATCTGGCCGTGTCGGAGATGGCGCAGGACGCCGGCGAAGAGTCCGGGGCGCGCGCGGCAGTCGAGGAGGTCGCGGCGTTCCTGGGCGCGCACCCTCCGTTCTCGACGCTCGCGGCAGCCGATCTCGAGCGCGTCGCGGGCGCGAGCGAGGTCGAGTTCTTCGCCGCCGGCGAGACGATCTTCGCCGAGGATGGCCGCACCGTCGAGCACCTGCGGGTGATTCGCGCGGGCGTCGTCGAAATCGCGCTCGCCGGACGCGTGCTCGATCTCCTCGGCCCCGGCGAGCTCGTGGGCCAAGCCTCGATGCTGTCCGGACTGCCGCCCGGGTTCTCGGCTCGCGCCGAGGAGGACGTGCTCTGCTACCGCATCCCCGAGCCGGTCGCCCGTGACGTTCTCGCGCGACCCGAGACGGTGCAGTTCGTCGCGCGCTCGCTGCTGGACATGCACGCCAGGGCCCCGCTGCTCCTCGCCGGCGCCGGCGCCGTTCCCGACCCCGCCAACAGGGCGGTGCGCATGCTGCTGCGCGGCGTCCCCGTGATCTGCGCGCCCGACGAGGCTCTGAGGGACGTAGCGGCCCGCATGACCGCCGCGGGCGCGAGCGCCGCGGTGGTGCGTCTCGAGAGCTCGCTGGGCATCATCACGGACCGCGACCTGCGCGCGCGCGTCGTCGCCGACGGGCTGTCGTACGACGCACCGGCCGAGCGCGCGATGAGCGCTCCCGCGTACACCGTGGCCGCAGACGCGCTCGGCGGCGACGTGCTGCTCGAGATGCTCGACCGTGGCGTGCGCCACTTCCCCGTACTGTCCCCCGCCGGCGAGGTGCTGGGCGTCATCGAAGCCGCGGACATCCAAGCGGCCGAGATGGTCTCCTCCTTCAACCTGCGCACGGAGATCGGGCGTGCGGACACGTTCGCCGCGCTCCGCCAGGCTTCACAGGGACTGCGCCCCGCCGTCGTCGCGCTCCACGACACGGGCCTTGCGGCGCAGAGCATCGCCTGGATGTACTCGGCGCTGCTCGACGCTCTCACGCGCCGTGCGATCGAGCTCGCGCTCGCCGCGGCGGGGCCGGCGCCCGGCGAGTTCGCCTGGTTCGCGCTCGGTAGCCAGGCGCGGCGCGAGGCCGTGCCCGCGTCGGACCTCGACAGCGCGCTCGCCTGGTACGGCAGCTCGGACGAGGCGGAGCTGCGCGTGTACCTCGAGCGTCTCGGGCGGACCGTGTCGGACGAGCTCGCAAAGTGCGGCCTGCAGGTCGACAGCCACGGCGCGACCGCGTCGGACGCACTCTTCGTCCGCTCCGTCGAGTCATGGCGGCGGCTCGCGCTGAGCTGGATCGAACGGCCGACGCAGGAGAAGGCGCTGATCCTCACGTCGCTGCTGGTTGACAGCCGGCCGGTGTGGGGTGTCCATCTCGGCGCGGCGCTGTCGGACGCGTTCCGTTCGGCGCGCGAGCGCACGCGCCTGATGCGCCTGCTCGCGCGGCTGGCCCTGGCGCACCGGCCGCCGACGGGATTCATGCGCGGCATCGTCGTCGAGCACAACGGCGAGCACCGCGGCCTGCTCGACATCAAGCGCGGCGGGCTGCTTCCAGTCGCCGATCTCGCCCGCTGGGCGGCGATGAACGCCGGCATCACGAGCGCTTCGACCGGGGAACGCCTGCGCGCCGCGCGCGACGCCGGCGCGCTGTCCGCGCAGGACGCGCGCACGCTCGAGGACGCATACGAGCTCTTCACCGACCTGCGCCTCGAGCACCAGGTCGGGCAGCTGCGGGCCGGACGCGAGCCCGACGACTTCGTCGACCTCGGCCGGCACAGTCCGCTCACGCGCCGCCACCTGAAGGACGCGTTTCGCGCCGTCGCGTCGGTGCAGCGCGGCATCGCGAGCGAACTGAACTTCGCGGTCCGATGAAGAGCGAGGCCGCGGCGGCCTACCGTGCGGCGGCGCGGCCCGCCGCGAGCACGCCCTGGCGCGCGGCCCGCTTCTGCGCCATCGACCTCGAGCTCACGGGACTCAGCGCCACGCGCGACGAGATCATCTCGTACGCCGCGATCCCGATCGAGGGCGGGCGCGTCGTCATGTCGGGCGCGGTCGAGGGGCGCGTACGACCCGTTGGCGAGCTGCACCGCACCTCGATCGTCGTGCATGGACTGCGCCCCCGCGACCTGCGCGATGCGCCCGGCCTCGACGCGGCCCTCGATCCGCTGCTCGCGGCGCTGGCCGGCGCGGTTCCTGTGGTGCACTTCGCGGAGATCGAGCGCCCCTTTCTGAAGCGCGCTTTGCGGCGCAAGGGCGTGCGCCTACGCCGCCCGTTCGTCGACACGAGCGTGCTCGGAGCGCTCTGGCTGAGCGAGCGCGACGGCGCGCCACCGAAGCGGCTCGCGCTCGCGGAGCTCGCGGCCCGGCTCGCTCTGCCGAGCCAGCGACCCCACGACGCGGGCGGCGACGCGCTCACGACGGCGCAGCTCTTCATCGCCCTCGCGACGCACCTCGACGCCATCGAGAGCCAGACCGTCCGGCGTCTGACGACGGCCTCGAGGCGCCTCAGCGCGCTTCGGGTCTACGACACTTCGCGCGGCTAGGCGATCCGGGCGCGAAGCAGATCAGCGGCCGAGGCAGCTCGCTTCGAAGGCGGCCGTGCCCGGTTGCAGTGCCTCGCCGGAGCCCGGTTCGATCATCAGGCATGACTCGTCCACCGCTTCGAATTCGCCGGCGGGGATCTGCTTGAGCTGGTCGACGTCCGCTTCGCTCCAGCGGCTGTCGGAGGTGCCGGTGAAGAACCAGTTGCTGCCGTTGTCGGCCAGGATCAGGCCGTAGGTCTTCATCGTCGCGAGAACCGTCTGGCATACGGCGGAGCAGCTCGCCGTCGGCAGCGTGAACGACGAGCGCAGACGGAAACGCGCGCCCATCGGCGGGCAGTCGGGGTTCGCCTGACCCGCCTCGTGACGGGCTGGCCACAGGTACGACTGCTGGGTGCACACCGCCGTGAAGCGGATGGCGTGGTCCATCGCGCCGGAGCTGACCTCGTCGTAGTTGACGAGCAGCGGCAGGATCGGGAGTCCCGCGGCGTCCGCGGATGTCCAGCCTTCGGGCCGCAGCGCGTTCGATTCGAGGTTCCAGATCGCCCCCGAGCCGGCCCGCGAGCGCCCTTCGGCCCGGTAGTGGGTGGCGAACGTCTCGTAGAGGGTGCACGTCGCGGGGTTGACCATGAGCGCGTGCCGGTCCGACCCCTTCTCGATCGGCGTCGACGCGGAGAGCGGGTACGGTCCCGGGTCGCTTTCGCTCGCGTAGCGGAACCTGACAGGCACGAGCGGCTGGCTCGGCGAGACGATCTGCCACGGGATGCCGTACGGCTGCTTCTTCTTGCCGGCAGGACCGAAGTCCGGGTGCAGGTACGTCGTCGACGAATCCATCGCCGCGAGCCACGTGGCGCTCTCCGGATCGACGGGAAGTTCGTTGACCGGCGTGTTGAGGACGTTGTCCGCCGGGAACGCGTGGCATTGCGTCCCCGGCAGCACCGTCGTGTCGGCCCGCGCCGCCGCGGGACCCCAGGCGCACCAAACTCCCGCAAACGCGGCGGCGGCGGCGGAGAGCGCGCGCCGGCGCCAGACGGCCTGCGTCGCTATTCCGCCGCGTCCCACGTGTCGCTGAACGAAGAGCCGCCGCTGCCGAGCGGCCCGACTGTCGCGAGCAGCTTCGTGCCCGCTTCGTTGACCATGTCGAGCGCCGTGTTCGTGAAGGAGGAGATCGCGAGCACCTTCTTGCTCGTCGACGCGCTGTCGGACCCGAGCGTCAACGTCCCCCAGTCGGGGAGGTACGCGAGCCCCGTTTCGTAGCTCGGGCGCTCGACGATCCACTCCGCCGACGAGCGCAGACACTTGGAGCCCTTGCCGCAGCGCTGCACGGACGTGTAGGACGCGCCGGTGGTCACATCGCGGACCGTCATCGTGAAGTTGCGCTGCGCGAAGGTGACCGACGCCGTGATCGTGTTGCCGGGCGCGACGTCGAACGTTGGTTGCACGTCGTTGGTCGGATACATCTCCCACCACGCGGCATATTCCGGCGTCTTGCCGTTGCAGTAGGCGAGCGTGCCGTCCTGCTCGACCGTTTCGCTTCTTTCTTCGTAGCCGTCGAGGCCGTCCCAGAAGGCGGCGAGCGCTTCGTTCTTGGTGCACGTGACGGCCGGCTGCACGTACGTGGTGGAGACGGTCTTGAACTTCTTCGCGGACTGGGCGACGTAGCCCGACCAGTTGGTCGAGTATTCGGTCGTCGCGGACGTCGCGCGCGCGCCGCTCGGCGCGGTGGCATGGTCCGGTCTGATCCGCAGGCGCGCGCCGCGCAGATTCGCGGACGCCGCCGCGGGCGCCAGCAGCGCCGCGGCACAGACGCTTGTGCAGAGCAACAGTACCCGCCGGTGCACGCTAGCCCTCTCCCCTCTTAGGACGGACGCCGCCGATGGCGGCCAGCACCGAACGTACCACCCTCGGGCTCGATGGCGCGCCGGACCGGACGGATGAGCCGTCGGATCTGGATCATCGGCGGCAGCTCGGGTCTTCGCCACCTACCTGTTCGAGCGTGAAGGCGGAGCTCACCGTGACGTGCTCGGCCGTCGGCGCGCTGACGCGCGTCCAGTCGCCGGGCGCCTGTGTCACGCAACCCGCGCCGGACCCGAGTTCCCACGACGGCGTGTAGCGGACCCGCACGGTGTAGCTGCCGGCGCGTGGCAGCGACAGCGAGAAGAAGCTCGCGCCGAGGGCGGTCATCCTCGCGCCACCGCTCACGAGCGGCCCGGGATCGCGCACCGCGAACAGGCGCCAGTCCTGCGAGTGCCACACTTCGCGCAGGTACGGCAGTCCGCGCCGGATGAGGTTCGCCTCGGCCAGGGCGCTTTCGTCGAGCGGCGCCGCCGGCAGCGCGACGAAGCTCACGGCGTTTTCGACGAGCCAGCCACGGTAGGTGCCCGCGTCGATCGTCCCGCCGTAGAAGATCGGGTTGAAGCGGACGTCGAGCTGGCGCTCCCAGCCGCGCGCGAGCGAGACGTACGGCGCCACCCAGGCCGCTTCCCAGTGCCCCCTCGTAAAGGGGATCTCGATCCGCATCGGCGTATCCGTCGACCACGGCCGTGGGCCGAGGAGCCGCTTCACGAGCGGCGTGTAGTAACTCTGGGCGGACGAGGGTGCGTCTCCGGTGGCGGCGACCAGGTCACCTGACGCTTCGCCGACGAGCACCACGACGAGGAACGGCGCGAGCAGGATGAGTAGCCGGCGTCGATGCTCCCAGAGCGCCGCAACGACGAGCGGCCCCGCGAACAGCGTGCCGAGCCGCAGCGCGTTGCCGCCGAGCGGCGTCGCGATCGCGTACGCGAGCACGCACCCCACGGCGTACAGTGCCGCGCCGATGCGAAGCGCCCGGTGCTCGCGCGGGATCACGGCGACTATGACGGCGAGGAGTGCGACCGCATAGAGCGCGTTTGCGGTCGGGAACGGCTCTGCGCCGCCTTCGGGGAAGAGGAGCGCCATGATGCCGACGGGCGCGAGGGCGCACGCCGCGAGCGCGAGGCCCTGCGCGCGACGGCGGCCCGTGGCGGCGACGAGCGCGACCGTGACGCCCGCGAGGGCAAGGAAGGCCCCCGCGACGGGCGACGACACGCTGCATATCACGGCGAGGATGAGGGCCGCCGTAACGCGGTTGAGCTGCCAGGCGGCGAGCCCCGCCATCCCGATCGCGAGGCCGAGCTCGTACGCGACCTGCCCGGCGAGCAGACCGACCGCGACTGCGACGCCCATCCACACCGCGCCGACCCGCACCGCGGCGGGCGGGAACCAGCGCCGCGCGAGCACATAGAAGAGCAGCGCCACGAGAACACCGCAGAGAGCGAGCAGCACACGGGGTCCGAGGAGCGCCCCGAGCGCCGGGCTGAGCAGTGAGTACGCGGGCAGGTAATGCCCGCCGTACCAGTGGTTGTCCCAGATCAGGAAGCCTTCGGCCGCGAAGAGCTGCGAGCGGTACGTCGCGGCGGCGAGGTCGCCGCTGGGCGGGGCAACGAGGAGGTAGACGGCCGCCAGCGGCAGCACGATCGGCCAGCCCGCGCGCGCGACGTGCGCACTCCACGCCCGGGGCGCCGCGGCGAGGCCGCCATGCGCCGTCGCGGGCTCGACCGAGGGAGTTCCGCGTCCGCGCAGGACGCGAAACCGCGCCGGAGCGGAGCGCCGCGAGGTATCGCGTTCAGGAGTGCGCATCGATCTTGGGGGAACGGCTCGCTTGCGTCATGTGGGCCAGACGTCGGCTTGGGCACAGGCTGCGCCCGCAGGAGTGTCGGGCGACGGCGAACACCCACCGCCGTCATCCACCATGCGATGGGCCCGGTGGCGGCTCTCGCGATCTCGCGCGCGAGCCCGCCGCCCTCGGGTGTTGCCGGCTCTGAGCTTACATGCCGTGTCCGCGGAAGGGCGAGCCCGCCCCGCGACGGGCGAGAGGGGTGCGCTGCCGCCGCGAAGCAGGTACGCGCACGGCGACAGAGCGGAAAGGCCGTCCTTCGGGCGGCGGTCTCGGCGCACCGCGAGAGAGCGACGAATCCGCGGTGTGTGCGCGCCAGGCGCCGGTGCTGCCGACGCCACCGCCGGCCAGCGGCGATAATTGCTCCGTGAGGCGCTGGTGGCACCGGCACAAGTGGGGCGAGTGGGAACGCGCCTGGGGCAAAGGCGACCCGAAACACTACATTCTCGAGCGTAAATGTTTGATTTGTGGGCGCACCCAATCGAAAGTAATCCGCTGACGCTCGTCAGCGGCAGAAGCGAGCGGGCGACGGCGCGCGCCGGCCGCGGCAGGGCCTAGCGCCGAGCCGGCCGAGCGCCTCGAACCGCGGGGGCCGGCGCGGGCCCTCACAAAGCGCGGCGGCGCCGAAAACGGACGTCGGGTCGCGGGCGGCCGTCTCGGCGAAGCGCCCGTGTGGCGGCCGGCGGACGATAAAGTGGTCGTGCGTCTTGTGAGCCTGGCCCCTCTCGCTTTCCGGACACCGTCGTCGCTCAGAGGGGCAGAGAGGCGGTCCGCAATGGGCACCGCTGTCGGGAAGGATCGGATCGCGCCGCCGGCGAGCCAGGCCGCGAGGCACCGTGCGGGTCGACCGGGCCCGGACCTCGCCTGGCTCGGGCGAAGACGCGCGGTGACAGCGTGATGTCCGCGGGCCACCTCGGCTGCGGTTGGTGTCGAATCCGCGTCCCGGCGAGCGCTCCGGCGATCGACCTGCTGGAGGCCCTTTGCCCGATCTGCGAAGCCCCGCTGGCGCGCGTCCCGGCCACGAGCGTGGTCGGGTTTCGCCTCTTCGATCTGGACCCGTTCTCGCCACCCGAAGCCACGGCCGCCCCGGACGAGCCGGCCGCACCGGCGCATCCCGTTGTGCGAGCCGCGACGTTCTCAGCGAGGCGCGACGGCGCCGCTAATCATCCGCGCCGGCTGCCATGAGCAGCTCCGATCGCGTCGAGGTCCTGGAGGTGGAGGCCCGTTATGCCCGCGAGCGCGTGGAGCTCTATCGGGCGAAGATGTACGGCCAGCGGCCAACGACCATGTCACGGCTCAGGGAACTCGAGCGGATCCACCAGGGCGCCGAGGCCCGCCTCGGGGCCGCCCGGCTGGAACGCGCCGCATCGCCGCCCACCTGATCACCCGCCAATCACTGCGAGGCTGCCGGCGACTGACGATCACGCGGGTTTGCCGGCGTTCAGCCCCAGCTCGCCGAACGGTCAGGCTCCGTGCCCGGGGTGATCGCGCTGGGCCTGTCGCATCTCCTGCTCGCTTGCACCCGCCTCGAGCGCGTCGTCACGAAGCCTGCCCTCGAACACCGCCAGCTCCTCGTCGGACGTCTCGCGCAACCGTATGAGCGCGACTTCCTTCGTGCGCGGATCGCTGGGCGCGACCTCGACGTCCAAGAAGGCGCGTACCGCCTCGTCCGAGGATGGGCCCTGCTCGTCCTGGGCAGCCGCAGACGGGCCCGGCTCCGGGGCCGCGTCCGGGACCGTCTCCTCCGGCGCGGTTTTCTCGTCCGACGCCGCCCGCTTGCGTGCGTCCTTCCTGGCCTGCTTGTCCACCCGGCGTTCTCGAAGTCTGTTCTCCCGGGCGAGCTTCGCCATCGTCGTCTTCCGCTTTCCACCTGAAGCCATCTCGTCACACCTTTCTTTGGATTTTGGCGCGCATCGCGGGCGAGCAGGACGCGCGACGCCCACGGCCCGGCGTCCGTTCGGCCATCTACGCGTCGCCGGTCCGGGACACGGTCATCGGGGCGCCGCCTTCCTTCCGGAAGCGAGCGCAACGCCGCGCCGGCGCGCGACGTGATCGACCGCGGGCACTCGTAGCTGACCCTCGCGCGCAAAGGCCGTTGGCCCGTCCCGCTGAGTGGCTCGACGGCACCGGCTGCCCATTCCTTTTCCTCCTGCGTTCGTAGTGCGGCGAACGCGGAGATTGCTGAGCAATGGCTACGAGCGCGGACACTCTGTGCCGGACGCGCTGTCCGACCTGGTCTTCAGACGCTAGCAGTATGTGCCTCATGCAGCGCTCTGCCTGCTGGCGCCCTCGTTGCACGTGGCGTGTCATGTACGGACACGCTCGTGGGCGTCCCTGCTACGGTCTGGGAGTTAGGCTGGGCGATCGCCCAGCAAGGAAGTGCCCGCGTTACGTAGCCTTTGCATCAGCAATCTCCGCGTTCGCTGCACTATCAACGCCGGAGGAAATACGAATGGCTACAGGAACAGTCAAGTGGTTCAGCGACGACAAGGGCTTCGGGTTCATCACGCCTGACGACGAGTCGAAGGACCTCTTCGTTCACCACACAGCGATCGTCGGCGAGGGCTACCGCTCGCTCGCCGAAGGCGCCAAGGTCACCTACGACGCCGAACCGGGCGACAAGGGACCCAAGGCGGCCAACGTCCAGGTCGTCTAGTACCTGGGCGCGGCCCCCGCGCCAGAACAGCACCTAAAGCCGGTCGCGGCCACATCCGCGGCCGGCGGCGAACAACCGCTCGGGTTTCGCCCGAGCGGTTGTTGCGCTTGCTACTGGAAATCGGTGACGGTGTACACGTCGGCCCGTTGCAGTACGAGCGGCTCGGGCGGCTGCCGATTGTCGGCGGCGATGTGGTGCACGGTGTAGGTGCCTCGGCCGAGCTGGATTATCGCCGCTACCGTCCGGCCGTTGCCGGTGTCGATCTGGCCGACCCGCAGCTCGTAGTCGCGTCCGCTGCGCCGGCACAGGACGCCTTCGATGCGACGCTCGCTTGAGACGGCACCGGTGCACGCCTCGGCCTCGTCCCGTAGCTCCCGGTACATGCGCTCGGCGTCCCCCGCGCCCCCCTGCAGCGACGGTACGAAGAAAGTGGCCATCAGCGTCGCCTCTCGCGGCCGCGGCTCGCGGCCGGCTCACCCGGCGGGAACCGCTTGCGCTCGGCCGCCGTCATCTGGCGTATGACGAGCTTCCCGCTCGCCACCTGCGCTCGGATCTCCTCGAGCTTGCGCTCGCGCTGCTCCTGCTGGCGGAGCTGACTGGGAGTCGGCACGTGCTTCTCCTTGCACTGACGCGTTAGAGCTGGCCCGTGCTCCGGCGCTGGTTGAAGCGGGCACACGCGAGCGAAGGAACCTGCCCTCAGCCGCAGGTTTCGATCCTGCGCGGGCTGCGTAGCCACATGAACGATTCGATACAAGCGTACCGCGCCTGCCGTCGGACCCCGCCGCTCGGCCCTGTGCACGCCTCGGCCTCTGTTACCGTCTGATTTGGCGGTCGAGACTTTCGGCCGTGGGTTTTTGCTCGCTTGAGTGCCGCCAAGGGCGGTTCGGGTCGGCCGGAGCCTCTGAACCGCAGGCACCATCGGGGTGCCGTCAGGAGCAGTGCTAGATGTCTCAGCAGTCCTTCGCCGATCTCGGCGTTTCCGGCGCGGTGTGCCGTGCCCTATCCCGGCGCGCGATAACGGCGCCCTTCCCAGTCCAGCGACTCGTGCTCGAGGACGCGCTCGCCGGGCGCGATGTGCTCGTCAAGGCTCCCACGGGCTCGGGCAAGACGCTCGCGTTCGCGATCCCGCTCGTCGAGCGCATCGAGGCAGGGCCGGCTCCCACCGCGCTGGTGCTGGCTCCCACCCGCGAGCTCGCTGTCCAGATCGTGGCCGAGGTCGAGGACCTCGCTCGCGCGAAGGGGCTGCGCGTCGCCGCCGTCTATGGCGGCGTCGGGATCGCAGCGCAGGCCAAGAAGAGCAAGGCTGCTCACATCCTGGTGGCCACGCCAGGCCGTCTGGAGGACCTCCTGGCCCGACGGACGTTCGGCCTCGACCGGATCCGGATGCTCGTACTCGACGAGGCCGACCGCATGCTCGACATGGGGTTCCGGCCGGCAATCGACCGGATCGTCGGCGCCTGCCCGCAGGTGCGGCAGACGATGTTCTTCTCGGCAACGTTGGACGGCGTCGCGGGCGACGTCGCGGCGCGCTTCACGAACGCCGCGATCGTGCACGAGCACCGCGACCCCGAACGAGACGCCGAGCCGCTGGTGGAGCACCGCTTCGTCGGGGTCCACGACGAGCAGCGCCTCGAGGCTCTGATCGAGGAGCTGGAGTCCGAGCGCGACAGGGCAATCGTCTTCGTGCGCACGAAGCGGGGAGCCGACCGCCTGGTCAAGCGCCTCGGCACGCGCGGCCTCGGCGCCGTGGCGATCCACGGCAACAGAACGCAGGGGCAGCGTGATCGGGCGCTGCGGGACTTCCACTCCGGACGCGTCGATACCCTCGTCGCGACCGATGTCGCGGCGCGCGGGATCGACGTCGAAGGGGTCTCACACGTGATCAACTTCGATCCGCCCGCAGACCACCAAACCTACATCCACCGCGTAGGGCGAACCGGGCGGGCCGGCAATCGCGGCGTCGGAGTGACACTCGTCGGCGCCGACCAGCATCACGAGATGCGCCAGCTCGCGCGGCGTCTGGGGCTCAAACACGATCTCGGCGGCAACGATCGCCCCCGCCCAGCTCGATCCAGCGACAGGCCTCGAAGGTCGCCGCGACGCCGCCCGCGAGCCGGCGCGCGATGAGCTCGGCCGGCGCGGCAGCGAGCGGCGCCGCGCCGCTCGGCCACAGCGCGGATGCGCGCTACTGGCGAAGGCAGCTCGCACCGTACGCGACACCGAGCACGTGCCGCGCAAGCCTGTGCCTCGCGACGTCCGTCCTCCCCTACCTGGCTCTCTCGGCGGCCATCTACCTGCTGCTGCCGGACTCGTGGCTGTCACTGGGACTAGCGATCCCGGCAGCGGCGTTCCTGGTTCGCTCGTTCATCGTCTTCCACGACTGCTCGCACGGCTCGTTCCTGGCCTCGCGACGCGCGAACATGTGGCTCGGCCGCGCGATCGGACTGCTGCTGT
>DATJNQ010000020.1:0-172521 GCA_035507895.1 Solirubrobacteraceae bacterium | reverse complement strand
TTCGCCTTTGGCGCCTTCTTTGCCTTCGGCGCCGGGTTCGCCGCGTTCGCCTTTGGCGCCTTCTTTGCCTTCGGCGCCGGGTTCGCCGCGTTCGCCTTTGGCGCCTTCTTTGCCTTCGGCGCCGGTTTCGCCGGGTTCGCCGGGTTCGCCGCGCGGTCCAGTTTCGCCTTTCACGCCTTCTCTGCCTTCGGGTCCGGCTTCTCCACGTTCTCCCTGTTTGCCTTCAGGGCCAGGTTCGCCGCGCGGACCGGTTTCGCCCTGTACGCCCTGGGGTCCGGCTTCTCCCTGTTTGCCTTCGGCACCGGCTTCGCCGGCTTCGCCGCGTTCGCCTTTGGCGCCTTCTTTGCCTTCTGGGCCGGTTTCGCCTGGCGGCCCGGGTTCACCGCGAGCCCCGGCTGCGCCGGTAAGGCCGCGCGGTCCTTCTGCGCCACGCGCGCCTGAAGGTCCGGCCACGTCCCACACCAGCTTGCGTTGGCCGCTGCGGCACTGGCGCGCCGGGGTCGCGAGGAAACGGACGTAGCCTTTGGCGTTGACGCAGGCCGCGATCGTCGTCGTGGTGCTCGCAGCGTGCCCACGCGGACGTGAGTGCGAAGCAGAAGCCTGAGGCGCGCCGACGAGAGCAAAGCTTGCAGCAAGCGCGAGCGCGCAGATCGCCGTCGTCTGGGGCGACGAACACGTCAGGCGATTGCGGCGGAGCATCGTGCGGTTTCCTTTCACAGCAGGCGGCGAAACGTATCGCGGCTGAAGCGCGACTACGCTGGTTTATCCCACAAAGCCTGGAATGGTGTAGCCAGTCGCATGCGAGAATGTGACCATTCTTACTGGCTTGCTGCGACTACTCGCAAGGAGTGGGAGCCGCGGCCCGAGTTGAACGAGTGACCGGCAGCGACGTGGCGGACACAGTGGTTTTTCGCGACCGCAGGGACGCCGGCAGGCGTCTGGCGCCGCTCGTCGCTGCCGCTCACCCCGTCGCGCCCGTCGTCTATGGGATCGCGCGCGGCGGCGTGCCCGTCGCCGCGGCGATCGCCGACGCGCTCGGCGCGCCGCTCGACGTCGTGTTGGTCCGCAAGGTCGGCGCGCCGGGCCAGCGCGAGTACGCGATCGGAGCGGTAGCCGAGGGCGGCGTGAGGGTGCTCTCCGCTCGTGCGCTCGAGCGCTTGCGTATCCCCCACGCGCAGGCCCGCGATCTTCTCGCCGAAGTCGAAACGGAATTGGCGGCGCTGGGGCAGCGCTTCGGCGCGTCGAGGGCTAGGGTGGTGAGCCCCGCCGGTCGCACCGCGGTCATCGTCGACGACGGTCTCGCGACGGGATTGACGGCCCTCGCCGCCGTCCGGTCTCTACGCGTACGCGGCGCGAGCCGCGTGTTCATCGCCGCGCCCGTCGCGTCACGCGATGCGGCCGAATCGCTGCGCGGCGAGGCCGACGCAGTCGTCTGCTTCGCCGAACCGGAGGAACTGTGGGCGGTCGGTTACTGGTACGCGGACTTCAGCCCGACGACGGACGAGGAGGTCCTGGAATTGCTGCGCGCGGGCGCTGCGGAATCGACGTGAGGCGCATCAGACTCCGCGCTCCTCGCCCCATCCGCCTCCGCCCGGCGTTTCCATTCGCAGGCGCTGGCCGGCACGCAGCACGCCCGTGGACTTGGACTTGACCGGTACGCCGTCGATGAGGTCACGGCCGGGGGCCCCGGGCGCGCCCCCGGCGGCGCCGCGCGGCCCGTGGCGGCGGCGCTCCGCGATCAGCGAATAGGTCATGTCGGAGAGCGCTTCGATCTCCCGCACGAGGCCGTCGCCCCCGCGCCGCTCGCCCGCGCCCCCCGACCCGCGCCGCAGCGCGTACTCCGTGACGCGCAGGGGGAATTCCGCCTCCAGCGCCTCGACCGGCGTGTTGAGCGTGTTGCTCATCGCGACGTGGACACCGCTGGCGCCGCGGCTCTCCGGAGACGCGCCCTGGCCGCCGCCGAGCGTCTCGTAGTAGGTGAACGCGTCGTTGCCGAGCGTCAGGTTGTTCATCGTTCCCTGCCCCTGCGCATAGCCGAAGGCGCTGAGCACGAGGTCGGCGACGCGGCTCGATGTCTCGACGTTGCCGGCCGCGACGGCGGCGGGCGGGCGCGCATTCAACAGGCAGCCAGGCGGCGCCTCGAGAGCTAGCGGCCGTGACGTCCCTGCCGTCGGGGGAATGTCCGGGTCGGTGATGACGCGCAGCGCGAAGAGGCACGCGGAGACCGTTACGGCGAGAGGGCAGTTCAGGTTGCCGTCGTGCTGCGCCGCGCTGCCCGTGAAATCGAGGAGCAGCGAGTCGCCGCGGACGGCCGCGCGGAGCCGCAGGACGAGGTCGCCTCCGGGCGCCTCGAGCACGTCGCATACCTCCCGTTCGCCCGCGGGCAGCGCCCGCAGCGCCTCGCGCGTGCGGCGCTCGCAGTAGGCGAGCACGTCGTCGGTCGCGGCGCGCAGCGACTGGGCGCCCAGACGCTCGGCGAGCGTCGAAAGGCGCCGCGCGCCGACGTCGTTGGCGGCGAGCTGGGCGCGCAGGTCGGCTCTGCGCTCGCGCGGCTGGCGCATGCGGCCGACGAGCTCGTCGATCGTGCCCTCGTCGAGCGGGCGCGGCGAGATCAGGACACCCTCGTCGGCGATCGAGTGGCTGTCGGCCGGCATCGAGCCGGGCAGCGGCGCGCCGACATCGGCGTGATGCGCGCGGCTCGCCGCGAAGCCCACCGGCGCGCGCCCGCCGGCGAACACCGGCGTTATGACGGTGATGTCCGGCAGGTGCGTCCCGCCCGCAAAGGGGTCGTTGAGGATCCATGACACACCCGGCAATTGGATCTCGCCCGCGACTGCGGCCACCGCGGCCGGCATGGCGCCGAGGTGGACGGGGATGTGCTCGGCCTGCATGATCATCTGCCCGGAGCCGTCGAACAGCGCGGTCGAGCAGTCGCGGCGCTCCTTGATGTTCGAGGAGTGCGCGGAGCGCACAAGCACCGCGCCCATCTCCTCGCAGGCGGCGCGCAGCGCGCCGACGAGGATCTCGAGCTCGGCGGCGCGCAGCCTCGCCGCGCTCACCGGCGCTCCAGCGCGATCGTGCCGCGCTCGTCCACCGACCCGTGCCAACCCGGACGCACGAGCAGCGTCGAATGCTCGAGCGCCCAGAGCGACGGCCCCTCGACGAGGGTTTCCGGTGGCGGCTCGCCGAGGTGGAGGTCGCAGCGCACGGTTTCCCCGTCGATGATCAGCTCGTGAGCCCGCCGCTGCGGGATCGGACGTGACGCCTCGGCCGGCGCGAGGGCCGGCTGCTCGCCCCAGACCGACGCGCGGACCGTGACGAGCTCGACGGGGGCGTCCTCGTCGGCGTACCCGTACCGCCGGCGGTGCGCGTCCGCGAATCGCTCGCGCAACGAGCGGGCGTCCAGGCTCGACCCGCCGGGGTGGTGCTCGTCGACGGATAGCTCGAACGCCTGGCCTGCGTACCTCATCTCGTACCTCACGCGCGAGCGCGCCACGGTGCCGCCGAGCGACGCCGACGCCGCGCCCAGCAAAGCGGAGCGGTGCTCGTCGACGCGCTCACCCGTGAGTTCGGCGCCGCGCAGCAGGACCGTTCGCGAGACGTCCCGGCGCGGCGCAGCCGCGGCGAGTCCCAGCGCGCTCAGCACCCCCGAGGATCTCGGGCAGAGCACACGCGACATCTGCAGGCTCTCCGCGAGCGCGGTGGCGTGCAGCGGCCCCGCGCCGCCGAACGGGACGAGAGCGAAAGGCCGCGGGTCCACGCCGCGCTCGACCGTCATGACGCGCAGCGCCGCGAGCATCGCGGACTCCGTAACGCTGATGATGCCCTCGGCGCACTCGAGCTCGTCGATGCCGAGGCTGGCGGCGAGCGGGTCGATCGCGGCCCGTGCGGCGGCTCGGTCCAGGCGCAGCGAGCCCGCGAGCGGCGCGTCGGGCAGGCGGCCGAGCAGCAGGTTCGCGTCGGTGACAGTGGGCAGGGTCCCGCCGCGGCAGTAGCACGCCGGTCCGGGGACGGCGCCCGCCGACTGCGGCCCGACCCGCAGCGAGCCGCCGGCGTCACGCCAGGCGATCGACCCGCCGCCCGCACCCACGGTCTGGATGTCCAGGGCGGGAAGCGCCACTGGGCGCCCGCCGATCGTGCGCTCGGTCGTCTCGGCGACCCGTCCGTCCTCGACGACGCAGACGTCGCAGGAGGTGCCGCCCATGTCGAAGCAGAGGGCGGAGCGCTCGCCGAAGAGCAGGGGAACGGCGGCCGCGCCGCCGGCCGGGCCGGACAGTACCGCCACCGCGGCGTGGCCCGCGGCGCGCTGCCATCCGGTGAGACCCCCGGAGGACTGCATGATCAGTGGCTCCGGCAGGCCGCGCGAGTCCGCGGCTGCGGCGAGCTGGCGGAGATAGCCGGCGAGCGCAGGGGAGAGTGCCGCGTCGATGACGGTGGTCGCGGTTCGCTCGTACTCGCGGAAAGTGCCGACGGTCTCGCTCGACAGCGAAACGTGCGTGCCCGGCAGCGCCCGACGCAGCGCCGCGGCGACGGCGCGCTCGTGGCTCGCGTCCGCGTAGGAGTGCAGCAGGCAGACCGCGACGGCGTCCGGTTCGCTGGCGGCGACCTCATCGGCGAGCGTACCGGCGCTCCGCTCCGTCAAGGGGATGAGTGGCCCCTCGGGGCCCATCCGCTCGCGCGCCGCGAAACGCAGCTCGTGGCCGACGAGCGGCGGCGGCCACTGCTCGGCGAGGCGGTAGAGATGCGGGCGCGCCTGGCGGCCGATCTCGATCACGTCGGTGAAGCCTTCCGTCGCGATCAGCGCGGTGCGCGCGGTGCGCCCCTCGAGCAGCGCGTTCGTGGCGACGGTCATGCCGTGCGCGAAGCGGCGAACGTCGCGGCCTGCCACGCCCGCGTCGGCGAGCAGGAGGTCGACGGCGGCGAGCACCGCACGCGACTCCTCCTGTGGGGAGCTCGGCACCTTCGCGGTGTACACGGCGCCGTCGTCGCCGACGAGCACGCCGTCGGTGAAGGTGCCGCCGACGTCGACGCCCAGGAGCATCGCGCCGACAATACGCGAGCACGCGCGCCGCGTGGAGCCCCGCGACCCGGCAGACTGCGCGGCGTGAACCCGGTCAACCTCTACAGCGACACGCAGACGACGCCGTCGGACGGGATGCGTGACGCGATGGCTCGCGCGGCCGTCGGCGACGAGCAGCGCGGCCTGGATCCCACCACGAGCGAGCTCCAGGAGCGCGTCGCCAAGCTGCTCGGCCACGAGGCGGCGGTGTTCATGCCGAGCGGGACGATGTGCAATGAGATCGCGCTGCGGCTGCACATCCGGCCGGGCGGCGACGCCGTCTTCCTGCACCGCACCGCTCATCCGCTTCAGGCCGAGGCCGGCGGCCCGGCGCAGCTCGCCGGTGCGACGGCCGTCGCGCTCGACGGGGACGGCGGGATGTTCACGGCAGCCGACCTGGAGCGGGCGGCGGGCGGACCGCCGAGCCGCTACTCGCCGCGCCCGCGGCTGGTGTGCGTCGAGCAGACGACGAACCTCGGCGGCGGGCGCGTATGGCCGGTCGCGTCGGTCGACGCGGTGCTCGCGGTCGCGCGGGGCCTGTCGCTTCGCTCGCACCTCGACGGCGCGCGCTTGATGAACGCGTCGGTCGCTGCGGCTGTGCCGCCGAGCCGCTGGGCCGAAGGCTTCGACACGGCGTGGCTCGACTTCAGCAAGGGCCTCGGGGCACCCGTCGGCGCCGTGCTCGCCGGCTCGCGCGAGCTGGTGGAGGAGGCGTGGCGCTGGAAGCAGATGCTCGGCGGCGCGATGCGCCAGTCGGGGATCCTCGCCGCCGCTTGCATCTACGCGCTCGAGAACAACGTCGAGCGGCTCGCGGACGACCACGCCAACGCGCTGCTTCTCGCCGAACGCCTCGCCGCAATCGAGGGCATCGCGGTCGACCCCGGCGCCGTCGAGACCAACATCGTGATCTTCGCCGTCGAGGACGCGCAGGGCCTGGTGGACGCCGTCGCGGACGACGTGACGCTCACGACCGTCGACGATCGGCACGTCCGCGCCGTGACACACCTCGACGTGGATCGCGGCGAAGTACTCGCCGCGGCCGACGCGATCGCCGGCGCACTCGCCGCCCTCTAGGCGCGCTCCGGCTCCGCGCCGTCGTCGAGGTTGCGCACCGACGGGAACGCGAGGTTCGCGGCGGTCGCGAGGACGAACACCGCGGCCGCGAGATACAGCGTCTCTTCGACGCCAAGCGCGATCGCGATCGGCCCCGTGAGAGCGAGGCCGAGCGGCGTCGCGACGAACGAGCCGAGCGAGTCCCACGAGCTCACACGCGAGAGCTCGTCCGCGGGAATGCGGCGGTGCAGCACCGTGAACCAGGTGAGGTTGAAGAGGGCGGTCGCGGTGCCCGTGGCAAGGGCGGCGAGCGCGAGCAGGGGGACCGGTGCGGCGACCGCGAGCAGCGTCAGCAGAGCGGGGGCGCCGATCAGCGCGAACGAGAGAGTCGCGCGCAGCGGGTAGCGGGGTGCCCAGCGCGAGCCGATCACCCCGCCGAGGAGCGAGCCGGCGCCCATCGCGACGAGGATGATCGCCCACGCCGACGCGCCGCCAAGCGAATCCTTCGCGATGACGGGACCGAGGACCAGCAGCGGGGAGAAGCCGAGCGCGTTCACGACCATGAACGACGGCACGCTCGCGGCGAGCCACGTGCGCGACGCAAACGAGCGCCAGCCCGCGCGCAGCTCCGCGACGACCGAGCGCCGTGGCGGCACGCCGATCGGTTTGAGGTGCATCGGCGCGAGCAGCGCGACGCTCGCCGCGAAGCTCGCGGCGTCGACCATCAGCCCCCAGCCGGCCCCGATCGCGACGACGACGGCGCCGGCGAGCGCCGGCCCGCCGACGCTCGAGACGTTTTCGGCCACGGAAAGCAGCGAGTTCGCGTGCTGGATGTCCTTGCCGGCGACCGTCTGCGGCACGACGGCGACGGCGGCCGGCATGAAGAAGGCCGTCCCGGTGCCGTAAAGGAACTGCAGCGCCGCGAGCTGCCAGATGTGTGTCGTTGACGCGAGCACGAGGGCCGCCGAGCCGACCTGCGCCGCGCATCGCACGGCGTCCGACGTGAGCATCACGACGCGCCGCGACAGCCGGTCCGCCCACACCCCGCCGACGAGGACGAAGAGCGCGAGGGGCAGCATGCGCGCCGCGAGCACGAGCCCGAGGTCCTTTACCGAGCCCGTCAGGTCGAGCACCGCGAATGGAAGGGCTACGGAGACGACGCTGTCGCCGACGGACGAGAGCCCGCGTCCGACGAGAAGCAGGCGAAAGTCCCGGCTGGCCCACGCCCCCCGTCTCACCGGGGTGAACCTACACGCCGCGCGGCGAGCCGCCGGCCCGCGGGGGCCCGCGCTGCGTGCGTAGCCGGCGAGGGCGCGCGTGCGGGCGGATCGGCGCACTCCGGCGCCGACGTCGGATATGTTCCGCGCGATCTTGGGGGGGCAGGTTCGCACGCGCGCCTTGGAGAGCAGCTTCGGCTCGGGGCCGCAGCCGCGGCGAGGAGCGTCTCCCGTTCATGGAACTCGAGAACAGTCTGGAGGAGGCAGCCATGCAGTCTCGTCGCGTGTTGTGTTCCCTGGCGCTGACGCTCGTCGTCGCCCTTTGGGCGGGCGTCGCAGGCGCCCAAGCGGCTTCGTCGAGCCGGACGTTCGCGCCGCGCGTCGGCTCGGCGCTGGGCTTGATGCCGCCCGTCAACACCGAAGGAAACTTCAATGCCGAGCCGTCGGAGCTCGGGACGTACTTCCCGGTCGTCTATCACGGCGGCACCGTGATGAGCGGCGGCGTCACGGTCCACACGATCTTCTGGGCGCCGCCCGGCTACGCCTTCCAGGGCTCGCCCGGCTCGGGCATCCCGTCGTACCGCGGCCTGATCGAACAGTTCTACACCGACGTCGCGGCTAGCTCAGGCAAAGGCGGCAAATGCGCCAGCGCCGAAGAAGAATGCAACATCTTCTCGACGCTCACGCAGTACGCGGAAGGCACCAAACCCGGCGCGATCACGCCCGGCGACTACAGCATCACTTACGAATCGGGGGACGCCATCGAAGACACCAACCCGTACCCCAGCGGATGCACGTCGCCGCAGGACACCAAAGCGTGCATCACCGACGAAGAGGTGCAGGAACAGGTCCAGACCGTGATCGAAGAACACTCCGGATCGCGCGGCCTGCACAACCTCTGGTTCGTCTTCCTCCCACCGAACGTCGACGAGTGCATCTCGACGGACGTCTGCGGCACGAACGCGTTTGGCGGCTACCACTCGCTGTCCGCGAGCAACCACGGCGAAACGACGATCTACGCGGTCTCCATCGACCCGATCATCGAGGTCGGATCGATCCCGCAGGGCGCGGACCCCGAGGGCAACCCCGACGCCGAAATCGCGCTCGACGTCGCCGGCCACGAGACGAACGAGGCGATGACCGACCCCGAGGGAACGGGCTGGATGGATCCCAACGGATACGAGGTGGCGGACAAGTGCGAGTTCGGCCCTCAGCACGGGACGCCGCTCGGCTTCGCGGCCAACGGCTCGCCGTACGACCAGGTCATCAACGGCCACAAGTACCTGCTCCAGGAGATCTGGTCCAACGACGACAAGAGCTGCGTCCAGTCGACCGAAAAGACGGCCAACGACCTGCCGCTACCGGAGGTCGAACTGACGCAGTTCAGCCCTACGGTCACCGGCAACATCGGCTCGGCGACCGCGGGCGTCACCGTGACCGTCTCGCTTCTGCGCGACTCGGCAAAGGGGACCCCCGTGACGGTCGCGAGCGAATCGGCCGAAACTAACGGCCAGGGGGCGTGGACGCTCACGCTCAGCCGCGCCGTGGGCGACGACCGCGACCAGATCGACATCACCTACTCGGGCGCGGGCGCACCGAAACCCGAACACCAGGCGATCCTGACCGGCAACGGCGGAAATCCGTTCACCGAGTCCGGCTGGACCGGCTGGACCGCGCTCGACCAGGGGTCGCGGCTGAGTGACAAACTCGAATCCCCGTTCCTGGAAATCGAAGGAGCGGGACTGGAAATGGGCCCGTGCTTCCAGACCGGCGTCCTCTCATACACAGTCGACGAAGTCGAGGGGAGCCGCTCGCCGACTGAATTCTGTTCCACATCCGCCGACACGGCGCCCGTGGAACTGAGCAAGGTGGTCGGCGCCGGAGAAGCGGTCACGGTGAGCTCGAACGACAACCGGGCATTTGCGCCCGAAGACGGCGAACTGACCGAAGCGCCGAACCCGAACGGTGCCCTGGTCAAGCTCACAGTGAAGGTGGGCGAGTCCGAAGCGATCCCCTACTACCGCAGCGAACTCCCCGGCTTCACGCCGACCGGGTTCCCGATATGTGCGGCCAACCTGAACAGGCAGTACGTGGTGTGTGCCGGCCTGGTCGAAGGGGAGAAGTACACGCTCACGGACGGATCCGAAACGGCCGAAGCGGTCGCCAACGAAGAAGGCTTCGTGGTGAGCGCCCTCGAAGTGAAACGCGGCGACGCCGTTGCCCTGTCGAACGGATCGCGGACGCTGACGACCCTTCACGTCGCCGACCTCCAGGTGGCCCTGACCGGAAACGACGCGACGGTCACGAGCGGAAAATGCTCCCCGGATCAGTACTGGGGCGGCCCACTCGCGGTCGCGCCGACCAACCTCGAGGCAGGCGAGTCAACGCTCGTCGCCGGTGGTGCCGACCTGACCGGCGCGATATGCCCGTCTGACGGGGAAGCGGGCGGCATGCCTGCTTCCGAGATCGCGCAGACCGACGAACTCAGCGGCGGCCTGACGGAGACGGAAGTGGCGAGTGTGGCGGACACCTCGCCGATCGACGGCGAGACGATGTACGGCGCCTTCACGGCGCTGGCGGAAGCGAGCGATGAAGTCTCGCCGATCGCGCTGTCGATCACACCCGCGGCCGGAGGTGCGCCCGTGTTCAGCAGCGCGAACGTGGATAGCGCGAACGGTGTTGCGGTCGGGGCGCTTGCTCCCGGCGCGTACAAGGCGACGTGGACCGTTGGCGATCCCAACGGGGACACGCGCACGGTCACCTCGCGCTTCATCGAGGAGAGCTCGCTGCAGGGACCCCCGGGTCCGCGAGGCCCCCAGGGACCGGCGGCGCCGCGCCCGAAAGTCACCTGCAAGCTGACGGGCAGGAAGCACAACAAGATCACGTGCAAGGTCACGTACCCGTCGACCCGCAAGGGGACGGTTGTCGGACTCACGGTCGCCCGCGGCCGACGCCTGGACGCTCTCGGGCACGCGACGCTCCGACACGGGACCGCGGTGGTGACGATGAAGGCGCGTCGCAAGCTCACGGACGGCCGCTTCACCGTGACGATCGTCCTCTCCGCGGCGCACGCGCGTGCGGAGACGGTCCGCAAGGTGGTGCGCATCGGCTGAGAGCTAGGGGCGCCTACGTGCGGTGCGGGTGCGCCTTCGGGTCGCCCGCACCGCCACCCGGCGTGCACGGCCGGGCGGCAAGGCGCGGCGGCGGTGAAGCGCGAGGCGACCATCCGCCGCGGACAGCGAAGCCCAGCATCGGACTTGAACCGATGACCCCTTCCTTACCATGGAAGTGCTCTACCAACTGAGCTAGCTGGGCAATGCCTGCAAATGAGCGGTTTCCGGCTGGGCCTCGTCTGTGCACCGCATAGAAAAGGCACCTCCATGGCACTTGGCCTGTGTTTAGACCGCCGGCCCACTCCCTGCGCGACGGCAGTCATCGTACCGCCGCGAGGCGAGCTTGGCACACCATCTCCGCCCGAGACAGCAGGTCTGTCGGCCGTCGTTGTTGTCGTCGTCCCCGTCTTCTTGATCTTCTTGGCCTTCCTCCTCCGACGGGTTCCTCGGCGCCTGGCAGTAGCGAGAAGCAGAACGCCATACGAATTACCCCAGAAACGGGGTAATTTGCAGATGCCCTCAGACCACGTCATGCGAAGTACCCCAGAAATGGGGTAAAATATACTGGATGCCTCGCTACATCCACCTTGGCCGACTTGCGGAGCTTGCTGAAGAGCAGTGGGGCCTGATCACCCGTCGCCAGGCGCTGAACGCCGGGATCCCCCGAACGACTCTTAGTCGCATGACCGCCGACGGATCGCTGCTCGAGCGCGTCACGCAAGGCGTCTACCGCCTGGTCGGGGCTCCGCCTGCAGATCACCTCGGGCTGCGGGCGGCTTGGCTGGCACTCGCTCCTGACGTTCCTGCCTGGGAGCGAGTCGCGGCGGAAGGCATCGTCTCACATCGATCAGCTGCAGCGCTGTACGGGCTTGGGGATCTGCCGGCTGATCGGCACGAATTTACGGTCGGGCGCGGCGTCCAGAGCAGACGCAAAGACGTGCGTCTCCACCGCCGCCCGGTCAGCGACGGCGAACGGACCACGATGCGTGGTCTGCCCGTGACGATGCCACCGCGCATCGTCTCTGACCTGATTGCCGACCGCGCGGATCCCGAGGCGGTTGGCCGCATCATCGCGGAGGCCATTCGCCGCATCTACGAGTACCCGGGCAGCTTTGCTGACGCGCTGGCGCCGCACGCCGTCGCCTTCGGCCTGCGGCGCGGAGACGGGCTCGGGCTGCTCGGCTGGCTGCTTGATCTGGCTGGCGATCCCGAAACCAAGCAATGGATGGCCGAGGCGAGAGCGCATGTCGAGCGTGAACCTCAGGAGGCGGAGGTGGGCGATGGCGGCTGAGCAGCGTTACAAGACGCCGGCGGCGCTTCGTCGTGCCCTGACCGACAAGCTGAAAGCCAAGGCCGCACATAGCCGATGGTCTCTCGAGCAGCTACAGCGACAGATGGCGTACGACCGCCTGCTCGAGCGTCTGTACTTCATGGACGAAGAATGGATTTTGAAGGGAGCCGCTGCTCTACTCGCGCGAGGTCTTGGAGTACGCGCATCCATCGACATCGACGTTTACAGAGCCAAGGCTGCCGACGTCGCCGAGATCGAGGTTCGCGAGGCGGCAGCGATCGACCTCGGGGACTGGTTTCGCTTCGAGATCGGCGCGCGCAAGCCGATCGCAGATGGATCGAAGGGAATCCGGCTGCCAGTGCGCGCCTACGTCGGAGCCACCGTCTGGGTGGCGTTCCACATTGATGTCGTGGGTGCCGGCATCGAGATGACCGGAGTTCCGGAGGATGTGCCGGCGCTCGCCCGGATTTCGATGCCGGACGTGTCCCAACGGGGATACCGGGCTTACCCGCTGGTCGACCACGTCGCCGACAAGGTGGTGGCGACCTTTCAGCGATACGGGGATCATGAACGCCCGTCGACTCGCTACCGCGATCTAGTCGATCTAGTCTCGATCGTGACCGGCGCGACCGTCGAAGCAGAGGCCCAGATGGCAGCTCTCGCGTCGGAGGCCAACCGGCGAGGCGTCGAGCTGCTAACAAAGTTCTCGGTCCCCGACCGTCGTCTGTGGGACGCGGGCTACGCCAAGGAAGCGGCTCGGTCGCTTCTTCCCGCGGCACAGACGCTCGATGAGGCGCTCGATGTGTTGCGTCCCTTCTTGGATCCGCTGCTGGACGGAACCGCGGCAGGAAGATGGGACTACGCATCCGGCGGATGGGTCGATGGGTGATGCCGTCGCCGACGATCGATTGCAATGACCTATCGGAGGTCCTCAGCAAGTCGCCACCACGGGAGGTGCGGCAAACAAGCGCCGGCAACCGGCGCGTTCCGGCGGGCCGGAAGACAGCCACCATGGCGGGGGCAGGATTCGAACCTGCGAAGGCAGAGCCAACGCGTTTACAGCGCGTCCCCTTTGACCGCTCGGGAACCCCGCCGGGCGAACCTGCAGTCTAGGGGCAGCGGCGCCGGGCCGGTGCTGCCGCCTACGACACCTCGCGCAGCGGCTGCGCCTCGGGCATCGTCTGCAGCTTCTTGAGCGTCCGGTTCTCGATCTGGCGGACGCGCTCGCGCGTGATGTTGAATGCCCGGCCGACCTCCTCGAGTGTGCTCGCGCGGCCACCGAGGATGCCGTACCGCATCTCGATCACCTCGCGCTCACGGATCGGCAGGGCCGCGAGCATCCGCACGACGTCCTCGCGGCGCAGCGCCGCCGCGGCGAGCTCGAACGGCGACGGCGCCGCGTCGTCCTGGACGAAGTCTCCGAGCGCCGAGTCCTCCTCGTCGCCGACGGGTTTCTCGAGCGAGATCGGCTGCTGCGTCACGCGCAGCACTTCGCGTACCTCCGCCTCGGTGCAGTCGAGCTCTTGCGCGAGCTCGTCCGGCAACGGGTCGCGGCCGAGGCGCTGGACGAGACGCCGTTCGGCGTACGTGAGCTTGTTCAGGCGGTCAACCATGTGAACCGGGATGCGGATCGTGCGGCCCTTGTCGGCGAGCGCGCGCGTCACGGCCTGGCGGATCCACCACGTCGCGTACGTCGAGAACTTGTAGCCGCGGCGGTAGTCGAACTTCTCGACCGCACGGATCAGGCCGAGCGAGCCCTCCTGGATCAGGTCGGGCAGCGTCAGCCCGCGGCCGACGTAGTTCTTCGCGATCGAGACCACCAGGCGCAGGTTGGCCTCCACCATGTGCTGCTTGGCGGACATGTCGCCGCGCTCGATCCGCTTCGCGAGCGCGACCTCGTCGGCCGCGGTGAGCAGCGGCACGCGGCCGATCGCGTTCAGGTACAGCCGCAGCGAGTCGACGCTCGCGTCGACCGTCACCTCGACGGCCTGCTCGCGCCGGCGGCGCGTGATGCGCGCGCCGAGCGGCGCGGCGCTCGCGTCGAACACCTCGATGCCCTGCTCTTCGAGGCGTCCCGCGAGCTCTTCGCTCTGGCGGGGAGAGAGATCGGCCTCCTCTGCGGCCGTGGTCAGCGCCTGGATGCTGAGCGAGCCGTCCGTCCGGGCCTCCTCCAGCAGCGCTTCGAAGACCTCCTGCTCGAGAGCCGGGTGTGCCGTCCCGTTGGCCTGCAGCTGTTCGGCCTCACTCACGAGGGACCTCCCCAATGCACCGTCTCCTCGCCGGGGAGCGCCCCCGGATCCCCGCTGAACACCGGGCCTCCAGTGCCCGGTCCCTCGCCTGCCTACCGAGTGCCCGGCCCCCAGCCGGGCACGTGGCAAGTGATACCAGAAAGGCATCCGGGGCGACACGCGCCCGGCGGAGCTCGGACGAGTCGGTACGCTGTCGCCGTGGACGCGAGCCGGACGCTCCTCGACGGCCAGGTTCTTGGTGCGGGCGACGACGTTCAAGCCCGCGCGCCGGCCGTCGCCGTCTCCCTCTCGCGCGTCGGAGTGACCGGCGTGGAGAAGGTCGTGCGGATCCGCGAGGAGCTCTTTCACGCGCGCCTAGACTGCTTCGTCGACCTCGACCGAGACCAGAAGGGCGCCCACATGTCGCGCTTCGAGGAGGTCGTCAACGAGGCGATCGGTGAGATCGTGCTGCGCGAGGCGCCGTTCCGCGCCGAGACGCTCGCGCGCGACATCGCAGAGCTCGTGCGCGAGCGCCAGGGCGCGGCGCGCGCCGAGGTAGTCATCAACGCGCGCTACCCGGAGCACAAGCCCGCTCCGGTGTCCGGCGTGCTCACGCAGGAGATCTACACGCTGATCGGGCGCGCCGTCGCCTTCCCGCACGGCACCCGGCGCACGGTCGGCGTGTCGGCGGCGGGGATGACGGCGTGCCCGTGCGCGCAGGAACTAGTCGCGGGGCGCGCACGCGAGCGCCTGGAGCGTGACGGCTTCGACGGGGAGCAGATCGAGCTGATCCTCGCCGACGTGCCTGTCGCGACGCACAACCAGCGCGGCCTCGCGACGCTGCAGGTCGGCCTCACGGAGAGCCGCGCCGACGAGATCGACGCGAAGCTGTTGCTCGAGATCGCCGAGTCGAGCATGTCCTCGGAGATCTACGAGCTGATGAAGCGGAGCGACGAGGTCGCGGTTGTCGAGAAGGCGCACGCTCGCCCGCGGTTCGTCGAGGATTGCGTGCGCGAGATGATCGCTGGGGTGCTCACGCGGATGCCGCAGCTCGACGGCGACTGCTTCGTCTCCGCGCGCCAGGAGAACCTCGAGACGATCCACCAGCACAACGTGCTCGCAGAACGGCACGGGCTGCTGTCCGAGCTGCGCTACGAGCTCGAGTCTGGGCGTGTCGCCGCGCACCACACGAGCTTGGCCGGGTGGCTCGACGCGGCCCGGCCCGCTCAGCCTTCGGCCTGAACGCGCGCCATGTGCCGGCGCAGGCCGAAGAAGTAGTCCAGGCCCGAGATGACGGTCACGGCGACCGCGACGTACAGCACGACGTCGACCCAGCCGGGCGGGCCGGGAAGTGCGATTACGAGCATGATCGCGACGATCTGCAGCGCCGTCTTCGTCTTACCGAGCCAGCTCGCGCCGATCGTGACGCCCATCCCCTGAGCGCCGACCCTGAGCACGGTCACCGCGACCTCGCGCGCGATGATCACCATCGCGATCCAGGCGGCAAGCCGGTGCAGCGAAACCAGCGAGACCAGCGCCGCGATGACGAGCAGCTTGTCGGCGAGCGGGTCCATGAGCTTGCCGAACGTTGTCACCGACCCCCGCGCCCGCGCCAGGTAGCCGTCGGCGAAGTCGGTCGCCGACGCGAGCGCGAACACGACCGCGGCGAGGACGTCGCCGTCGTGCGTGTTGCCGAGCAGGGCGACGACGAGGACCGGTACGAGCATGATGCGCAGCACCGTCAGCACGTTGGGCACGTTCAGCGGGAACATCGCTCCCATTATTCTGGGTCAAGGCGGCCGGCACCTCGCGTCAGAGCGGGCCGGGCCGGCAACGCGCACGAAGGAGGATGGGATGCAGCGTCGCAAACTCGGCCCCGCGGGCCCCGAGGTGTCGGCCATCGGGCTCGGCCGCATGGGCATGTCGGCCTTCTACGGGGCGACCGACGAAGCCGAGTCGGTGCGTGCGATCCACCGCGCGCTGGAGCTCGGCTGCGACTTCCTGGACACGGCGGACATGTACGGACCGCACACCAACGAGCAGCTCGTCGGCCGCGCCATCGCGGGCCGGCGCGACGAGGTGTTCCTCGCGACGAAGTTCGGCATCAAGATCGAGGGAGACCCGCCCAAACGCGCGATCGACGGCAGCCCCGCTTACGTCCGCGCGGCCTGTGAGGCGTCGCTGGGCCGCCTCGGCGTCGACCACATCGACCTCTACTACCAGCACCGCGTCGACCCCGGCACGCCGATCGAGGAGACCGTCGCCGCCATGGCCGAGCTCGTCGCGGAGGGCAAGGTCCGCTACATCGGCCTCTCCGAGGCGAACGCCGAGACGATCCGCCGCGCCCACGCGGTGCACCCCGTGACGGCCGTGCAGAGCGAGTTCTCGCTGTGGACGCGCGACGTCGAGTCCGGCGTGCTGCCGGCACTGCGCGAGCTCGGCGTCGGCCTCGTCGCCTACTCGCCGCTCGGGCGCGGCTTTCTGTCGGGGCGCTTCAGCTCGCCCGACGAGCTCGACCAGAACGACTTCCGGCGCGCCGGGCCGCGTTTCACGGGCGAGAACCTGAGCGCGAACCTGCGCATCGCCGAGACGGTGCGCGAGCTCGCGCAGGAGCGCGGCGTCACGCCGGCGCAGCTGGCGCTCGCGTGGGTCCTCAGCCAGGGTCCGGACATCGTCCCGATCCCCGGCACCAAGCGCGTCTCCTACCTCGAAGAGAACCTCGCCGCGGCCGACATCGAGCTGACGGCGAACGAGGCCGAGCAGATCGCGACGGCGCTGCCCGACGTGCAGGGCGACCGTTACGACCCCGAAGGCATGCGCACGGTCCAGGCGTGACGCGCGGGCCCGTCCGCCGGCTCGCTAGGGTGGGTCCATGCCATTGATCCCGATGGTGATCGAGCGCACCGCCCGCGGCGAACGCGAGTTCGACATCTACTCGCGTCTGCTGAACGAGCGGATCATCTTCCTCGGCACGCCGATCGACGACCAGATCGCGAACCTCGTGGTCGCCCAGCTGCTGCACCTCGAGAGCGAGGACCCCGAGAAGGACATCTCGATCTACATCAACTCGCCGGGCGGCTCGATCTACGCGGGTCTCGCGATCCTCGACACGATGCACTTCATCAAGCCGCAGATCAACACGATGTGCGTCGGGGTCGCGATGTCGATGGGCTCGCTGCTGCTCGCCGCCGGAACCAAGGGCAAGCGCGCCGCGCTGCCGAACTCCCGCATCCTCATCCACCAGCCGTCGGCCGGCTTCGAAGGCCAGTCGACGGACATCGAGATACACGCGCGCGAGATCATCAGCGTGCGCGACCGCATCGACAGCCTCTACGCGGAGTTCACCGGCCGCACGACCGAGGAGGTCCACGGCGACATGGAGCGCGACCGCTTCTTCACCGCCGAGCAGGCGCTCGAGTACGGGCTGATCGACCGCGTTCTAGCGAGTCACTGAGGGGGCCGCGCTGAGGGCCGGTGAGCGCGTCGCGATAGCCGCGATCGCGCTTCTCGCGGTGCTCGCCGGCGTCGCCAACGCCCAGGCCTGGGCGACGATACCCCGCTTCGTGCTGGCGACGGTCTCGCTCGCCGGGCTCGCCTGGACCGTCTCGCTCGCCACCGAGCAGCTCGCCGAACGCTACGGCCCCGGCGTCACCGGCCTCTTGCAGTCGACGCTCGGCAATCTGCCCGAGCTCTTCGTGGTCATCTTCGCGCTGCAGGCCGGCGAGCTCGTCGTGGCGCAGACCGCGATCGTCGGGTCGATCCTCGCGAACGGGCTGCTCGTCCTCGGTCTGGTTCTCGTGATCGGCGCGCGCCGCTCGCCCGGCGGCCTCATGCACTTCTCGAGCCGTCTGCCGAAGGACACCGCGACGCTGCTGCAGGCGACGGTCTTCATCGTCGTGCTGCTCGGCGTTTCGCTCGCGACGCACGACTTCGCTAGCCGGCACGTGCAGACGATCTCCGCTGTCGGGGCGGTCTGCCTGCTCGTCGTCTACTTCTCCTGGCTGGTGCGCTACGTGCGCAGCGACGGCGCGCCGGGCGCCGGCGAGCGGCCGAGCCCGCGGCTCTCGCTGAGCACGACGGTCTCGCTGCTGCTGGTCGCGGCCGTCGCGTCGGCATTCGTCTCGCAGTGGTTCATCAACGCCCTGCACCCGGCGCTGACACAGCTGCATCTCTCCGCGGCGTTCGCCGGGATCGTCATCGTCGCGATCGCCGGCAACGCGGTGGAGAACTACACCGCCCTCGTGATGGCGCGCCGCCGCCGGCCCGACCTCGCCATCTCGGTCGTCAAGAACTCCGTCGCGCAGATCGCAGCGTTCCTGTTCCCGCTGTTGGTCCTCATCTCGTTCACGCTCAACCACCGCCTCACGTTCGCGCTCGCTCCCGTGTACATCGGGGCGCTGCTGCTCACGACGCTCGCCCTCGACCAGATCACCGGCGACGGCGAAGCGTACGAATTCGAGGGCTGGGCGCTCGTCGCGCTGTACGTCGTGGTGGCGACGTTCGCGTACTTCGAGTAGCGCTCGCCGCCCCCTCGCACGGCGCGCTAGACTGGTTTCACCTCGCGTCCGGGCGGGGTTTTTCTTCGCCCGGCGCCAAAAACTGACGTAGGGGAACCACAATGGCCCGCGGAGACGTACGAATCGCAATCACGCTTGCCTGTGAGGACTGCAAGCGACGCAACTACCAGACGAACAAGAGCAAGCGGAACGACCCCGACCGCCTCACGTTGCGCAAGTACTGCCGCTGGTGCCGCCGTCACACCAGCCACAAGGAGACCCGCTGACGCGGGCCAGCCGCCGTGGCCGAAAGCAAACGTGAACGCCGCCGCCGCCGCCGCGGCAAAGGCGCGCCGGGCGACGCCTCGAGCGATGGCCCGCCGACGGGCGCATCCGACGAGGACGCGAGCCAGCCGCTGCGCGGCGACCTGCCCGGCTCGCTCGACCACTCCTCCGGAGCGGACGACGAGTTCGACGCCGCCCTCGTCGCCGGCGCCCGCGGCGAGCCCGCCGACGCGGCGGACCTCGACGAGGCGGTGCGCGAGTCCGAGCAGGGGGCCGTGGCACAGCGCCGCCCGGTGGCCGAGACGGAGGAGCGGCACGGCAACCGCGTCATCGGCTTCCTGCGCGCCAGCTGGTCCGAGCTGCAGCGCGTCCAGTGGCCCGACCGGCGCCAGGTCGGGCAGGGCACGGCGGTCGTCATCGGCTTCGTCGCGCTCGCCGGGGCCTATCTCGGCCTCGCCGACGTGGTGGCCAAGGAAATCGTCGAACGCATCCTCTAGGCGAACGCGCCGGAGGGAACCACAGAAGGACAGGAAATGTTTCGCTGGTACGTACTGAACACCTACTCGGGCCACGAGAACAAGGTCAAGAACAACCTCGAACACCGCGTCGCGAACTACAACCAGCGTGACGCGGTGCGCTCCGTCGTGATCCCGACGGAGACCGTGACCGAGATGAAGGACAACCAGAAAATCAGCGTCGAGAAGCGGACGATGCCCGGCTACGTGCTCGTGAACGCCGACCTCGACCGCGACGGCTCGGTGTGGTCCGTCGTCAAGGGGACGCCCGGCGTCACGGGCTTCGTGGGCGGGACCTCCGAGCAGCAGAAGCCGCTGCCGCTCTCGCGCGCCGAGGTCGACCGTCTCCTGCACAAGGACGTCGCGGTCGCGCCGCGCACGCGCGCGCAGTTCGCGATCGGCGAATCGGTCAAGGTCGTCTCCGGTCCCCTCTCCGACTTCTCGGGCGAGATCTCCGAGATCAACGACGACGCCGCGCGCCTGAAGGTGCTCGTCTCGATCTTCGGCCGTGAGACCCCCGTCGAGGTCGGTTTCGACCAGGTGAAAAAGATCTAGCGAGGCGCGTGCGCGCCGTCAGGCTAAGCTGGTTGGCCGCGCCCGGCACGAGGACACGAGATGGCAAAGAAGGTACTTACAACGATCAAGCTGCAGGCCAACGCCGGCCAGGCGAGCCCCTCGCCGCCGGTCGGTCCCGCGCTGGGCCAGCACGGCATCAACATCATGGAGTTCTGCAAGGCGTTCAACGCGCAGACGCAGAGCGAAACGGGAACAGTCATCCCCGTCGTGATCACGGTCTACGAGGACCGCACCTTCACCTTCATCACCAAGACCCCGCCCGCCGCGGTGCTCATCAAGCAGGCGCTCCGCATCGGCAAGGGATCGGGCGAGCCGAACCGCAACAAGGTCGGCACGATCACCCAGCAGCAGCTGCGCGAGATCGCCGAGCGCAAGCTCGCGGACCTGAACGCCCACGACATCGACCAGGCGGCGAAGATCATCGCCGGCACGGCCCGTTCGATGGGCGTCGAGGTGGCCTCGTGAGCGGCCACGGGCGCCGCTACGCCGACGGCTCGGCGCGCGTCGACCGCGAGCGCGAGTACGCGCCCGCCGACGCGATCGGGCTCGTGCGCGAGCTGGCGAGCGCGAAGTTCGACGAGTCGGTCGAAGTGCACGTGCGAACCGGCCTGAACGTGCGCCACGCCGACGAGCAGCTGCGCGGCACGATCGCGCTGCCGAACGGGCTCGGCAAGGAGGTCCGCGTCGCGGTCTTCGCCAAAGACGAGAAGCTGCGCGAGGCCGAAGAGGCCGGCGCCGACTTCGCCGGCGGCGACGAGCTCGCAAAACGGATCGAGGAGGGCTTCGACGACTTCGACGTCACGATCGCCGCGCCCGACATGATGCACATCGTCGGCCGGCTCGGGCGCATCCTCGGTCCCGCGGGCAAGATGCCGAACCCCAAAGTCGGCACCGTCACGATGGAGGTCGCGCGCGCAGTCGAGGACGCCAAGTCCGGCAAGATCGAATACCGCACGGACCGCAACGCGATCGTGCACCTCGTGATCGGCAAGGCGAGCTTCGACCAGCGCCAGCTGCTCGAGAACTACGCCGCCGTGATCGAAGAGCTCGTGCGGGCGAAGCCGTCCGCGGCCAAAGGGCGCTACCTGCGCTCGGTCACGGTGGCGTCGACGATGGGTCCGGGCGTGAAGGTCGATCCCGGCCGCACGCGCGACATCGCAGGGGAGGCGCAGCCAGCCGCAGCGGCCTGAGCACGCAACCCGAGGCCACCGAAGAACCCCGGCAGCCGCACGATGACGCGGCGCAAGTCCTGGATAGGAGCCAGATGAACAGAGACGAAAAGGCAGTGGCGATCGCCGAGATCGCCGAACAACTGGACGGTGCGGACGCGATCTTCGCGCTCGACTACCGCGGCATCTCCGTCGCCCAGGCGGCAGAGCTGCGCACGAAACTGCGCGACGCGGACGCGAGCTTCCGCGTCGTCAAGAACTCGCTCACCGAACGCGCCGCCGACCAGGTCGGCGCCGACGCCCTCAAGGAGCACCTCTCCGGGCCGACGGCGCTGACGTTCGTGCGCGGCGACATCGCGCTCGCCGCGAAAGCAGTCTCCGACTACGGGCGCGAGATCGAGCTGCTGCCGTTCAAGGGCGGCCTGATGGACGGCGAGCCGCTCGACGGCACCGCGCTGCGCGCGCTCGCGCGCCTGCCCTCACGCGAAGTGCTCTACGGCCAGCTCGTCGGCGTCGTCGCGTCGCCGATCGGCGGGCTCGTGCGCGGGCTCAGCGGGCTGCTCGGCGGCCTCGCCGGGGCGCTCACCGATCTGCGCATGAAGATGGAGTCGGGCGAGATCCAGGCCGCCGGGGCGGCGCAGGATGCCGCGGCGCCGGCCGCGCAGGAACACGCGAGCGAGACGGCGGAGCAGCCCGACGCGACCACATCGGGCGAGCCGGCGGCCGACACCCCGCCGCCGGGCGCCGAGGAGGCGACCGACCAGGCCTCCGCCGACGACGGCGGCGAAGAGCAGGAGAGCAGCGAGCCGCAGCCCGAGGCGGCGGCGAGCGATGACAGCAACGAGGCGGACGTCGCGGCTGAGGCCCAGACGCAGGACGCCGCGACCGATTCGACCAAGGAGAACGAGTAGCGATGGCGACAAGTACGCAGGACTGGATCGACGAGCTGAAGGGCATCTCGGTGCTCGAGCTCGCCGAGCGCATCAAGGCGCTCGAGGAGGAGTTCGGAGTGTCGGCAGCGGCCGTGGCCGCGCCCGCCGCAGCGCCCGCCGCCGCGGGTGGCGGCGAGGCCGCCGCCGGCGAGGAGGAGGGCGGCACGGTGGACGTGATCCTCGCCGCGTCCGGCGACAAGAAGGTGCAGGTCATCAAGGTCGTGCGCGCCGCGACCGGCCTCGGCCTGAAAGAGGCGAAGGCGATCGTCGACGAGGCGCCCAAGCCGATCAAGGAGGGCATCGAACGCGAGGAGGCCGACAAGCTCAAGCAGGAACTCGAGGAGGCCGGAGCCTCCGTCGAGGTCAAGTAGCGGCCAGGGGCCCCGCCGCCGGCGGGGCCCTCGCTTCCTGCGGCCCACCGTTGCGTCACTACCGGATTGCCGCACTTTCCGGTACAGTGCGTCTGCTGGTCGATAGCCGTAGCCGCCCGTAGCAGGGCATCGCGCCACATACGCGAGCGCCGGGGCGGGGTCCGTGAGCACCAGCCGCCCGCTGGGTGCCGATGGTCTGTGCTATCTTTGACTGTCCGCGCTCACGCGCCCTTCCTTATAGTGTTTCGCCCCCCGAAGGAGTCTTCGATTGGCTGCTGCTAGTGCTCTCCGGACCCGTCGTTCCTTTGCACGCCTCGATCACGCCGTCGATCTTCCCAACCTAATTGACATCCAGCGCCGCTCGTTCGACTGGCTGACCGACCCCCAGAAGGGCGGCCTGCGCGAAACGATCGACGACATCTCGCCGATCACGGACTACACCGGCAACCTCGCCATCCAGTTCGGCGAGCTGCGCTTCGACGATCCCGCGGCGAGCCTCGCGGAATGCCGCGAGAAGGACCTCACCTACTCCCGTCCGCTGACGGTGATGGTGGCGTTCATCAACAAAGAGACGGGCGAGATCCGTGAGCAGTCGGTTTTCATGGGCGAGTTCCCGTGGATGACCGAGCGCGGCACGTTCGTCATCAACGGCACCGAGCGCGTCGTCGTGACGCAGCTGCAGCGCTCCCCCGGCGCGTATCTGATGGAGCCCAAGGACCGCGAGAAGCAGGTCTTCGTCGCCAACCTGATGCCCGCTCGTGGCTCGTGGCTGGAGATGGAAATCGACAAGAAGGGCAAGGTCTACGTCCGCATCGACCGCAAGCGCAAGCTCCCGGTGACGGTGCTGCTGCGCTCGATGGGCTACGCCACCGACGAGGACATCCTGAAGCTCTTCGACAACTCGCTGTACATCCGCAACACGGTCGAGGCCGACACCGAGGCGACGCGCACCCAGGAGGGCGCGCTGATCGAACTGTTCAAGAAGCAGCGCCCCGGCGAGCCGCCGAACGTCGAGAACGCGAAGAAACTCCTCGACCAGCTCTTCTTCGACGACAAGCGCTACGACCTCACGCGCGTCGGCCGTTACAAGCTCAACTCACGGCTCGGCCTCGACATCGACATCGAGAAGCGCACGCTGACGCACGAGGACATCATCGCCCTCATCCGTGAGCTCGTGAAGCTGCCGAAGCTGCTCGGGATGCCCGAAGACTCCGAGGTCGAGATCAAGGACTACGCCGCCGAGGCGCTGACGCTGCCGCGCGAGAACGTCGCCGAGCACCTCGACGAGTACGAGCACTTCGGCAACCGCCGGCTGCGCACCGTCGGCGAGCTCATCCAGGAGGCGTTCCGCATCGGCCTTTACCGCATGGAGCGCGTCGTGCGCGAGCGCCTGACGACCGAGGACGCGGACACCATCACGCCGCAGACGATCATCAACATCCGCCCCGTCAGCGCCTCGCTGAAGGAGTTCTTCGGCTCCTCGCAGCTCAGCCAGTTCATGGACCAGACGAACTCGCTCTCGGGCCTGACCCACCGCCGCCGCCTCTCGGCGCTCGGCGCCGGCGGCCTGACGCGCGAGCGCGCGCCGATCGAGGTCCGCGACGTGCACCCGACCCACTACGGGCGCATGTGCCCGATCGAGACGCCCGAGGGACCGAACATCGGCCTGATGGGGTCGCTCTCCTCGTTCGCCGAGGTGTCCGAGTACGGCTTCGTGACGACGCCCTACCGCGTCGTCGACGACGGCGCCGTGACCGGCAAGATCGTCCACCTCGACGCCACGCAGGAAGAGGAGCTGCTGATCGCGCAGGCCAACTCGCCGATCGACGCGAAGACGGGCCGCCTGAAGGGCCCCGAAGTGCTGTGCCGCACCCAGGCCGGCCAGTACGTCGCCGTGCCGCCGAAAAAGGTCGACCTGATCGACGTCTCGCCCGAGCAGATCTGGTCGGTCGCGACCGCGATGATCCCGTTCCTCGAGCACGACGACGCCAACCGCGCACTGATGGGCTCGAACATGCAGCGCCAGGCCGTGCCGCTGCTGACCGCCGACGCGCCGCTCGTCGGCACCGGCATGGAGCGCCGCGCGGCGCTCGACACCGGCGACGTGCTGCTCGCGCAGTCCGCCGGCACCGTCGAGTACCTCGACGCCGAGAAGATCGTCGTGCAGGGCAGCGACGGCAAAGACGAGTACGAGCTGCACAAGTTCATGCGCTCCAACCAGGGCACGCTGATCCACCACAAGCCCGTCGTCTCGCCTGGCCAGCGCGTCAAAGCCGGCGACGTGCTCGCCGACGGGTCCTCGACGGACCGCGGCGAAATGGCGCTCGGCAAGAACCTGATGGTCGCCTTCATGTCCTGGGAGGGCTACAACTTCGAGGACGCGATCATCCTCTCCAAGCGCCTGGTCCAGGACGACGAGCTGACGTCGATCCATATCGAGGAATACGAGATCGACGCCCGCACGACCAAGCTGGGCGAGGAGGAGATCACGCGCGACATCCCGAACCGCTCCGAGGAGTCGCTGCGCAACCTCGACGACCGCGGCATCGTCCGCGTCGGGGCGGAGGTCCAGTCCGGCGACCTGCTCGTCGGCAAGGTCACGCCGAAGGGCGAGACCGAGCTGACCGCCGAGGAGAAGCTGATCCGCGCCATCTTCAAGGAGAAGGCGCGCGAGGTCCGCGACACCTCGCTGAAGGTGCCGCACGGAGAGGGCGGCGTCGTCATCGACGTCAAGACATTCCGCCGCGACGACGGCGACGAGATGGCCGCGGGCGTCAACGAGCTCGTGCGCGTCTTCGTGGCCAAGAAGCGCAAGATCTCCGAGGGCGACAAGCTCGCGGGCCGCCACGGCAACAAGGGCGTCATCTCCAAGATCGTCGACCAGCAGGACATGCCGTTCCTTGAGGACGGCACGCCCGTCGACGTGATCCTGAACCCGCTCGGCGTGCCCTCGCGCATGAACGTCGGCCAGATCCTCGAGACGCACCTCGGCTGGGCCGCCGCGCAGGGCTGGTACGACGACGGCTCCGACGCCTACCGCGAGGCGCACGGCAAAGCCGGCGACGGCCGCGTGTTCATCGCGACGCCCGTTTTCGACGGCGCGAGCGTGGAAGACGTCGACGACGCACTCGTGAACTGGCAGGACGCGCACAGCTCCGACGGCGGGCGCATACGGATGGACGTCGACAAGAGCCGCCGCGCCGGTGAGCGCGCGTCCGGCAAGGTCACGCTCTACAACGGGCGCACCGGCGAGCCGTTCGAGGAGCAGGTGACCGTCGGCTACATGTACATCCTGAAGCTGCTGCACCTCGTCGACGACAAGATCCACGCGCGCTCGACAGGCCCTTACTCGCTCGTCACCCAGCAGCCGCTGGGCGGCAAGGCGCAGTTCGGCGGCCAGCGCTTCGGCGAGATGGAGGTCTGGGCGCTCGAGGCGTTCGGCGCCGCCTACACGCTGCAGGAGATGCTCACCATCAAGTCCGACGACACGGTCGGGCGCGTCAAGGCGTACGAGGCGATCGTCAAGGGCGAGAACATCGCCGAGCCGTCGATCCCCGAGTCGTTCAAGGTCCTGCTCAAGGAGATGCAGTCGCTGGCGCTCGACGTCAACGTCGTCTCCGAGGAGGGCCAGCGCGCCGAGATGGGCGACGAGGACGACGACCTGCTGCGCGCCGCCGAGGAGCTCGGCATCGACCTCTCCGGGGTCCGTGCGGTGCCCGCCGATGCCGACGGCGAGGCCGCCGACGAGAGCGCCGAGGGCGAGCTCGAGCCGGCCGCCGCCGACGAGAACGCAGAGTGACCCAGGTACACCCGCGAGCGAAAGCACACGAATGATCGACATCAACAACTTCGACGCCATCGAGATCAGCCTCGCCTCCTCCAAGCAGATCCGCAGCTGGAGCCACGGCGAGGTCACCAAGCCCGAGACGATCAACTACCGCACGCTCAAGCCGGAGAAGGACGGCCTGTTCTGCGAGCGCATCTTCGGTCCGACGAAGGACTGGGAGTGCTACTGCGGCAAGTACAAGCGCGTGCGCTACAAGGGCATCGTCTGCGAGCGCTGCGGCGTCGAGGTCACGCGGGCGAAGGTGCGCCGCGAGCGCATGGGTCACATCGACCTCGCGGCGCCCGTCAGCCACATCTGGTTCTTCAAGGGCGTGCCGAGCCGCATCGGCTACCTGCTCGACATGGCGCCGAAGGAGCTCGAGAAGGTCCTCTACTTCGCCGCGTCGATCATCACCTGGATCGACGAGGAGGCGCGTGAGAACGACCTCGACGCGCTCGAGAAGCAGGTCGCCAAAGCGCTCGACGACTACGCCGCGGAACGCGAAACCGACGTGCTTGCCCTGCGCGAGTCGCTCGCGCGCCGCGAGGAGTACCTGAAGAGCGGCAAGCAGACCGGCTTCAACGACGAGGACCACCTCTGGGCCGACGCGCTCGACGTCAACGTCGGCAAGCTCGCCGAGGAGGAGCGCGAACGCCACCTGCGGGACCTCGCCAAGGCCGTCGAGGCTGACATCGTCGACATCCAGGAGTACTGCAACGAGAACATCGACCGGCTGCAGCGCGTGTGGGAGCTCTTCCGCACGATGGAGGTCAAGCAGACCGAGAGCGACGAGGCGACGTTCCGCGAACTGCGCGAGCGCTTCGGCTCGCCCTACGGCTTCGGCGAGTACTTCCGCGGCGGCATGGGCGCCGAAGCCGTCCGTGAACTGCTCGAGCAGGTCGACCTCGAAGCCGAACGCACCGAGCTCGAGGACCAGGTCAAGAACGGCAAAGGCCAGAAGCAGGCGCGCGCCGTCAAGCGCCTGAAGGTCGTCTCGGCGTTCATCCAGTCCGGCAACAAGCCGGAGATGATGGTGCTCGACGCGATCCCGGTGATCCCGCCGGAGCTGCGCCCCATGGTCCAGCTCGACGGCGGCCGCTTCGCCACCAGCGACCTCAACGACCTCTACCGCCGCGTCATCAACCGCAACAACCGCCTGAAGCGGCTGCTCGACCTCGGCGCCCCCGAGATCATCGTCAACAACGAGAAGCGCATGCTCCAGGAGGCCGTCGACGCGCTGTTCGACAACGGCCGCCGCGGCCGTCCCGTCACGGGGCCGGGCAACCGTGCGCTGAAGAGCCTGTCCGACATGCTCAAGGGCAAGCAGGGGCGCTTCCGCCAGAACCTGCTCGGCAAGCGCGTCGACTACTCGGGACGATCCGTGATCGTCTCCGGCCCGTACCTGAAGCTGCACCAGTGCGGCCTGCCGAAGATCATGGCGCTCGAGCTCTTCAAGCCGTTCATCATGGCCCGCCTCGTCGAACGGCGTTCGGCGCAGAACATCAAGGCCGCGAAGAAGATGGTCGACTCCGGCATCGGCGAGGTCTGGGACGTGCTGGAGGAAGTGATCCACGAGCACCCGGTGCTGCTGAACCGCGCGCCGACGCTCCACCGCCTGGGCATCCAGGCCTTCGAGCCGCTGCTCGTCGAGGGCAAGGCGATCCAGGTTCACCCGCTCGTCTGCCACGCCTTCAACGCCGACTTCGACGGCGACCAGATGGCCGTGCACCTGCCGCTGTCGGCGGAGGCGCAGGCCGAGGCACGCATCCTGATGCTTTCCTCGAACAACATCCTCTCGCCCGCGCACGGCGCGCCGCTCGCGACGCCCGCGCAGGACATGATCCTCGGCGCGTACTACCTGACGTACGGGCCCGAAGCGGACGAGCTCGCGAAGATCGACCGCGCGACGTACGAGCCGCGCCCGCACGTGTTCCGCACCGCTCAGGAGGCCGAACTGTCGTACGAGGCCGGCGTCGTCAAGCTGCACGACGTCGCCGAGTTCCGGCCGATCGGCAGCGACAGCCACGTGCTGACGACGATCGGCCGCATCATCTACAACGACCGCATCGAGCGGGCGCTCGCCGAGGCTCTCGGCGACGAGTTCGACGCGAAGAAGTACACGTTCGTCAACCAGTCGATGACCAAGCGCGACACCACGCGCCTGATCGACCTGCTCGTGCAGGCTTACGGCGCGCCGAGCATCGCGCTGGTGCTCGACGCATTCAAGGACCTCGGCTTCAAGTACGCGACGCAGGCCGGCATCACGATCTCCAAGAACGACGTCGTCGTCCCGCCGCAGAAGGCGGAGATCCTCGCCCGCTACGAGAGCGCCGTCGAGCGCATCGTCAGCGAGTACGAGGAAGGGCTGCTCGACCAGGGCGAACGCCACGAGCAGGTCGTCGCGGAGTGGAACGCCGCCACCGACGAGGTCGGCGAGGCGATGGTCGAGAACCTGCAGGGACTCGACAAGCTCAACCCGATCTTCATGATGGCCAACTCCGGCGCGCGTGGCTCCTTCAAGCAGATTCGCCAGCTCGCCGGCATGCGTGGCCCGATGGCCAACCCGAAGGGCGAAATCATCGAGCGGCCGATCAAGGCGAACTTCATCGAGGGGCTCTCCGTGCTCGAGTACTTCATCTCGACGCACGGCGCGCGAAAGGGACTCGCCGACACGGCGCTGCGCACCGCCGACTCCGGCTACCTCACGCGGCGCCTGGTCGACGTCGCGCAGGACGTGATCATCCGCGAGGCCGACTGCGGCACCGAGGAACACATCGAGCTCGACCTCTTCAACGGCGACGAACCGAACGAGGGCCTCATCGGTCGCATCGCCGCGGAGGCGATCACGACCAAGCGCGGGCGCATGCTCGTCGAGCAGGGCGCCGAAATCGGCAACGCGGAGCTCGCCGAGCTGATCGAGGTCTTCGGCGAGGAGCACGAGAAGGGCAACCCGGTGCCGCTGCCGGTGCGCTCGGTGCTCAAGTGCGAGGCCCAGAGCGGCGTGTGCCAGGCCTGCTACGGCCGCGCGCTCGCCACCGGATCGCTCGCGCAGATCGGCGACGCGGTCGGCATCGTCGCCGCCCAGTCGATCGGCGAGCCCGGCACCCAGCTGACGATGCGGACCTTCCACACCGGCGGCGTCGCGGGAGCCGACATCACGCACGGCCTGCCCCGCGTCGTCGAGCTCTTCGAGGCGCGGCGGCCGAAGGGCGTCGCGGAGCTCGCCGCGTACGACGGTGTCGTCTCGATCGAGGAGACCGAGAAGGCGGTCAACCTGACAGTGACCGACGCCGCCGGCGACGAGCACCGCCACTCGTTCCCGCGCCGCACGCGTCTGTTCGTGAGCGACGGCGAGAAGATCAAGGCCGGGCGCCAGCTCAACGAGGGGTCCGTGTACCCGCACGACCTGCTGTCGATCGACGCCGCGACCTGGGACGGGCGCACCGAGACCGAGCGCTACCTCGTCCGCGAGGTGCAGGAGGTCTACAAGTCGCAGGGCGTCGACATCAACGACAAGCACATCGAGCTGATCGTGCGCCAGATGCTCAAAAAGGTGCGCGTCGATCAGAAGGGCGACACCGACTACCTGCCGGGGCAGTTTGTCGACCGCTTCGAGCTGCTGCGGGCGAACGAGGCGATCGCGCAGGCGGGCGGCGAGCTCGCCGAATGGTCGGACATCATCCTCGGCATCACCAAGGCGTCGCTCAACACCGACTCCTTCCTTTCCGCCGCCTCCTTCCAGGAGACGACGAAGGTGCTCACCGACGCCGCGCTCGAGGGCAAGATCGACCGCCTCAACGGGCTGAAGGAGAACGTGATCATCGGCAAGCTGATCCCGGCCGCGACGGGCCTGAAGCGCTACCGCCGCATCGAGATCGAACCGGCCGAGCCGCTGCCGCGCGCCGTCGACGAGGTGGGGCTCCTCGACCAGAGCGAGATCGAAGCCGAGCTCGGCATGGGGGCGGACACGCTCGCCGAGTTCGGACGCGAACTGGAGGCCGACATGGCGTCACTGGAGTCGCTCGGCGTCGGCGCCAGCGACACCGGCTTCGCGGAGGAGCTCGCCGAGCTAAGCGGCCGCGCGGACGAGGACGGAGAGCCCGAGGAGTAGGGCCGGGGCCGGATGGGCAGATCCGCGCATACGCGCAGAGAGCTGCTCGCGGCCTCGACCGGGACGCTCGCCGGCGTGCTCGCGCTGCCCGCGCTCGCGCGCGCCGGCCGCGGCGGCCAGACGCGGCCCGGCACGGTCGCGCTCGGCGACGTGCCCCGCAGGGGCGTCACGGTCGAGCTCGACGCGAACGCGGACCTCGTCGGCCTGCAGTGGGAGAGACCCGCTGCGGCAGCGATCCGTCTGCGCTTCCGCGGCGCGGGCGGCCGCTGGAGCGAGTGGGTGTCGGCCGGCGAGGCGGGCCACGGCCCCGACGTGCCCGCGGCGGGACCCGTCACCGGCGAACCGGTGTGGACGGGTGGCACGAGGACCGTGCAGCTGGTCCCGGACCGGCCGCTCGCGGGTGCCCGCCTGCGCACGGTGGACGTCAGCGCTGGCGCCGGCGCGCGCAACCGCGCGCGCCCGGCGGCATCGCGCCCGCTCGCCGAGCCGCGCCTTGACGCCGGCGCCGGGCAGCCCGCGATCTGGGCGCGCAGCGCCTGGGCCGGCTCTGACTCGCCGCCCGCCGTCGCGCCCGAATACGGCAACGTCGAACTCGCCTTCGTGCACCACACCGACAACCCGAACGGCTACTCGCCGGGGGAGGTGCCGGCAATGGTGCGCGGCATCTACGTCTTCCACCGCTTCGTCAACGGCTGGAACGACATCGGCTACAACTTCCTCGTCGACCTCTACGGCGGCATCTGGGAGGCGCGCGCCGGCGGCATCGACCAGTCCGTCGTCGGCGCCCAGGCGGGGGGCTTCAACACGAGCTCTACCGGCGTCGCGATGCTCGGCACCTTCTCGAGCGTCGACATCTCGTCCGCCGCGCGGCGCTCGCTCGAGGCGCTGCTGAGCTGGAAGCTCGCCCTCCACGGCGTGCCCTCGGCCGGCGAGGTGACGGTGCGCGCGACGAGAGGCGCGCAGCGCTGGTCCATACACAGGCCCGGCGAACGCGTGATTCTGCCCCGCATCGCGGGGCACCGACAGGCCGACCTGACCGACTGCCCCGGAAACGTCCTCTTCGCCCACCTGCCCTCGGTCAGGCAGACGGTCCACGGCTCGTTCCCCGAAGGCGCCCGCCTGAGCGCCGCGCTGGCGCGGCCCGCGCAGCAGCCGCCGACCGCGGTGCGCGAAGTCCAGGGCCGCCTCGCGCGCCAAGACGGCCGCGCGATAGCGGGCGCCAGGGTGCTCGTCCAGGCGCGGGACGTGTCACGCCGCGGCGAGCGGGTGAGCGAGCGGACGCTCGCGACGGCCGTCACCGACGGCGGGGGCGCGTGGCACGCCACGGTGCCGGCCGCGCGCGGCGCGGCCGTGCGCGCGCTCTGCCTCGACGCGGGCGGTCTTGGCGCAACGCGCTCGCCCGACCTCGCGCTGCCCCAGGTCGACGCGCGAATCAACGCCGCCTGACGGCCCAGCGCGCGAGCACTTCGCGCTCCCGCGCCGTGAAGCCGCGGGCGGGATCGGTGCGCACCAGTAGCGCGGGCGCGCCGCGCCGCGCCGCCCACCGCTCGCACGTCTCGTCCAGCGAGTCGTCGATCCAGGCGAGCGCGCGATCGCCCGCGAAGGCCTCGATCGCGTCGAGCTTCCAGTGCGCGTGGCTGCGGCCCACGTCGCGCGCGAACGAGAGGTGGGGCAGGCCGCGCGGCAGATCGAGCAGGTACGGCAGATGTTCGTCGGCGCGCTCTTCCCAGCCGCTCGCCCAGACCATCTCGAAGCGGCCCGCGAGCGCGCGCAGCTCGCGCGCGGCGGTGAGCGAGAGGCACACGAGCGCGCCGTCGACGTTCGCCAGCCGTGACTCCACGCCCGCCGCGCCGGCGCCGTGCAGCGAGATGACGCCGTCGATGTCGACGAACAGCAGCGGGGGCTCACCGCCTTCGGCGTCGCTCGTCATGGCGAGGCCGAACGCTAGCCTCTCGCTGATGGCTTCGCGGAGCGCACCGCGTTGACGGACCACCTCGCCCTCGGCCTGGGGCTCGCCTTCTGCTCGGCGATGGCGGCGAACTTCGGCTTCTTCTTCAAGTTCCGCGGCGTGCGGGGCCGCCCCGCGATCGCGCTGCGGCGGCCGCTTCGCGCCGCACGGATCCTCGTGCGGTCGGGCTGGTTCATGGTGGGCATCGCGGTCGCGACGGCCGGCTGGGCGCTGCACGTCGCGGCGCTCTGGGTCGCTCCCATGTCTGTCGTGCAGGCCGCGCTCGCGGCGGGCGTCGTCTTCATCGCCGTGCTCGCCGACCGGATGTTCGGCTTCTCCGTCGGGCCGCGCCAGTGGACGGGCCTGCTGATGGCCGCCGGCGGCCTGTTGCTGCTCGGCGCGACGCTGCCGGCGGTGCACGGCGCGCACGCCTCCTTCACCGGCGCGACGATGATCGCGTTCGAGCTGTTCGCGACCGCGCTAGCCGTCGCGCTGCTGGCGGCGCCGCGGCTCGGCGGCAGCGTCGAGCAGCACGGCGTCATGCTCGGCGCGGCCGCCGGCATCCTCTTCGGCGTATCGGACACCGCGATCAAGGCGCTGACCGGGGTCGCGGACGCCCACGGCGCGGCCGGCGTCCTCTCGAGCCCGCTATTCGCCGTCTCGGTCGTCGCGTCGTTCGCCGCGCTGTTCGCGTCCGCGCGCGCGCTGCAGATCGGCGAGGCGGTGCCGGTGATCGCGGTGACGGGCACGGCCGCGAACGTCGCCGGCATCGGCGGCGGCGTGATCGTCTTCGGCGACCCCGTCGCCGGCGGCGCCGCGGGCGTGGCCGCGCAGGTCCTCGCCTTCGCCCTCATCGTCGCCGCCGCGGCGATCCTGCCCGCCCCCGTGCGCTCGGCACGCGTCGCCGAGGCCGCGTAGCGCTGCTAGCATCCGTCGCCGATGCCTACGACCTCTCAACTGGTGCGCAAAGGACGTGTCGCGCCGAAGAAGAAGCTCGCGACGCCGGGTCTGAAGTCCGGCAAAGGTCGCAAGAAGAAGGTCGCCGCGCCCCAGCGCCGCGGTGTCTGCACGCGCGTCTACACGATCACCCCGAAGAAGCCGAACTCGGCCCTGCGCAAGGTCGCGCGCGTGCGCATTTCGGGCTCGATCGAGGTCACGGCGTACATCCCCGGCGAGGGGCACAACCTGCAGGAGCACTCGGTCGTGCTCGTCCGCGGCGGCCGCGTCAAGGACCTTCCGGGCGTGCGCTACAAGGTCGTGCGCGGCACGCTCGACGCCGCCGGCGTCACGGACCGCAAAAAGGCGCGCTCGCAGTACGGGGTCAAGAAGAAGTAGATGCCGCGCCGCGCAGCCGCACAGGTCCGTCCGCTCGAGCCGGACGCCATCCACCGCTCCAAACTCGTCCAGCAGGTCATCAACAAGGTGATGCTCGACGGCAAGAAGTCGACCGCCGAGCGGATCGTCTACGACGCGCTCGCGATCCTGGCGGAGCGCAGCGACCGCGACCCCCTCGAGACGCTCGACGTCTCGGTCAAAGCGCTCACGCCGACGCTCGAGGTGCGCTCGCGCCGCGTCGGTGGCGCGACCTACCAGGTGCCCGTCGAGGTGCCGGCGCGCCGCGCCCGCACGCTCGCGGTCCGCTGGCTCGTCGAGTTCGCGCGCCAGCGCCGCGAGAAGACGATGTCTGAGCGCCTGGCCAACGAGCTGCTCGACGCGCAGTCGCAGCAGGGCGGGGCCTACAAGCGCAAGGACGACATCTACCGCATGGCGCAGGCCAACAAGGCCTTCGCCCACTACCGCTGGTAGCCGCCCGGCGCTGACGCGAGGCGGCGCAGGGCCCGACGGGTCTTGACGTCTTTGCTTGCGCCTGCAATAATTGGGCACCGAAAGTTTTGGTCCCTAAAAACCCCTGACGGCGGAGTCCCCGATGGCCGTGAACGACCACCACCCCGCAGCCGACGACCGTATCGAGCCGTACGTCTGGCGCATCGCCGGCGTCGTGATCCTCGGCATGATCATGTCGATCCTCGACACGACGATCGTCAACGTCGCGCTGCCGACGCTCAGCCGCGAGCTCCACAGCCCGATCGATCAGGTGCAGTGGGTCATAACGGGCTATCTGCTGGCGCTCGCCGCGGTGATCCCCTTGAGCGGCTGGGCCGCGCGGCGCTTCGGTGCGCGACAGGTCTACATCTTCGCCCTGACGTTCTTCACGCTCGGCTCGGCGCTCTGCGCGCTCGCGACGTCCGTCGACGAGCTCATCTTCTTCCGCGTCCTGCAGGGAATCGGCGGCGGCATGATCATGCCCGTCGGGCAGCTCATCATGGCCCAGGTCGCGGGCCCCCGGCGGATGGGGCGCGTGATGGGCATAGTCGCGATGCCGGCGATGATGGGCCCGATCCTCGGCCCGATCATCGGCGGCTTGATCCTCCAGAACCTGAACTGGCCGTGGATCTTCCTGGTCAACGTGCCCGTGGGGCTCGTCGCGATCCCGCTGTGCATCCGGATGCTGCCGCAAACAGAAGCGGGCGAGGCGGGCAAACTCGACGTCACCGGTCTGCTGCTGATGTCGGGCGGCGCGACATCGCTCGTCTACGGTCTCAGCGAGGCGGGCTCCCACGCCGACCTCACCGCGCCCAGCGTGATCTGGCCGATCGTCGCGGGCCTGCTGCTGATCGCGATCTTCGCCTGGCACGCGCTGCGCACCGAGCGGCCGCTGCTCGACGTCCGCCTCTACGCAAACCGCATCTTCGCCGCCGCCTCCGTCACGACCTTCGTGCTCGGCGCGGCGCTCTTCGGCGCGATGATCCTCGTGCCGCTCTACTACCAGGACCTGCGCGGCGAGAGCGTGGTCGTCACGGGCCTTTTGACCGGGCCGCAGGGTCTCGGCGCGCTGATCACGATGCCGCTCTCCGGCCGGCTGATGCAGCGCTTCGGCGGCGGCAGGATCGCGCTGGTAGGCGTGAGCGTGTTGTGCCTCTCGACGTTGCCGCTCTGCTTCATCGGCGGCGACACGTCGATCCTCCTGATCTCGATCACGCTGTTCATCCGCGGGATGGGCATCGGGCTCTCGTTCATGCCCGCGATGAGCGCCGCATTCGCGGCGATGCGCCCGGACCAGCTCTCCGACGCGACGCCTCAGCTCAACGTCCTGCAGCGCGTCGGCGGCGCGATCGGCACCGCCGTCCTCGCCGTCGTGCTGACGCGCGCGACGGGGCTGATCCACACGCCGGCCCACGCCGTCGCGGGCTTCCAGGCCGCGTACTGGGCGTCGCTGGGGATCTGCGTCGTCGGCCTGATCCCGTGCATCGTGCTGGCGCGCGCCGAGCGCTCCAAGCGCCCCGGCGCCCCGAGCCGGCCCGCCAGCGGCCCGCCGGTCGAGGCCGTCGAGGCCGTGGGGGTCTAGCGATGGCCGTCACGACGCCACGCAGCGACGATTCGGTGGTGGCGCAGGAGCGCCTGCGCCTGGCCTTCTCGGCGCTCGCGCGCTCGATCATCCGCATGCGCGGGCGCGACTCCCACATCGCCGCGCCGGGACTCACGATGGCGCAGTACGAGCTGCTCGGCAGGCTCGAAGCGTCGGGCCCCAGTTCGGCCGGCGACCTGGCCCAGGCGGCCGGCCTCTCGCCCGCGACCGTCACGCAGATGCTCGACCACCTGGCCGCCGCCGGCCACGTCGAGCGCGTGCGCTCCAGCGAGGATCGCCGCGTCGTCGTGACCGACCTCACCGACGCCGGCCGCAGCGCGCTGGAGGCCAAGCGGGCGCACTGGTTGCCGCGCTGGGAAGCCGCCCTCGCGGGGCTCTCGCCGCGCGAGATGAAGGCCGCCGCGAGCGCCATGGAGAGGATCACGGCGATGTTCGACGAGGGCCCGGAAACCCCTGATTCAACGGGCGGACGGTGATTAACCCTCTGCTATAGTCGCCTTTCGCCGTGGGCAAAGCGTGCCCGCGGTTCTCGAAGCGAAATGGAGACCTCGAGCAGATAGCGACGCCGTCCGGTCACACGACGACCAGCAGCGCACGTGGGCCCGAGGGGCCCATTTTTTTGCCCCGAACCACCAAGCACGGACGAGAGAGATGCCACGCCAGTTCTCACTGAAAGACACGCGCAACATCGGGATCATGGCCCACATCGACGCCGGTAAGACGACGACGACCGAGCGCATCCTCTACTACACCGGACGCACCTACAAGATCGGCGAGGTCCACGAGGGCGCCGCCGTCATGGACTGGATGGAACAGGAGCAGGAGCGCGGCATCACGATCACGTCGGCCGCGACGACCGCGCAGTGGAACGGCCACCGCATCAACATCATCGACACGCCCGGCCACGTCGACTTCACGGTCGAGGTCGAGCGCTCGCTGCGCGTCCTCGACGGCGCGATCGCGCTCTTCGACTCCGTCGCCGGCGTCGAGCCCCAGTCCGAGACGGTCTGGCGCCAGGCCGACAAGTACCACGTGCCGCGCATCGCGTACATCAACAAGATGGACCGCATCGGCGCCGACTTCGACAAGGGCGTGCAGACGATGATCGACCGGCTCGGCGCGCATCCCGTGCCGATCCAGCTGCCGATCGGCGCCGAGGCCGACTTCCAAGGCGTCGTCGACCTCGTGACGATGAAAGCGATCGTCTACAAGGACGACCTCGGCAAGGAACAGGACGAGATCGAGATCCCCGCGGAGCTCCGCGAAGCCGCCGAGGCGGCGCGCGAGCACCTGCTCGAGGAGGTCTCGCACTACGACGACCACCTGCTCGAGCTGATCCTCGAGGAGGCCGAGGTCTCCGTCGAGACGCTGAAGGACGCGATCCGTCACGCGACGCTCTCGAGCAAGCTCACGCCCGTGCTGTGCGGCTCCTCGTTCAAGAACAAGGGCGTCCAGCCGCTGCTCGACGCCGTCGTCGACTACCTTCCCTCACCACTTGACGTGCCGCCCGTCGAGGGCACCGAACTGATCAAAGGCGAGGAGGAGGCGCGCACCGTCACGCGCGAGGCCGACGACGACGCGCCCTTCGCGGCGCTCGCGTTCAAGATCGCCGCCGACCCCTTCGTCGGCAAGCTCACCTACTTCCGCGTCTACTCGGGGCGCCTCGAGGCCGGCTCCAAGGTCCTCAACGTCTCGACCGGCCGCACCGAGCGGATCGGCCGCATCCTGATGATGCACGCCAACGACCGCGAGGAGGTCTCCGAGGTCTACGCCGGCGACATCGCCGCCGCCGTCGGCATCAAGCAGGTCGTCACCGGCGACACGCTCGCCGACCCCGACCACCCGGTCCACCTCGAGGAGATCGAATTCCCCGAGCCCGTGATCAAGGTCGCGGTCGAGCCGAAGACCAAGGCCGACCAGGAGAAGATGTCCGTCGCTCTCGGCCGCCTCGCCGAGGAGGACCCGACCTTCCAGGTGCGCACCAACGAAGAGACCGGCCAGACCGAGATCTCCGGCATGGGCGAGCTGCACCTCGAGGTGCTCGTCGACCGCATGAAGCGCGAGTTCGGCGTCGAGGCCAACGTCGGCCGGCCGCAGGTCTCCTACCGCGAGACGATCCGCGCGACAGTGCAGAACGTCGAAGGCAAGTTCGTCCGCCAGACAGGCGGCTCGGGCCAGTACGGCATCGTCTTCATCGACCTTGAGCCCGCGCCCGGCGACGGCTTCGAGTTCGTCGACAAGATCAAGGGCGGCTCGGTGCCGTCCGAATACATCCCCGCCGTGCGCAAGGGGATGGAAGAGGCGCTCGAGAACGGCGTCAAGGCGGGCTACCCGCTAGTCGACGTGCGCGCGACGCTCGTCGACGGCAAGTACCACGAACAGGACTCCTCGGAGATCGCCTTCAAGGTCGCCGGCTCGCTGGCCCTCAAAGAGGCCGCCAAACGAGCCAAGCCCGTGCTGCTCGAGCCGATCTTCGCCGTCGAGGTCGTCACGCCCGAGGACTTCCTCGGCGACGTGATCGGCGACCTGAACCGCCGCCGCGGCCGCGTAGAAGGACAGGAGCGGCGCGGCAACGCGCTCGCCGTCACGGCCAAGGTGCCGCTCAGCGAGATGTTCGGTTACGCGACCGACCTGCGCTCCAACACGCAGGGCCGCGCGACCTACACGATGCAGTTCGAGAACTACGAAGAGGTACCGCCGAACATCGGCGAGAAGATCGTCGAACAGCGAACCGGCGAACCGGGCGGCGGCGACGAGCGCCGCGCCGCCTGAGCGCAACAAGTCCAACCACGAGCAGCCAGAGACCGGATTTAGATAGATTCTTGGGGTTAGCCCGCCGCAGGGCGTCGTCCCAAGCCGATACAGGAGAAAACAGAAAGTGGCGAAGGAGAAATTCGAGCGCGACAAGCCGCACGTCAACGTCGGCACCATCGGTCACATCGACCACGGCAAGACGACGCTGACCGCTGCCATCACAACCGTGCTGGCCGAGAAGGGCGGCGCGGAAGCCCGCAGCTTCGAGGAGATCGACAACGCACCGGAGGAGAAGGAACGCGGCATCACGATCGCGACCTCCCACGTCGAGTACGAGACCGACAACCGCCACTACGCGCACGTCGACTGCCCCGGCCACGCGGACTACGTCAAGAACATGATCACCGGTGCGGCGCAGATGGACGGCGCGATTCTCGTCGTGTCGGCCGCCGACGGGCCGATGCCCCAGACGCGTGAGCACATCCTGCTCGCGCGCCAGGTCGGCGTGCCGTACATCGTGGTCTTCCTCAACAAGGCCGACATGGTCGACGACGACGAGCTCCTCGAACTCGTCGAGGTCGAGGTCCGCGAGCTGCTGTCCGAGTACGACTTCCCGGGCGACGACATCCCGTTCATCACGGGCTCCGCGCTGAAGGCGCTGGAAGGCGACGACGCCTACAAGCAGAAGATCATCGAGCTCGCCGAAGCGCTCGACAGCTACATCCCCGAGCCCGTCCGCGAGCTCGACAAGCCGTTCCTGATGCCGGTCGAGGACGTCTTCTCGATCACCGGCCGCGGCACCGTCGCGACCGGCCGTATCGAGCAGGGCGTCGTCAACACCGGCGACACGGTCGAGATCGTCGGCATCAACCCGACCAGCTCGACGGTCGTCACCGGCGTCGAGATGTTCCGCAAGATCCTCGACCAGGGCCAGGCGGGCGACAACGTCGGCTGCCTGCTGCGCGGCACCAAGCGCGAGGAGATCGAGCGCGGCCAGGTCCTCTGCGTCCCCGGCTCGATCACGCCCCACACCAAGTACAAAGCCGAGGTCTACGTCCTGAAGAAGGAGGAGGGCGGCCGTCACACGCCGTTCTTCACCGGCTACAGGCCGCAGTTCTACTTCCGTACGACCGACGTCACCGGCGTCGCCAAGCTCCCCGACGGCGTGGAGATGGTGATGCCCGGCGACAACGTCCAGATGGACATCGAGCTGATCCAGCCGATCGCCATGGACCAGGGTCTGCGTTTCGCCATCCGAGAGGGCGGTCGCACCGTCGGCTCGGGCGTGGTGACGGAGATCATCGAGTAGCAACGCAACAGGGAGGGCGCGCCGGCGGCGCGCCCTCAGTCAGATACGACCAGAAGGCCCGGTGGTCCGGGCGGTATCCGGGAGCGCACCCCGAGGGGACGCTCCCGGACCCCCGACATGGCCGGCGCAAGACTCGACGCGCCCCGTGTGAGCGCGAAAGGCAAGACGCGACACCAACTTCAGCGATGGCCGCAGCACAGAACAAGATCAGGATCCGCCTCAAGGCCTACGACACATCGGCCATCGAGTCCGCGGCGAAGGAGATCGTCGAGACGGCGACGCGCACCGGCGCGAGCGTGGCGGGACCCGTTCCCCTGCCCACCGAGAAGAACGTCTACTGCGTGATCCGCTCGCCGTTCAAGGACAAGGACTCGCGCGAGCACTTCGAGATCCGCACGCACAAGCGCCTGATCGACATCTACCAGCCGACGCCGAAGACCGTCGACTCGTTGCAGCGCCTGGACCACCTGCCGGCGGGCGTCGACATCGAGATCCGCCTGGCGAACTGAGCGCACCGGGAGCAGCGATGGCATCGATACTCGCAACCAAGCTCGGTATGAGCCAGGTCTTCCAGCCCGACGGATCGATCGCACGCGTCACCGTTCTCGAAGCGGGACCGTGCCCCGTGACCGCGGTGCGCACCGTCGAACGCGACGGCTACCAGGCCGTCCAACTCGCGTACGGGGCGACGAAGGAGAAGCACCTCTCCCGCGGCGAGCTCGGCCACCTGCGCCGCGCCGACGCGCCGCCGATGCGCACGCTCGTCGAGTTCCGCGGCGAGGGCGAGGAGCTCGCGCTCGGCGAGTCCGTCAGCGTCGACGCGTTCGAGGTCGGCATGCGCGTGAAGGTCGCCGGCGTCAGCAAGGGCAAGGGCTTCCAGGGCACGATCAAGCGCCACGGCTTCGGCCGCGGCCCCAAGTCCCACGGCTCGCACAACGTCCGCGCGCCGGGCTCGATCGGCGCCTCCGCGACGCCGGCGCGCGTCATGAAGGGCATTCGCGGGCCGGGCCAGATGGGCAGCCGGCGCGTCACGCAGCGCGGACTGGAGGTCGTCGCCGTCGACGCCGAGCGAAACCTGCTCATGCTGCGCGGATCCGTCCCCGGGTCGAGCGGCCAGATCGTCGAGGTCCGCTCCGATGGCTGACATCGGCGTGCTCGGCGGCAGCGGCAAGGTCGCGCTCGACGCGGACGCGTTCGGCGCGCCGTTCAACGAAGGTCTCGTGCACCAGTGCGTGCGCGCCGAGCAGGCCGCGCGCCGGCGCGGCACGGCGTCGACCAAGACGCGCGGCGAGGTCTCCGGCGGCGGCGCAAAGCCCTGGCGCCAGAAGGGCACCGGCCGCGCCCGCGCGGGCTCGAGCCGCAGCCCGATCTGGAGCGGCGGCGGTACGGTCTTCGGGCCCAAACCGCGCAGCTACACCTTCAAGGTCAACCGCAAGGAGCAGCGCGCCGCGCTGCGCGCCGCGCTCTCGCTGCACGCCGGGCGCGGGTCGCTCGCCGCGCTCGACGCGACAGCATTCGACGCGCCCGCGACGCGGCGCGCCCGGCAGCTTCTCGACGAGTGGGACCAGGCGCGCCCGACGCTCGTCGTGCTCGACGAGTACGAGGGCGACGCCGCCCTCTCCTTCCGCAACCTGCCGCGCGTCGAGGTGCGCACCGCGGCCGACGTCGGCGTCTCCGAGCTCGTCTGGGCGGCCTCGCTGCTGATCACGCAGACCGCGCTCGACGCGCTCGTCGCACGCGCCAACGCCCCGACGCGGGGCCGCAGCGAGGCAGGCGCGTGATGGACGCGACGCAGGTCATCATCCGCCCCGTCGTCTCCGAGAAGTCGTACGTCCTCTCCGCCGCCGACCGCTACACGTTCCGCGTCCACCCCGAAGCGCACAAGACGCAGATCCGCCAGGCGGTCGAGGAGCTGTTCGACGTGCACGTCGTCGACGTGCGCACGATCTCCGTGAAGTCCAAGCCCAAGCGCCGCGGGCTGATCGCCGGGCGCACGCGCACCTGGAAGAAGGCCATCGTCCAGGTCCGCGCCGGCGAGAGCATCCCGATCTTCCAGGGACTCACGGGCGTTGAGGGAGGGTCGTAGCCGATGCCGGTGCGCAAGCCCAGGCCGACGAGCCCCGGAATGAGGTTCGTCTCGTACCCCGACTTCGCCGAGATCACGAAGTCAAAGCCCGAGAAGTCGCTCGTCGAGCCACTCACCAAGAGCGGCGGGCGCAACGCGCGCGGCCGCAAGACCTCGCGTCACCGCGGCGGCGGTGCCAAGCGCGCCTACCGGCGCATCGACTTCAAGCGCACGAAGGACGGCGTGCCGGCCAAGGTCGCCGCGATCGAGTACGACCCGAACCGCTCCGCGTACATCGCGCTGCTGCACTACGTCGACGGCGAGAAGCGCTACATCCTCGCCCCGTCGCGCCTGACGGTCGGCATGACCGTGATGTCGGGGCCGCAGGCGGAAATCGCCGTCGGCAACTGCATGGAGCTCGCGCGCATGCCCGTCGGCACCGTGGTCCACAACATCGAGCTCGCGCCGGGCCGCGGCGGCCAGATGGCCCGCTCCGCGGGCGCCTCGGCGCAGCTGATGGCCAAGGACGGCTCGATGGCGACGTTGCGCCTGCCGTCAGGCGAGATGCGCATGGTCCGCGCCGAGTGCCGCGCGACCGTCGGCGTGATCGGCAACGCCGAGCACCAGAACATCAAGGTCGGCAAGGCCGGGCGCAAGCGCCACATGGGCGTGCGCCCGCAGACCCGCGGCGTCGCGATGAACCCCGTCGACCACCCGCACGGCGGCGGCGAGGGCTCCACCACGGCCGGCCGCCACCCCGTCACCCCATGGGGCGTCCCGACGCTCGGCTACCGCACGCGCAAGCGCTCCAAGCAGTCGAACCGTTACATCGTGCGCGGCCGCCGCCGCGGGAAGGGCAAGGGCCGATGAGCCGCTCGAGCAAGAAGGGCCCGTGGATCGAAGCGCGCCTGCTCGCGCGCATCGAGGCACTGAACGCCGAAAACAACAAAAAGATGCTGCGCACCTGGTCGCGCGCGTCGACGATCTACCCGCAGATGGTCGGCCACACCCTCGCCGTCCACGACGGCAAGCGCCACGTGCCCGTCTACATCAGCGAGTCGATGGTCGGACACAAGCTCGGCGAGTTCGCGCCGACGCGCACGTTCCGTGGCCACGCCGGATCGGGCAGGGTGCGATGAGCGAGCAGGACAAAGCGACGAGCGGCGGGGAGACGCTGCCCGGCGTCGAGGCGCAGGAGGCGCCGACGCGCCAGGAGCGCTCGGCGATGCCGGCACGCCGTCGCGCCGGCGCGCGGCCGCGCAACGTCGTGCGCGCGCACGCCAAGTACGTGCGCACCTCCGCGCGCAAGGCGCGCATGGTCTGCCGCCAGCTGCCCGGCAAGTCGGTGCAAGAGGCGCGCGCTATCCTCGCCTTCACGCCGCGTGAGGTGGCGGGGGCGTGGGGCAAGCTGCTGGAGTCGGCCGTCGCGAACGCCGAAGCCAACCACGAACTGCTCGAGGACGACCTCGTCGTCCGCGAGGCGTACGCGGACGAAGGGCCCACGATCAAGCGCTTCCGTCCGCGCGCGATGGGTCGCGCCACGCCGATCCTCAAGCGCACGAGCCACCTCACGATCACGCTGATGCCGCGGCCCGAAGAAAACACGAAACCGAGGAAGAGCTGAACATGGGACAGAAGGTCCACCCCGAGGCGATCCGCGTCGGCTACATCCACGACTGGAAGTCCAACTGGTTCAGCGAGCGCGGCTTCGCGGCGTACCTCGCCGAGGACGTGCGCGTCCGCGAGCACATCACCGACAAGCTTGCACACGCCGGCCTCTCGGACATCACGATCCGCAAGGACGCGAACGAACTCGAGGTGAACATCCACACCGCGCGGCCGGGAATCGTGATCGGCAAGTCGGGCACCGAAGTCGACGCGCTGCGCCGCGAGTTGCACAAGCTCACCGGCAAGCAGATCAAGGTCAACATCCTCGAGATCAAGCGGCCCGAGCTCGACGCGAAGCTAGTCGCCCAGTCGATCGCCGAGCAGCTGCAGAACCGTGTCGCGTTCCGCCGCGCGATGAAGCGCGCGATGACGAGCGCGATGCGCTCCGGCGCGAAGGGGATCAAGATCCAGGTCGCCGGGCGCCTCGGCGGCGCCGAGATGGCGCGCACCGAGAGCTACGCGGACGGCCGCGTGCCGCTGCATACGATGCGCGCCGACATCGACTACGGCTTCTACGAGGCGCGTACCACGTTCGGCCGCATCGGCGTGAAGTGCTGGATCAACAAGGGCGAGATCATGCCCGAGGGCTACACCGGCGCCGACCTGACCGACATGTCGGCGCCCGCGCCGCCGCACGACGGCGACGGCCGCGGCGGACGCGACGGTGGCCGGGGCGGCCGCGATGGTGGCCGGGGCGGTCGCGACGGTGGCCGGGGCGGTCGCGATGGTGGCCGCGGCGGTCGTGACGGTGGCCGCGGCGGTCGCGGCGGGGGAGGGCGCTCCTGATGCTCTCGCCCAAGCGTGTCAAGCACCGCAAGCAGTTCAGGGGGCGCCGCCGCGGCTACTCGCGCGGCCAGCTCCACGTCCAGTTCGGCGAGTACGGCCTGAAGTCGCTCGAGTCGGGCTGGCTCACGAACCGCCAGATCGAGGCGGCCCGCATCGCGATGACGCGCAAGATCAAGCGTGGCGGCAAGGTCTGGATCAACGTCTTCCCGGACAAGCCCGTCACCAAGAAGCCCGCCGAGACGCGGATGGGCTCCGGCAAGGGTTCGCCCGAGGGCTGGGTCGCGGTCGTCAAGCCCGGGCGCGTGATGTTCGAGCTCGCCGGCGTGCCCGAGCCGCTCGCCCGCGAAGCGATCCGCCTCGCGGCGCAGAAGCTTCCCGTCAAGTCGAAGTTCGTGATGCGCGAGGACTGACGATGAGCGCCACCGAACTACGCGACCTGGACGCACAGGAACTCGCCAAACGAATCGCCGAGCTGCGCAAAGAGCTCCTCGGCCTGCGCTTCTCGAATGCGACGGGCGAACTGGACGACACGGCCGGGATCGGCCGCACGAAGCGTGAGCTCGCGCGCGCGCTGACCGTCGTGCGCGAACGCGAGACCGAGACGGCGGGCGCATGAGCGACGCAGACGAGGGCAACGAGACAGTGACCGACGAGACCGAGAACACCGCAGAGCAGACCGACGAGACGACGCCGGCGGACGAGCCGCAGGCCGAAGAGGCGACGCAGCAGGCGCCCGCCGAGGACGCCGAGCCCGTCGCCGACGACGCCGAGCCCGTCGCCGACGACGCCGAGGCAGTCGCCGAGGTCCCCGAGGCCGGCGAGCCCGTCGCCGAGGCCGGCGAGCCCGAGCCCGTCCTTTCGTCGAAGGAGCGCCGCCGCCGCGCTCGCTCGACGCACAGCGGAAAGGCGCGCCCCCCGCGCACACCCGAGGAGCGCTACGCCGAGCGCCAGCAGGAGCGTCGTCGCAACGCCGAGCGCCGTCGCGCACGACGCGCGACCGAACGCGCGAAACGCGCCGAGCGCCGCGCGGCGAGCGGCCCCGCCGCGCCGCTCGCGCCCGTGCACGCGCCGGCCGAAGGCCGCCGCCGCGAGCGCCAGGGCGTCGTCGTCTCCAGCAAGGCCGACAAGACGATCACCGTGCGCATCGACGTCGCGCGCCGCCACCGCCGCTACGAGAAGATCGTGCGCAGCTCGACGACGGTCAAAGCGCACGACGAGAAGAACGACGCCAACGAGGGCGACATCGTGCGCGTGATCGAGAGCCGCCCGCTCTCGCGCACCAAGCGCTGGGCCCTCATCGACGTCGTGGAGCGCGCGCGATGATCCAGAACGAGACGCGGCTGAAGGTGGCCGACAACTCCGGCGCGCGCGAGATCCTCTGCATCCGCGTCAAGGGCGGCTCGCGCCGCCGCTACGCGCACGTCGGCGACGTGATCACTGCGACGGTCAAGCAGGCGAACCCCCAGGGCGCCGTCAAGAAGGGTGACGTCGTGACCGCCGTGGTCGTGCGCACGAAGAAGCCGATCGGCCGTGACGACGGCACGTACATCGCGTTCGACGAGAACGCCGCGGTGATCATCGACGACCAGAACAACCCGCGCGGCACGCGCGTCTTCGGCCCCGTCGCCCGCGAACTTCGCGACCGCAACTTCATGAAGATCATCTCGCTCGCACCGGAGGTCCTGTGATGGCGCGCCAGACGAAGCGCCGCCGGCCGCTGAAGATTCGCAGCGGCGACCAGGTCACCATCATCGCCGGCAAGGACCGCGGCAAGAACGGCCGCGTACTGCGCGTCGACCCCGCGGGCGAACGCGTCTACGTCGAGGGCTTGAACATCATCAAGCGCGCGACGCGCCCGTCCCAGGCCGCCGGCTCCGTGACCGCCGCCCAGCTCGGCGGGATCATCGAGAAGGAGGGTCCGATCCACGTTTCCAACGTGATGCTGCTCGACCCCAAAGGCGCGCCGACGCGCGTCGGGATCGTGCGCACCGACGGGCGCCGTCACCGTGTCGCGAAGACGAGCGGAACGGAGATCGACTGACCATGGCGACCGCACAGGCACCGACTGCGCGCCTGAAGGAGCGCTACCAGGAGGAGATCCGGCCGAGCCTCATCGAGCGCTTCGGCTACTCCTCGGCGATGCAGACGCCGCGCATACAGAAGATCACGCTGAACATGGGCGTCGGCACGGCCCGCCAGGACAACAAAGTGCTGCGCGCCGCGACCGAGCAGCTCGCCGCGATCGCCGGTCAGCAGCCGAGCGTCCGTCGCGCGCGCAAGTCGATCGCGGCCTTCAAACTGCGCGAGGGCATGCCCGTCGGCGTCTCCGTGACGCTGCGCGGCGACCGCGCCTACGAGTTCCTCGACCGTCTCATCTCGATCGCGATCCCGCGCATCCGCGACTTCCGCGGCCTGAACGCGCGCTCGTTCGACGGCCGCGGCAACTACACGATGGGCGTGCGCGAGCAGACCATCTTCCCCGAAATCGACTACGACTCGGTCGACGCGGTCCGCGGCCTGGACGTGACGATCACGACCAGCGCACGCAGCGACGTCGAGGCGTACGCGCTGCTCGCCGCGTTCGGGATGCCGTTCGCGGCGCAGGGCCGGCCGAAGGGCTTCGACCCCGAGGCGGACGAGCGCGCCGAGCAGGAGGCGCTCGCCGCCCGGAAGGAGAAGGAGCAGCAGGCGGCCGCGGCCGCGGCCGCGGCGGCGGAGCCGGCCGAGGTGCAGCAGCCCGAGGCCGAGGATCAGCCCGCGAGCGGGCAACCCGAGACCGATGAGCAAACCGAGGCCGAGGCTTCCGTGGAGCCGGACGCAGAGCCGGGCACGCCGGACGCCGAGCCGACCGCGGAGGCCGGCGCAGACGCCGCCGGCGAAGGCGAGGAGAGCGAGAAGGAGAGCGACGAGTAGATGGCAAAGACTTCCCTCAAGGTCAAGCAGGCACGCAAACCGAAGTACCCGACGCGCGCCTATACTCGCTGCACGCGCTGCGGTAGGCCCCGAGCCGTCTACCGCAAGTTCGGCGTGTGCCGCATCTGCCTGCGCGAACTGGCGCACAACGGACAGATCCCAGGGATGACGAAGTCGTCCTGGTGACGGCTGAGCGAACGAGAGAACCGCAATGGCGATGACAGACCCCATAGCCGATTTCCTGACGCGCGTGCGCAACGCGATCAGCGCGTCGCACGAGACCGTCGACGTGCCCGCGTCGAAGCTCAAGAGCGAGCTCGCACGCATCCTCGACGAGCAGGGCTACATCGAATCCTGGACGCTCACCGACGCGCCCGACGGCGGCGCCGGCCAGCTGATCAGCATCCGCCTGAAGTACACGGACGACCGCCGCTCCGCGATCACCGGCCTCAGGCGCGTCTCGCGGCCGGGCCGGCGCACGTACGTCGGCGCGACGTCGATCCCGCGCGTCCTCGGCGGCATGGGCACGACGATCATCTCGACCTCGCACGGCGTCATGACCGGCCACGAAGCGCGCGCCGAGGGTGTCGGCGGCGAGGTACTGGCCCAGGTCTGGTGAGAAGGTGTCGCGAATCGGCAGACAACCGATACCGGTGCCCGACGGCGTGACCGTCACGATCGAGCCTGGCTCCGTAACGGTCAAGGGCCCCAAAGGCGAGCTCTCGGAGCGCATCAGCCCCGACATGGACGTGCGCCAGGACGACGGTCAGATCGTCGTCACGCGCCCAACCGACCGCGGCGAGCACCGTGCGCTGCACGGCCTGACGCGTTCGCTCGTCGCCAACATGGTCCACGGCGTCACCGACGGCTTCGAGAAGCGCCTTGAGATCCAGGGCGTCGGCTACCGCGCCCAGCTCAAGGGCAAGAACCTCGAGCTCGCCGTCGGCTACTCGCACCCCGTGCCGATCCAGGCGCCGGACGGGATCGAATTCGAGGTCCCCCAGGCGACGCGCGTCGTCGTCAAGGGCATCTCCAAGCAGCTCGTGGGCGAGACCGCCGCGATCATCCGCAAGCAGCGTCCGCCCGAGCCCTACAAGGGCAAGGGCATCCGCTACGAGGGCGAGCACGTCCAGCGCAAGGTAGGTAAGCGCGCATGAGCGTGCTGACGCGTGAGAACAGGCGCCTGCGCCGCCGCCGCCGCGTCCGCGCGAAGGTGTCGGGCACCGCCGAGCGCCCGCGCGTCTCGGTGTTCCGCTCGAACCGCGGCATCAGCGCCCAGGTGATCGACGACGTCCAGGGCCGCACGCTCGCCGCGGTGGACTGGTACGAGGCGGACCTGCGCGCGCTGCCGAAAGGCGAGCGCGCGGCGCGGGCCGGGCAGCTGCTCGCCGAGCGGGCGAAGGCCGCCGGCGTCGAGGGAGCAGTCTTCGACCGTGGCGGCTACCGCTACCACGGGCACGTCCGTCGCTTCGCCGAGGCGCTGCGCGAGAGCGGGATGGCAGTCTGATCGCCTCCGGGTGACCGCTACCCTCACACAGATCCGGATATGAGCCGTCAACAGGACAGATCGGTAAACCCCAGCGGGCTCGACCTGCAGGAGCGCGTCGTGGAGATCAACCGCGTCTCCAAGGTCGTCAAGGGCGGCCGCCGCTTCTCGTTCACGGCGCTCGTCGTCGTCGGCGACGAAAAGGAAATCGTCGGCGTCGGCTACGGCAAGGCCAACGAGGTCCCGCTCGCGATCCAGAAGGGCGTCGAGCGCGCGAAGAAGGACCTCTTCCGCGTGCCCCGCCACGGCTCGACGATCACGCACCAGACGACCGGCATCTTCGGTTCCGGCCGCGTGCTGCTCAAGCCGGCAGCGCCCGGAACCGGGGTGATCGCCGGCGGCGGCGTGCGCGCCGTCCTCGAGCTCGCGGGCATCCACGACATCCTCTCCAAGAGCCTGGGCACGCAGAACCCGATCAACCTCGTGAAGGCGACCGTCGAAGGGCTGCGCGGGCTGCGCACCCCCAAGGAGGTCGCTGAGCTGCGCGGCATCTCGATCGACAAGGTGCTCGGCCTGAACGGCGCGAGCGCCGACGAGGGCACCGCCGACGAGGGCACCGCCGACGCGGCGCCCGAGGACGGCGCGCCGCTCGCGGAGGGCGTGGCGTGATGGCCGAGCTCGAGGTGACGCAGCGCCGTTCGAGCAACGGCGCGAACCGCAAACAGCTCGACACGCTGCGCTCGCTCGGCCTGAGGCGGATCGGCCACACGGTTGACGTGCGCGACTGCGAGCAGACGCGCGGCATGCTGCACGCGGTACGCCACCTCGTCGACGTGCAGGAGAAGCGATGAGCGCGAAGGCGAAGGACGGCACGGAGCGCGTCGGTCTGCACAACCTCTCGCCAGCCGCGAACAGCCGCCGCCCGCGCAAGCGCGTCGGCCGCGGCGAAGGCTCCGGCACTGGCAAGACGTCCGGCCGCGGTCAGAAGGGCGCGGGCGCGCGTTCGGGCGCCAAGAAACGCGTCGCGTTCGAGGGCGGCCAGATGCCGATCCACATGCGGATGCGAAAGCTGCGCGGACCGCACATGAAGAAGTCGATGCCGTTCGAGCCGTTCCGCACCCACACCCAGCCGGTGAACCTCGAGGCGCTCGACGGGCGCTTCGCCGCCGGCGACGTCGTCACCCCCGACTCGCTGCGCGAGCACGGCCTGGCGACGCGCAAGGGCGTGCCCGTCAAGGTCCTCGGCCGGGGCGAGCTCGGCAAGGCGCTGGAGGTGCACGCGCACGCCTTCAGCGCCACCGCGCGCGAGCGCATCGAGGCCGCGGGCGGCAGCTGCACGGTCGTCGAGGACTAGGCGCCGGCGGCCGTGAAGCCGGCGGCGCTGCAAACGCCCTCGACTAGAATCGGAAGCCGCCGATCCGGCTGCGCGCACGCGACCGCCGGCGCGCGCACGCCATGATTTCGACGATCCTCAAAGCCTTCCAGGTTGCCGAGATCCGCCGCAAGCTGCTGTTCACGGCGGCGATGCTGCTGATCTACCGCTTCGGCGCGCACGTGCCGGTCCCGGGCGTCAACCTGAGCGCCGTCAACAACCTGCAGAAGGAGTTCGGCGGCGGCGGGATCCTCAGCTACCTGAACCTGTTCTCCGGCGGCGGGCTGTCGAAACTCGCGATCTTCGCGCTCGGGATCATGCCGTACATCACGGCGTCGATCATCCTGCAGCTTCTGCAGGTCGCGGTGCCCTCGCTGGAAAAGCTCAGCAAGGAAGGCGAGGTCGGCCAGGCGCGGATCACGCAGTACACGCGCTACCTGACCGTCGGTCTCGCCTTCGCGCAGTCGATCGGCTACGTCTTCCTCTTCCACTCGCTGCAGGCGAAAGCCGGCGAAGCGGTCGTCACGCACTTCGACGCGCCGCACGTCTTCCTGATCGTGATCTGCCTGACCACCGGCTGCGTGCTCCTGATGTGGATCGGCGAGCTCATCACCCAGCGCGGTATCGGCAACGGCATCTCGCTGCTGATCTTCGCCTCGATCGTGTCGCGCATCCCCGGCGCGATCCAGACCTGGTGGACGAGCACCGACCAGGTCTTCAAGGTGATGGCCCCGTTCCTCGTGCTCGCCGTGATCGCCGCGATCGTGTTCGTCCAGGAAGGCCAGCGGCGCATCCCGATCCAGTACGCCAAGCGCGTCATCGGCCGGCGCATGACCGAGGGCGGCCAGACGTACCTGCCGCTGCGCGTGAACATGGCGGGCGTGATCCCCGTGATCTTCGCCGCGAGCCTGATGGCCATCCCGGCGACCGTCGGCCAGCTCGTCAAAAGCCACACCGGCCAGCAGATCTCCGACTTCTTCTCGCCGAACGGCTGGCACTACGTGCTCGGCGAGGCGATCCTGATCATCGTCTTCACGTACTTCTACACGGCGGTCACCTTCAACCCCGTGGACCAGGCCGAAAACCTGAAGAAGTACGGCGGCTTCATACCGGGGGTGCGCCCCGGGCGCCCGACGGCGGAATTCCTGGACCGCATCCTCGCGCGCCTCACTTTCCCCGGCGGCCTCTTCCTCGCCGCGGTCGCGGCGCTGCCCGCGCTGCTCTTCGCTGAGACACACGAGCAGTTCGCGTTCGGCGGCACCTCGATCCTGATCGTGATCGGCGTCGCGCTCGAAACGATCAAGCAGCTCGAGGCGCAGCTCATGATGCGCAGCTACGAGGGCTTCTTGAAGTAAGCCCACGCGGGCGCGCCGCTACTGGGTACGCTGGTGGCGCCAATGCCGGAGCTGAACCTGATCCTCCTCGGACCGCCGGGAGCGGGCAAGGGCACGCAGGCCGAGCGTATCCGCGACGACTTCGCGCTGCCGCTGATCTCGACCGGCGACATCCTGCGCGCACAGGTCGAGGAAGAGACCGAGCTCGGGCTGAAAGCGAAGAAGTTCATGGACGCCGGCGAGCTCGTGCCCGACGACGTGATCATCGGCATGATCATCGAGCGCGTCATGGGGCCAGACGCCGCGGACGGCTTCCTGCTCGACGGCTTCCCCCGCAACACCAGCCAGGCCGACGCGCTCGCAGCCGCGATGCAGGCGCTCGGACGACACCTCACCGCCGCGATCCTCTTCGAGGTCCCCGACGACGAGCTCGTGCGCAGGCTCGCGGGGCGCCGCGTGTGCGTCAAGAACCCGACGCACATCTACCACGTCGAATTCGACCCGCCCAAGCACGAGGGTGTCTGCGACCAGGACGGCGCGCGGCTGGTGCAGCGCGACGACGACCGCGAGGAGACGATCCGCCGGCGCCTGGAGGTCTACCACGCGCAGACCGAGCCGCTCGTCGCCTACTACGACGAGGCGGGGCTGCTGCGACGCGTCGACGGCTGCCGCAGCCCCGACGAGGTCCACGCGCACGTGCGCGCGACGATCGCGACGCTGCGGCTCGAGGAGAGCCTCTAGGCGCGGGCCGAGAGCGATGATCGTCAAGAAGTCACCAGCCGAGATCGAGCGCATGGCCCGCAGCGGGCTCGTGCTCGCCGAAGCGCACGACCTGCTCGCGGCGAGCCTGCGCGCGGGCGTCAGCACCCGCGAACTGGACATCGTCGCCGACCGGTTCATCCGCGCACGCGGCGGCGTGCCGACGTTCAAGGGCTACCGCGGCTTCCCGGGCTCGATCTGCGCCTCGCCGAACGACATGGTCGTGCACGGCATCCCCGGCGACTACCGCGTCGGCGACGGCGACCTCATCGCGCTCGACGTGGGCGTGACGCTCGGCGGCTGGGTCGCCGATGCCGCGATCACGCACGCCGTCGGCGCCGTCGACGCGGACCGCGAGCGCCTGCTCGCCGGCACCCGCGAAGCGCTCGACGCGGGCGTCGAGCAGTGCCGCGTCGGCAACCGGATGGGCGACGTCTCGGCCGCGATCCAGCGCACCGCCGAGGACGCGGGCCTCTCGATAATCCGCTCGCTCGTCGGGCACGGCGTCGGCCGCGAGATGCACGAGGACCCGCAGGTGCCCAACTACGGGCGCCCCGGCACGGGGCCGCGGCTTGAAGCGGGGGTGGTGATCGCCGTCGAGCCGATGACGACGCTCGGCTCGCCGGAGGTGCGCATCGCGGACGACGGCTGGGCGATCTACTCGCAAGACGGCTCGGCGGCCGCACACTTCGAGTTCACCGTCGCGATCACCGACGAAGGCCCGCGCATCCTCACGCCGTGGCACGTGCCCGCCGACGAGCGCGGCGCCGCCGCGCCGGCGCCCGCGGGCGCCTGAGCGGGCCCGTCGCACGGCGGGCGGCTGTACCTTTGCGGGGGCGGGGCCGCGCCTGGCCCGACGCAGCTCGTGCTCAAGGCTCGTCGGCGGCCCGCTTCCTGCGGACGAAACGGGCCCCGGGCGCCCGGGGTGCGAACGCGGAACCGCGAGGCGGAGGATGCTACCATCCAGGGTCCTGCCCGAGGGCGCCGTTTGGCGTGCCTTGGGACGAAAACCTCGACCCGGTAGCGGCGGCCGCAACGGCAGCCAGAGCCGTGGTCGGCGGGACACGCCGAAAGGGATTATGAAGGTCAGACCGTCGGTCAAGCCGATGTGCGAGAAATGCAAGATCATCCGCCGCAAGGGCGTGGTGCTGGTGATCTGCGAGAACAAGCGCCACAAGCAGCGCCAGGGGTGAACGGCTAGCGATGGCCCGCATCTCAGGCGTCAACCTGCCGCTTAACAAGCGCTCGGAAATCGGCCTCACGTACATCTACGGGATCGGCCGCCCGACCGCGCAGAAGATCCTGCGCGACGTCGGCATCGACCCGGACACCTACGTGCGCGACCTGACCGAAGACGAGGTCACCAAGCTGCGCGACCTGATCGACGAGTCCTTCATGGTCGAGGGCGACCTGCGGCGCGAGCGCTCGCAGGACATCAAACGGCTGCAGGAGATCGGCTGCTACCGCGGACTGCGCCACCGTCGCGGCCTGCCGGTCCGCGGCCAGAAGACGAAGACCAACGCGCGCACCCGCAAGGGCCCCAAGAAGATGCAGGTCGCGGGCAAGAAGAAGGTGAAGAAGTAGTGCCTCCCGCCCCGAAACGAGCCCGCGGCAGGCGCAAAGTCAAACGCAACATCCCCGTCGGGCAGGCCCACATCAAGACGTCCTTCAACAACACGATCGTTTCGCTCTCCGACGTCCACGGCAACGTCATCGCCTGGGAGTCCGCCGGCGGCGCCGGCTTCAAGGGTTCGCGCAAGTCGACCCCGTTCGCTGCGCAGGTCACCGCGGACGCCGCGGCGCGCAAGGGCATCGAACAGGGACTGCAGAAGGTCGAGGTCTTCGTCAAGGGGCCCGGCTCGGGCCGCGAGACCGCGATCCGCTCGCTCCAGGCTGCGGGCCTGGAGGTCACGGGCGTCAAGGACGTCACGCCGCAGGCCTTCAACGGTTGCCGGCCGCGCAAGCGCAGGAGGGTCTGAGATGGCGCGCGACACCTCCCCGCAGTGCAAGCAGTGCCGCCGCGAGGGCCAGAAGCTCTTCCTGAAGGGCGAGCGCTGCCTGACCGACAAATGCGGCGTCGAGCGGCGCTCGTACGCCCCCGGCGAGCACGGACGCGGGCGCCTGAAACAGAGCGAGTACCGGCTTCAGCTGCGCGAGAAGCAGAAGGCGCGGCGCTACTACGGCGTGCAGGAGCGCCAGTTCCACAACTACTACGTCAAGGCCTCACGCCAGCCCGGCATCACCGGCGAGAACCTGCTCTCGCTGCTGGAGTGCCGGCTGGACAACGTGCTCGTACGGCTCGGCTTCGCGGCCTCGCGCCGCCAGGCCAGGCAGCTCGTCCGCCACGGGCACTGGACCGTCAACGGGCGGCGCGTCGACATCCCCAGCTACCAGGTCAAGCCGGGCGACGTGATCATGATCAAGCCCGAGAGCCCGGCGGCGCAGGTCGTCAGGGATGCGACGGAGCTGACGGGACAGATCCCGGCGTGGCTGCAGGCCGACCACGAGTCGCTCTCGGCCAAGGTCCTGCGCAAGCCGGAGCGGCGCGAGGTCGCCGCGCCGGTGCAGGAGCAGCTCATCGTCGAGCTGTACTCGAAGTAAAGACAGGAAGGTCCGTCCCCCGGCCGCCGCGGCCGGCGGACGAAGGGGCCGCCGCCACGGGGCGCCGGCTCGCAAGAACTACGACGTGAGGACTCCGATGCTCGACTTCCAGATCCCCCGAATCACTTCCGAGTCGGTGGAGCAGAACCGCGGGACGTTCACCATCGAGCCACTTGACCGTGGCTTCGGCTACACGTTCGGCAACTCGCTCCGTCGCGTGCTGCTCTCCTCGCTCGCCGGTGCCGCCGTGACGAGCGTGCGCATCGAGGGCGTGGCGCACGAGTTCTCGACGGTCCCGGGCGTCAAGGAGGACGTCACGGACATCGTCCTGAACCTCAAGGGCATCGTCTGCCGCATGCACTCCGACGCGAGCGAGGTCGAGGCGCCGCTCGTCGTGACGGGCCCCGGCACGATCACCGCCAAGGACATCGACCTGCCCGCCGGCGTCGAGATCCTCAACCCGAACCTGCACATCGCGACGCTTGAGAAGAAAACGAAACTCGAGCTCTACATGACGATCGGCCGCGGCCGCGGCTACCGCCCCGCGGAGGAGAACAAGACGGCCGACCAGCCGATCGGCGTGATCCCGATCGACTCGATCTTCTCGCCTGTGCGCCGCGTCGCGTACAACGTCGAGCAGGCCCGCGTGGGCCAGAAGACCGACTTCGACAAGCTCACGCTCGACATCGAGACTGACGGTTCGATCGATCCGCAGGCCGCGCTGCGCGAGGCCGCGGAGCTGCTCATCAGCCAGCTCGCGATCTTCACCGACGCCGACCGCATCGAAGAGCTGCGTGCGGCGCCCGGAGGCCAGCTCGACGCGAACGGCATCGCGGCTGTGCCCGGGGCGGCGCCCGCGCTGCAGAGCGAGGAGTGGGGCATCCTGATCGAGGAGCTCGAGCTCGGCGTGCGCTCCTACAACTGCCTGAAGCGCGCGGGCATCCAGACGGTCGGCGACCTGCTCTCAAAGTCCGAAGCGGAACTGAACGCGATCCCCAACTTCGGCCAGAAGTCGATCGACGAGGTCGTTGACACGCTCGCTGCAAGGGGCCTTTCGCTCCGCCAGGACTAGCGCCGGCGCCTACACTCAGCGAACGATGCGACACCGCAAGACCCGCAACAAGCTCAGCCGCGACGCCGCGCACCGCAAGGCCCTGCTGATGAACCTCAGCAAGGAGCTGATCGAGCACGAACGGATCAAGACGACGGAGGCCAAGGCGAAGGCCGTCAAGCCCGAGGTGGAGCGGCTCATCACGCTCGCCAAGCGCGGCGACCTGCACGCCAGGCGCCAGGCGCTCGCCACGCTCGCCCAGGACAAGTTCGCGGTCCACAAGCTGTTCTCGGACGTCGCGCCGCGCTACGCCGAGCGCCCCGGCGGCTACACGCGGATCCTCAAGCTCGGCCCGCGCCGCAGCGACGCGACCGAGATGGTCTACATCGAGCTCGTCTGACGCAGCGCCGGCGGCGCCGATGCGGAGCCGGCTGACGATCGAATACGACGGCACCGACTTCGCGGGCTGGGCCCGCCAGCCGGGCCGGCGCACGGTGCAGGACGAGCTCGAGCGGGCGCTCGCGACGATCCTCGGCGCGCCGGTCGCGACGACTGTCGCCGGACGGACCGACGCCGGCGTGCATGCCTGGGGCCAGGTCGCCGGCCACGACGGCGAGTCGCTCGACCCCGCGCGCCTGAACGGCCTCCTGCCGGCCGACATCGCGGTGCTCGACAGCCGCCCCGCCGCCGACGGTTTCGACGCGCGCCGCGACGCCGTGTCACGCACCTACTGTTACCGGCTGCTCGCGCGCCGCACGCGCAGCGCCTTCGAGCGCACGCGCGCGCACTGGTGGCCCGGCTCGCTCGAGCGCGACGCGCTGCACGGCTGCGCCGCCGCGCTCGCCGGCCGCCACGACTTCACCGCGTTCACACCGAGCGAAACGGAGCACCGCTGGTTCCGCTGCGACGTGCGCGACGCGCGCTGGCGCGAGGACGGCGACCTGCTCGAGTTCTGGATCGAGGCTGACATGTTCCTGCGCCACATGGTCCGCGTGCTGGTGGGGACGATGCTCGACGTGGCGTCGGGCCTGTCGACGGTCGACGCGTTCGCGGCGCTGCTCGACGGCGCGCCGCGCGCCGCGGCGGGCCGCACGGCGCCGGCGCGGGGCCTCGCGCTGGCGCGCGTCGCCTACGACGAAGGTCACTGACAGGCCACCGCGGCGCCCGCGGCCGCGCCTATGCTGGCAGGCGCGATGCTGAACGTGCTGCTGACGAACGACGACGGGATCGAAGCCGAGGGGTTGCTCGCGATGCGCGCGGCGCTGGCCTCGATCGCCGGCATCCGCACGGTCGTGATCGCCCCCGACGGCAACCGTTCGGCGATGGCGCGCTCGATAACGACCAGGCGGCCCCTCTGGGTCGCGGAACAGCGCTTCGGCGACGGCTCCGTCGGCTACGCGACGGACGGCACGCCGGTGGACTGCGTGCGCCTCGCGGCGCTCGGCACCGTCGAGGACTTCGAGGTCGACCTCATCGTCTCCGGCATCAACCACGGCGCGAACCTCGGCGACGACATCACCTACTCCGGCACCGTTGCGGCGGCCCTCGAGGGTGTCGTCCTCGGCCTGCCGGCGATCGCGGTCTCACAGCAGTCACAGGCCGGCTCGCTCGACTACAGCTTCGAGGGCGGCTTCAACTTCGACGTCGCCGCGCGCTTCGTCGCGCAGCTCGTCGAACGCCACCAGGAGCTGCCGCTCCCCGCGGGGACGCTGCTCAACATCAACGTACCCGCGAGCGGTCCGGCCGGCGTCGAGGTGGCGCGCCTGGGCAAGCGGATCTACCGCGACGAGCTCAAGCTCGAGTCCGAGGAGGCCACGGGCCGGCGCTACTGGATCTACGGCTCGGACCCCGGCTACGAGGACGAGCCCGGAACCGATCTTGCCGCCATCGCCGCGGGCCGGATCGCCGTGACGCCGCTGCACTTCGACCTCACCGACCGCTCGGGCATCGAGGCGCTGCGCACGTACGACCTGAACTCGCTCCTCGCGGCAGCGTCGTGAGCGGCGCCGGCGACGAGCAGGCCAAGCGCGCCGCCGAGCTGCGCCGCCAGCTGGAATACCACGCGCGGCGCTACTTCGTCTACGACGACCCCGAGATCGGCGACGACGTCTACGACGCGATGATGGAGGAGCTGCGCGCGATCGAGCGCGAACGCCCCGACCTCGTCGACCCGTCCTCGCCGACGCAGCGCGTCGGCTCGCACCCCGTCTCGCGCCTCGAGAAGGTGACTCATCTGGAGCCGATGCTGTCGCTCTCGAACGTGCGCACCGAGAGCGAGCTGCGCGCCTGGGTCGACCGCATGCGCAGCCACCTCGGGCGCGAGGGGATCGACCCCGAGAACTTCAGCTACGTCGTCGAGCCGAAGGTCGACGGCCTCGCGATCTCGCTCGTCTACCGTGACGGCGTCTTCGAGCGCGGCGCGACGCGCGGCGACGGCGTCGTCGGCGAGGACGTCACGCACAACCTGCGAACGATCAACGAGATACCGCTGACCGTGCAGGACGCGCCGCCGCTGCTGGAGGTGCGCGGCGAGGTCTACATCTCGCTGCACGACTTCACGGCGCTCAACGAGCAGCGCGCCGCCGAAAACCTTTCGACTTTCATGAACCCGCGCAACTCGGCGGCGGGTGCGATCCGCCAGCTCGACCCCGCCGACGCGGCCAAGCGGCCGCTCTCGATCTGGTGCTACCAGGTCGCGATCAGCGAGGGGCTGCAGTTCGAGCGCCACTCGCAGGCGCTCGACTGGCTGCGCGACCACGGCTTCCGCGTCAACTCCGAGATCCGGGTCGTGCGCGGCGAGGAGGCCGCGGTCGAACAGTGCCAAAGCTGGGAGCGCCGCCGCGGCGAGCTCGAATTCGAGATCGACGGCGCGGTGGTGAAGGTCGACGACCTCGAGCTGCAGCGCCGCCTCGGCAGCGTCGGCCGCGACCCGCGCTGGGCGGTCGCCTGGAAGTTCCCGCCGACCACGGCCGTGACGACGCTCGAGGACGTCCGCTGGAACGTCGGCAAGTTCGGCGACCTGCGCCCCTACGCCGTGCTCTCGCCGGTGAGCGTCGGCGGCGTGACGATCACCAGCGCGACGCTGCACAACGAGCAGGACCTCGCCCGCAAGGACCTGCGCGCGGGTGAGGAGGTGATCGTGCTGCGCGCCGGCGACGTGATACCGCAGGTCATCTCGCCGGCGCCGCACGTCGCCGAGCGCAAGGGCCGCCCACGGCGCCCGAAACCGCCGTCGCGCTGCCCCTTCTGCAAGACGAAGACGATCCCGCCGGCGCCCGGCGCGGTCTTCACGAAATGCCCGAACCCCTTGTGCCCGGGCCGCGCCTTCCAGCTGCTGCGCCATTTCGTCTCACGCGGCGCGATGGACATCGTCGGACTCGGCGAACGCCAGGTCCAGCTGTTGCTCGCCGAAGGCCTCGTGCGTACCGCAGCCGACATCTACCGCCTGCGCGAGGACCAGCTAGTCGCGCTCGAGGGCGTCGGTGAGATCTCGGCCCGCAAACTTCTCGCCGCGATCGACGAGTCGCGCTCGCGGCCCTTCGCCCGCGTGCTGTTCGCGCTCGGCATCGAGGAGGTCGGCGAGGTGACGGGGCGCAACATCGCCCAGCAGCTGCGCGACATCGACACCCTCCTCGCCGCGCCCCCAGAGCGACTCGAACAGATCGACGGGATCGGCACGAAGATGGCGCACTCGATCCGCGCCGAGCTCGATGAGCCGCGCATGCGCGAGCTGATCGCCGAACTCCGCGCCGAGGGCCTGACTTTCGCCGAAGAGGGCCCGCCGCCGTCCGAGGGGCCGCTGGCGGGCCTCACGTTCGTCCTCACCGGGACGCTGCCCGAGCTCTCGCGCGAGCAGGCGAGCGAGCTGATCGCCCTGGCGGGAGGCCGCGTCACCGGCTCGGTGTCGGCGAAGACCGACTATCTCGTCGCCGGCGAGAGCGCGGGCTCGAAGCTGGAGAAGGCGGGCCGCCTCGACGTCCCGGTCCTTGACGAAGCTGGCCTGCGCGCGCTGCTCGACGGCGGGCCGGGCTAGCCGCCCGCGCTCCCCGAGAGGCGCTCGACCTCGGCGGCGGTCAGCGTCAGCGACGGCGCCGGCAGGATCTCTTCGAGTTGGCCGGTGCTGCGCGCGCTCGCGATCGGAGCGGTGACGCGGGGGCGCGCGAGCAGCCACGCGAGCGCGACGGCCGCAACCGGTGCGTCGTGCGCAGCCGCGACCTCGTCGAGCGCTTCGAGCACCGCGCCGCCGCCGCGCTCGAGGTACTCGGACGCCGCCTGGGCACGCGGCGAGCCCGTCGCCTCGCCGCCCGGCCGGTACTTGCCCGTGAGGAAGCCGCTCGCGAGCGCGTAGTACGGGAGCACGGCGAGGTCGAAGCGCTCGGCGACGGGGAGCAGAGTCTGCTCGAACTCGCGCTCGACCAGGTTGTAGAGCGGCTGCAGCACCGTGAACTCGGCGAGGCCGAGCTCGCGCTGCAGCTCCAGCGCGGCCGTCAGACGCGCCGGCGAGTAGTTGGAGGCACCGAGGTTCGCCACGAGCCCCTCGCCGACGAGCTCGTCGAAGGCGCGCAGCGATTCCTCGAGCGGCGTGTCGGAGTCGTCGAAATGCGCGTAGTAGAGGTCGATCCGCTCGATCCCGAGGCGCCCGAGCGACGCCCGCGCCTCGCTCGCGATCGTCTCCGGGCGCAGGTTGCGCGTATCGCCATGCCCGCCGCCGACCTTCGTCGCGATCACGAACTCCTCGCGGCAGCCGCGATCCGCGAGCCACGCGCCGATGATCGACTCCGAGCGCCCGTGTTCGACCAGGTATGAGTTCGCGGTGTCAACGAAGTTGCCGCCCGCGGCGCGGTAGGCGTCGAGGACGGCGAACGAGTCGCTCTCGTCGGCGGTCCAGCCGAAGACGTTGCCGCCGAGACACAGCGGGAAGACATCGAGTCCGGTGCGCCCGAGTCTCCTCACGGCGCGTCGGGCGGTCGGTGGTGTCGCTGCGACGTCATCTTCTCGGGCGGGTCCGGGCCATCGTAGCTACCCGCCCGACGCGTGCTAGTAGCGGGCGAGCGAGATCGCGACGTTGTTCTGCACCCGGTGCGCCGCTTCAAGTTCGACGCCGTCGTTGAAGATCGCGAACTCGATCGTGTCGCCGTCGGCGGCGCGGCAGTAGCCGGCGAGGTTCGAGACGCCCGTGAGCGTGCCTGTCTTCGCCTGGCAGCGCCCCTGCGCCGCTGTTCCGCGCATCCTTTCTTCGAGCGTGCCGGTGTCGCCCGCCACCGCCAGATGGTCGCGCAGCGTCGCACCGATCTTCTGCGGATAGAGGTCGATCAAGAGGCGCGAGACCTGTTCGGGCGACGTTTTGTCAGTTTCCGAGAGGCCGGAGCCGTCCACGAGCGTCGGGTGCAGGCCGAAGTCGCGTGCGATCGTGCGGCGCACCACGGCCGCACCCGCGGCGGTGGTGCCCGCGCCGGCGCGCAGGGCGCCGAGGTCCTTGATGAGACTCTCGGCGAAGAAGTTGTCCGAGGGGGGGAGCATCAGCCCCAGCAGCTGCGCGAGCGTGGGCGAGCGCGCGACGGCGAGCTCGCGCAGGTGCGCGGGCGTCTTGCGCGCCCCGGGCCGCCCCGCGACGCGCACGCCGAGCGAGCGCAGCGCGAGCATGAGGTGGCGCGCGGCGTTCTCGCCCGGCGCGTGCACGCCCGAGTACGGGCCGTCCTCGCCGCGGTTGAACTCCAGCGCGCTGAGCTGCCCTTCCAGGTAGGGGTCGAAGGCGTAGCCGCTCGAGGGATCGCCGCGCAGCCGGTCCCACCACGTTTCGTCGCCGAGGATCGAACCGGTGACGCGGCGAATATGGTCGCGGTCGGCGAGCTGTACGGCGAGCGTCCGCACGGCGGTGCCGATGCCCCCGTAGTGGGCGTCGATGAACGGTACGCTGCCGAAAGTCGGATCGCCGCCGCCGCGCAGGAAGAGGTTGCCTTCGAACACGCCGGACTGCGTGAGGTGGCCCTGGCCGAACACCCGGGTCGCCAGGCGATAATCGGCGCCGAGCAGCTCCAGTGCCGTCGTCGAGGTGTAGAGCTTCTCCACCGACGCCGGCGGGCGGCGGACCGCCGCGCGCTCGGAGAACAGCAGACGGTGCGCGGTGAGGTCGTAGACGTAGGCGCCGTCGGCTGGCCCGACGATTGCGAGCTCATGTGCGATGTGGCTGCGGAGCTTCGCGAGTGCCGTGCTGGCAGCGGCCGACGCCGCCGGCGCAAAAAGAAAAAAAACGCTCATAAGCAGCGTTATTTGAGCTTTCCTGCCCACGCGGCCGTAGAATGGGTCTGATGGGCAAGGTTGTCAAGCTCGAACCCGATAAGCGGGCGACGGGCAAAGCCAAGGAGAAGGCACCGCGGGGGGTTGGGCGCGAGCCGGCGCACGAGCGGCGCAAACGGCCCCGGCGCGACAAGACGGCGCTGGTGCTCGGCGGGGGCGGCTTCACCGGCGGGATGTACGAGATCGGCGCCCTGCGGGCGCTCGACCTGCTCGCCGTCAACACGACGGTCAACGACTTCGATGTCTACGTCGGCACCTCCGCCGGCGCGTTCATCGCGGCGCTGACGGCGAACGGCGTCACCCCCGAGGAGATGATGCGCGTCGCAACGCGCCAGAAGCCGCTGCCGTTCAAGGACATCGACCTCGCCGACCTGCTCAAGCTGAACCTGATCGAGATGGCGCGAATGGGCGTCGTCGCGCCGCTGCGCCTGATGTCGAACCTGCGCGAACTCGCGCGCGACCCGCAGCGGGCGTCGATGATGGATGTCGCGCTGAGCCTCGTCGACATCCTGCCGTCGGGCATCTACACGGGCGCCGGCATCGAACGCTACCTGCGCGAGGTCCTGAACGAACCGGGACGCACCGACGAGTTCGCCGAGCTGAGCTGCGAGCTCTACCTGACCGCGACGGACCTCGACACCTGCGAGCGCGTCGTTTTCGGCGTCGACCAGCGCGACACGGTGCCGATCTCCACCGCGGCGCGCGCTTCGGGCGCCCTGCCGATGGTCTACGCGCCCGTCAAGGTCGGCGACCGCGAGCTGATCGACGGCGGCATCGTCTCGACCACCAACCTCGACATCGCCGTCGAAGCGGGCGCGAAGCTCGTGATCGTGATCAACCCGATCGTGCCGTACGTCAACGACTTCGCCGGCACGATTCGCACGGCGCTCGGCCGTCGCCCGCGCCGCATCTCCGATATGGGCTTCGCGCAGATCGGCTACCAGACCTTCAAGCTCGTGGCGCACCAGCGCCTGCACGAACTCGCGAAGACCTGGGAGCGGCGTTTCCCCGGCGTCGACATCCTGCTGATCGAGCCCGAACCGACCGACGAGCTCATGTTCCAGACGTCGATGATGAGCTTCACGAACCGCGTCGACATCGCGCGCCACGGCTTCGAGTCGGTGACCAAGCAGATCGCGGGCGAACTGGACCGCTACCAGGATCTCGCCGAGCGCCACGGCCTCGAGATCTCGGCCAAGCGGGTCCGGCGCATCGTCGAGCACTTCGATCTCTCCGAGGAGTCGACGAGCGCCTGGCGCAAGATCCTCGAGGAAACGACGGGCGCCCTGCTGCGCCAGTCGGGCTAGCGGACCGCGAGCGCCCGCGGGAGCTCAGCGAGCCCCGCTATCCGGATGTCGGCGCGGCGCGCGTCCGCGCTGCGCCCATGGATCACGGCCCACGGGCCGCGCAGGATGAACACCGCGACCATCCCGGCGCGCATCGCCGGCAGGACATCGTTGTCGAGGCGGTCGCCGACGTAGGCGACCGAGCCGGGCGCCGCTCCCGCCTCCTCGCAAACCCGTGCGAAGAAGCCCGCGTCCGGCTTGCTGACGCCCCACGCCGCGGAGGAGCCGATGAAGTCGACGGGCAGCTCGAGTTCCGCGAGGCGCTCCGCGACGCCGGCGGGCTGATTGCCCGCGATCCCGAGCCCGCGGCCTTCGCCGCGCAGGGCGGCAAGACAGGGGAGCACGTCGGGATACAAGTCGCCCCCCTCGAACCGCAGGCCATCGGTGGCGGGCGGCTCGACGCCGACACGCTCCCAAACGAGGCGGTGGTCTTCGCCGCGCTCGATCAGCGATCCGAGCACCGCGAAGAGCGTCAGAGGCGAGACGCCGGCACGGCCGGCGAGCTGCGACCAGATGCGCGTCTCCTCGACGATCGTCTCGCCGACATCGAACACGACGGTACCGACGGTCACCGGCGCACCGTAGCGTCCCGGTGCACGGCACGCCCTCGTCACGTAGGGTCGCGGCATGGAGTTCGGGGAGGTCGTCCGCCGCCGGCGCATGGTGCGCCGCTACGAGGACCGGCCGGTGCCCGACGAGGCCCTGAAAGTCATTGTCCGCCACGCGCTGCGGGCACCATCGGCGGGCTTCGTGCAAGGGTGGGGCTTCCTCGTCCTCACCGCCGCGGCTGATCGAGCGCGCTTCCGTGAGGCGGTGACGCCGCCAGAGAATGCGGACCGCTGGCTCGCGGCGAACGTCGTCGCGCCGGTGATTGTCGTCGTGCACTCCAACATGGACGCGTACCTGGACCGCCACGCGCAGCCCGACAAGGGCCTCGAGCGCTCCGAGGCGAGCTGGCCCGCGCCGTACTGGGACATCGACGCCGGCTTTGCGGCGATGCTGATGCTGCTCAGCGCCATCGACCAGGGCCTCGGCGCCGCGTTCTTCGGGCTGCCGGGCGAGCAGATCGACGCATACCGCGACGCGTTCGGCGTCCCGGCCTCCTTCAAGCCGATCGGCGCCGTGTCGATCGGCTACGCCGCCGAGCCGGCGAGTGACATAAGTGCCGACCGCAAGCGCATCGCCGACGTACTGTTCGCCGGCTCCTGGGGCACGCCGTTCGCCGCGTGACCGCCTCTACTGCTCGATGAGCTCGATGCGATAGCCGTCGGGGTCTTTGACGAAGCAGAGCCGCGAGCCGCCCTCGCGGACCGAGTAGGGTTCGCGCTCGGGCTCGATGCCCTGGACGGCGAGGCGCTCGAGCGCGCCGTCGAGATCCTCCGTCATCACGGCGATGTGCCCGTAGGCGGTGCCGAGCTCGTAGCCGTCGACGCCGAAGTTGTACGTCAGCTCAAGGCGCGGCATGTCGCCGTCACCGGGCAGGTTCATGAAGACGTTCACCGCCTCCTCGCGGATCGGCAGGCGCCCGACCTCTTCGAAGCCGAGCGCTTCATAGAAGGCGACCGAACGGTCGATGTCGGTGATCCGGTAGCACGTGTGGATCAGCTTCACGGCGCGCAGTCTAGCCGTGGCGCGCTAGAGCGTCGCGTCGACGGCGCGCAGCAGACGCTCGGAGGCCTCCGGCGAGCGGAGCGTGATCCGCACGTGCCCGGCCTCGCCGAGCGCGTCGCCGATCGCGACGGTGATGCCCTGGAGCGCGAGCTCGGCGGCGAAGGCGTTCCCGGCGAGCACCGGATGTCTCACCCAGAGGAAGTTCGCCTGGCTGTCGGACACTTCGAACCCGCGCGCGGCGAGCGCGGACGCAAGGCGCGGGCGCTCGCGGCCGATCACGCCGACGCGAGCCTGAATCAGGCCGCGGCAGCTGCGGATCGCCTCGAGGGCCCCGGCCTGCGAGAGCTCCGAGACGCCGAGATCGGGGTCCAGCTCGGCCAGCAGCTGCTCGGAGCCGGGGCCGCCGATCGCGTAGCCGACGCGCGTTCCCGCAAGGCCCCATGCCTTCGAGAAGCTGCGGAACACGAGCAGGCGCGGGAACTCCTCGAGCAGTTCGATGGAGCTCGACTGCGACTGGGCGTCGACGAAGTCGACGAGCGCCTCGTCGAGCAGGACCGCGACGCCCGACGGCACGCCTTCGAGGAGCATTCGCAGCTCCGCGCTCGTCGTGAGCGTTCCCGTCGGGTCGTTCGGGCTCGCGATCACGACGGCGCGCGCGCCCGGCTGGCACGCCGCCGCGAGGAGCTCCTCTGTCCCCCCGGCGACGCGCACGCAATCGGCGCTCGCGCGGCGCGCCATCAGCGGGTAGAGGGGGTAGGTGGGCCAGCGTGTGATGAGCGCCTGGCCCCGGCCGAGCAGCGCGCGCGTCGCGGCGCTCAGCAGCTCGGCGGCGCCGTTGCCGAGGATCAGGCGCTCGGCGGGAACACGGTGGTTGGCGGCAAGCTCGTCGCGCAGCTCCTGCTCGCGCTGGATCGGATAGCGGTGCATGCCGCGCCGCGCGACGAACGTGATTGCGTTCGCGATGCGCGGGTGCGGCAGTTCGTGCCAGGTCGTCTGCGAAAGGTCGAGGTCGGGGACCTTCGCGAGCGCTTCGCGTTTGCGCTGTGCGTCATCTTCGCGCAGCTCGCGGTTGACCTCCTCCTCGGACATCCCTTCGAACTGTCGGTAGTAGTCGAGCAGGCCCAAATCGGGACCTTTCTAGCAGCGGGCGGCTGCCCGCGGGTCAGGTCGCGCCGTTGCCGGGCGCGAGGCTCGACCCGGGGCCCTGGATGACGATGAACCAGAAGACGAAGATGGCGGCGCAGATGCACGCCGTCGTGCCGAAGATGCGCCCGAGGGCGCCGCGGCGCTGGTCGTGGCCCGCGGCGCGGCGCACCAGGATCCAAGCCCCATCGATTCTTTTGAGCAGCGCGAGGGTGCCGAACAGCAGGACGAAGAGCGCGACGAGCGCGCCGAGCAGCCCGATGTCGGCGTTTCCGCTCACGTACTGCGCCTGCGAGCCGACCCACAGGCAAGCGAGCGGGATCGGGCCCCAGCACAGCAGGCTGAGCACGACCATGCACGCGAACAGCACGTTCGCGAGTGACCCGTCCACGCGGCGGCGCTGCTCGCCTGCGCGCTCCGGCGTAGCGCGGTAGTGGACGGGCGCGGTTCCCGGGCGGCGGCCCGCGAACAGGCCGCCGTTGTCAGCCGGATCGGTGCGCATGTCACCTCATCTTGGCAGCCGGCGGCTATGCGTCCCGGTACAACGACTCGAAGATCTCCGCGTACTTCTCGTTGACGACGTTGCGCTTGACCTTCAGCGTCGGCGTGAGCTCGCCCGTCGGCTGGCTGAGGTCGTGGTCGAGGATCGCGAAGCGCTTCACCTGCTCGACCTGCGCGTACTTCGCGTTCACACGGTCAACTTCGGCTTGGATGAGGGCGTGGATCTCGGGGTCGCGCGAGAGCGTCGGGATGTCCTCGGCGAGGCCGTGCTCCTTCGCGAACGCCGGGATTTCTTCCTCGTCGAGGGTGACGAGGACGACGGGGTAGGGCCGCCGGTCGCCGTACATCACCGCCTGCGAGATCCAGCGGCTCTGCTTGAGGTCGTTCTCGATGTTCGCCGGCGTCAGGTTCTTGCCGCCCGCGGTGATGATGATGTCCTTCTTGCGGCCCGTGATCGTGAGGAAGCCGTCCTCGTCGAGCGAGCCGAGGTCGCCAGTGTGCAGCCAGCCGTCGACGACGTCGCCGAACGTCCCCGCGTCCGCCCGGTTGTGGTAACCGGCGAAGATGTTCGCCCCCTTGAGCAGCACCTCGCCGTCGTCTGCGATGCGGATCTCGACGCCGGGCAGCGCGCGCCCGACGGTTCCGTAACGGAACGCCGTGGGCGAGCTGAACGTCGCCGCGGTCGAGGTCTCGGTCATGCCGTATCCCTCGAGGACGGCGATGCCGCACGCGTAGAAGAATTCGAGGATCTCCTTCGCGATGGGAGCCGCGCCGCTCGTCGCGCGCTTGCAGCGCCCACCGAAGAGGGCCCGCACGTTTGCGAAGAGCTCGGCGTCGGCCTTCTCGAACGGCTCGGCGAGCTCCGGCGGGATCTCTTCCTCGCGCGCCATCATTTCGCGCACCTTCACGCCGAGGGCGATCGCGGCGTCGGCCTGCGCACGCTCCTCGGGTGGTTTGGCGTCGATTGAGGCGCGGGCGAGGGTGTAGATCTTCTCGAAGATGCGCGGCACCGACGGCAGGTAGGTCGGTTTGACCTCCATCAGCTCGGGGATGATCTGCCGCGTGTCGCCGCCGAAGTAGGCGATCGCCGAGCCGAGATGGAAGGCGAGGAGCTGGATCAGCAGTGCGTAGGCGTGCGCGAGCGGCAGATACAGGTATGTGATCTCGTCCTCGGTGAGGTCGGCTGTGCTTGCGACCATCTCCGTGACAGCCGCGTAGTTGCCGTGCGTGAGGACGCATCCCTTCGGGTTGCCGGTGGTTCCGGACGTGTAGATGAACGTGTACGGGTCCTCGGGGCGCACCGCGTTGCGGCGCGCCTCGAGCTCAGCGACATCGCCCTCGGCGCCGAGGGCGCGCACCGACGCGAGCGTGCGCGCGCCGAGCTCGCCGCCGCCGTCGCCGTCGATCACGACGATCTCGCGCAGGTCGGGCAGGCGGTCGCGAACCTCGGCGATCTTGGCGAGCTGCGCGTCGTCCTCGGCGATGATCGCGACGGCTTCGGAGTCCGAGATGACCCAGTGGCACTCGTCCGGCGAGTTCGTCGGGTAGATCGGCACGACCACCAGCCCCGCGGACGTCGCCGCCAGGTCGCAGTACGTCCACTCCTCGCGCGTCGTGCACAGGATGCAGATCCGCTCGCCGGGCTCGATTCCGAGCGCGATCAGTCCGAGCGCGATCTCCTGGACGATTCCGACGACCTCGTTGTAGGTGCGCTCATGCCACTCGCCGCCGCGCTTGTACTGCACGGCGACGCGGTCGCCGTAACGCTCGCCCGCCGCGGCCGCGAGGCCCGCGATCGTGCCCGTCTGTGAACCAGTTCCCGTTGTCCCGGCCTCCATGTCCCTCTCCCTCTCTCCGCCGTACCTGCGAAACGGGATGTTAGAGGTGCCGGGGCCCTGCGCGTCAGACGCTGTTCTCGATGTCGATGAACGTATGAGCGATGCCGTGCTCGCGCGCGAGCATCTCGCCGATCGAACGGACGCCGAAGCGCTCGGTCGCGTGGTGCCCCGCGGCGATCAGATGCATGCCGAGCTCCTCCGCGAGGCCGGGCGAGCGCTCGGTCACCTCGCCCGTGACGAGGGCCTGTGCGCCCGCGTCGCGGGCGGCCTCAAGGTAGTCGGCGCCGCCGCCCGTGACGATCCCGGCGAGCGCTATGTGCTCCGCCCCGGAGCCGTAAGTCTGCGGCTCGCGGCCCGTCGCTCGCGCCGTCCGCTCGACGAGCTCGCTGAGGGTCAACTCGCGGTCGGGGATCGCGACCCAGCCGAGCGGCTGGCCGTGCTCGACTGCGAACGGCGTCGCGGGTGTCATCCCGAGCGCGCCGGCGAGGAGCGCGGCGTTGCCGTGCTCGCGGTGCGCGTCGAGCGGCAGGTGGTAGGCGGCGAGCGCCATGCCCCCATCGAAGATGATGCGCAGGCGCCCGTGGGTGACCGCGTCGACGCGCTGCATGCCCGGGCGCCAGAAGAGCCCGTGGTGGACGATCACAAGGTCGGCGCCCGCCGCCGCCGCTCGCTCGAGTAGCGCGCGGTTGGCCGACACACCGGTGACGAGCGTGCTGACCTCGGCCGCGCCGGGAACCTGGAGCCCGTTGACGCCGGGATCATCGAAGCGCTCGACGTCGAGTAGCTGGTCGAGCTCGTGCACGAGGTCGGCGACTGACGGCACAGCGCGAAGATAACGGTCCATCGTTCGCAGCACCGGTTCTGTGTGATACTGGCGCTCTCGGGGCGTGGCGCAGCCTGGTAGCGCGCACCGTTCGGGTCGGTGAGGTCCCCGGTTCAAATCCGGGCGCCCCGATTCCTTCATATCCCGCGAAGGCCAGCGGACACGGGCGAAAACCCCGGAGAACACTGGGCTTCGCGGGACGCCGTTCGCACGCGTTCGCTGGTGTTCGATGGGCTCGGTGACCGCAAAGTGGCCGCAGAAGCAACGTTGCGGCCGTTTTGCGGCCGGTTTTGCTGGCCGCAGCCGGTCACTGCGTCAGTAGTCGTCATCGTCGTCCTCGCCTGAATCTAGGTCGGCGAAGTATTCGCCGAACGCAGCGTCATCGAACTCGACGGCGGCGAAGTCTGGGTCGGGCAGGTCGGATTCGGGGTCCAAGGCCTCCGAGACGCTGATGAGCGATTCGATGAAGTCCCTGGCGCCTGCCACGAGCTTCGGGCCCTCGGTCCAGAACCCGAACTCCAGGTTTCGGCGCGAGGAGCCGGTCAGGTTCGCCGACGATATCCAGAGGCGGAGCGGTCTGAAGCCGGTAACGTCTTCTACGTGGCCGAGTGGCACTTCGTCGTGCCACCAGAGATGTCCGAGCAGCAACAGCTTGGCGTGGGGGGGTCGGGACGAGCTGCTGTCCGCGCTTTCGGTAGCCGAGCGTCCGAATCGCCTCGATCTGGTCCTTCCCGACTGGGGTATCGGGACCGATCATCGCCGGGCGGCCGTTGACCTTTGGTGCCATGCCGCCGAGGATTGGGAGGGCTTCGGCGGGTAGGCCGGGTGACTGCTCGTTGGCCTCCCGAAGTCGCGCGAGCTTCTGTAGTTGTCGCTGGCTTCGGCCTTGCTTGGTCATCACGACGCAGCCGGCCATGCGCTTGATGCGGTTCAGCAGCTCCTCGTCATCGAGCCAGGGAGCGGTGCCGAGGAACGCTGGGCCTGCGCGGTAGCGCCGCCAACGGGGCTGCTTTTCGGCGATGAAGTCGTCAATCCCCCCGGCGAGGCCGCGGAGAACGTCTCGTCCGAAGTACGCCTGGTTGCCCTCCTCGGTGCCCACGTCGAACTCCTGATCGGCGATTCCGTGAGGGAAGAGGTCGGCGAACGATGGTTCGGCATCACCCGTAGACACCGTTCCGAGCTTAGACCGCAGGATCGACGACACGCAGGCGTGGCGGCTCGGCATTGGCGGCGTCGCGGCGCTGCTGGTACGCGTCCATCGCGCGCTGTGCGCGGGCGATGGCTCGGCGCTCGGCGAGCTTGGTGTAGACGGTGGCGATGAGATAGCCGCCGTCGTCGTGGCCGACCATCGCGGCGGCCGTCGCGGGGTCGACGCCGAGGCCGCCGTCATCGACGGGATCGACCATCCACTGAATCGCGCGGTGGTTTAGCTCGTACCAGTCTTGGCCGGGCATGCCGGCGGCGACGCGTACCCCGTTCCAGTACGAGGACCGGCTGCTGCGGTGCATTTATCCGCCTTGCGGCGCGGGGTAGACGATCTGGCCCATCTCGCGGTGGACGACCTTGCCCATGCGGGGCGTCGTCTCGATGTGCTCGCGGAAGGCGGGGCTCATTACGACCCAGCGCCCGTCGTCGTCCTTGGGCCACGTGATCTTGCCCGTGTCGAGGTCGAGGTTGCGCTTGACGTGGATCAGATTCTGGGCGAGATGAATCTCGGGCCAGTGCAGCGCGAAGATTTCGGCGGGGCGCATCGCCTCCTCTCCCACGGCGAGGACCATGCCCTCAAGCACCTGCCCGTACTCGTCGGCGCAACTCTCTCGCGCGGCTCGGCGTAGCCGCTTGTACTGCTCGTTGGTGATGATCTCGAAGTCGGGCCGGTCAACGCGGCGCTTTTTCTTGCTAGCGCCGATGCGGGTGAAGTGGTTGCGTACGATCAACTCGCGGTCGAGCGCGTGGTTGATGAACTGCCGGACGGCCTGCTAGATGTTGGCGCCCTTGGGGCGTATCCACGTCGGGGCCTCGTTGCGGTGAAGCTGTCAAGTGGCCGATCGTGGAACTCGCGGATGAACGGCCGCAGGCCGTCGCGCAGTCGCCGTACCGATGAGTCGCGGCGGCCGGTCCCCTTCTGCGCTCGCTCGCCGTCCGGCCACTCCATCGTGATTCGGCCGTTCTCGTGTATCTCAGAGCGCGCGAACTCAAGCACGGTTGCGCCGGCCCTTGTAGCGGACGTGACCGGCCCACTTCGGTTTGTGGCGTGTGCCGCGGTTAATCGGCATCGGCGCGCCAAGCCGGGGAAAGACCACCTCTGGCTCGGTAAGGCCTCGCGCAAGGGCTAGGCTTCGCCGACTATGGCGGAGGCTTGGGAGTACGCCCGAATCTACATCAGCCGTGATCCTCAATCGAAGGAGGCCGTCCCACTTTGGCTTCAGCTCCCGACCGACACTGAGTGGCAGAGACGAGAGTTGGACCACTTCTGGACGCTCCTGAACGAACTCGGCGCCGCCGGCTGGGAGCTTGTTGGTTCGCCTACAGTCGCCAACGGCGTATTTACGTACAAGGCCGCGACTGACGTATGGCATGACTGCGCTATTTGGATCGAAATGACGTATTTGTTGAAGCGGAGGCGAGAGGCAGCGTGATTGGACCACCAGGACATATCCCAGGTGTGCATCTGCCGGGCACACTGATCCCGATTGGGGCAGTCGTACAGGAACAGGAGCAAGCACAAGCCGAAACCGCAGCACGTCGTCGTCGGCGTGCGGCGTTACTGCTTCTATTTTCGTCGTGATGCCTCCCAGCAGTCAGGTGTGCCATAGCCGTGCGCTCATGCTGAGCGGCAGCCATGACTTTCGATGCGGTAGATCACGGCGATATTTTGGCTCTGGGCTGGCTGCGGGATGGCGACGGATCCCGCCCGGTATTGGGCTCACCTGCGCCCCGCCGGTCGACGCGGACGCGATACGCGCGTTCACGATGGCGTACACGCGGTCTGGGCTGCCATCTGCCTGGGCATGGAGGCGGCATAGCCGCTGCAAATCGGTAGCAGAACGCCCGAATCCCCTGTATTCAAGCCAACTCTAACCGTTCGCCCCGATACGGCGCGTTGTCCGCGATGGTGGCGAACAAGAGCGAATCGTGGCGAAGGTTTGCCGGACCGGCGTGGGTGCTGTCGCGGGTTTCGCAGCTGGTGCGGGGCGAACCGCCTTGAAACCACTGCTGCGGCTGTGTGATGGAGCTGCTTGCGTGCTGTGGGGCTCCCAGTGCCGGCCGGTGGTCGGTCCGTGGATCGCACGCAGAGCAGCGCCCCGATCGACAGCTCGCGCCGGGTCTGCAGCCATGGGTCGAGCTGTCCCCACGCCCACCGGTCCATGCCGACCTCACGTCGCCTGCCGCACTAGCCACGGCGCGCCAGGCGTGCGCCGCGGGTGGGGTCGAGGTCGCTCTCCTGCAGCTCGAGTATCTCGCCAACCCGTAGCCCCGCGCCCAAGCAGGACGATCGGTGCGCGGAGTCGCTGGACGTCAAGAAACGCGGGTTGCATGAGTCCTCCCTGTCGTTGGATGGCTTGACAAACCCATGCTGTACTGCCATCGTAAGCACATGTCGCCAACCAAGGAAGAACGGCTGCAGATCCGCGTCGACCAGTCCGACAAGGCCCTGCTGGAGCGAGCAGCTGCCGCGTCGCATCTGAACATGTCCGCCTTCGTGGTCCAGGCCGCGGCATCCAAGGCGGAGGAGGTCCTCGCGGAGCGCTCAAGCATCAGGCTCTCAGCAGACGCTGCGTCCGCGTTTACCGAGGCACTCGAGCGGCCCGCACAGGTCAACGACCGCCTCGCCAAGGCGCTGCGGCGCAAGCGCAAGTTCAGCTGGCTTGACTGAACTGCGCCGCCCCGCGCTCCTCGACGTCCGCCGACACGACCGCGAGCAGTTCAATTGCGGCGAGCCCGCGCTCGATGAGTGGCTGCGCCGCTACGCCGGCCAGAACCGCCGCCGCGACACCGCCGCCACTTGGGTCATCGCCGACGCCAACGACGTCGTCGTCGCATACACGAGCATCGCCATGACCGGCATTGATCGCTCAGCGGCCCCTGGGGTGCTCGCCAAGCGCTCTCCTGACCCCGTCCCGGCGTTGCTGCTCGGCCGCCTCGCGGTCGACCACCGCTACTCGCGCCTGGGGATCGGGACGGCCCTAGTCGCCCACGTGCTTGCCACCGCCGTAGAACTCAACCAGAAGGCGGCATGCCGAGCCGTCGTCGTGACCGCGCTCACTGACAGAGCTTGCACCTGGTGGGAACGACTGGGCTTTCATCCGTTCGATCAGGACGGGCCCGACGAACTCGACCTCTACCTCCTCACCACCGAGATTGACACGACACTCCGGCGCCTGCGATAGAGGTCGGGCACCGGGTGTCCGCCCCAAGCAGGGTTCTGCCACACGCAGCCGGCGCAAGCCCAAAGGGCGGTCAGTTTTCAGCGTGCGAAAGGGGTGCATTTTCCACCGGCCTTGACGCGGGGGAGGCCGCCCGCGAAACCGCCCTCGCTCTGCGCCGTGGGCGGTCGTCGTCAGCGTGGGTGGGCCCCGTCTTATCACGATGGACGCCTTAAGCGTTCGAGCGGTCAAGTGATAATACGAATAATCGTCTATGCTTATGATCGTGATCTACTCCACGCCGAAGCTCAACACCCAGCTGAGGCAGGACATTGCCGTTTTCGACCGCCTCGGCGAGGAGCTTGGCTCGCGTGCGGCTCGCGCCGGGCCGTGGCTCGGCAGCCTGCGGCGCCAGTGGCGCGCGTCCTCCGCCGAGAGCTCGATCGAGATCGAGGGCTTCAGCGTGCCCAGCGAGGATCGACTCGGGATAACGCGCGGCGCCGAACCACCCAATCCAACCGACGAGGACCGCATGGCGCTGGCCTGTTACGCGCACGCCATGGATCACGTCGGGGTGATGGCGGCCGACGATGGTTTCGAGTGGGCCGAGCGGGTCGTGCTGGACCTGCACTTCGACGCTTGCTACTTCCAAAAGGACAAGGAACCGGGCCTCTACAGAAGGACGGGGATCGAGGTCACGAGCCCCGAGGGGGGGCCGCCGGCTTACGTGGGGCCGCCCGCCGAGGAAGTCCGGCCGCTGATGGCCGAGGTGATCCGCTGGTGCGGCGCCGGAGATCTCGCCGCCCATCACATCGTCCGCGCCGCGATGGCGCACCTGCACATCGTCTCGGTGCACCCTTTCCGCGACGGCAACGGGCGCATCTCCAGGATCGTCCAGTCGCTGGTGCTCGCGCGGGGCGGCCTGCTCGCGCCCGAGTTCGTATCGATAGAGGAGTACCTGGGCGAGCACACGGGCGCCTACGACGCTGCCCTGCGAGAGGTCCAGGCAGGTTCGTACCAGCCTCAGCGCGACGCGACCCCGTTCGTGCGTTTGTGCGTGGAGGCGCACCTGGCCCAGGCACGGCGGCGACTGATTCAGCTGGATCAGGCGGCTGAGCGGTGGAGCTACCTCGAGCGCCTCGTCGACGAGCGGGGCTGGCCGGACCGGCTCGTGATCGCGTTGGAGCAGAGCCTCTTCGACGGAACGGACCGCGCGCGGTACTCAGCTGAGGCTGGGGTCTCCTCGCCCACGGCGAGCAACGACCTGCGCCGTCTCCTCGATGCCGGGCTGATCACGCAGCGGGGGAGAGGGCCGGCGACGCGCTACGTCGCGGCCGAGCGCCTGGCTGACGACGTCCGCAGGCGAGACGACGCGTTGACTTGATGCACGGGGCAAAGACGCTCGGCCTCGTGGACTCCGCGCCGGTGGCGCGGGCATCCGACCGCGGATCGGCGGTGCACCGTCACCCGTCGGCTCGGTGATCCCGGAACCGACGACGGTCGCGCGTCCGCAGCCTGGCCAGCGGTAGCGCGAACCACAGAGCAGCGAACGGCACCGCGGCGAGGCAAGCGGTGAGCACGCCGGTCGTCTGACCGAACAGCTTGGTCGTGACCAGCAGCACGCAGCCGCACATCGCCAGTGCCAGAAACGCCAAGCCCGCGATCACCACCCGGTTCGAGTTGAACACGAGATACCGCTTGTCGTCCTGGCGGAATAGGAAACGGTGCTCCGCCGAGGGCGCGATCGTGCATACCGCCGCAAGCGCAGCAACGATCAGCGTGACCAAGTACACCGACCGCTCGAAGCTCCCGACATGCGCGAAGCCTGTGTCGAACGGGACGATTAAAAGGAACGCAAAGAGGACCTGCACGCCGGTCACCACGACGCGCAGCTCGCCTGTCATCTCCTCGAGGTTGCGGTCGAGCCGTTCTTGCCGCGTCTCGTGACGCTTCTCGCCATTCACGCGCTCAGAGCCCGGCATGGCAGCCACGGGGCGTCCCGCGCTGTCGCGAGCAGCGCCCGCACCAGCCGCGGACGCGTGGTGAGGTACCTGCCCGACGGGAGCCTCCTTGGGCATCTGCTCAGAGGACGTGCCGGCGCGGGAAATCGGGACACACCACGTGACCTGGCTACCCCGGGCTCCTACCGCAAAAACGCGGCTCAGGTGAGCGCGGCGTGAGCGTCGCCGCTACCACCGCACGACGATGAGATCGCCGCATCCCAAGGGCGCCACAGGGCAGCGGGTTGACCCTCGGCGCGTCGGGTAGGAGAAGGACATCCCGGCTGACCCAAGGAGGAGCACATGAGGCTCGGATATTTCCTCTCAAGCGAGGAGTTCGACCCAAGAGAGCTGATTTCCCAAGCCCGTATGGCCGAGGAAGCAGGCTTCAACGGCCTGTGGATCTCAGACCACTTCCACCCCTGGAACGACGAGCAAGGGCACAGCGGCTTCGTCTGGTCGACGATCGGGGCGCTCTCCCAAGCCACCAACACGATGAAGGTGACGACCGCCGTGACGTGCCCCACCGTTCGCGTACACCCCGCCGTAATCGCTCAGGCGGCCGCGACCAGCGCCGTGCTGTTGGAGGGGCGCTTCGCACTTGGGCTCGGCAGCGGCGAGGCGCTCAACGAGCACATCCTCGGTGGCCACTGGCCCGAGGCGGCCGAGCGGCTGGAGATGCTCGAGGAGGCCGTGCAGGTCATCCGCCAGCTCTGGCAGGGCGGAATGCAAAGCCACCGCGGACGCCGCTATCGGGTCGAGAACGCCCGCATCTACGACCTACCCGACGAGCCCCCGGAGATCCTCATCTCCGGCTTCGGTCCCAAAGCCACAGAACTCGCCGCGAAGATCGGCGACGGGTACTGCACCGTGCAGCCCGACAAGGAGGGCGTCGAGCGCTTCCGCGACGCCGGTGGGAAAGGTGTCGTAGCGGGCGGGATGAAGGTCTGCTGGGGCCCCGACGCGGCTCAGGCGCGCGCCACCGCCCACCGGCTGTGGCCCAACGAGCAGCTGCCCGGCGAGCTCGCGCAGATCCTGCCGACCCCCGCGCATTTCGAGCAGGCATCGGAGCTGATCAGCGAGGACATGGTCGTCGGGGCCGTGCCCTGCGGCCCCGAACTCGACGCGCACCTGGAGGCGATCAAACGCTTTGAGGACGCCGGCTTCGATGAGCTCTACATCCAGCAGATCGGGCCCGAACAGGAGCGGTTCTTCGAGACCTACGCCGACGAGATACTGCCCCGCTTCCAACCGCAGGCCGGCGCGCTGTCCAGCGCCGCAGCCTGAGAGACGAAGATGACAGCGAGGCAGCCGACGCGCCGGCCGCAAGCTCAGGAGTCCCGCGTGCGCGAGCGGCAGCTGAGGGACCTCTCCGAGGCCGCGCGGCGGCTACTCAGGTCGCCCGGGACCGCGCCACCGATCTCGAGGGCTGGCATCAGCAGCGAGGCGCAGCGGGCACGGTCGATCCTGCGCGCCGCGATCAGAGATCAGCAGCTCCCCCGGCGCACCTGACCGAGCATCCCATCTCAGCGTCCCGCGGCATCGAGCTCCCGGCTCGCCTCGCCGGCGCTATCGAAGCCGCCGCGGCTGTTGCGCTTCACGAGCTGGCCGCTCCAGCCACGCAATGGGTGCGCGTGCTCGCGTGCGAGCCGCAGGCAGAGGCGTTTCGTGAGCACGAAGACGACGACCGGCACGACCAGGAACGCGCCGCGGAAGAACCAGACGGCACCTTCGTAGCCGAAGCCGAACTGGAAGAACAACCGATCCGCCGAGCCGGCGGCGAACACGACCGCGACCGCTGAGAACACCGAGGCCGCGAGCGCGCTGCGACGAGGGTTGTCCCGGGGGTGCTCCAGCAGATCGTGGCGCCGGTAATCCTTTGAGATGAAGCGCCGGTCAAGCCACGGCAGCGCATAAAGCAGCGCGAAGATGACGGCGGGGAACAGTACGCCGCCGAAGAACGGGTTAGGCACGAGTGTGTGCCCGAAGGCGTGGATCTCCAGGTTCGGCATCAAGCGCAGCGCGCCTATCAGCCAGCCGAGGTACCAGTCCGGCTGCGCGCCGTTGGTGCCGACGTAAGGGTGGTAGGGGCCCCACAGCCACACCGGGTTGACCTGGATCAAGCCGCCCATCAGGACCAGCACCGCCGTGACCGCCGCGAACAAGCCGAGCGAACGCAGCGCGTAACCGGGCCACATCGGTGTGCCGACCACGTTGTCCTCGCGCCGGCCGGGGCCGGGGAACTGGCTGTGGCGCTGGCGCATGATGATCGCCAGATGCACCGCTAGCAGGCCGGCGATGATCGCGGGCACCAGGAACACGTGGGCGATGAACAGCCGCGACTCAAATACCGTGGAACCGGGGAACGTGCCGCCCCACAACGCGGTCGCAAACGGGCCGCCGATGAGCGGCAGCGACATGGCCACCGCCCACGCGATCGCCAACCCCATCCCTGAGAGCAGGTCGCCGGGGAGCGAGTAGCCGGCGAACCCCTCCAGGATCGCGAGCGCCAGCAAGGTCACGCCGATGAAGTAGTTGATGTCCCTTGGCTTCCGGAACGCACCGGTGAACACGATCCGCAGGAGGTGCAGGGTGATCGCGGCGACGAACACGAGCGCCGCCCAATGATGGATCTGGCGCGCGAGCAGTCCACCGGAAACGTCGAAGGAGATGTGAAGCGTGGAGGCGTAGGCGCCGGACACGCTTTGGCCCTGCAGTGCCTGGTAGCTGCCGTGGTAGACGGTCGGGGTGGTGCTCGGGTCGAAGAACAGCGCCAGGAACGTGCCGGTCAGGATCAGCACGACGAACGAATACAGCGCGATCTCCCCGAGCAGGAAGCTCCAGTGGTCCGGGAAGACGTAGTCCATCAGGAAGCGCAGGCCCTTCGCGGCGCCGAGGCGCTCATCGACGAACGCCACCGGGTCCTTGGTGCTCTGAGTTGTCCGGCTCACGACGGGTCGCCCCACCACGCAGGTCCGACCGGCCCGGACATCGGCCCCGCCGCGCGCAACACGCCGGCCGAGTCGATCTGCAGCGGCAGCTGCGGCAGCGGTCGTCCGGCGGGCCCGAACTCGACGCTGCCGCCGTCGAGCACGTCGAACGTCGAGTAGTGACACGGGCACACCAGCGCCGGCCCCTTGGACTCGGTGGACGGGCTCAGCGGGTCGCGGAACAGCGAGATCGCGCACGCGGCGTGCGTGCATATCTTCGAGTAGGCGAGGATGCCTTGCGGCGCCCAGCCAGTCCGCGCCGGCGGTAGCTTCAACGTGCTGGGGTCTACGCGAACGACGACGACCGGGGAGCCCAGCTCTTCCTGGTCGGCGTGCTGCGGGAACGCCGTCAGGAAGCTTCGTTCGATCACGTCAGCGGCGAGGATCGCTTCGCCCTGCTCGTCGACCAGTGCCCTACCGGCGTGCCAGGGGGTGCGCCGTAGCTGCGCCTCGAGGCCAGGGCCGAGCGCCGCCACCGGGATCACGATCGCCGCGGTCAGTCCGGCGCCTGCCACGCCGGCGGCCCCGGCGAGCAGTCGCCGGCGAGTGATCCCGTCTGCGCCTGCCCCTGCCTGCTCGCGCACCTGCTGCGCCGCCTCGGGGTCCGGGAGCCTTGGTCGCCGCTCGACCTTTGTCTCCTGCGGCACCAGCCAGCGCCCGGCGAGCACGAGCGCCGCCGCCAGCAGTGCCAGCGCGACCCCGAGCGTCAAGCCGAGCAGCTGCGTGTTCGGGTGAAGGACGAACAGCGTGACGAACGCCAGCGCCGCGACCGGGATCAGCAGCAACGCGGACGCGACCAGCCGTTCGGCCCATGCCGGTGCACCCGTGCGCCTCTCCGAGGGGTCCACCGCGTCGGGTTGCTGCTCGCGGCGGGCGCGCATGCCGCCGGCGCGCCACACCCAGAGCATCACGATCGCCTTCCAGAAGCGTCTCACGCGCCGCCGTCCGTTCGTCGGGGATTCTCGGTCTCGTCGCTCGTGCGCTCGCCGAGAAGCCTCGCGATCAGCAGCAGCGCGGCGGCGGCCAGCAGCCAGGCGACCATGCCCTCGGGGATCGGGCCGATCCGCCCGATGCCCCAGCCACCGAGGTCGTCGGGATGCTGGATGCTCTGGATGTACCGTGCGAGCGAGTTCACCTGCGCGTCGGTGAGCTCGCCGCTGCTGAAGCGCGGCATCACATACGGGCCGATCCTGACCGCCTCGCCGATCTGCGTTGGTGTCGCCGCGTCCAGTGAGGGAACGATCGCGCCGGTGACGATCCCGCCCTGTCCTTGGATCGTGTGGCAGCCCGCGCAGTTGAGGCCGAACAGCCGCTGGCCTTCCGCGAGCGACCCCTGCCGGGGGTGCACCGCCGGGATTTCCGGCCCGCCGAAGGACGCGACGTAGGCGATCAGCGCCCTGATCTTGCTCTGCGGGAACGCCGGCGATGCGCGCAAGGGCTGTGCCTTGGGATTGGGCAGCGGCATCCGCCCGGTCTGCAGGTAGAAGTCAGCCGCGAGCGCGCCGACGCCGTGCAGGCTGGGAGCGCGGCCGCTGATGCCCTGCGCGGAGATGCCGTGGCAGGACGCGCACGAGGACTCGAACAGCGAGTGGCCCTGTTGCACCAGCGAAGCGGGCACGCCAACCGGCTTGTTGAGCGGTGTGGCGCTCGCGTTCCATTGTGCGGCAAAGTCCGCGAGCGCGAACGCCGCGCAAGCCAGCGCCGCCGCTGCCGTCAGCCGCCGCCTCATACGCTCGCCCTCCCTCTCGCAGCGGGTTTCCGTCCGTCCGCGGGCAGGTAGGCGTCGCGGCGGCGCTGGCGGCGCTCTTCGGCGAGCATCGCCCCCACGGCGATCACCATCGCCAGGGCACCCATCGCGAGCCCGCCGACGACGATCATGATCATCCCCGCGGCCCGCTGGTCAGCGAGCGCCGTGGTGTGAAGCACCCTTGCGGGCGCCACATAGAAGGGGTAGAGGACGTGCGGATCGAACAGGAACACGTCCGCCGGCACGGACATCACGACCATCGCGGCCATCAGCCACGAGAACCTCGCGATCGCGCCCGGCGGCCGCGGAACAGGGTCGGCTCCCAGCAGCGGCAGTAGGAACAGCATCCCCGACCAGAAGTACGCGGCGTGCTCGAGACCGTGGATCGTCTGGTTGCGCAGCGCCGCTTCGTAGATACCGGTCAGGTGCGTGCCGAGCACCGCCAGCGCGAACAGGGCGAACCCGAAGGCCGGGCGCGTCAAGAGTCCGGCCAGCCGCCCGTGCAGCAGAGTGGCGAGCGCGCGTTTGCCGGCCGGCGGGGCCGCGCCCAGCGCCAGTCTCACAGGCGCTCCCCAGAGGATCAGCGCGGGCGCGGCGAGCATCAGCAGCAGATGCTCGACAACGTGGATGGAGAGCAGCTCATAGGCGTACTCGTCGATTCCGGACATCAACGCGAGCGGCAAGAGCAGCAGCCCGCCGGTAAAGGACGCGAGTCGCCGCACCGGCCAGCGCCGGCGCGAGCGCGCCACGCCCCAAAGGTAAAGGCCCATCGCGAGCAGGCAGACGGCGAGCAGCACCGGGTCCAGCGTCCAGCTGCCGAGCAGGCGCGCGAGGGTCGGCGGCCGGGCGCTCACCGCGAACCCTCCTCGCGCAGCGTGCGCGCGCGAGCCCGCTGCTCACGTACGACCCCCCCGAAGCCGAGCGCGGCGATCCCGGCGCCGATCAAGATCAGCCACAAGCCGAACCCGGCGCCGACCAACGCGACCGCCGCCCCGACGATCAGCGTCGCCGTCGCGACGGAGCTATCCGTGATCAGCCTCGGCCGCTCCTGCTCGCCCTGGCGCGCTTCCGTCAGCCACAGCCCTAGGCCCGCGATCACGCACGCCGCACTGGCCACGGCGGGGATCGAGAACTGGATCAGTTTCGGCGCGAAGACAGCCTGCAGGCACGTCAGAACCGCCAGCCAAAGCCCCCAGCCGATCAGCACGACTGCGGCGCGTCTCATCCGCTCGCCTCGGCGCCCTCGCGCAGGTCGAGCAGCGGCGCGTAGGAGCGGATCGGCGGCAACGCATCGAAGTTGTGCCGCGGCGGCGGCGAGCTCGTTGCCCACTCGAGCGTGTGCGCCCCCCACGGGTCATCGCCCGCAGGCCGCCTGTGACGCAGCGAGACGACCACGTTCAGCATGAACACGAGCACCGACAGCGCGATCACCACCGACCCGGCGGTCTCCAAAATGTTCAAGCCCTGCCAACCGGTCGAGGCCGGGTAGCGCGCGATCCGCCTGGTCATCCCCTCGCTGCCGAGGATGAACATCGGGAAAAACGTGACGTTGGTGCCGATCACCATCAGCACGAAGTGCAGCTTGCCGAGCCGCTCTCTGAGCATCACGCCGGTGATCTTTGGGAACCAGTAGTAGATGCCGCCGAACAGGCCGAACGCGCTGCCCGCGAAGATCGTGTAGTGAAAATGCGCGACTACGAAATACGACATGTTCAAGCCGTAGTCCAACGGCGGCGAAGCGAGGATGATCCCCGTGAGGCCACCGACCAGGAACTGCACTAGGAAACCGACGGCGAACAGGAACGCGACCGTGAAGCGGAGGCTGCCGCGCCAGATCGTCGCGAGAAAGTCGAAATACTCAACGCCCGCAGGGACGATCAAAGCGGTCGAAGTCAGCGCGAAGTACTTGTTCGAGAAAACCCCGAGCGTGAACATGTGGTGCGCCCACACCGTCATCGACAGCCCGGCGAAGGCGAGTAGCGCCACCACGAACGCCGAGTAGCCGAAGAACCGTCGTGAGGAGAACGTGGCGAGCACCTCGCCGACCATTCCCACGAAGGGGAAGAACATCACGTATACGACGGGGTGCCCGTAGAACCAGAACAACGCCTGATAGTCCACGGCGCCCGCGCCGCCGACCAGCACGCCGCCGAAATGCCTCTGCGCCCACAGCAGCCCCAGGGCGAGCAGCAGCGCCGGGAACCCGAACACCACCATTACTGAGGTGACGACCATCGTCCAGGTGAAAACCGGCATCCGCATGAGCGTCATTCCCGGCGCACGGGCGCGCAGCGCGGTAAGAAGGACGCATCCGGCCCAGAGGATCTGCCCGAGCGTTGCCAGCATTACCCCGAAGATCCACAGTTCCATGCCGCTGCCGGGGGAGTGGATGGATTCAGAGAGGGGATCGAACCCCCACCACGAAGCCGCAGCGGCGCCGCTGCTGGTGAGAAACCCCGACCACATCAGTACGCCGCCGCACACGTACAGCCAGAGGCCGGCGAGCGTCACCCTCGGGCCGGCGATCTCCGCCGCCCCGACCTGCAGCGGCACGAAGTAGATGCCGACCGCCAGCGCGACCGGGACGATGACCAGGTAGACCATCGTCGAGCCGTGCATCGTGAAAAGTTCGTTGTAGGTCTGCTGGGAAACCACACCGCCATCAGCGGCTAGCTGGCTGCGCATCAGCAGCGCCAGCAGGCCGCCGGCGAGAAAGAAGAGGAACGCGACCCCGCATGCGGTGCCTGCGATCCGCTTGTGGTCGGTCGAGGCGAGGCTGCTCGACGCGACGCGGGCCGGTAGCGCCACCGTGCTCACGAGCTCGCGTCTCCGTGTCCGTGTTGTTCCGTGAGCCAGGCGCGAAAGCGCTGCGGGCTCACCGCCTGCACGGCGAAGTGCATCTCGCTGTGGTTCACGCCGCACAGCACCGAGCACTCCCCCCCGTACCAGCCGGGTTTCTGGAACAGCAGATCGAAATGGGTCGTGTAGCCCGGCAGGAACTGGCGCTGGTAGTGCAGCGCAGGAATCCAGAAGCCGTGGATCACGTCCTCTGAGGTGCCGGCGAATTCGATCTCGGTCCCGGTCGGCACGTAAGCCGGGGCGGGGTGCCAGGTGTCGATGTCGGCGACGCTCACTCCGTCCGGGTAGATGAACCGCCAACTCCACTGCGCGGCGATCACTTTCAGCCGCAGCCCAGGGTCCGCCACGGTGCGGTCGATCGGGGTCTCAGCGGTGAACGTCACCCACACCAGAAGGCCGGCGACGCACGCCAGCAAGCACGCATAGGACACCTCGACGACCAGTGCCTGCGAGCGAGATCCCGGCCTGCTCCGCCGCGCGCCGCGCACGAGCAGCACCACCAGCGTTCCGACGACCAACGCGAACACGCCAACCGCGATCGGAAGATAGATCCCCTGCACATGTTCGTAGGCGTGGAGCGTGTTCGGCATCAGCGCTCGTAGCGCTCCGCCTCGCCCTCGCGCAGCACCAACCCCATGCCCGGTAGGCCGGCATCGGGGTGCAGCGCGCCCTCCCGAAGCGGCGGCGCCCCGTCGAACAGCAGCTCCTCGATGCGCGCGTGGTCGTGGAAATACTCGACGTGGGCGAGCGGCTCGATCGCCGCGCAGACGTGCGCGTGCACAGCCGGGCTCGTGTGCGCCGAGAGCCGCACACCGTCGGCGGCACACAACGCGCCGACCTGCAGCATCTGCGTGATGCCGCCACAGCGCGTCGCGTCGGCCTGCAGCACATCGACGGCGCGCGCGCCGAGCATACGCGCGAAGTAGAAAAGGTCATAGCCGTACTCGCCCGCAGCGATGCTCATCCCCGCCGGGCCGCGGTCGCGCAACAACCGAAGTCCCTCCAGGTCGTCCGAGGACACCGGCTCCTCAAACCAAGACACGCCAGCTTCCCCGGCGAACGCCTGGGCCAAAGCGAGCGCCTGCTTGCGGCTATAGGCGCCGTTCGCGTCGACCATCAGCTCCGGGCGCTCGCCGATCACCTCACGCGCATGGCGGACCCGGCGCGGGTCGCGGTCAGGTTCCGAGCCGACCTTGATCTTCACCGCCGTGATGCCCTGCTCGATCCAGCCGGCGAGCTGGCGCTCCATCTGCTCGGGCGAGTAGGACGTGAAGCCGCCGCTGCCGTACACCGGCACCCGCTCGCGTACCCGTCCCAGCAGGGTCGAAAGCGCGACATCGTGCAGTCGTGCCTTCAGGTCCCACAGCGCGATGTCAACCGCCGAGATCGCGCTTGAGACGACCCCGGGATACCCGACGTTGCGCACCGCTCGGCGCATCTTCGCCCACGCCGCCGGCGGCGAAAGCGCGTCCGTGCCGACCACCGTGTCGGCGAGCAGCCCGGACACGAGCGCCGCTGCGGCGCCCGCAGCGTAGCTATAGCCGCGACCAGTGTGGCCACCGGCGCGCGCCTGTACGAACACGACCGTCGTGGCATCCCAGCTCAAAGTGCCGTCGGCCTCTGGCGCGTCGGTGGGAACCGTGAACACCCGTGCGGAAAGCTCCTCGACGACAGGCGCTTCTGCGCGCGTCGCGGGGAGGCTGGAGCTCTCGGCGTCGCCGCTGTTCACAGCCCCGTTCCGTGACGGGCTCGCTTATCGCGTGCCGACGAAGCGAGCGTTCTGCTCGATCTCGACCTCGACGTGCTCAGGCCGCGGACGCGGTTCCCGCTCGCTCTCGAGTGGATCGATCTCGGGCGCCAGCGTTTTGCGCCGCAACCACATCGTCCGAGCATCTACCCAAAGGCCTTTCGCTCAAACCGTCTCGGCCACGCCGTACGCGGCGGTTTCGGTCAGCGCTACGGCCGCGGCGACATGCGAGAGGTGCGTCAGCGCCTGCGGATAGTTGCCGAGCAGCTCGCCGCTGGCCGGGTCGACTTGCTCGGAGAACAGGCCCAGCGGGCTGGCGGTACCCATCGCACGGTCGAACACTTCACGCGCTTGCACCAGCCGGTGCTGGCGGGCGTAGCACTCAGCCAGCCAGAACGAGCAGGCAAGGAACGCACCCTCCTGACCCTCGAGGTGATCCGCCTCGCGGTAGCGGTAGAGAAACCCGTCGGCGTCCAGCTCCTCGCGCACCGCGTCGGTCGTGCGCAGCATCCGCTCGTCATCGAAATCCACGAACCCAACGACCGGCAGCAAGAGGAGCGCGCCGTCCAGCTGGGGCTCATCGCAGCACTGCACGAACACGCCGCGCTCCTCGTCGTAGCCGTGGGCTTCGATCGCCTCGCGTATCTCCTCACGAGCCCTCCGCCAGCGGCGGGTCGGGGCGCTGCGCGCGCACTCCTGGGCCAGCAGCAGCCCGCGGTCCAGTGCCGCCCAGCAGCACGCCTTGGAGTGAACGAAATGCCGGGCTTCACCGCGCCACTCCCAGATGCCGCGGTCGGGCTCAGACCAGCGCTCCGCGGCAGTGTTCACGAGCTCCGAGAAGAAGCGCCATTCGTCGTCGTCGGGGGAGTGGCCGCGCTGGTGCCAGCGCCATGCGAGATTCAGGACCTCCCCAAGCGCGTCCAGCTGCAACTGGCCGGCGGCGCCGTTGCCGACCCGTACGGGCCGCGAGCCGCGGTAGCCGTCCAGGTCGAGCTCTTCCTCGCCGATCCGCCGCTCGCCACCGACGCCGAACAGGATCTGCAGATCCTCCGCGTGCCCGCCGGAGCTGCGCACGATGAAGTGGCGGAACCTCTTGGCCTCGCGCTCACCGCCGAGCTCGGCGAATCCGCGCGCGGCGAGCGTCGAGTCTCTGACCCAGCTGTAGCGGTAGTCCCAGTTGCGCTCCCCGCCGAGCGTCTCCGGCAGCGAGGTCGTGGCGGCGGCAACGACCGCACCGGTCGGTGCGTAGGTCAGCGCCTTCAGCGTCAACGCGGAGCGCACCATCGCCTCCGTCTCGGGGCCGTCGTGGCGCAGACGTTCACGCCAGTGCCGCCACCAGCTGACTGTTTCCTCAAGACACGCATCGACCTGGCCGCTGTCCAGCGTGCCGGTCTCCTCCTCGAGCAGGTGCGGGCGCACGAAACGAATCGAGAGCCGCAGACGTTCGCCGGCATGTATCTCCCGGCGCGCAAGCAGCGCCTCCCCCTCGACGGCGAGCTCCCCGTCGCTCCACACCAACAGCCCGTCGTTGCCGCCGATCGCGCTGAACATGTCGACGGCTGTGCGTCGCAGCCACGGCCGCACGGCCCCGTAGTCGAACCGCGGCGCCACCTGAAAGCAGACTTCGGCGCCGCCGCGCTCGCACTCCACGATCCTGATCAGCTCGCGGCGTGGCTCCCGCGCGCCGCCCTCGTGCATCGCAAAGAAATCGAGCAAACGCACCATCCCCTGCGGACCACTGAGCACGTTCTCCAGCACGAGCGTGTCCTGCAGATAGCTGCACGACTCTGCCTCGGTGCTGCCGCTGAAGTCGATGGCGCAGAAGCCACCCCGCTCGCGGTCCAAGAGCCGCCCGAAACAGCTGCCGCTGTCGAACCTTGGCAGGCAGCACCAGTCGATCGACCCCTCCGTCGAGACCAGCGCGGCACTGTGGCAGTCCCCGATCAGCCCATAGGAGCTGATCGCCGGTGCACGGTCGCTCATCGCGCCCGCCGCGTCACGGCCGCCCCGAGTAGCCCCGCAGCCGCCCCGACGCACCCGGCGAGCAGCCGCCGGTGCCTGGTCAGCTCCCACTGCACGCTATGGGCCTTCGCCTGCCGGTCGAAGTCACCGTGCGCGCTGCGCTCGCCCGGCAGAGCCTGGAACAGGTTGTCGGGCCGATCTGGCGGCACCGGCTCCGCCGTCTGCTGGGAGTCGAACCCCGTGCGTGCCAGATAGCGATCCCCGACGCCGGGCACGATCGCGTTGCCCAGCATCGTGATCGCTGTCGACGCGGCGACCCACCACTCACGCCGTGCGGGCTCCCGCGCTGCCGCCACGATCGCCCTGGCGGCGACCTCCGGCTGGTAGATCGGCGGCACCGGCTGCGGATGGCGCGGCAGACGGGTGCGTACCACGTCGAACTGCGGCGTGTTGAGCGCCGGCATCTGCACCATCGTCACCCGCACATTGCTGTGCTCGTGCAGCAGCTCGCAGCGCAACGACTCGGTGAAGCCCTGGATCGCGTGCTTGCAGGCGCAGTACGGGCTCTGCAGCGGGATGCCACGGTAGGCCAGAGCGGAGCCGACCTGCACGATCACCCCCAGATCTCGCGGGCGCATCCGCGCCAGCGCGCACAGGGTCCCGTACACCACGCCGAGGTAGGTGACCTCGGTCACGCGACGGAACTCGTCGGGGGTGATCTCCCACGCCGGCGCGAACACGCTCGCCATCGCGTTGTTCACCCAAACCTCGATCTCGCCCTCCTGTTCGAGCCGATCTGCGGCGGCTTCGAGGGCCTGTGAGTCGGCGACGTCGCACTCCAGCACCACCGGGCGTCCGCCGAGCGACTCGACCTCTCTCGCGGTCGCCGCGAGCGCCTCCGGGCCGCGGGCGATCAGACCGACCGTCGCTCCCTCGCGCGCGAAGGCCTGTGCGGTCGCGCGCCCCACCCCCGAGCTCGCGCCCGTAATCGCCACGACAGAGGTCATGCCACGCCTGCACCTGGACCCGGCGGCTTGGAGGCACGCGGGCGGGTCCGGTCGCTACGGGTCATGTCGTGCCTCTACCCGCAGTGCCGGCGCTTGGAACAACGCGCGCTGGGGTAGACGCCTCTCGTGACAAATTTCGGCTACACGCTGACCGCGAGCGGTCGACCGGCGACGAGCTCCCGGAGCACCTCGTGAGCTTTGCGTTCTCGCTCGTCGCCGACCACTACGGCCGTGGCACTACTCCAGGAGAACCGCCGTACCCGCGGTCGCTGTCCGCCGACGGCGATCGGGCGGATCGGTGAGATGAGCGCCCGGACGGACACCGGTCAAGCGACAACAACGGGGTCGGCGTGGACTTCCTGAAGGAGGCACTGAGCGGGCACAACCGCTTCGTGCTGCGCCTGGCGCTCGTCGCCGCCCTGGGTGGCTTCCTGTTCGGCTACGACACCGGCGTCATCTCCGGTGCGCTGCCTTTCGTCAGCAAGGCGCTCGGCGGCGGCCAATTCAACGAACAGGCCTACGTCGGGTCGCTGCTTATCGGCGCCGTCGTCGGCGCGATCCTGTCAGGTTATTCCGCCGATGCGTTCTCACGTCGCCGCACGAAGATCATTTCCGGCAGCATCTACGTGGTCGGCGCGCTCGCGTCCGCGCTCTCGCAGACCTCGACCGAGCTGATCGCCGCGCGTTTCGTGCTCGGCATCTCCGTCGGCGCCGCCTCCTTCGTCTCCCCGATGTACATCTCGGAGCTCGCGCCCAAGCGCATCCGTGGGGGTGTGACCTCCTTCAACCAGCTGATGATCGTCTCGGGGATCATGGCCGCCTACCTCGTCAACTGGGCGCTGAAGGACGCGACCGAAAACTGGCGATGGATGCTCGGCCTCGGCGCGCTTCCCGGTCTCGCGCTCGCCATCGGCATGTACTTCCAGCCGTTCTCACCCCGCTGGCTGCTCGAGCGGGACCGCGAACAAGAGGCGCGCGATGTCCTGCGCAGGGCGCGCGCCAGCGACCAGGAGGCCGACGAGGAGCTCGAGGAGATCAAGCACGCCGCCAGGGAAGAGGGCGGGGTGCGCGAACTGTGGCGCCCCCAGGTCCGGCCACTCGTGGTGGTCGGGCTCACGCTCGCTGTCGCGCAGCAGTTCATCGGCGTGAACACGGTCATCTACTACGCGCCGACGATCCTCAAGTTCACCGGCCTGTCCACCAACACCGCGATCACGCAGGCGCTGTCGGTCGGCATCACCAACGTGATCTTCACGATCGTCGCGATCGTGCTGCTCGACAAGGTGGGTCGCCGCCTCTTGCTCATCGTCGGCACCGGTGGCTGCATCCTCTCGCTGACGATGCTCGGCGTGTTCTTCGCCTCAAGCGGCCTGCAGCACAGCGCAGCCTGGGTGGCGCTCGTGTGCCTGATCGTCTACATCGCATCTTTCGCGGTCGGCCTCGGACCTGTGTTCTGGCTGATGATCTCCGAGATCTTCCCCTTGAAGGTGCGCAGCCCCGCGATGAGCGTCTCTACCGTCGGGAACTGGAGCGCCAACTTCATCGTCTCTTCGTTCTTCCTGACGTTGGTCGCCGCCGTCGGCCGTCAGGGCACCTTCTGGCTCTACGCCGGGTTCGGTGTGCTGGCTCTGATCTTCTTCCTCGCCAGGGTGCCCGAGACGAAGGGTCGCTCACTCGAGCAGATCGCCCAAGACCTCGGAGCCGGCGAGCAACGCGACTCCGGCGCCGTCGCCGCTGGCTGAAACGAGATGACGCCATGACCGTCGTGATCCTCGACGTCGACGGCACGCTTGTCGACACCAACTACCAGCACGCCCTGGCGTGGTATCGCGCGTTCCGCGACCACGGGATCGTGCTGCCGATCTGGCGGCTGCATCGCCACATCGGCATGGGCGGCGACCAGCTAGTCGAAGCGCTCACCGACGAGCACGTCGAGCAGCGGCTCGGCGATGAGATCCGCCAAAGCGAGGCCGAGCACTACAGCCAGATGATCGGCGAGGTCGAGACTATGGACGGCGCGCGCGAGCTCCTCGGTGATCTGCACGAGCACGGGCACGCCGTCATCCTCGCCAGCTCCGCGAGGCCCGACGAGATCGAGCGGTACCTTGACCTGCTCGATGCCAGGGGGCTCGCCGACGCCTGGACGAGCGCCGGTGACGTGGACGCCACCAAGCCGGAGCCGGACCTCGTGAACGCTGCGCTCCAGCGCGCCGACGCCGAACCCGAGGCCGCCGCGATGATCGGCGACTCGCCTTGGGACGCCCAAGCCGCCCAGCGAGCCGACGTGCGGACGCTCGCCGTGATGACGGGCGGGTTCTCCCGAGAAGAACTCTGCCAAGCCGGCGCCGTCGAGGTCTACGAATCGCTGCCGGAGCTCAGAGACGCCCTCGGCGAGGGGGTGCTCTCCGTGGACGCCTCCAGGTCGTGAGCCGCTGGGGCGGGATCCCCCGTTGGACGACGCAACGCCCACCGCTTTCGCCGCGCAGTTCTCGCCCCTGGTTCCCGCGCGCGCCACGGGGTAGCCAAAGGCGTAAGAAGGGACCCCAAGAGAGAAATGGATGAGCAATGCCCGCCGACGCGCTGTGGCGAATCGCGATGCGTTTCCTGCACCTAGCGGCCGAGCCCGCGGGGGTTCACTTGGAGCTGATGAGCAACGAGGATCTCGATCACTGGCTGGCGGAGCACCTGCCGGACTGACGGTCTGGCCGCCAGCCGGCCCGTCGCGCGCGGCACCCGCTGGGGCGCCAGCTTGGCCGACGAGCTCGCCGAGCCCGAGCCCGCGAGGCTGGCGTCCGCCAGCAGCCATGAGGCTCGCCGGCCCTCGTTTTGGGCCCAAAGCCGACGGGGTAGAAGCGAGGCACGCATGAACGCGCAGGCGAAGAACCGAGCCGGGCGCCTCACACCACTCGATCGCAAAGGAGCGCAATGAGCGAGACCGTCGCCGACCACCTGCTCGGGCGTCTCTCCAGCCAGTGGGGAGTGAAACGCATCTACGGCTACCCCGGCGACGGGATCAACGGCATCATCGGCGCCTTCGGCCGCGGTGGCGACGAGGTGCCGCAGTTCATCCAGGTCCGCCACGAGGAGATGGCCGCGTTCATGGCGTGCGCGCACGCCAAGTTCACGGGCGAAGCGGGCGTTTGTCTCGCCACCTCCGGTCCCGGCGCGATCCACCTGCTCAACGGGCTCTATGACGCAAAGCTCGACCATCGGCCCGTCGTGGCGATCGTCGGTCAGCAAGCCAGGCTCGGGCTCGGCGGCAACTACCAGCAGGAGGTCGACCTCGGCACGCTGTTCAAGGATGTCGCACACGAGTACGTGCAGATGGCCACCGAGGCAGGCCAGATCCGGCACCTCGTCGACCGCGCGATGCGAATCGCCCTGGCAGAGCGCACCGTCACCTGCGTGATCGTCCCCAACGACCTGCAGATGGAAGAAGCAGTGCCGACGCCGCCGCACGCCCACGGCACCGTTCACTCCGGGCCCGGCTACACGTCTCCGCGGGTGACCCCCGACAACGAAATGCTCGAACGCGCCGCAGAGATCCTGAACGCCGGCGAGCGCGTGGCGATGCTCGTCGGTGCCGGGGCGTTGCACGCCACCCAGGAGGTAATCGAGGTCGCCGACACGCTCGGTGCGGGAGTCGCCAAGGCGCTGCTCGGCAAGGCCGCCGTCCCCGACGACCTGCCGTTCGTTACCGGCTCCATCGGACTGCTCGGCACCAGGCCGAGCTGGGACCTGATGCAGGAATGCGACACGCTGCTGATGGTCGGCTCGAGCTTCCCCTACTCGGAGTTCCTGCCCGAGGAGGGCCAAGCGCGCGGAGTGCAGATCGACATCGACGGCAAGATGCTCGGCATTCGCTACCCGATGGAGGTCAACCTCGTCGGCGACAGCGCCCTCACCCTCAAAGCGCTCCTTCCGCTGCTTCGGCGCAAGGACGACCGAGGGTGGCGTGAGACGATCGAAAAGAACATCGACCAGTGGTGGCAGGTCATCGACAAGCGCGCCCACGAGCCGGCCCAGCCCGTGAACCCGCAGCTGATCTTCCACGAGCTCTCAAAGCGCCTTCCCGCCGGCGCGATTCTCACCTCCGATTCCGGATCCGCCGCCAACTGGTACGCACGCGACGTGCGGCTACGCGCCGGGATGATGGGCACCCTCTCGGGCACGCTCGCCACGATGGGGCCGGGCGTTCCGTATGCGATCGCTGCGAAGTTCGCGCACCCCGAGCGGCCCGTCATCGCGCTGGTCGGCGACGGCGCGATGCAGATGAACGGTCTAGCGGAGCTGATCACGATCGCCAAGTACCGCGAGCGCTGGGCGGACCAGCGGCTGATCATCCTCGTGCTCAACAACCGTGACCTGAACCAGGTCACCTGGGAGCAGAGAGCGATGTCCGGCGACCCGAAGTTCGTCGAGTCCCAGGAACTGCCCGACGTCCCCTATGCCCGCTGGGCGGAGATGATCGGCCTCAACGGCATCCGCACCGACGACCCCGACGCGATCGGGGAGTGCTGGGACCAAGCGCTCGCAGCCGACCGACCCACGGTGCTCGAGGTGTGCTGCGACCCCGAAGTGCCGCCGCTACCGCCGCACATCACCGTCGAGCAGGCCCGGTCGCTCACCTCCGCGATCCTGCATGGCGACCCCGGCAGCCGCCGCATCATCGCCCAGTCTTTGCGCCAGAAGCTGCCCGATTTCCTGGCGGGCCGATGAGCGCCAAGCGTCTGCTGGGCAACCTGCGCCGCGGCCGCGCGCAGCGCACCCTCTGCGCCGCCACCGCCCTCAGCGCGCTCCCCCTCGGCCTCGAGATCTACTTCGAGCACTTCCGCGGCTCGTTCGGCGACAAGTGGATGTGGACCCCAATCGCGCTCTCCCCGCTCCTCGCCTCGGCCGGCGCGGCGGGCGTCTGCTCGCCCCGCGCCGCGAGGACCGTGCTGCCCCTCGTGTCCGGGCTCTACTGCCTGGACGGGCTGATCGGGGTCTACACCCACGTCCAAGGCTTGCGCAAGCGCCCAGGGGGATTCTCGGAGCCGCTCTACAACATCGTGATGGGGCCACCGCTGCTCGCTCCCGGCTCACTCGCGCTCGTCGGCGGCATGGGCCTCGCGGCCGCGCTCGCCGACCGCGAGCACTAACCCGAGATGGCTGACACGCAGACTCACAGCGGTGCCGGGCATCTACCCAAGCGGGGCGGCGACACCACCCCGGGCCCACCCAGAGGGCTGCCGCGCCAGCGGCGAGGGACGACTCCGCAGATGCGCGGCCGCTACCCCGACTACGACGTGCTCGACAGCGCAAGCCACTGGGATCCCCACACGCGCCGAGTAGTGCTCGACCGGGTGGCGAACGTCCCCGCGATCCGCTTCTTCACCGACGAGGAGGCACGGACGCTCCGTGCGTTCTGCGACGTCGCCGTCGGTCAGGAATCAGAGCCACGCATCCCGGTGCTCGAGATGGTCGACGCCAAGATGTACACCAGGCAGCTCGACGGCTTCCGCCACCACGACATGCCCCCCGACCCCGAGACCTGGCAACAGGTCGCCGCGAACCTCGACCGAACGGCACGCGATCACGGCTGCGAGGACGGATTCGCCGCCGCCACCCCCGAGCTCCAGCACGAGATCGTCCAGCGATTCTCAGAAGGCGAACTCGACTGGGAGCTGCCCGTCACAAAGGCCTGGGGGGTGGTCATGCGCGGCGTACTGAGCGAGTTCTACTCCCATCCCTGGGCGTGGAACGAAATCGGGTTCGGCGGACCCGCCTACCCACGCGGGTTCGCCAGGCTCGGCGCCGGGCAGCGCGAGCACTGGGAGAAGCCGCCCGAGTTCGCTCTCGATCCTGTCAAGGACGCGCGCGACCGGGGTCTTGAGTGAGAGAGCGACTGCGCGTCGCGCTGAAGGGCGCCCTCCGCCCACCCGAGAACGACTCGGCGTTCCTGCTCGACCCGGACCGCAGAGGCGTACCGGGGCGCGAGCGCATGCGCAGCTACAGGCCCGACGAGGCGGTCGACATGTTGATCGTCGGTGCGGGCGCCGGCGGCGCGACGCTCGCGCAACGCCTCGCCAGGCGAGGCTGGCGCGTGCTCGTGCTCGAGGCGGGTCCGTTCTGGGATCCCGACGAGGATTGGGTCTCTGACGAGGCCGGCTCCCACGACCTCTACTGGACCGAACCCAGAATCATCGGAGGGGAGGACCCCGTCGAGCTCGGCAAGAACAACTCCGGGCGCGGTGTCGGCGGCTCGATGGTCCACTACGCGGGGTTCACACCGCGCTTTCACCCTTCCGACTTCGAGGTCTACACCCGCGACGGCGTAGCCGCCGACTGGCCGATCTCCTACGAGGAACTCAAGCCCCACTACGAGCGGCTGGAGCGCGAGCTGCCCGTCGCCGGCGAGTTCTGGCCCTGGGGTGACCCGCACGACTACCCCCACGGACCGCACCCTGTCGGCGCCGGGGCGCTGAAGGCATGGGAGGGCGCGCGGAGGCTCGGGATACAGATGCGCGTCGGCCCGGTCGGGATCGCCAACGGCAGCTTCGGGCACCGCCCGCACTGCATCTACCGCGGCTTCTGCCTGCAGGGCTGCAAGGTGAACGCCAAGGCATCGCCGCTCATCACCCACATCCCCGACGCCCTGGAGCACGGAGTCGAGGTGCGCGCCGACTGCATGGTCACGCGCATCGAGACGAACGAGACCGGCAGCTGCACGGGCGTCACCTACTTCCACGACGGGCAGGAGCACTTCCAAGCCGCCGACGCGATCGCCGTCGCCGGCTACTCGATCGAGACGCCACGACTGCTGCTGCACTCCACGAGCAGACGCTTCCCGAACGGACTGGCCAACGCGAACGACCTCGTGGGCCGCGGCATCATGGTCCAGGGCGCACCGCAGGTCGCCGGGCGCTTTCCGCAAGAGATGCGGATGTACAAGGCGCCGCCGCCGGAGATCAACTCCGAGCAGTTCTACGAGACCGACCCCGGACGCGGGTTCGCGCGCGGCTTCTCGATCCAGACCGTCGGCCCGCTCCCGATTGGCTGGGCCGAGCATGTCCTCGCCGACGGGCACTGGGGCCAAGCGCTCCGCGAGTACATGCGCGACTACAACCAGTGGTACACGATCGGCTGCCTCTCAGAGCTCCTCCCGCGCGCCGAGAACCGCGTCACGCTCGCCGAGGAGACCGACCGCCATGGGATGCCCATCGCGCGACTGGACTACACCCAGTGCGACAACGACCGGGCGAACATCGCCTACGCCAAGCGGACGCTCCACGAAATCCTCCACGCCGCCGAAGCGCAGGACGTCCTCACGATCGACCGTTACGCCCACCTCGTCGGCGGGTGCGTCATGTCCGCCACACCCGAGGCCGGCGTGATCGACAGGGACCACCGCGCTTGGGGCGTCCCCAACCTGTTCGTCTGCGACGGCAGCGTCATGCCCACCCAGGGCTCGGCCAACCCGGCGCTCACGATAATGGCGCTCGCATCCCGGCTCGCCCAGCGCCTCGGCGAGAGGCGCATCGACCGCCAAGCACACGGGTAAGAAGCATCCCGTGACCCGGCTATACAGCGCGACAGATACCCGCCCTGCGAGCCGACATAAACCCCTCGCGTCGCAGTACGCCCCAGGGCAGGAGCGGCCGCTCGGCTCCTACGCGATCATCGCCGGCACGTACAGCAGCGCACTCGCGGGCTCGCTCGTGGCCTTGCGCGCTCGCGGTCACGGGCTGCCCGAGCGCTTCGGCATCGCCGACGTACTGCTCATCGGCATCGCCAGCCACAAGCTCAGCCGCCTGCTCGCCAAGGACAAGGTGACAAGCTTCGTACGCGCGCCGTTCACCGAATTCCAAGAGGAGAGCGGACAGGGCGAGGTGGACGAGAAGCCCTGCGGCCACGGGCTGCGGCTCGCCGTGGGGGAGCTCCTCGTATGTCCCTACTGCCTCGCGCAATGGGTCGCTACTGCTCTGACGATCGGGCTGATTGGCGCCCCGCGCTTGACCCGCGCGATTGGCACGATCCTAGTCGCACACACCGTCTCGGACTTCCTGCAGGCCGCCTACCGCGCCGCCGAGGATCAGCTTTGAGGTCCCTGAGCCCCGCGCCGGCGTGCCGCCGCGGACGCCGTGACGCGCTGAGCGCTCCGGCGACCCGTCCGCCGGCACGCCGCTCGACGGCTTCGCGCCGGCGTCGCGGGGGCCGGTGCCGCGCCGTACAGTTGCGTCCATGCCGTTCAGCCTGAGGAACCTGAAGCGGGACGTGAAGGACATCGGCTCGCGCTTCGACGGCCCGCCGGATCTCGAGTTCCGCGCCGCGACCGGTCCCCTCGCCATCGAGCAGTCCGCGCTGACCTACCAGCGAGTTCCAGCCGGCTACCGCTTCCCATACGGCCACACGCACCACAAGCAGGAGGAGGTTTATGTGGTCTTGCGCGGAAGCGGGCGCATGAAGATCGACGAGCAGGTCGTCGATATCGGGGAGTGGGACGCCGTACGCGTCCCGCCCGGCTCCTGGCGCGGCTACGAGGCCGGGCCGCAGGGCCTTGAGATCATCGTCATCGGCGCGCCGAATCTCGGTGCCGATCCGCGCGAGGACGTCGAAGGCCAGCGCGACTGGTGGGCCGACTAGGGCCGGTCAACTTCCACGCCGTTCGGTCACTCGTCCGACCAGCCGGCGCCGGTCGCCTCGTACTCCTCAACGCGGGCTCGCATGAGCGCCGTGCACAGGCCCGCCGGGATCTCCCGATCGTACGGAAGCTTTATGAATCCCTCGCCGGCCTCGTAGCCGGCGGCTTCGACGCCGGCTCGTTGCGACGCGAAGAACCGCGGCGGGAAGCGAAGCGAGCAGTGATTCTTGAAGTTCTGCAGCATCCAAAGGCGGTTCTTCGAATCGCGCACGTAGACGGGCAGGTTCCACGCGAGCTTCTCCTCCGCGTTCCGGTCCGCCGCGGCGCTCAGCCGGCGAAGCTCTTCGAGGTGGGGGCGCTGGCGCTCATCGAGCCGTTCGAAATAGTCGGCAACGCTCGCTCTTCGCGGCATCGGCATGCCGTCAGAGTAGTCGCGACCGTCGGTGGAACGCGAGGATGCTAGCGTAATAAAAAACCGACGAGTCGGTTTGCTAGCTGATGCCCAAGATCCGACAAGAGACACGCGTCGAGCGTCGCCAGTCGCTCCTTGAAGCGGCGTGGCGATGCGCGTCCGAGCGGGGGTTCAGAGATCTGACCGTCGACGATGTGTGTGCCGAGGCCGGGGTAAGCAAGGGGGCGTTCTACGGCTACTTCGCGCAGAAGCGCGACCTGTTGCTCGCGCTGCTCGACGACGATGCCGCGAGCCTCGACCACGAGCTTGAGATGATCACCGGTGAGAGCGACTCGAGCGTCGATCGCCTGCGCCGCTTCGCCCAGGTGACCCTCGCAAGCGGCGAGGAGCCGGGCCGCGTGCAGGTTCGCTCCGACCTCTGGTCGGAGCTGCTCACAGACGGTGAGGTGCGCAGGCGGCTGACGGAGGCTAACCGGCGCCGGCGCGAACTCGTGCGCGGCTGGGTCCAGGAGGGGGTGCGCAGCGGGGAGCTCACCGAGATCCCCGAGAACGCGCTCGCGTCGATCCTCCTGGCGCTGGCCGACGGCCTGATCCTTCACAGCGCCCTGGACGCGGGCGCTTTCCAGTGGCGCAACGTCCGCCAGGCGATAGACGTCCTTCTCGCCGCCATCGAGAGCGGGTGAGAGCGGTCGGGGCAAACGGCGACAGCGGAGCCGGGGCGCGCCTGCGCGACAGGGTGCGGCGCTCGGCGACGCGCGAATCGACGGCCCTGACGGTTCTCGCGCTCGTCGTGGGGGCTGGCGCGGGCGTCGGCGCAGTCGCGTTCCGCTACATGATCTATGGCTTCACCTACCTCTTCACCGGCCACCACGACTACAGCGCCGCGGGCCACGCAGCCAATCTGCTGCTCCCGTCGCTCGGGGTCTGGTTCGTCGTCGCCGCCCCCGTCGTCGGCGGCCTGATCTACGGGCCTCTCGTGAGCCGCTTCGCGCCGGAGGCGAGAGGTCACGGCGTTCCCGAGGTGATGTACGCCGTCAACCGCGAGGGCGGTCGGATGCGCACCCAGGTACCGCTCGTCAAGTCTCTGGCGTCGGCGCTGTGCATCGGCTCGGGCGGCTCCGTCGGCAGGGAGGGGCCGATCGTGCAGATCGGGTCGGCGCTCGGATCGATCACCGGCCAGGCGCTGAAGCTGCCCGAGAGCCAGCTGCGCCTGCTCGTCGCGTGCGGCGCTGCGGGCGGCATCTCGGCGACCTTCAACGCTCCGATCGCCGGCGTGTTCTTCGCGCTCGAGCTCATTCTGCGGAACTTCGAGACCCGCTCGTTCGGGCTCGTCGTGTTGAGCTCCGTCGTCGCCGACGCCATCGGCCGCGCCGCGTTCGGCAGCCACCCGTTCCTCACCCTCCCGGCCTTCAACTTCGACTCGCCGGCGGAACTCGGCCTCTACGCGGTGCTCGGCGTGCTCGCCACGGCCGTGGGACTCACGTTCATCCGCACGCTCTACGGCGGCGAGGATGTCGCCGACCGCCTCTGGGCCGGGCGGCCGGAATGGCTTCGCCCGGCGGCGGGCGGAGTGCTGCTCGGGCTGCTGCTGCTCGCCGTGCCGCAAATGTACGGCGTCGGATACCCGGTGCTCGAGCACGCGATCTCGGGCCGCTACGTCCTGCTGGTGCTCGTCGCGTTGCTCGCGGCGAAGATCCTCGCGACAAGCCTCACGATGTGGATCGGGGGATCGGGCGGCGTCTTCGCGCCGTCGCTCTTCATGGGAGCGATGCTCGGCTGCGCCTTTGGCCTCATCGCCCACGACGTTTTCCCCCACCTGGCTGCGGCGCCGGGGGCCTTCGGCCTCGTCGGCATGGGGGCGGTCTTCGCGGCCGCCGCGCGCGCACCGATAACAGCGGTCGTGATCATCTTCGAGCTGACCGGCGATTACCGCATCATCCTGCCGCTGATGTTCGCGGTCGTGCTCGCGACGGCGCTTGCGAACTCGCGCACCCGCGACACGATCTACACGCTCAAGCTCCGCCGGCGCGGCATCGACATCGACCGCCCGAGCGCGAATCGCATGGCACAGATCAGAGTTTCTGATGCGATGACCGCGGCGCCGCCGGCGCTCGTGCCGTCCGAGCCGATCGATGCGGTGCTTGACCGTCTCGCCGAGGCGCACGCCGAGAGCCTTCCCGTGGTCGACAGCGCGGGGCATCTGCTGGGCGTCGTCGCCGCCGGCGACGCCGAGCGGGCCCTGGAAGGCGAGCACCGCGACTCGACGGCGGCGACGCTCGTCCGCGGCACGCCCGAGCTGCATGCCGACGAGACGCTCGAAGACGCGGTCCACGCCCTCGCCGTGAGCGACGAGGCCGGCCTGCCGGTGGTCGATCCGGACGGCGAGCGCATCGTCGGCTGGCTGACGCACCAGCGCTTGCTGCACGCCTACCGCGCGCGTTTCAGCGAATCCGCTGCGAAGTGAGCGCGCGACGACGATACGCTCGTCCCGTGGCCGCGCAGGAACTCGCGAACCTCGCTCATCTTCGCCGCGCGCGCGACCTGATCGACCGCGAGTACGACCGGCCGCTCGACGTCGCGTCGCTTGCGCGAGCCGCCCTGATGTCGCCGGCGCACTTCTCGCGGCAGTTCCGTGCCGCGTACGGCGAGACGCCGTACGCGTATCTCATGACGCGTCGTATCGAGCGCTCGAAGGCACTCCTGCGCCGCGGCGATCTCACGGTCACCGAGGTGTGTGCCGCCGTCGGCTGCGCCTCGCTCGGATCGTTCAGCTCCCGCTTCAGTGAGCTCGTGGGCGAGACCCCCACGGCATACCGGGCGCGCGGGCACGACGGCCTGGAGCAGGTTCCCGGGTGCCTGGCGCGCAACATCGCGCGGCCCGTCCGGCAATCGAGCAGGATCAGAGAAGCCGCGGCGGCCGCCGCACTCTAGGCTGGCGCCATGAGCCTGACCCTTTCGACATGCTTCGTCCTCGTCGACGACCCCGACCGCGCGCTCGCGTTCTACCGCGACGCGCTCGGGCTGGAGCTGCGCAACGACGTCGCCCGCGGTGAGTTCCGCTGGATCACGGTCGGCGCTCCGGACCAGCCGGGCGTCGGGATCGTCATCACGAACTACCTGAATGGCGGCCCGGCCGACGCCGACGCGCTCGCGGCGCTGATCGCGAAGGGCGCGATGAACGGCGTGCACTTCCGCAGCGACGACCTCGATGCGTCGTTCGAGCAGGTGCGTGACGCGGGCGCCGAGATCGTCCAGGAGCCGACGGACCAGGCGTGGGGCACGCGCGATTTCGCAGTGCGCGACCCGGCGGGCAACCTCGTGCGGATCGACCAGCCGGCCGCCTGACGACCGCCAGTCGGGCCCCGGCGGCTAGCGTGTCGGTCGTGCAGGCCGTCGAGCTCGAGAACGTCTCCGAAGCCGACTGGGACGAGGTGGTCGCGGGCGAGGTCGAACCGTGGGGCAGCCGCATCGGCGAGGCGTTCGACTGGCTGCGCAAGACGCGACACGTGGGCGTGCGTGAGAACGGCCGCCTGCTGGCGATGGCGGGCCTGCTGCGCGCCCCGGTCAGCGTCGCCGACGCTCACTTCGACGTCGCCGGTATCGGTGGCGTCATCGTGACGCGACCGCGCCGCGGCGAGGGTCTCGGGCGCGCTGTGATCGAAGCTGCGATCGGACTCGCGCCCGAGCTCGCGACGAGCCGCGCGATGCTGTTCTCTCTGCCCGCCAACGTTCCGCTGTACGAAAAGTTCTCGTTCAAAGCGATCTCGGCGGCCGTGTTCGTGCGGCAGCCGTCCGGCATGGTCGAGATGCCGATGTGCGCCATGTGGCGACCGCTCGTCGCCGGGGTCGACTGGCCCGAGGGCCGCGTCGAGTTGCCCGACGGCCCGTTCTAGTAGCTGTTTCGCGTGCGGCGCGGGCGGGCACCCCAGGTGAACACGGCGGCCCCCGCGGCGGGCCGCGCACGACGGCGAAGGAGCTTGTGATGTCAAGAAAGTCGGCGACGGTACCCACGGATCAACTCGCGGCAGCTGGCGAGCAAGCCAAGCACGCCGTCGCGGACGCGGTCGCCAAGGCCGCCGACACGATCGGCCTTGCGCACGAAGACGGCGTCAAGGACGGCGAGGGCGATGTGAAGAGGCACGTCGATGATGCCAAGGGCCAGCTCGCCGACGCGATCGCCGACGGTAGCGCCGCCGCCGCCGACCTGCGCGACGAAGTCACGAGCAAGGTCAACGCGGCGTCGGACGCCGCCGCGTCCGCGGCACGCAGCGCGCCGGCGCCCTGGGTCGCCGCCGCACTCGCCGTCGCGGCGCTGGCAGCCGCCGTGATCTTGCTGCGCGGTCGCCGCTAAGGCGACGGCGCCTGCCGGCCTTGGCCTAGCCTTCGGGGGCGGGGTCGCGCGCGGCGGCGATGTCGGCGGGCGCCGGCTGGCGGGAGCGCTCCTCGCCTGCGCGTCGCTCGCGTTCGGTGGCTTCGGACGCGGACACGATTGCGCTCTCCGGCCGCGGCCCGTCACGGTCCAGGTACCAGTGCCGGTGGACGCTCGCGATGCGGCCGTCGCCGGCGGGGAGCAGCCCGAAGCGCGTGATCGTGCGCTGCAGCCCAAGCGTCTGCCCGCATCGCCCGGACCCGGCGCCCGCGGTGTGGAGCTGGAGCGCGTCTTGCAGCGCCGCGCGGGCGTACGCTTGCCACATGCGGGTCCTCGTAGCGGCGGCGGCAGCGGCAGTGGTGGTGTGCGCGGCGCTCGCGCCCGCCGTCGCGGATGCGAAGACGGACGAAGCGTACGTCCGCGTCGACCAGCTCGGCTACCCGGCCGGCTCCTCCGCGCGCGGCTACCTGATGGCGACGGCCCCGCAGGCGGGGGCGCGTTTCGTCGTGCGCTCGACCGGCGGCGTGGTGGCGGCGCACGGCAGCGTCGGCAAGCTGCTCGGGGCCTGGAGCCGGCGCTTTCCGTACGTGTACGCGATCGACTTCACGGCACCCGCGGCGGGGCGCTACGCGATCGAAGTCGGCGCGCAGCCCGCGGCGAAGTCGCCGGCGTTCCCGGTCGGAACGCCGGCCTCGATCTACGACCCCGCGCTCGCGAACTCGCTTTCGTTCTACGACAACGAGCGCGACGGCCCGGAATTCATACCTTCGGCTCTGCGTACCGCGCCGGGCCACCTAAACGACGAGCACGCGATGACGTACCTCACGCCGCGCGTCAACGAAGAAGGCGAATTCAAGGGCGAACTGCAGAGCCTTCACCAGTGGATCGACGCCGCGGGCGGTTGGTGGGACGCCGGCGACTACCTGAAGTTCGTGCAGACGACGAGCTACGCGGTGGCGTTGCAGCTGATCGGCGTGCGCGACTTCCCGTTGCAGATGGGGGGCGGTTCAGCGCGCTCGGACTTCACCGCTTCGGCGCGCTTCGGCCTCGAATGGCTGCTGCGGATGTGGGACGAAAAGACGCGCACGCTCTACTACCAGGTCGGCATCGGCGCGGGCAACGCGCACACGATCTCCGATCACGACATCTGGCGGCTGCCGCAGGAGGACGACACATACGGCGCCGGCAATCCGCTCTACCGCTTCATCCGCCACCGTCCCGTGTTCCGGGCCGGCCCGCCGGGATCGCCGATCAGCCCGAACCTCGCGGGGCGGCTGGCAGCCGACTTCGCCCTCTGCTTCCAGGTCTTCCACCAGGCGCGCCCGGCGTTCGCTGACCGCTGCCTGCTGGCCGCCGAGCACGTGTACGCGCTCGCCGACACGCACCCGACCGGGCACCTCTTGACGGCGATCCCGTGGGACTTCTACCCGGAGAGCGAATGGCGCGACGACTTGACGCTCGGCGCGGCCGAGCTCGCGCTCGCGCTGCAATCGGCGACCTCGCCGCCCGCCGGCCTGCCGCACACGAGCGCGGCTTACTATCTCGCCGACGCGGCGCACTGGGCGGCCGAATACAAGCACTCGAGCGGCGCGGGTGAAGGCCTGAACCTCTACGACGTGAGCGGTATCGCCGACTTCGAACTGGTGCTCGCGCTGCGCGCGGCCGGTGACCCCGCGGGCCTCCAGGAGAGCGAAGGGGACCTGGTGCACGCGCTCGGCGAAAAACTCGTCGCGGCGGAAGAACAGGCGGCTCGCGATCCGTTCGGCTTCGGCTTCCCGTGGGCCGCAGCCGACACCACCTCGCACGGCGACGGCCTGTCGGTCATGGCCTCCGAGTACGACTACCTGACCGGCGGCGAAGAGTACGCCGCTCAGTCGCGGCGCTGGCTCGCGAACGTGCTCGGCGCGAACGCCTGGGGAACGTCGCTGATCGTCGGCGACGGGTCGACGTTCCCGGACTGCATCCAGCATCAGGTCGCGAACATCGTCGGCTCGCTCGACGGCGGCGAGCCGGTTCTTGCGGGCGCCGCGGTCGAGGGTCCCTCCAACGAACCGAGCAGCGGCTTCCTTGAAGGGATGCGGCCCTGCCCCGTCGGCGGCGGCAACGTGTTCGCGCGCTTCGACAGCGGCCAGGCGCGTTACGAAGACAACATGGAAGCCTATTCGTACACCGAGCCCGCGATCGATCTCACCGCCTCCTCGATGCTCGCGTTCTCCTGGCAGGTGGCGGCGCCCGACCCGCCGGAACTGCTCGCCCCGCCGCCGGCGCCGCAGTTCGGGAGTTGATCCGCGGTCAGCCGCGCAGGCGCGCGAGCGCGCCGGCGAGCGCGGGCTGCCAGGCGGGCTCGGCGGCGAGCGCGTCGAGCGGGCGCCCGCGCGCGAGGAAGAACGCCAGGCGGCGCCGGCGGCGGTAGTCGTCCAGGCCGGCGTAGTCGGTCATGTTCCGCGCCAGCGCGAGCACGTCGAAGCCGAACTCCTTGGCGAGCTCGACCACCGCGTCGCGTGTCGGCACGAGCACCAGCGGTCGCTCGATGACCTTGCGCTTCGGCAGCGTCTCGACGGCGAAGAAGCTCGACGCCACGGGGGCGAGCTCGCACTCGAGCACGACGAGCTCGGCGCCGCTCGCCGCGAAGCGCTCGAAGAGCTCGAAGGGTCGTGCGGTCTCCTCGAGCATCGAGAGGCAGAGCACGATGTCAAAGCCGTCCGGCGTCGGGCGCGTGAAGAGGTTCGCGTGCTCGAATTCGTAGCGGGAGGGGTCGATCCCGCTGGCCTCGAACACCAGCCGGGACTGCGTCACGCGCTCCTCGCGGGCGTCGATGCCCATCACGAAGTCGGCTCCCGCGGCGGCTGCCTCGAGCGCCCAGAAGCCGACGCCGCTGCCGAGGTCGAGCACGCGCCGGCCGGCGAGTGAGCCCCCGTAGAGGGTGAGCAGGGCCGCGAAGAAGTAACGCCGGCGCTGTTCCTGGCGGTTGAGCAGCCCCTGGTTCTGGATCGGCGTGATCGCCCCGTTATCGAATTCGAAGCGGTAGTTCCAGTTCAGGAAACCGGCGATTCTCTCTTCGAGCTCGTCTGCGTTCACCGTGCACTCCCAGGGCTCAAGGTACCGACGGGCGCCGTTGCGGCGTCAGCGTCCAGCCCGATCACCGACCCCGCCGAGGCGTTTGATGACCAGCTCCCACGGGCGTTGCAGGGCGCGCATCGTGCGCGAGGCGCGGTGCGGCTGCGCCGCAGTCGGCCGCAGCGCCACCTCGGGCTCGCGGACCATCAGGTTCGCCACGAGCGGAATCCCGGTCTTCAGGTGAGCGAGGTCCGGGATGCGCTCGGGCGCTCCGCTCATGCGCAGGATTGCGCGCAGCACGCCTTCGGGGTCGGCGATGAAGTCCTCGTGGCGCAGCAGCATCCGCCTGTCCGCGGGCTGTCGCAGGAACACGGCCAGCGACAGTGCGTAGCCGACCCAGAGGCGGCCCACGGTCGCGGCGACGCGGATGCGCCTCTCGGCCGCCTCGTGACGTTTGATGTGGCTCGCGTGCGACGCGACGACCGCCTCGACGTCGCGTACCAGGAACACGAGATAGAGGTCGATGTCCATGCCCTGCAGCTCGCGGGCGCGCAGCGGCAGGTGGGAGGTGTCGACGATGTGGCGGCAGCCCGACTCGGCCGCGAGCGTCCGGTACAGCGACTCGGTCACGCGCCGGTAGCGCGGGCGCAGGCCGCGCCGCTTCGGCCACCGGTCGGCGCGCACGAGCGACGCCGCCCGTTCAAGCGTCATGTAGGCCGCCGATCCGAAGAGCTCCTGCGCGCCCTCGACCTGTTCGCGCACCGCGCGCCAGAAGCGCACGCGCTCGGCGCCGCCGAGTACCGGCCGGCCCGAGGCGAGCAGCCAAGTCACGAGCTCGCCGGCGAAGAAGACGTCGTCGCAGTTGCCTAGCGCGACGCCGAGGATCGTGCTCCCGCTTTTGCCTTGGCCCATCACGTAGATGACCTTCGGCCGCTGCGCTCCGTCAACTACGCCGGCGGCGGGCGGCAGGTCGGCTGGCTGTTCCACGGGCTCCGCAGGCTACACGATGGCGGGCGCTCGTCAGGCGGTGATCGGGACGTATCCGGGCTGCGCCGCGACGCGGCTCAGCCACGCGCGGATCGCCGGGTACGCCGTGAGGTCGAAGCCGCCCTCGCCGGCGACGTGGGTGTAGGCGTACAGCGCGATGTCGGCGATCGTGTAGCGCTCGGCGACGAGAAAATCCCGACCCTCGAGGTGCCGCTCCATCGCGTCGAGCGCCGTGTAGCCGGCGCGCCGGCGCTCCTCGATCGCAGCAGCCGGCGGCGGCGTGGAGGCGTAGGCGACCCAGAAGCGGACGACCGCGATGTTGGGCTCATGGCTGTACTGCTCGAAGAACATCCACTGCAGCACCTTCGCCGCGTCGAACGGATCCTCGGGCCGGTAACGCGTGCGGGCCGACAGGTACCAGATGATCGCGTCGGACTCGGCCAGGGCGCGGCCGTCGTCGAGCACGAGCGTCGGCACGCGCAGCGCCGGGTTGAGCTCGCCGAGGAGCTCGTCGCGGCCGGAGCGGTCGACGACGTCGACCTCGCGCGTCTCGTACGCCAGCTCGAGGTGCGCGAGCAGCAGGCGCACCTTGTAACAGTTGCCCGAGACCTGCGAGTTGTAGAGCAGCAAGTTCAGCCCTCCGGTGGGAGGTCGCCGGCGCGACGCGCCCAGGCCTCGGCCCAGGCGTTCAAGGGACCGAAGAGTGCTAGAAGCTCGCGGCCGCGCGCCGTGAGGACGTAGCCGTCCCGTACGACCGCGACTATGTCCGCCCGTTTCAACTCGGCCAGGCGGCGGCTCAGGACCGAGGAGCTCATCTCGTCGCAGCTGCGCTGCAGCTCGCGGAACGTCAGCGGCGCGTCGCCGCGGAGCTCCCAGATGACGCGCAGCGTCCAGCGCCGCCCGAGCAGCGCGAGCAGCACCATGATCGGCCGGCTGCTGGGTTTGCGTGTCGCGGGGTCGGGCATGCGGGAGAACCACCTTGCGCTTCTGTTTCAGAAGCGCTATGCTGCGCTTCGATTATAGAAGCGCACTGCCGAGGAGGAACCGATGACCGACCCGCCACAGAGGATCGCCCCGCTGACGCCGCCCTACGAGCCCGATGTCGCGGCGATGCTCGCGAAGTGGATGCCGCCCGGGGCGCAGGTCGAACCGCTCGCGCTGTTCCGCACGCTGAACCGCCATGCCGACCTCGCCTCGCGCGCGCGGCCGCTCGGTGCCGGCATCCTCGGTCACGGTCTGCTGGAGCCGCGGCTGCGCGAGGTCATGATCCTGCGCACTTGCGCGCTCACCGGCGCGGAGTACGAGTGGGGGGTGCACGTGGCGGCCTTCGCACGCCCGCTCGGTTTCAGCGACGAGCAGCTGCGCGAGACCGTCGACGGGCAGCCCGACGCGGCCCAGTGGGCCCCCGACGAGCTCGCCGTGCTCGCGCTCGCCGGTGCGCTGCACGAGCGCTCCGGCGTCTGCGACGACGAGTTCGCCGCGCTCGCAGCGCACTTCAGCGACGAAGAGATCATCGAGCTGTGCGTGATCGCCGGCTGGTACCACGCGATCGCCTACGTGATCAACGTCTGCGCCGTCCAAGCGGAGCCGTGGGCCGAGCGCTTCGCCGCCCTCGCCTGAGCCGCGCGCGCCGGGCGAAGCGGCCGCCCGGCGACGCTAGCCTGAGCGTTCGTGGCAACAAGGCAGGACATACGCAACGTCGCGATCGTGGCGCACGTCGACCACGGCAAGACGACGCTCGTCGACGCGATGCTCTGGCAGTCGGGCGCCTTCCGCGAGGGTCAGGAAGTCGCCACGCGCGTCATGGACTCGATGGATCTCGAGCGCGAGAAGGGCATCACGATCCTCGCCAAGAACACGTCCCTGCACTACGACGGCGTCAAGCTCAACATCATCGACACGCCGGGGCATGCCGACTTCGGCGGCGAGGTCGAGCGCGGGCTGACGATGGTCGACGGCGTGCTACTGCTCGTCGACGCGTCCGAGGGCCCGCTGCCGCAGACGCGCTTCGTGCTGCGCAAGACACTCGAGCGCGGGCTCCCCGTGATCCTCGTCATCAACAAGGTCGACCGCTCCGACGCCCGCGTCCACGAGGTGATCGACGAGGTCTACGAGCTCTTCCTCGACCTCGACGCGAACGAGGCGCAGATCGACTTCCCGATCGTCTACTGCAACGCGAAGGCCGGCGTCGCCTCGCTCGAGTACGACGATGCGAGCGGGATCTCCGGCACGGACCTGAAACCGCTGCTCGACCTGCTCCTCGAACGCATCCCCGCACCGGAGTACGAGGAGGGGCACCGGCTCCAGGCGCTCGTCACCAACCTCGACGCTTCGCCGTACGTCGGCCGCCTCGCGATCTGCCGCGTTCGCAACGGCACGATCCGCAAGGGCCAGCAGATCGCCTGGTGCCGCGCCGACGGCACGGTCGAGCGCGCGACCGTCGCCGAGCTCTACGTCACCGAGGCGCTCGAGCGCATCCCCGCTTCCGAGGCCGGGCCCGGCGAAATCATCGCGGTCGCCGGCATCGCCGACGTCACGATCGGCGAGACGCTCGCCGATCCCGCCGACCCGCGGCCGCTGCCCGTCATCACCGTGGACGAGCCGGCGATGTCGATCACGATCGGCGTCAACACCTCGCCGCTCGCGGGCCGCGAGGGGGAAAAGATCACCGCGCGCCAGATCGAGGACCGCCTGCGCCAGGAGCTCGTCGGCAACGTCTCGCTACGGGTCCTGCCGACGGACCGACCCGACACGTTCGAGGTCCAGGGTCGCGGCGAGCTGCAGCTCGCGGTGCTCGTCGAGATGATGCGGCGCGAGGGCTTCGAGCTCACGATCGGCCAGCCGCACGTCGTCGAGCGCGACGTCGACGGCAAGCGTTACGAGCCCGTCGAGCGCCTGTCGATCGACGTGCCCGAGGAGCACGTCGGCACCGTCACGCAGCTGCTCGCCGCGCGGCGCGGCCGCATGGAGCACATGGTCGGCCACGGCACCGGCTGGGTGCGGCTCGACTACCTCGTGCCGGCGCGGGGCCTGATCGGCCTGCGCACCGAGTTCCTCACCGAGACCAGGGGAACCGGCATCATGCACCACGTCTTCGAGGACTGGGAGCCGTGGGCCGGCGACCTCGTGACACGCACCAGCGGCGCGCTCGTCGCTGACCGCAGCGGGAGCACTGTCAGCTACTCGCTGATGACCCTGCAGGAGCGCGGCACGCTCTTCGTCGGCCCCGGCGAGGACGTCTACGAAGGGATGGTCATCGGCGAGAACTCGCGCGCCGACGACCTCGACGTGAACCCCGTGAAGGAGAAGCACCTCACGAACATGCGCTCCTCGACCGCCGACGTGCTCGTGCGCCTCGACGCCCACAAGGCGCTGACCCTCGATGAGGCGCTCGAGTGGGTGCGCGCCGACGAGGCGGTGGAGGTCACGCCGCACAACGTGCGCGTGCGGAAGGTCAACCTGTCGAAGATCGAGCGCAACAAGGCGCTCAAAAGCGCGCGCCGCTAGGGCCTCGGGTTCCCGCCCCGGACAATGGGCCGTCTGTTATAGCGTTCGCCCAATGATCCGATCCCTGAGACTCATCACGCTCCCCATTGCCGCAGCAGCAGCCTTCGCGCTCGCCGTCCCCGCGCTGGCCGCAGCCGAAGAACCCCAGGTCGCGCACTACACCAAGGAGGCGCAGAGCGCCTACGAGGAACAGCTGAAGTCGCACGAAATCAGCGAAGCGAAGATCAACAAGCGCGACCACGACATCCTGATCGTCCTCAAGAACGGCGAAAAGGTCTTCATCCACCTCAAGCCGCACGAAGTCGAAGCGATCGAGGCCGCGCTGCGCGCCAAGGGCGTCCATTACACAGTCGAGAGCGCCGAAGAAGCCAAGAAAGAAGTCGGCTCCAAACCGGTCCACCACAAACTGCGCTACATCATCGGCGGTGTCGTGATCGTCCTCGTGATCGTGGCGATCGGCTACTACTTCTTCGACCGCAAACGCAAAAGCGAAATGGAATAGGCGCCCGCGACGAGGCGCGCTGCACCGTCCGGGTGCGCCTCACGCCGCGAGCCGGCCGCGACGCGATCGACGGCGTGCGCGACGGCGTCGTGCTCGCCCGCGTCGCCGCTCCCGCGCACGACGGGCGCGCGAACGAGGCGCTCCGCCGCCTCCTCGCCCGCCAGCTCGGTGTCAGCGCGGGAGCCGTGACGCTCGTGCGCGGCGCCCGCTCGCGCGAGAAGCTCGTCGAGGTCGCCGGCCTGGACGAGGCGGCCGTGAGTGCCCGCATCGCGCGGGCCGCCCGCTAGCGTCCGCGCTAACTCGAGGTGGACGAGAGCGCCGGCTCCGGCGTGGCGGGCGCCTGCGGCACCGACGTCTTGCCCTCGACGTGCACGCGAGGCAGGATGCGCCTCAGCGACTCGGGCATCCACCACGCCGCCCTGCCGATCAGGTGCAGGGTTGCGGGCAGCAGCAGGCAGCGGACGACGAGCGCGTCGAGCGCGACGGCCACCGCGAGGCTGAGGCCGAACTCGCGGATGACGCGCTCTTCGCCGAGCACGAACGACAGGAAGACGCAGACCATGATCGTCGCCGCCGCCGTGATCACGCGGCCCGTGAGCGCGAGCCCCTCGGCGACGGAGCGCGACGCGTCGCGCGTGGCGAGCCAGCGCTCGTGGACGCGCGATATGAGGAACACCTCGTAGTCCATCGAGAGGCCAAAGACGATCGCGAAGAGCATCACCGGCACGAACGACTCGATCGGGCCCGGCTTGAGGTTGAGCGCGCCGCCGAGCCAGCCCTTCTGGAAGATCGCGACGATCACCCCCAGCGATGCGCTAATGCTGAGCAGATTCATGATCGCCGCCTGGATCGGGATCACGACCGAGCGGAAGACGATGAGCAGCAGCAGCGCGGATAGCAACACGACGACGCCGATGAAGAGGGGCAGCTTTTCCGAGAGCGTGTTCGCGAAGTCGATCGCGCCGGCGGTGAACCCGCCGACGTAGACGTTCGCGCCGGTGGCGTGCTCGACCGGCGGCAGGACGGTCGAGCGCAGGTGTTCGACCAGTTCGTTCGTCTGCTGCGCCTGGGGCGAGCTCGCGGGGATCACGGTCAGCGTGCCGACCTTCCCGCTCGGACTCACGCGCGGCGGCGAAACCGCGAGGACGTCGCCGGTCTTCGTGATCGCGGCCTCGACCGCGGCGAGCGTCGCGTGCGCGCTCGCCGGGTCGGGAAGCTTCACGGCGATCGTCAGCGGCCCGTTGAAGCCGGGGCCGAAGCCCTCTTCGAGAAGCTGATATGCCTTGTACGTCGTCTGAGTTGTCGGGTCGTTCGCCGCGTCGCTCGACCCGAGACGCATCGACAGCGCCGGTACGGCGAAGGCGAGCATCAGCAGTCCCGACAGCACGGCGATGAGTGCGGGGCGCCGCGCGATGAAGGCGCTCCAGTTGATCCAGCGCCGTCCCGCCCCGATCAGCCCGCCCGTTCCCGGCTGGCTGGCGCCTCTGCGGCCGCTTCGCGCGACGCGGTGGCCGGTGAACATCAACAGCGCCGGCATCAGCGTCAGCGACGCGAGCATCATCAGGAGCACGCCGATCGACGCCGAGATCGCCAGGCCGTAGAGGAACGAGATGCCAAGCACGATCATGCCGAGCAGCGCGATCACGACGGTGCAGCCGGCGAAGAGGACCGCGCGGCCGGCGGTGTCCATCGCCTTGATCGTCGACTCGCGCACGTCTCCCTCCGTCGGCCCGGGCGTGCGGTAGGCCTCCCGGAAGCGCGTGAGGATGAAGAGCGCGTAGTCGATCCCGACGCCGAGACCGATCATCGCCGCGAGCTCCGAGGCGAAGTTCGGCGTCGCGCTGACGTGCGTGAAGAGGGCGATCGCGCTGAGCCCGGTACCGAGGCCGAAGAGCGCCGTGAGGATCGGCAGCCCCATCGCGGTGAGCGAGCCGAACGTGATCAGGAGCACGACGATCGCCGCCATCAGCCCGACCGCGGTGGAGACCCCGAACGCCGGTTTCTGGGCCGACTCGATCGCCTGTCCGCCGAGCTCGACCTCGAGGCCCGCCCGCGCGGCGGCTTTGGCCGTCGACATGACTTCGTCGATCGCGCCGACCGGGATTTCATTTGCGCGCTTGTCGAACACGACGGTCGCGAATGCGATCTTGCCGTCACGCGAGATCGCTCCGGGAGCCTCGTAGGGGCTGACGACCGAAGTGACGTGCGGCAGCTTTGCGACCTGGTCGAACATCGCTTGCATGTGGTCGCGGACGGCCGGATCGGTGACCGTCCCCGAGTCGACCCTGAAGACGATCTCGTCGCGGTCTCCGGCCTGTTGCGGGAACTGTGACGCGAGCAGGTTGTACGCGCGCTGGGCGTCGGAGTTCGGGATCGTGAAGTTCGACGAGTAGTCGGTGCCGGCGGCGCGTCCGAGCGCGCCCACGGCAATGAGCACGATCACCCAGCCGACGAGAACGGCTACCCGATGGGTCGTCGACCAGCGTGCGAGCTTGAGCATTGCGTCGTGCTCCTCTCCGGCGGGGTTGCGGAAGGGGAAGTCCGGCGGCCGGTGGGGGGACCCGCCGAGAGCTAAGAGTAGTACGCGTCGCGCGCGACCCCGGCGTTATCTGAGGCTGAAGATCTCGAGCCGGCCGTGCGTGAGGTGTTCGTTGGCGTCGCCCTCGGGCTCGACGACGAAGCCGTCGACGACGATCGGGCTGTTCCAGTGCCCCGGCGAGCCCGGGAGCCTATCGAGCGGGTGCGGCGAGAGCGGCCGGTAGACCTCGATGCCGCCTTCGTTGGGTTCGTAGACGTACAGCAGGCCGCCGGCGACTATCGGGCTCGTCCCGGCGGCCCCCGCTTCCCAGAGGCGGACCAGCCGTCCGTGGCGCAGCGCGAAGGCGGCGGTGCCCTCGAAGTCGGCGACGAAGACGTCGGTGGCGCCGCCGTGGTGCCAGACGGCGGGGGCGGTGAAGAGTTCGCCGCCGCCCGGCGTCGAGAGGCGCTCGAGTTCGCCGCCGAGCGCCTCGCGGCGGCCGGCGAGCGGCGGGTTGTGGCCGTCGAGGTGGTGCAGCGAGAGCAGGCGCAGCACGCCGTCCTTGCCGGCGATGACGGCGAGCCCGCCGCCGAGCAGGGCCGGTGCGCTCGAGCCGAGGTCGATGTCCTGGAGGTTCAGTTCTTCCTGGTTTCGCGGCGTGAACGCCTGTCGAAGGTCGAGATGCGGCACGGTCAGTTCGAGGACGCTGTCGCCGAAGTCGCTGCGACCGTTCCACGGCCCGTTGCCGGTGTCGACGAGCAGGCTCCTGCCCCCGGGCTCGACGACCGCGCCGGCGCGCGAGAGAATCGCCGAGTCGCTCGCTGGGCAGGTGGCGGGGCGCTGCAGGTAGCGCCGGCCGGAGCAGAGCGTGTTGAAGATCCGCACGATCCGCCCGTTCGAGCGATCGACGAGGATGACGTGGCCCTGGTAGGGAGGCGTGTCGCCGATATAGCCCCCGGTCGTCGCGATGAGGTAGCGACCGTCGATGTTGAGCGCCGAGGCGATCTTCTCGCGTTCGGGGTCGCGCGTGATCGAGACGGGCCAATGGCCGGCGCGCGTTTCGCGACCGTTCGCGAGCGACAGCTTGTGGAGCCTTCCGTTCGGCGAGGCGGCGTAGAGCCAGCGGCCGTCAGGGTCGAGCAGCGGCGTGGAAGTCGTGATCTGCGGGCTCGCGGCCCACGAGCTGTAGCCGGGCGGCGTATACGTCCACAGGAGCCGGCCGCTGCGGGCGGTGATAGCGACCGTCCGCCCGTACGTCGTGTCGACGAAGATCACCGCGCCGTGGAAGCCGCCGACGCGGGCGTCGGGCGCGAAGACGGGGGAGGAGTCGACGGTCCCGGGCAGCGCGACGGCGCGTCCGTGCAGCTCGTGGACGTTCCCCGCGTCGATACCCGGCGAGAGGTTTGTCGCGTCCAGGCGCTGCGGCGTAAGGCCGAACTCGGGCCACGAGCGAAGCGAGGTCCCCGCCGACGCGGAGTGCGCGTGACGCGCGGTCGCCGGAGCGCCGGCGCACGCCGCGATCACCGCGACGACCGCGCCGGCGGTCAGAAGACGCGCTGGCAGTCCTGCGCGCACGCCCTGATTTCTAACGCCTCAGGCGGATCCGACGCGCCGGTTCGGGCGCTGTATGCTGCCTCGACACGAGGAGAGGGGCACAGATGGCGAAGCGACCCGGCGTCGGCGAGCAGGCACCTGACTTCACGCTTGAGGGCACGGACGGCAGTTTCACCCTCTCCGATCACCGCGGCGAACGCGTCGTGCTCCTCTTCTACCCGGGCGACAACACGCCCGTCTGCACCCGCCAGTTCTGCTCCTACCGCGACCGGGCGGACGACCTCGCGGATCTCGGGGCGACGGTCGTCGGGATCTCGGCGCAGGACGTCGCGTCGCACCGCTCGTTCATCGACAAGCACACGCTCAACGTGCCGCTGCTCGCGGACACCGACCGCGCTGTCGCACGGCGCTACAGCGCGACGAACGCGCTCGGCGTCAAGCGCGCCGTGATCGTCATCGACGAGCAGGGCGTAGTCCGCCACCGCCACGACCACCTGCTGGGGCTTGACTTCCAGACCGTCGATGAGATCCGGGCAGCGCTCGCGGAGCTCGGCCCGCCGGCTCAGGCGTCGCCGTCGCCGTCGCCGAACGCGCCGTAGCGTTCGATCAGTTCCTGCTGCGAGTTGTGCCGTGCTTCGCCCGGGGCCGGGGCGCGCCGCTCCCACGTCCCGTCGCCGTGCAGCTCCCACGAGCTCTGGTTGTCCGCGAGCGCGCGTTCGAGGCAGTCGAGCACCTCGGCACGCAGCTCGGGCGCCTGGACGGGCGCTGCGAGCTCTACGCGATGGTCGAGGTTGCGCGGCATCAGGTCGGCGGAGGCGATGTAGACCGTCACCTCGTCGCCGCGCGTGAAGGTGTAAACGCGTGAGTGCTCGAGCAGCCGGCCGACCACCGAGACCACGCGGATGTTCTCCGAGAGGCCGGGGACGCCCGGTCGCAGGCAGCAGATGCCGCGCACGTTGAGGTCGATCGGCACGCCGGCCTGCGAGGCCGCGTAGAGCGCGCGGATGCAGCGCCCGTCGACGAGCGCGTTCATCTTCAGCGCGATGCGCGAGGGGACGCCGTCCTGGTGCGCCGCGACGGTCCGTTCGATCTGTGCGATGAGACCGTCGCGGATCCCGGCGGGTGAGACGAGGGCCTTGCGGTAGCGGCCCGGACGGCCGTAGCCCGTCAGATAGTTGAACATGTCGGCGACGTCGGCGCCGAGCTCTGCGTCGGTCGTGAAGAGGCCGAAGTCGGTGTACAGGCGCGCCGTCGTCGAGTGGTAGTTGCCGGTGCCGATGTGGATGTAGTTGCGCACCCCGTCGCCCTCGCGGCGCACGACGAGGACGCACTTGGCGTGGATCTTCAGCGCCGGCTGGCCGTAGACGACGTGCACGCCGGCCTCCTCGAGGGCCTTCGCCCACTGGATGTTCAGTCGCTCGTCGAAGCGGGCCTTCAGCTCGACGAGCGCGACCGCCTGCTTGCCGCGTTCGGTGGCTTCGATCAGCGCCGGGACGAGCGGCGAGTCGTCGCTCGTGCGGTAGACCGTCTGCTTGATCGCGAGCACATCCGGGTCGGCGACGGCCTGCTCGACGAGGCGCTCGACGGACGTGGCGAACGACTCGTAGGGGTGGTGGACGAGAATGTCGCCTTCGCGCATCACCGCGAAGATGTCGGCCTCCTCGTCGCCGTGCGGGCGAAGACGCGGGTGCGTCACGCCCGTCATCGGCCGGTCGCGCAGCTCGCGCCGGCCCGGGAGTTTGACGATCTGCCACAGCGCTCCCATGTCGATCAGCCCGTCGACGGTGTAGATCTCGGCCTGCTGCACGCCGAGCAGCGTCGTCAGCGAGCCGCGCAGCTCCGGCGAGCAGTCGGCGGCCACCTCGACGCGGACGATCTCGCCGAAGCGGCGGCGGCGCAGCTCGTCCTCCACCGCTTGGAGCAGGTCCGCGGCGTCGTCCGACACCTCGAGGTCGGCGTCGCGCGTGACGCGGAAGACGCCGTGGTCGGCGATCTCCATGCCCGGGAAGAGCTCGTCGAGGTGACGCGCGATGACGTCCTCGAGCGGCACCAGCAGCAGTTCGGAGCCGCGTTCGAGCGGCACGAAGCGCGGCAGGATCTCCATTGGGACCTTCACGCGCGCGAACACGATGTGGCCGTCGAGGGGGTCGCGCACGAGCACCGCCAGGCTCAGCGACAGGTTCGAGATGTACGGGAAAGGGCGGCCCGGAGCGACGGCGAGGGGCGTCAGCGCGGGGAAGATCGCACGCTGGAAGTGGACCGCGAGCTCCTGCTGCTCATCCTCGGCGAGCTCGTCGATGCCGACCACGCGAATGCCCTGCGCCGCGAGCGCCGGCCGCACGTCGCCTTCGAAGCACGCCGTGAGGCGCAGGCTCTGTTCCAGCGCCCGCTCGCGGATCGCCGCGATCGCTTCGGCCGGAGTCATCCCATCCTGGCTCGGCTGCTCGAAGCCGGCGTCGATCTGGTCGCGCAGGCCGGCGACACGGACCATGTAGAACTCGTCGAGGTTGGTCGTGTAGATGGCGCAGAACTTGACGCGCTCCAGGAGCGGCACGTCGCGGTCCTCGGCGAGCTGCAGCACGCGGTCGTTGAAGTCCATCCACGACAGCTCGCGGTTGATGTAGAGCTCAGCGCCGCTCGGCTCGGACGGATCCTGGCCGCGCCTTTCGAGTGTCGCCTCGCTGCTCATCGATTCCAAGCTAACACCGCGGGCGCAGCCGGGCGCGGCCGCTAGGCTTCCCGCGTACTCATGGCACGCCAGATCTGGCTTCTCAGACACGCGGACGCCGAACCTCACGGGGAGCGCGACGACGCCGCGCGGCCGCTCACGGCGCGCGGCGAAGAGCAGGCGCGGGCCGCCGGCATCGCGCTGGCGCGCATCGGTGCGAGCTTCGAGCTGGTGCTCTACAGCCCGAAGGTGCGCGCCGTGCGTACCGCCGCGATCGCGCTCGCCGAGGTGGGCCAGGCCGACGTGGCGCGCCCGAGCGAGGCGCTCGCCGGTGGACCGGACGCCGCTTTCGTCGCCGATGCCGTGGCGGGTCTCGGCCCCGACGCGCACGTGCTGATCGTCGGGCACGAGCCGTACCTGACGACGCTGATCGCCGAATTGACGGGCGCGCGAGCGGACCTGAAGAAGGGCGGTCTCGCGGTCGTGCGCCTCGGGGGTGGCGGCGGCGAGCTCGCGGCGCTGCTCAGGCCGCGCGAGCTCGCGGCGATCGCCGGCGCCGCGGTCGCGGCGTAACAGAACACTGCCGCTCGCCGCCGCCGGCGGACTGCCCCGGCGATGCGCGGCTATGCGGCGGAGCCGCGCTCGGAGATGAGGTCTTCGACGAACGCCTTCATCCGTCGCTGCTGGGTCGCTTTGTCGAACGGTTCGCTTGTGCGGCTGCGCATCGCATCGCGGCGCCGCGCGACCTCCTCCGCCGTGAGGCCTTCGAGGAGCTCCGCCAGCGCCCGCACGTGGATGGGACTCCACGGAGCGCTCCCCGGCACTCGCCACATGAAGTCCTCGTCAAGGTCGTAGGCGGCGGGTATCTCGCCCGTGATGACCGGCAGGCAGGACGCGAAATACTCGCTCAGTTTCGTCGTGAAGCGGAACGAGCCGACGCGGTCGACGCTCTGGGAGAGGGTGCCCGCGTCCAGGGCCGCGAGATAGTCGGGCACCTCGCTGGGCGGTACGCGCCCCGGGAAGAGGATCCGCTGGCCGAGATCGTCGCCGGCCATCTGTTCCAGGTGCGCGCGCCCCGAGCCGTCCCCGATCAGGCACGCCACGACGTCGGTGCGCTTGACGAGCGCCATCGCGCGCACGAGCTCCGCCCCGTAAGTGTAGTCGAGGCGGTCGTTCCAGTGCATCGAGCCGACGAGGCCCACCGCGATGGTGTCTTCGGCGATGTTCAGCCGTTCACGGATCTTCCGGCGCGCATCCTCCGAGACGGTGCCGCGCGTCCATCCCGGCGCGGTCATCGCGCGCTGGGCGCCGAAGCTGAGCGCGCGTCCCACCAGGTAGGGCGTCCAGCCGACGTAGCCGGCGCAGCGCCGGCACAGCAGGCGCTCATAGAGCCCGCCGAGGACGCCGACGAGGTGCCCGCGAAGGCCCAGATACGGCCCGACGGCGTCGCCGCTGCAGACCACGAAGGGCACGCCGAGGAAAGCGTCGAGCGCGATGAGCGTCAGCCCGCCCGCGGTCCCGGTGCCCTCCATGACGATCAGGTCGGGGCGCGCCGCCCGCACCGCTCTGGCGAGAGCGAGCGCCGAGCGGACCTTGTGGGCGCGCTCGAACTCGAACACGACCGCGTCCAGCGGTGCGAGCAGGTCACGGATGCGTTCCTCTTCGATGTGGCCATGGCCCTGCGTCGCAAAGCACATGACCCGCGTGCGTTCAGCCATCCTTCTCCCAGCGGACTAGGCGTCCCTGCCGTTGCGCTCGCCGCCGTCGGCGTCGCGCCACTGCGTTATAGCGCCGGGCGCGACGTTCTCGCGCGCTCCGCCTGTCGGGCGCGCCGACCGGCCCGCGCTCAGACCTGGCTGACGACGCGCTCGACGGGCTCCGTCTCGTCGGCGAGCGGCTCGCCGGCGCCGACGGCTTCTGCCGCGAAGCGGTAGCCGATGCCGAAGTGCGTGTGGATGTAGCGCCAGCCGGGCGAGGCCTTCTCGAGCTTCTGGCGCAGCTTGCGCACGAACACGTCGACCGAGCGGTCGCCGCGCACCATCGCGTAGCCCCACAGCCTTGAGTAGATCTCCTCGCGCTCGAGCACGCGGCCCTCGGCGGAGGCGAGCAGCTCGATCAGCTCGAACTCACGCCGCGTCAGGTCGATGCTCTGGCTGGCGACGAACGCCTGGAAGCGGTCGGGGCGGATTTCGACCTCGCCGGCGACGACCTGTTCGCTCGCGGAGCGCTTGCTCGCACGGCGCCGGCGGCGAACGATGCTTTCCACGCGCGCGATCACCTCGAGCGGGTGGCACGGCTTCGCGATCCAGTCGTCGGCTCCGAGCTTCAGGCCGCGCACGCGCTGGGCCACGGTCGACTGCTCGGTGCAGACGATCACGCCGAGCTCGGGCATCGCCTCGCAGACGCGCTCGAGCCACGACCATGCCTGGGGGCCGAGGACCGCGAGGTTGACGACCAGGGCGCTGAGGCGCATCGCCGCGATCTGCTCGGGCGGCACCGGGCTCGCGAGGACGCGGTACTCGCAGTCGATCGATTCCAGGCGCTTGGCGAGAACCTGGATGAAGCCGCTGTCCCGGTCGAGGATCGCGATCCGCATGCCCGCGATGCTTGCAGCCGCGCTGGACGGCGCCCGGCTCGCTTGCTTACCGGCTACGTCGGCGGTGGCGGCGCGGGCCGTCATTGGCCCGCAGTGTAAAGCACGATCTCCTTCGGCTGTGAAGTCCGCAATTTGGCGGAAACAACCTCTTAACAACTTAAGTGTGCAAAGTGCGGCGGTTCTGGGCGCTCAGCGCTCCGCGAGACCGCGGGGAACGTCGTGGAACTCGCGGAACAGGCCCGTGACGACGAAGACGACCTGCTCGCCGATGTCGACGGCGTTGTCGCCGATCCGCTCGAGCGCGCGCGCGACGAGCGTCATGTGCATCGCCCACTCGCGCGTGTCGGGGTCGTCGCCGATCTCGATCGCCATGCGGAAGATCTCGCGGTTGAGGCGGTTGATCTCGCGGTCCTGCCGCGCGAGGTCGAGCGCGAGGTCGCCGTCGCGGCTCGCGAAAGCGGCCTTGCACTGCGTGACCTCCGAGCGCGCGTAGGCCCCCATCTTCCGCAGCGCGTCCAAGACGTCGCCGTGGACCGGTGGCTCGTAGCCCGACAGGGGGATCATCTTCGCGATGTTCACGCACTGGTCGCCCATGCGCTCGATGTGGTTGATCATGTGCAGCAGTGCCGCGACGAGGCGGAGGTCGCCGGCGACGGGTGCCTGCAGCGCGAGCAGCGACAGGATTCCTTGATGGACCTCCAGGTAGCGGCCGTCGACGCGGTCGTCGTCGTCGATGACCATCGTCGCGAGTTCGACATCCTGGTGCGCGAGGGCCTCCATGGCGCGGTCGAGCTGTTCGACGATCAGGTCGAGCCCGCCGAGCGCGCGCTTTTCGAGCTCGGCGAGCTGTTGGCGGTAGTGGGCGCGCCCGAGGCCCTCACCGTCCGGCGCACGCTCGCGCGTGCCCGCGCGCTCGCCCGACTCGTCAGCCGAACTTGCCGGTGACATATTCCTCGGTCCGTGGGTCCGTGGGGTTGGTGAAGATCTGGCCCGTAAGGCCGACCTCCACGAGCTCGCCGTCGAGCATGAACGCGGTCCTGTCGGCGACGCGCGCCGCCTGTTGCATGTTGTGCGTCACGATCGCGATCGTGACGCTCGCCTTCAGCTCGCCGATCAGCTCCTCGATCTTCAGCGTCGCGATGGGGTCGAGCGCCGAGCACGGCTCGTCCATCAGCAGGACGCGGGGGCCCACCGCGAGCGAGCGCGCGATGCAGAGCCGCTGCTGCTGGCCGCCCGAGAGTTCAGTCGCGCTCACGTCGAGCCGCGAGGAGACCTCACTCCACAGTCCGGCGTCGCGCAGGGCCTGCTCGACCGCGGCGTCGGTGCTTTCGCGGCGCCTCCCGGTGAGGCGGAGCCCCGCGGCGACGTTGTCGTAGACGGACATCGTCGGGAAGGGGTTGGGGCGCTGGAAGACCATGCCGATGGCGCGGCGGACGGCGACGACGTCGACGCCGTCGCCGTAAAGGTCGAGTCCGTCGAGCAGCACTCTGCCCTCCGCGCGCGCGCCCGGGATCTCCTCGTGCATGCGGTTGACGCAGCGCACGAGCGTTGACTTGCCGCAGCCCGAGGGCCCGATGATCGCGGTGACCTCGTTGGCCGCGAACTCGACGTCGATCCCCTTGAGCTGTTCGGACTCGCCGTAGAACGCGCGCAGGTCCTCGGTGCGCACGGAGTGGGCGTCGACGACGGCAGCGCCGCCTCCGCGCTCGCCCGGCGTGACCGGAGCCGGTGCCGTCGCCGCGCCTGCGGCGGGGCGGTCGGGTGCCGGCACGCTAGCCAACTGCGCTCCGGCGAGCGACGAGGCGGGCGAACAGGTTGAGAAGGAGGATCATCACCACAAGCGTGAGCGCAGCGCCCCATGCGCGCTGTTCGACTGCGGGCGTGGGCGAGATCACGTCGTTGTAGATTTGCACAGGCAGCGAGTTCATGAAGGTGTTCGGGTCGAAGTTCGTCTTCATGGTCGAGCCGGCCGTGAACAGCAGCGGCGCGGTCTCGCCCGCGGCCCGCGCGACCGCGAGCAGGACGCCGGTGAGCAGTCCCGGCAGCGCCGTGGGCAGCGTCACCGAGGCGATGGTCCGCCAGCGCGGGGCACCGAGCGCGAGCGCCGATTCGCGCAGCGCCGAGGGGACGAGTTCGAGCGCCACCTCGGCCGAGCGCACGACGATCGGCAGCATCAGCAGTGCCAGGGCGAGCGAGCCCTTGTAGCCGGCATAGCCCGTCCCGACGACGAGCAGGATGTAGATGAAGAGCCCGAAGATGATCGTCGGGACGCCCGTCAGGATGTCGACGAAGAGGCGCACGCCGTGGGCGGCGCGGCTCCTCTGACCGTACTCAACGAGCCACAGGGCGACCGCGACCCCGACCGGTATCGCGATCAGCGACGCGATCGCGACGATCTCGATCGTGCCGAGGATGGCACTCTTGATCCCTCCGATCGAGCTCGAGCCGAAGAACGTGTTGCCCGTCGGGTCGGTCGTGAAGAACGACCAGCTGATCGCGCCGAGCCCTCGGCGCAGCAGGTAGTAGAGGATGAGGGCGAGGGGCACTATCGCGATCAGCGTCGCCGCGGCGACGGACCAGCGCGCGAAGCGGTCGCGCCGCCGGCGCCGGCGCGACACCGCGAACGGGGCGAGAACATCCGCGGTGGCGCCCTGCGCGCTCACGGCGCCGACTCCGCGGAGGCGATGTCGCTCGAGCGAGGCAGGATCGCGCTGTGGGTGCCGCGTGTCGCGCGCATGACGAAGATGCGCGCGACCGCGTAGATGAGGAACGTGAGCACGAAGAGGACCAGTCCCGACGCGAAGAGCGCCGAGCGGTGCAGCCCCGTCGCCTCCCCGAATTCGTTCGCGATGACCGCGGCGAGGCTGTACCCCTGGCTGAAGAGGTGGTGGCTGAGCGTCGGGCTGTCGCCGATCAGGATCGTCACGGCGATCGTCTCGCCGACGGCCCGACCGAGCCCGAGCATCGCGCCGCCGACGATGCCGCGGCGCGAGTAGGGAAGCATCGCGACGCGGATCATCTCCCAGCGCGTCGCGCCGAGCCCGAGCGCCGCCTCCTTGTGCTCCGCCGGGACCGTCGCCATCGTCTCGCGACTGATCGCGCTGACGATCGGCAGGATCATGATCGCGAGCACGAGCCCCGCGACGAAATAGTTGGGGACCGTCACCGCACCGGCGCCGAGGAAGGGGACGAAGGAGAAGGTGCTCGCGATCCACTTCTCGAAGCCGAGCAGATGCGGGGCGAGCAGGAAGATGCCCCACAGTCCGTAGACGACAGAGGGGACCGCGGCGAGCAGCTCGACGACGACGGTGAGCGCCGTGCGCAGCGCACGCGGACAGAGCTCGGTGGCGTAGATCGCGGAGCAGACCGCGACCGGCACGCCGATGATGAGCGCGATCGCCGAAGTGATGAGCGTGCCGGCGAGCAGCGGCAGGGCGCCGAACGATTCGCGGCTCACGTCCCAGTCGTTGTGGAACAGGAACCCGAAGACGCCTTCGCGTTCGAGCGCCGGTTTCGCTTCGCCGAAGAGCTTCGCGAAGAAGAAGATGATCAGCGCGACGAGCAGCGCGGCGATCGCGGCGAGACCGAAGCGGACCGCGGGGTCGGCCAGACGCGAGCGAGCGGGGCGCCTCCCGAGAGGCGCCCCGCTGCCCGCGAGTGCCGTCGCCGAATCCACCCGGCCGCTCCTACCTGCCGGCTCTTGCCGTCAGCTCTTCAGCGGCGAGCCGTTGCATTCGAGGCTCGCGGCTGCTGCCTTGGACTTTTCGAGGATCGACGACGGCAGTTTGGCGTAGTCCGCCTTCGACAGGATCGCCTGGCCTTCGCCGAGCCCGTATTCGAGGAACTTCGCGAGGCTCTTCGCGGCCGCTTCACCGCCGGGGAGGCCGGCCTTGCACACGTCCTTGTTGACGACGATGAACGTCTGCGACGTGATCGGGTAGGCATTCGCGCCCGACGGGTTGACGACCTTGATGCCGAGGTTCGCGGGCACCGTGACGCCTTCCGCCGCGGCGGTCGTCGATTCGAGCGACGGTTCGACGAACTTGCCGGCCGCGTTCTTCACCGACGCCGTCGTGAATTTGTGCTGCAGCGCGTAAGCCTGCTCGACGTAGCCGACCGCGCCGTTCGTCTGAGCGACCGCTCCGGCCACGCCGGCGTTGCCCTTCGCCCCGGTGCCGGTCGGCCACTGCACGACCTTGCCTTCGCCAACCTTCGTCTTGAATTCGGGGTCGGTTGCCGAGAGGAAGGCCGTGAAGCCCGCGGTTGTTCCCGAAGAGTCCGAGCGGTGGATGACCGTGATCGCCGTGCTTGGCAGTTTGACGCCGGGGTTGAGCGCTGCGATCGGCGCGGCGTTCCAGGTCTTGATCTTGCCCATGAAGATTTCGGCGATTGTCTTGCCTTCGAGCTTCATCCCCGATGCCACGCCGGGCAGGTTGTAGGAGACGGTGATCGCGCCGAAGAACATCGGGATCTGCACCGGCGGGCTGCCGTTCTTGGCGATCGCTGCTTCTTCTTCGGCTTTCAGCGGCGGGTCGCTGGCGCCGAAGTCCACGGTCTTGGATTCCAGCGACGTGATGCCGGCCCCCGAGCCGACGGCCTGGTAGTTGAGCGTAAAGCCCGAGATCTGTGAGCCCCACTGCTCGTAGACCGGAGCGGCGAATGTCGATCCCGCGCCGGAGAGCGGCGCGAACGAGCTCGACGTCGTGGTGCCCGACGAGCTGTTACTGCCGCCGCAGGCGGCGACGGTGACGGCAAGGACTATGGCCGCAAGGCCGGCCGATGCTGCTCTTTTGCTCAAGGTTCCCCCTATCGCTGGAAGTTATGGCGCCCGGATGGAGCACCACAGCGTGGCGGCGGCAAGTGTGCTTAATGCACGGCGGCATCGATGTGAAGGTTTTGTGAAGGTTGCGGCTGTAGCCGGTAGCCGAAGCCGGGGTGGGTGTGGATGAACGAGCGGTCGGGAAGAGCGCGCTTCAGCTTTCCCCTTACCTTGCTGACGTAGACGTCCACCGAACGGTCGTTCTCGCGCAGTCGCCGGCCCCACACCGTCTGGTAAAGGTCGGCGCGTGAGATCACGGCGCCTCGCTTGCGCGCCATCGCGACGATCAGGGCGAACTCGCGTAGCGAGAACTGGATCGCGATTCCCGAGGCGAGGACCAAGCCCTCCGACGGCCGGATCTCCAGCTCGCCGACGTAGATGGTCTCCTCGGTGGTGCTTCCGACTGACCCCGGCAATGTCAGTCGAATGTGGCACCGGACGCGGCCCGAGTGGTTGCAAATTCGTGACCGCGCCGTGAACTGACTGTGAAGCGGCGGTTGCGTCGAGCGCGATCGCAATAGGCTGCGGCGATGGCGCCGTTTGGCCGTGCGACAGACATGGAGCTGATGGGGCTGGTGGAAGAAGCCGGGCGGAACCTGCAGCGCTCGGGACTGCTCTTGCGGGATCTGCTCGCCGACTACCCCGAGCACGCGGGCCTCGCGCAGGAGCTCAAGCTCTGCGAGCAGGAGGGAGACCGCATCACGCACGACATCATCCACCGGCTCGCCGTGCGCGGGCGCGTGCGCGCCCCATTCGACGCGAACGACGGCCACGCCCTCGCGACAGCCCTCGACGACGTCGTCGACTACGTCGAGCAGGTCGCGGCGCAGCTCGATCTCTACGCGGTCGAAGCGCCGATGGAGCAGGCGCTCGAGTTCAGCGACGTGCTCGTCGGCGCGGGCGAGCAGATCGCGGAGGCGCTGCGCTGCCTGCGCATGGGCAGCGACCTCTCGCCGCACCTCGTCGAGATCCACCGGCTCGAGAACGAGGGCGACAGGATCCAGCGCGACGCGGTCGCCTCGCTCTTCGCCGGCGGCATCGACCCGATGGTCGTGATCCGCTGGAAGGACATCTTCGAGTCGCTCGAGGCGGCGGTCGACGCGTGCGAGACGGTCGCGCACGTGCTCGAGGGGATAACCCTCCGCCGCCGCGCGGGCGCCCACTGAGCGCCGGCGGCCGGCCGGGCTCGCCGCGAGCGACCTGCGCCGTGACCTGCAGCGCAGAGCTTCCGCCGCTGAGGCGCTCGCGCTCGGACCCGCGCGTCGCATTCGGCCCGGTCTCCGACGTTGACAGGCATTTCGGGGCGGCGATGCACCGGCTGATGGAGCGCGGCGCGAGGAGCTTCCTCGACGTCGGCGGCGGGGCGCGCCCCTCGCTGCGCCTCGCCCGGATCCGTGAGCTCGGACTCGGATACGTCGTGATGGACGTCTCCGCCGCCGAGCTCGCCCGGACCCCCGAGGGATACCGCACCTTCGAGGGTGATGTGCTCGACCGTCGTTCGGTCGAAGATCTGCTCGCGGCGGGCGGGCCGTTCGACGTCGTCGTCAGCCGCTGGACCGCGGAGCACATGAGCGACGGCGGACGCTTCCACCGCAACGTATTCGCGTTGCTGCGGCCCGGCGGGACGGCCGTGCACCTCTTCCCGACGCTCTACGCGCTGCCGTTCCTCTTCAACCGTGTCGTCGACTCGCGCACCGCGCTGCGCGTCCTCTCAGCGGCGCAGCCGGCGCGGCGAGCGAAGTTCGCGGCGTACTACTCGTGGTGCCGCGGCCCTTCGCGCCGGCAGCTCGCCCGGCTCGAATCGGTCGGCTACGACATCGACGCGTACATCGGCTTCTTCGGCCACTACTACTACCGCCGCGTCGCGCCGCTCTGGGCGCTGCAGCGGCGGCTCGTCCCGCTGGCGGTCGATCATCCGGTGGCGCTCGCGACGAGCTTCGCGCTCGCCGTCCTCAAAAGGCCGGGCGCCGGCTGAGCGCGTTTCAGAGGTTCGCGGGCGCCTGGGCCGAGAGCTGGGTGCCCTTCGGCGAGGCGCCGGCCGGGAAGACCTGGAACGACTGGCTCTGGCCCGGCGCGAGGGTTTGCACGAGCGCCGTTCCCGCCGCGACGACGCTCGTGCCGCGCTTGGCGAAGGCAAACACCGAGAGCCCGTGCTGCGCCACAGAGCTCTTGTTGGTGACCGTCCCGGTCAGGAATTCGCTGCCGCTTTCGCTTTCCAGGTGCACCGCCGAGACGGCCATTTCGTGCGCGTCCGAGGGCCTGCCTTCGCCGACGACCGCGTTGACCGCTTCGACCGTCCCTTCGTAGGTGACCTGGTCGTCGACCCAGGTAAGGATGCCGTGGGCCGGGATCACCGGCACGGTCGTCTGATCGCTGGCGAGCCCCGGTGTGGCGTTCGTGTAGAGATCCTGCCCGCCGTTGCCCTTCACGACGAACTGAATCGGCATCCCGCCCATGCCCTTGCTCGATTCGTTGCGCAGCACGATCGCGACGGCGTCCGTTTCGCTGCCGTGCAGCGCGCTCGCCGAGACGACCTGGATGTACTTGCTCGGCGTCTGGATCTTCACCGAGTGTTCCGTCGGCCCGAGCTTCGCGGCCTTGGCCTTGGCTTCCTTTTCCAGCTGTGCGCTCTTTTCCTGGCTCGACTCGCAGCCCGCGAGCGCGAGCGCCGTCAGCGCAAGGGCGAGCCACCTCACCCGAAGGCCCCACCGATGTAGTCGCGCGTGCGCTCCTGGATCGGGTGGTCAAAGACCTGCTCGCTGGGGCCGTACTCGACGAGCTCGCCGAGATGCATGAACGCGACCTCGTCGGCGACGCGGAACGCCTGCTGCAGGTTGTGCGTGACGATCACCACGGCGACGCTCTCCCGCAGCGAGACGATGAGCTCCTCGATCGTCGCGGTCGAGATCGGGTCGAGCGCCGAGCACGGCTCGTCGAGCAGCAGCACCTCGGGCCCCGCCGCGAGCGCGCGCGCGATGCAAAGACGCTGCTGCTGCCCTCCCGAGAGGCGCAGCGCGGAACGCGCGAGGTCGTCCTTCACCTCGTCCCAGAGGCCCGCGCGGCGCAGCGCGTCCTCGACTTCGTGCTCGAGCTCGGCCGTGCGCGAGCGCCGGCGGATGCCGTGCCTGGGACGCTGCTCGGCGATCGCGTACGCGACGTTGTCGAAGATCGACATCGGGAAGGGGTTCGGCTGCTGGAAGACCATTGAGACGCGCCGCCGGAGCGCGTTGACCTCGAGCTCGTAGATGTCGCTGCCGTCGAGCGTTATCGAGCCGGCGCGCGCGGCACCGGCGGTGATCTCGGTGAGGCGGTTCATCGAGCGCAGCAGCGTCGTCTTGCCCGACCCCGACGCGCCGATCAGCGCGAGCACCGAGCCCGAGCGCACGCGCAGCGAGACGTCGCGCACGACCCAGTTGTCGCCGTACGCGAGCCAAACGCTTTCAAGGCGCATCCGCTCGACGGCGGGCGCCGGCTTGCGCGGCAGCTTGCGCAGCGCAGCCGAACCGGTCGGCACCGGGACCGCCTCTCCCTGCGGTCGCGGCGGCGCGATCGTCGGCGCCCGGTCGACGGCGATGCGCCTCACCGGCGGCGGCATCAGCGGGTCCATGGAAGCCTCCAGCGGCGGCGCCGGATCGGCGTCCCCGTCGCCGAGGCGCCGGTCAGGCGCGTGACCGTCGCGTTGAGGACCAGGACGATGGCGAGCAGCACGAACGCCGCGGCGTAGGCCTTTTCGTGCGAGTTGCCCTCACCGGCTGGCGAGTTGGAGTAGACGTAGCTCGTCAGCGTCGAGCCGGTGCCACGCAGCAGCCCGATGAGCGGCGTCGAGTTGACCGGTTCGTTGTGGAGGGCGGAGCCGAGCAGGATCGTGATGATCGCGGTATCGCCGATTATGCGGCCCATGCCGAGCACGACGCCGCTCGCGACCGAGGGGCGGATCGACGGCAGGAGCACGCTACGGATAGTCGTCGAGCGCGTCTTGCCGAGCGCCAGCGAAGCCTCCCTCACGCGCGGCGGCAGCTGCAAGAGACCCTCGCGCGTGCTCGTCACGACCAGCGGCAGCGCGATCGCCGACATCACGATGCCGGCGACGAGGAACGACTGACCGAGCGCCTCGCCCGGTTCCGCCGCTTCGCGCGAGAGGAATGTCAGGAAGCCCCTGGAGAAGGTCGCGAGACCGAAGATCGCGAGCACGACGCTCGGCGCTCCGGCGAGCATCTCGATCGCCGATTCGACCGCGCGGGCGAGGGCCGCCGGACGGCGGTACTCGGTCAGCCACGCGGCGATGCCGACGCCGACGGGAGCGGCGATCAGGATCCCGATCCCGGTGACGACGAACGTGCCGACGATCGCGCTCGAGAAACCGCCGCTCTGAGCCTGGTTCTGCGACGGCGCCGGCGGCGTGAGGAGCATTTCCGGCTTCAGGTAGGCAACGCCTTTGAGGAACATGTAGACCACGATCGCCACGGCGATCAGGCACAGGCCGATGCCGACGAGCCAGCACAACAGGTAGGCGAAGCGGTCGACGAGCGGCCACGATTTGGTCGACTCGCGCGGCGGCGCGATCCGCTCCGGAGGCGCCGGGATGGCTGGCGCGGACGCGCTCACGCGAGCCCGAACTTTTTCATCGGCTGCTTCGCGGCCCAGCCGGCGAGCGAGAAGAACGCCGCGGAGACCAGCAGCACCGCGCCGATCGCGTAGAGCGTGTGCGAGAGCGGGCCGAACGTGAGGCCCCCGGATTCCTGGAAGATCGTCGCTGCGAGCGGCCTCACCGGCTCGTAGAGCATCGTCAGGCCGTCGAGCGGGTTGGGCGCGAAGCCGCGGCTGCCGCCGACCATGCCGAGCATCACGGCCTCGCCGAGGGCGCGCGCGGTGGCGAGCACGGTCGCCGCCGCGATCGCGGGCCAGGCCGCGCGCATCGATACGCGCCAGATCGTCCGCCAGCGGTTGACGCCGAGCGCGGCGGAACCTTCGCGCCAGGAGGCCGGCACGGCGGCGAAGGCGTTGGCGCTGATCGAGACCATGATCGGCAGGATCATCACGGTCAGGATCAGCGTCGCGTTGAGCAGCGACGCGCCGTTCAGCTGCACCACGTACTGGACCGTTTTGCGCCGTTCTTCGCTGATCAGGTTTTCGTTGATCCAGGGCGCGATCGCGAGGATCCCGATCAAGCCGTAGATCACCGACGGGACGGCCGCGAGCAGGCGGATGACGGGGTCCAGCACACGCCTGACCGGCGCCGGCGCGAACTCGGTCAGGAAGATCGCGGCGAGCGTCGAGACGAAGATCGCGATCACGACCGCGAACAGCGTCGTGAGGATCGTGCCCCAGATCAGCGGCCACGCGCTGAAGAACAGCTCGCCGTGGCCCGGCAGCGACGCGCCGTTGCTCATCGCGCGCAGCTGCGCGTCCGGTTCGGCGGCGTTGCCGAACCAGCCAAGGCCGTTGTAGGAGAACGACGGCCACGCCTTCACGAAGACGCTGACCGTCATGGCGACGATCAGCGCGAGGACCGCGACGGCAAGCGCACCGAGCGTGAGCTCGGTGCGCCTTTCCATCCTGCCAGCGCGGCTGCCGGCGCGGCGCGTCACGCCGCCCGGCACCGCCTTAGTGGATCGCGATCCATTCGGAGTTGATGATCTCTTTGGTGACCCTGTTCCCGCTGGTGACCCAGCGCAGGAAGCGGAGCGTTTCACCGTGCGGGATGCCCTTCGTGACCATCCAGAAATTACGGATGCCCTTGTACTGGCCCGTGCGGGCGTTGTGCAGGGTGCACCCGACCCCCTGGTAGGGCACGGCGTGCACGCCACGCGTGAACGCGTGCGACACGAAGCCGATGCCGCCTTCCGTGCCTTTCACGTTCGACTGCTCCAGACCGTTCGACGCCTCTTCTGACGCGCGCTGCGTGACCTTGGTCGATTCGGGGTTGCGGAAGAAGATGTGCTCGAAGGCGTCCTGCGTACCGGACGACCCGTTGCGGTCGAAGACGGAGATCACCTTGCCTTTGAGGGGGCTACCGGGGACCTGCGACCAGTTCGTGTAATCGCCGGTGAAGATCTTTTCGACCGTTTCTTTCGACATGGTCGGCACCGGGTTTCTGCTGTTGGTGATGACGCACACGGCGTCGTGCGCGATCTTCGTCCAGTCGAGTGTCACGTGGTAGTCTTTGTCCGCTTTAAGCGGGTTTCGCGAGACGTCCGCGATATTGAGCTCGCCTTTCGCGAGCTCGGAGAGCCCGCAGTCCGACTCGCAGCCGCTTACGCGCGGCTTCGGGCGGTGCGTGTGGGCGTGGTAGGCCGCGGCGAGTTTTTCGGCCAGCGGCTGCACCGACGTCGAGCCGCCGACGAGCAGCTGCCGGGCGCCCGCGGCCGCCGGCACCGCGAACACGGCGAGGCACGCGAGACAGATGACAAGTGTTCTTTTTGAGCGCACGCTGCTAGCTCCTATCTCTGGTGTACGGGGGTCTCTGGGAGCGCAGACCGCGCCCGTTCGCGCCAACAGTCGGGGTTCGCAAATGTTGCGCTCGCGCCGAGCGAAGTACGCGATTTCGCGTAGAGGGTGTCGGTAGGACCGGGCGCAGTTGTTGCGGTTCTGTGAAGGCCGGCTCGATGGCGGCGCGCGGCGCCGGGCGCGGGTGTTGCGTTCCGGTGAACAGGGATTGAAAAGCGACCATGCGTCTGTGAGATTCCACGTCCGGTGCCAGGGAGGGCCCCTGCGCCGGTCGCTCCGGGTCCGCTACGAAGGCCGGCTCCAGAGGCGCAGGTGTTTCCTGTGACCAACGTTCACACAACCGCTTCGCTAGACCGCCCAATCGGAGCGACCCAATTTGAGCATTGCTACAAGTGGGGCCTCCCGGTCGACGGCGGCGCAGTGAGACGAGAGAGAGCTAGATGAGTTCAGACGCCGACGGAGCCCAGCCAGAGCAAGAGGGGCGCCCGGACGCAGATAAACCGGGCGGCGGGCCCGCGGTCGCGGCAAAGGTACGTTCGGGCCTCGCGCAGCGGCGCAACCCCGTGCTCGTGCGCGCCGGCGAAGCCTTTTCGCGCCTGCGCCACATCGTCCTGCGCGACACGCTCTCGACGTTCCTGCTCTGCGCGTCGATCGGCCTCGCGATCGCCTTCGCGCTGCTGCTCGGCTCGATCAAGCCGAAGGCTCCCGGCACGCAGGTCCCGCTGACGACGATCCAGTCGCTCGCCAAGCACCACGACCTCGCGAGCGCCACGCTGCTCGACCCCGACAACCGCGTCGCGGTCACCACGGCGAGCGCGCTCGCCGGCAAGGTCCCGAGCGAAGAAGCGGTCCGCCCGGACACCAAACTCTGGGCGTCCTACCCCTCCTCGGGCGCGATCACGCAGCAGCTGATCCGCGAACTGTCGGCCGGCGGAACGCCCGTCACGATCGAACAGGAACCGGGCAAGACGGCGCGCGCCATCATCGTCCAGTTCCTCATACCGATCCTGCTGCTCGTGTGCCTGTTCTCGCTTTTCATGCGCTCGGGCACCGAAGGCGCAGGCGGCGGCCTGGCGGCCTTCTCCGAGTTCACGGGCAAGGGCCGGCGCAAGGGCAAGGGCACCCGCGACCGCATCACGTTCGCCGACGTCGCCGGAGCCGGCGAGGCGGTGGCCGAGCTGCGCGAGATCCGCGATTACCTCTCCGAACCCCAGAAGTACCTCACCGTCGGCGCCGCCGCGCCGAAGGGCGTGCTGCTCGTCGGCCCCCCCGGGACCGGCAAGACGCTGCTCGCGAAGGCCGTGGCCGGCGAAGCCGACGCCGCCTTCTTCTCGGTCTCCGGCTCCGACTTCGTCGAGTCGCTCGTCGGCGTCGGCGCGGCGCGCGTGCGTGACCTCTTCCGCAAGGCGCGCAAGGCGGCCCCCGCGATCATCTTCATCGACGAGCTAGATGCCGCCGGCCGCAAGCGTGGCGCCGGTATCGGCCAGGGCAACGACGAGCGCGAGCAGACGCTCAACCAGATCCTCGTCGAGATGGACGGATTCGCCGGCGACGGCGGGCTCGTCGTGATGGGCGCGACGAACCGCCCGGACATCCTCGACCCGGCGCTGCTGCGGCCGGGCCGCTTCGACCGTCAGGTCGTCGTGGACGTACCCGACATCCACGGGCGCCTTGAGATCCTGCGCCTGCATGGCTCCAAGCGCCCGCTCGGCCCCGACGCCTCGCTGGAAGAGGTCGCGCGCCAGACGCCTGGCTTCAGCGGCGCCGAGCTCGGCAACGTCATCAACGAGGCGGCGCTGCTAAGCGTCCGCGAGGGGCGCGCCGAGATCGATCAGGCGACGCTCGAGGAGGCGATCGACCGCGTCGTCGCGGGACCCGCGAAGAAGCACATCCTGAGCGAACAGGAGCGCTGGATGATCGCGATCCACGAGGCGGCCCACGCCGTGGTGACGGAGTCCCTCGGCCACGCGACGTCCACGCGCAAGCTCTCGATCGTCGCACGCGGGCGCCAGCTGGGCATGGCGGCCCACATGCTCACCGACCGCGACCAGCGCATCAGCACCGAGTCCGACCTCTACAACCAGCTGATCGTGATCGCGTCGGGCCTCGCCGGCGAACGGATCGCGTTCGGGCAGAGCTCGACGAGCGTCAACGACGACCTGCACGCCGCGACGACGCTCGCGCGCTCGATGGTCACCTCCTTCGGCATGTCTCCCGCGCTCGGCCTCGTGACGATCGGCGAGCAGGGGGGAGAGGTGTTCCTCGGCGCCTCCCTCCAGGACCTCGGCTCGGTCGGCCCGGAAACGCTCAACGTGATCGACAACGAGATCGAGCGGCTCGTCGGCGACGCCGAGGCGCGCGCCGAGGTGATCCTCGAGCGCAACTGGAGCGCGGTCGAGGAGACCGCCACAGCGCTGCTCGAGCAGGAGACGCTCTCCGGCGTCGCCCTGGACGCGGTCCTCTCGACGGTCAAGCCGACGACCTTCGACGAACTGCGTGACGTCCGCCGCCCGAGCCCCAACGGCATGCGCGCGCCGAGGAGCCCGCAGTGAGAAGGCTTCGCCCGTCACCCGCGATGGTCGTCGCGCTCGTCGCGCTCGTCTTCTCGCTCACGGGCGCCGCCGACGCCGCCCGCCACGCGATCGTCAGCGCGATCGCCGGCCACCCGGTGAGCACCAAACCCGTCGCGGGCGGCATCCTCGTGCTCGGGCACAACCACAAATTCCCGGCGTCGGCGATCCCCACGGTCGCGAACGCGAAACGCCTCGACGGCAAAACCCCCGAACAGATCGGCGGCACCTGCCCGCCGGACACCGCCGACATCGGCACGTGGTGCCTGGAAACGTCGCCCTATCCGCTCAGCAACGCGGAGAAAGGCCGCAACAACTTCATCTTCGCGAGCAAGACATGTGAGCGCGAAGGCGGCTACCTGCCGAGCGCCGCGCAGCTCCTCGGCGCCGCCGAAATCGTGAAGCTCGAGTCGGTAATCAAAGACGACGAAGACACCGCCACGATCGACACCGACCCCAAGTACGGGCTCAAAGACGAACGCGAGATGAGCTCGACGCTCGTGACGACGGAACCCGGCTCCCGCGCCGCGGGCTTCGAGGGCGTGAGCGAAGGCGCGACCGGCGATCCCGGCCAGGGGCAGGGCAACCCCGTGCCGCTGCCGGCCGAACCGTACCCCGAAACGCTGCAGTACGTCACCGTCTACAGCAACTTCACCAAAGGCGGGTTCGCAGGAGCCCAGCCCGTCAGCGAACCGCAGAACTTCCGCTGCGCCTACAACCTGTCGCAGGGCGCCCAGTTCAAAAACAGTGAATGAGTCTCGTGGCTGCCCGGCTCGCACAGCCACAACCGTCGCGGCCGCGAAGGGCGCGCTTCGCGCGCGGCCGCGCTGACCGCCTTCGCCGCGTACTGCTCGCCGGCGCCGCGGCGGCGAGCCTGCTTCTCGGCGCGGCGCCGTCGGCCGAAGCGCTGATCTCGCCCGCGGTGACGATCGACGGCCCGAGCGCGGCGATCGTCGGCTTCGGCGGTGTCGCGATGGCCGAAGACGGTACCGGCGGCGTCGTGTACCTGAAGAAGGTCGAAGGCGTCGTGCACGTTTTCGTCTCGCAGTACTACGAAGGCAAATGGAGCAAACCGATCCGCGTCGACGCCGAAGACAAGTACGGCGCGAGCTGGCCTCGCATCGGGGCCTCCGAAGGCGGCGGGCTGATCGTGACGTGGGCCACTCCCTACGCCACAGAGAACGAAAAACCGGTGTACGAGATGCTCGGCGCGACGATGGATCCGGGCGCGACGGGATTCGGACAGGCGCAGATCATCGACCCCGACATCGGCAGCGCCGTCGGCACCGACCCCGACCTCTCCGTCAGCACGACGGATTTCGCCGACCTCGTCTACCGCGTGGTCGAAGAACCAGGGGCCGGCAGCAGGGTGGACATCCTGCGCCCCGGCGATGTCGTCGCGACGATCCGCGTCGCGCACTACAAGGGTCGGAGCTGGACGGACCTCGGCACGATCAACCGCGACACGTCGCTTTCGATGCGCCCGCCGAGCGCCGAAAACGCGCCCCAGGTGGTCGTCAACCAGTGGGACAACGGCATCGTCGTCTGGCAAGAGCCCGAAGTCACCGGCCAGGCGCTCATCTGGGCCAGGCGGATCTTCGGCGAATCCGTCGGCTACCCGATGCTCGTCTCCGCGAGCGAATACGCAGGCAAAGCACTGAACGGGGACGACGTCGCGCCGACCGTCGCCTACAGCCGCCTCAGCCAGGCGTTCGTCGCCTACCGCCAGGAAGTCGGCAGCGGCTCGCCCTTCGCGGGCCCGCGGATCTTCACAAACACGCTCGCAGACGGCGAAAGCTCAACGCCCGGCCTCGAGTTCGAGGGTGCCCAGCTCGCCGACGACAACGTTTCCGGCGGCGCCTCCGCGACGGTCGGCGCGCCCAGCGTCGACCTCGACGAAAACAACGAATACCGACTCTTCTACGATGCCAACGGCGCCGCGCGCCAGTTCCACGGCTTCGAATTCGGTTCGCCCGAAGAACAGACCCTCACGCCGCCGTTCGCCGGCAGCGAACACGCCGCAGTCACCGCCATCGACCCCGAAGGGGGCGGGTTCTCGGCGTGGCCCAGCACGGAAGCGCTCGGCCACCCTGCGGTCGCGATCCATGAGGAATACCCCGAAGGCGGCGTCCAGAACGGCCTCGTCGGGGGCGGCGAAGGCGGCGAAGTCGAGAACGTCTCGATCGGCCGCTCGGGGCTCGGCGACGGGATCGTCGCGTTCCGCCAGGGGCCGCTCGGCGCCGCGGCGATCGTCGCATCGGTCGTGAGCGAGCCGCCCGGACAGTTCGTCGTCTCCGTGGCGCCGAAGTGGGTCAGGCCGACTGAAGCGCTCGTCGAATGGACCCCCGCGCCGAGCGCCGACGGCCCCGTCACGTACGCCGTGTTCCTCGACGGGCACGAACAGCCGACGCCCCCGCGCGCGCTGAAACTGCAACTAAACCCCGCGCTGCTCGCGCCGGGCGTCCACCACATCCAGGTCCGCGCGACCGACCGCTACGGCGAAGAGCACTACACGCCGCCCGTCGAACTGCTCATCGGCGGGCCGCCGCAGATCACGGTCAGCCACCGCGGCGCGAAGGTAAGCATCAAGGTCACGGACCCTCACGACAACTCGCCGCCCGGCCTGCGGCAATCGTCGCTCCACATCGCGTTCGGCGACGGCCACCGCGCCGCGAGCGCGCGCACGACACACCGCTACGCCCGCCGCGGCCTTTACTGGGTGAGCGCCGAAGCCACGAGCTCGCTCGGCATGCACGCGCACGTCCGTATCCCGGTGAGGATCCCGTGAGACGCGCTCTCCTCATCGCCGCGTTGGGTTGCGTCGCCGCAGGCCTGGGCGCCCCGGCGGCGTCGGCCGACACGACCGGCGTGTTCGGGCCGATCGACCTCGTCTCCGCGGGCGAACTGCGGGAAGGCCAGCAGCCCGAGCAATCCGAATACGCGAACGAGCCGGCGATCGCGGGGGACGGACTGTACGTCGCGATGCACGGCTCGTTCGGCGGCGTCACGGGAATCTGGCGGCGCGCGCTCGCCGGCGACCGTCTGGAACTCGTCGCGAAGGGCAACGCCGTGCTGCCCTCGATCAGCGAAGAAGGCACGTACATCTCCTTCACCACCACTGCCCGCCTCGTTCCCGGCGACGCGAACAACGGGCCAGACGTCTACGTCAGGGACATGGAAAAGCCGTACGCCGAAAGCTGCACCACGGCAATGGTGAGCGACGAAACGTGCCCGTACAAGCTCGTGTCGGCGGAGAGCGGAGGCGAAGAAGCGCTCAGCTACGAAAGCGAAAAGGCGCTCGAGCCGGACGAAGTCGAAACGTTCGAACGCGAATATGGCTCTGTCGCGGCGGGGCGGACCGCGATCAGCGACAACGGGCAGCTCGTCGCCTTCGAGACGACCGCGGAGTCGGACCTCGCCGGCCCCCACACGCCGGCTCTGCAGATAGCCGTGCGCAATCTGAAGAGCGACACCACCGAACTCGTCTCGACCGACACGAACCCCGAAACGGGGGAGCCGATCACCACCGGCAGCGGGGGGAGCCTGCGCGACGTCGCCGTGCCCGAGCTGACCAACCCGGGCGACGAACGGTTCGGCGCGGCGTTCCCGGGCGGCGGCGGCGTGCCGACGTTCGCAAGGCTCAACCTCTCGAACGAGGAATCGCCCGAAGGCAGCTACACGTTCGGCGCCTCGATCAGTGGCGACGGCAACGCCGTAGCGTGGCTCGGACAGGACATCGCGGAGCAGACGCGCGTCCTCAGCGGCGAACGAGCGGGACTGCTCGGGAACGACCCCGAATTCAGTGAACCGCTCTGGCGCGAAATCGGCGAACCGCTCGCACCAATCCGGCGGATCGCCGGCACCTCGCAGCCCGAAGCGCCGAAATGCGAGGAAAGCGGGGAGACCGAAGTGAGCAGCCCGGCGACCCTCCAGGACCCCTGCCAGGGACCGTTCGCGCGCGCGAGCGCCGCGGCAAACGGCGGCCTTTTCTCGCTCGGCGCCGAAGTCGCGAACGCCCTGCCGCGGCTCAACGCCGACGGCTCGAAGGCCGTCTTCATCGCGAACGCGCCGTACCTCGCCTCCGGAGGCGAATTCGGCAGCGCCTACGAATTCACCGACGACCTGTACGAGGCCACCATGGAAGGCGGCCTCACCCGCGTCGAAGCCGTGCACCAGCTCACCGAGGTCGCCGCCGCCCGCAAGGCCGAAGCGCTGCTCGACGCGCCGGTCACCGACGACGCGATCTCCCCGGCCGGCGAGAAAGTCGCCTTCACGACCGTGCGCGGCGTCTTCCCGCTGCAGTCGCTCTCGTTCCTCAGCGCGCCGATCTCGATCGCCGGCGAGAGCGAACTCTACGTCGCGGATCTCGTCAACGACACCCTTACGCGCGTAACGCACGGCTACCGCGGCGAAGAAGAACCCTCCGAACAGCCCCACCTCGAAGAAGGCGGCGGCAGCAAAGACACGTACGAAGGCTCCGACGGCACGTTCGCGCCGTCGTTCACGTCAAACGGCGAGGAGATCGCGTTCTCCTCCACGGCCGCGAACCTCGTCTACGGCGATGGGAACACGCCGCCGCTGCACACCTTCCAGACGGGAGGCGGCGCCGACTCCTTCGTCATCCGCCAGATCCCCTTCACGCCGGAACCGCCGCACCAGGAAATCTCTGAACCGCCGCCGAATCCCGCGCCGGTCGGCTACTGGCAGCTCTACGCCTCCGGCGAACCCGCGAGCGGCGGCGCCACGGTCACCGCCCTGGTTCCCGGCGCCGGCACCGTCACGGCGAGTGCTTCGGCGCCCGCCGTCACGCGCGGGACGTTCGCCGCCGGCTCGGCGACGAGCACGTCCGCCGGGCCGATCGCCGTCCACCTCGCCCTCCCAGCGGCCCTCGCGCGTTACGCGCGATCGGGCGGGCTCACCGCGAGCGTGCGCGTCGCGTTCAGCGCGGCGGGCCACGCGACGCTGGTGCAGCGCATCGCGGTGACGTTCGACGCCGCGCCCGGATCGTTCTCCGCGCGGCGCCACGCGCGCCGGCACCGCAAGCATCGCCGCCACGGCCGTCGCCGGAGGCGCAGGTGAGACGCGCGCTCACGCTCGCGGCGTTCGCCGCCGTCGCCTGCTGCGCGCCGTTCATCACGCCGGCCGCGGCCGCGGCGGAAACGGCGCGCTGGCAGATCGAACAGCCGCTACCGCCCGCGGGGCCGGCGGGTGAAACCACGTCGATCCCGATCGGACTCGGGAAAGTCGGCGACATCGAGTTCTGGGCGCCGAACCGCGGCCTTTTGATCACGGAAGGCAATCCGCCGACGATCCCCGCCGGACTGTGGGCATACAACGGTGTCGACTGGCACGAGCTCGCCACCGTCTGCGGTGCGACGGACGGCCGCATCGCGTGGGCCGGTCCCGAAGAATTCTGGACGGTCTCGAACGGGCGCCGCGGCCAGGCCGTCAGCGACACCGACGAAGCGCCGCCGCTCGAAGACAACACGCTCTGCCACTTCAGCGGCGGCAAGGTGATCGCGTCGTACGCCAAGCCGGCGTTCGAAGCCGCGTCCTACCAGGCGATGGCGGCGGCCGCGTGCTTCGGCCCCGACGACTGCTGGTTCGGCGGCGCCGAACTGCCCGAGCCGCAGATCGGCGCCTTCCAGCTGCACTGGGACGGCCAGAGCCTCGACGAGGAAGCGAACCCGCAGGGCTACCCGGTCGAAAGCATGAAGGCCTTCGAAGACGAGGTCTACGAGGGCGTCGCGATCAAACCCCAGTTCGAGCCGCCGCAGCCCGAACGCGAAAACCGCCTCGGCGAACCGGAATCGCCCACCTCGCCCTCGGATCTTCACGCGATCAACCCGGAAGGCATCTCGCCGACCTTCCTGCGCCTCACCGCGGCGACCGTTCCCGTCTACACGGAAGCCTCCGAGCCGTCCTGGTCGCTGCAGGCCCTCACGCTCGGCGATGACGAAAATTCGCTGTGGGCGGCCGCCAACCCGCTTCCCTACAACGAATTCCCGGCTGAATCGGACGCCCACGGATCGCAGGTGACGATCGTGCGTGACGCCGAAGGGACCTGGCAGCAGGTCCTCGGCCCGAGCCACGCATCGAACCCGCTCACGACGTACATCGCGCCGGCGGGCCACGACCAGACCACCGCGGAAATTGAAGCCGAACACGCAAACCAGCGCGTCAACGCGATCGCGCCGGAACCGGGCGGCGAAGAAGCGTGGCTCGCGCTCGGGACCGAGGCCGAACCGCCCTCGCCCTCGGCGAAAGTCGCCCGCGTCTCGCCTGCCGGCGCGCTGAACGGGGCCGCGACGCTGCCCTCGAGCCAGGAACGCGAAGAAGGGATCGGCCCCAAGGGGAAGGCCGAACACATCGTCTGCCCGACGGCGAACGACTGCTGGCTCGTCACCTCGCGCGGCTGGCTCTACCACTACGCGAACGCGCAGACGCGGACGCTCACAGAAGACACCTCGCCCGCCTTCTCCCACCTGATCAGCGAACGGCCCCGGGACGAAGGCATCCCCCAGGTCGAAGCGATCACCCTGCCGTCCGAAGAAATCGTCGAAACCCGCAAACCGAAAAAACCGGGCAAAACGGAACAGCGCCGGCGCGTTCCGCTGATCTCCCACGTGACATCGCGTCTTGTCCGCGGCTCCACGCTCGAACTGCGCTTCCACCTCGCCGTCAAGACCCGCATCCGCCTCGTGGCGCTCCGCCACCGCCGCATCGTCGCCGCTACGCGGCGCCGCGTGCTGCGCCGCGGTGAGCGCCACCTGCTGCTGAGGCTCGACCCCAAGCGGTGGCCGTCGAAGATCGAACTGCAGACGCATCCGCTCGCGCCGATCCCGACGGTGCCGGTCCACAAACGGGCGGGCGCGCGCAACGCGGCGGACTTCGGGGCGGCGCCGCGCTGGCTTTCCCCCACGGGCGGTGGGGGCATCTGATGCGCACGATTCGTGGCCTGCGGGGCCGCCGCAGGGCGGCCGCGCTCGTCGCCGTCATCGCCGCCCTCGCGACGGCTGTCGCCGCGGCGCTCGCCGGTGGCGGTCCCGGCGTCGTCGCGAACGCGTCCGGACAGTCGGCCGAAGGTGCCGTCGTCGCGCAGACCGACGACTCGGTCCCCGCCCGCAACGTCACGATGCTCGGCTCCTCGCCGGGTGAGGCGACGGGAGAGACGTGGGGGATCGGCCAGGGCAACTCGGAAGGCGCGCAGGCGTGGCAGCTCGTCCGTTACTCGACCGCCTCCGGCTGGACCGTCGGACCGTCCTTCGAGAACGAACACGGCGAACCGCTGAGCGGCTTCCAGCCGGCGGGCTCGCCCGGCCCGACCGGTGAACCGATCCACGACCTGGCGGGCTCGATCGCGTCCGGCGGCGCCGGCGCCCTGCTCGGCTTCGTGAGCGACAAAAGTGCCCCGAACGGTCAGCTGCGGATGGTGCTCGTGCGCGACCCCGGCGGCTCATTCCGCGAGACGGCGCCGGTGCCCGAAGCGCTCCTCAACACGACGACGGAAAGCCTCTACAGCGAATATCGCGCGCCGATGGTCGCCGCGCTCGAAGAAGGCGGCGGCCGCGCCGGCGCGCTCGTCGCTCCGGTGCGGATCGGGGCCTCCGGGCCGGAGAGCGGGATCCTGCACTGGAACGGCTCGTCGTGGACGCGCGAGCCGATCAAGCTCCCGCCGGAAGCCGAAATGCCCGGTTTCCGCGTCCTTTCGCTCGGCGCGGCGTCGCCGACCGACGCGTGGATGCTCGCCCAGCTCTCCGCGCGAAGCGGCAAGATCGCGCTCTTCCGCAGGGTCGTGAGCGGCTCCGAAGTCGAATGGCGTCCCGTGCTCTTCGCGGGCCGCGCCGCACTTCAGATCCCGACGCGCGGAGGCGAAGAACCGTTCGGAGAGAGCGGCGCCGGCTCGCCGCCGTCCAACGCAGATGACCTGCTTACCGTGACGGCGGAAGGCGTGTGGATCGACGGCGAGCTCGCCGAATCGCACCGCAGCGCAACGATGTACTTCAAGATCGAAGGCAGCGGACCCGCGGGCCAGGTTCTCGCCAGCTGGTGCACGGAACGTCAGTACGCGCCCTCCTGCACCCATCCGCTCTCCGAAGCGCTGCCCGCCGGGCCCTACCGGAGCTTCGCGTGGCCAGCCGCGACGGGCCAGGAACCGTACGGCAGCCGCGTGATCACGGGGTTCATCGAAGGCATGAGCCTGCGCCTCACAGGATCAGAATTCGAACCGCAGCTCGCGCTCGGCGCTTCGACGCCGCCGAACGATGTCGGCGGCACCCGGGGCGCCGCCTTTTCGAGCGCGTACGAAGGCTGGCTCGGGAGCTTCCTGCTGCCGGTGCACCTCACGCAGCACCCCGCGCCGAACCGCGTCGAGGAGTACCCCGTCCCGTTCCGCAAGGCGCTCACCGCCATCGCCCCCGCCCCGGGACAGCCGATCGGCGCGCTCTCCAGCGAAGCCCTCGCGGTGGGCGACGAAGGTGAGGTCGCCCGCTACCAGCCCGGGATCGGCTGGACGCCGGAAAGCCTTTACGGGACGAACGCCGCCATCTCGCGCGCCCGCCTTCGCTCCGTTGCCTGGCCGAAATTCAACCGCGCATATGCGGTCGGCGAATTCGGGCAGATGTGGATCTGGCGCGCCGAAACCGGCCTCTGGGAACCCGATCCCGGCGAGCCCCCGAACTTCCGGGGCAACCTGCTCGGCATCGCGTTCGAGCCGGGCGACCCCGTGCGCGGGTTCGTGATCGGCCAGCAGGGCGTCCTGATGAGATACGGCAAGGGCTGGATCCAGCTGCCCGAGTGCGCGAACGAAGAAGTCGGCGAATGCATCCCGCCGGCCGCGGCGGGAGCGAGCTTCACGTCGATCGCGTTCGCGGGCTCGCAGGCGATCGTCGTCTACCGCAAGTTCCACCCCCAGGAAGCCAAATCGGCGCCCTACTACACCGGCGGCGTGCTCGTGAACGACGGCGGCGGCTGGGAAATCGACAAGAGCGCACAGGAAGCGCTCGGCGGCTACATCCCGTGGGCCGTCGGCGCGCTGCCCGACGGCGGCGCCGCCGTCTCGGCGACCGCCGGCGGCGAGAACCAGAGCGTGCCGCTGATCATCGAGCGTGAATCGTTCAGCTCCGCGTGGCAGCCGACGACGCAGCCCTACCCGGGATACGAAGCACCCGGCTCGCTCGCGCTGTTCCGCGAAGACGGGGCGCTGCGCGTCGTCGCCTCGGGCGGCCTGCCCGAAACGAAACGGGTCGAAGAAGTCGAGGAGCCGCCGCCCGGCTTCCCCGAAGCACTGATCCAGCCCTACCCGCTCGCGCAGGGCTACGTCATCCGCCAGACCGCGCGCGGCTGGAGCGACGAGGAGCACGACCGCAACCCGATCGCACAGCCGAACGCCGACTACTCCCGCTACGACATGGTCTACAACGGCGACCCGACCTCCGCCGTCCTCGTCAACGAATCCGGCACCGCCGGTTGGGCCGTCGGCGGCGTCGTGGACCCCGAACGCGGTGAGGGGGACACGGCCGACATCGGTCGCTACCCGGCCGAATCCGGCGCGCCGCCCGGTGTCGGCACCTCGCAGGTGAAGACGGACTCGAAGGACGCGACGCTCGCGATCGGCGGCGGCGCGCAGTGCGCCGCGCAGTGCGCGCTGCGCGCGATGGCGGGAATCGGTCCGGACGTGTGGCTGCGGTCAGCCGTCGCGCTTGCGGCCAGGACGCCCGGCGTGCGCGCCTTCGTCGACACCGGACCCCGCGTGACCACCGGAGAAACATCGGGTAGGCCGAGCGGGATCGCGCTGCTCGGCACGGACTATCCGCGCGAGCTTTCGAGCTACGCGTCGATCCTCAGCTCCGCGAAGCTACCCACGTACGCCGTCGCGACACCGACGGAACTGAACGGGGACGGGAGCGAGTGCGAGTTCCGCGCGGCCTTCTCGTCGTTCGCGGCGCCGTTCGGCGAAGCTCCCGCGCGCGAAGGCGTCAAGCCGCTCGGCAACTCAAGTGAGTCGTGCGAAGGGGGCGCGGCTGCCTACTACGCCTTCGAAGCCACCGCGCGCGCCGGGGCGGCCTCCGGCGCCGGCTCCGCCTCGAGCGCTGGCGCGGTGCGCGTGCTCGTGCTCGACGACTCGCGCGAAGACGACGTCGGCTCCGTGCAGCTCGGCTGGATCGCGCGGCAACTGGCGTCCGCAAAGGCCGCCGGCGTCCCGGCGATCGCGGTCGGCAACGCTTACCTGCAGAAGCAGATCGCGCTCGGCAGCGCCTCCGCGGCGGCGCTCGCGCGCGTGCTCGTGCAGGACGGCGCTTCGGCGTACTTCTTCGATTCGCCCGGAGAAAACTTCTCGATCCCACTGCGATCCGGCGGCGAATCGATCCCGTCGTTCGGCTCCGGCACGCTCGGCTACATGTCGGTGGTGAACGCGCAGCTCGAAGACTTCCGCGGCCACGCCGGGTTCCTGCTCGCACAGGTGGAAGTCGCGGCGCGCAACCCGCGCAACAACCGCGCGCCGGTCACCGCAAGGCTGATCCCGAACATCGGCGAACTGGCGCTCGAAGCGAAGGACGGGGTGCTCATCCGGCGCAGTCACGCCGCGCTGTTCACCGCGCTCGCGCGCCGCCCGCGCGCCGGCGGCGACGCGACCGGCCAGTCGACGCGCAGCGAAGCGGCGCAGTACATACCGATCCCTGCGAACTGCGTCGGCGTCGCTTGCGCCAACGCGATCCTGCCGGAATACGAATTCACCTCGTCCAAGCCCGACGTCGGCTCGTTCGTGAAGCCGAACCTCGAGAGCAGCGAAACGAACGCCGTGCTCCTCGGCGGCAACGAAGAAAAGCCGATCGCCGACTCAGCGTCCGGCCTGTTCTGCGCCTACAACCCCGGGAAGACGGTCATCACGATCAGCAGCGGCGGCCTCTCGGCGTCGCTGACTGTGACCGTCCAGCCCGGCAGCGTGCGCAGGCCGTGCGGCTCGACGAAGGACGAAGAAGAAAACCTGATCCCTAACCAGGAACCGAAACCGGGTAAAGCGCACATTGAAGGAAGCGGCCCGCTCGCGCTCACGCTGCCCGCCGTGCCCCCCGTCCCGGCCGCCAGGCCTCCCGCGGTCCCGCCGTCGCCGTTCGTGCCGCTCGCGGCCCTCGCGCCGATCCCGCTGCGCACGCTCGTGCCGCCGCCGCTGCCGGCGGCCGGCGAGCCGACGCCGCCGAGCGGCACCTCGCCGGTCACCCAGCCGGTGGCGCAGACCGAAGAAGAGGACGAGGAGGCCACCGAGTCGGTCAGCAACCAGGCGACCGCCTACCGCCAGGAGGAATACGAGCCCGCGCCCTTGCTCGTGGTCGGCCTTCTCGTTCTCGCCGCGCTCGCAGGCGCCGGCGGCATGCGCCGCCGGCGCAAACGCGGCGAGGTCCGCGTCGCCCCGGCGACGATCACGGCGATACGCCGCGAACGGGGCCTCGCGCGCGACCTCCGGCGCGACCGTTGGATGTAACGCACCTTCACATTTTCAGAACATTTCCCCGAACCAGAGCGCTTCAATTCCACGCGTGGCAGCCGCGCGCCACACCGAACGGCGCGGGTCTTCGGCCCGCCGCCGGCTGCACGCGCACAGACCACGACGAGGACACGAGGTGGCCAATCCGATGAGCACACGCCCGCGCACGACACGAATCCGCAACCTCGGCGCGGCGACTGCCGCCGCGATCGCGGCCCTCGCGCTCAGCGCCGCTCCCGCCGGCGCGGCCGTCGGCTACGGCGAACTCGCCCGCTTCGGGAGCGAGGGAACGGGCGACGGGGAACTGTCCGCCACCGCGTGCGACCCGGCCGAGCACCAGCTCGAACTCATCGAAAAGTGCGCGCTCGACATCGGCGTCGACCCAGCCGAAGAAAACAGCGTCTTCGTCCTCGACCAGCCGAGCGAAGACGAAGTCATCACCAACGCGACGACCAAAGAAGAAGAAAACGTCCGCCACTTCGAGATCCAGAAGTTCACCAAGAACGGCGACGGCGAATACACGGCCACGGCGAGCGTCGAGTTCTCGGCTACCGGGCCGGTGAACGAAGAACTCGAAAGTGAAGTCGAAGAACCGCCCGTCGAGGGCATCGCCGTCGACCCCGGCAGCGGCCGCATCTTCGTCCTCGTCTCGCTCGCGCGGCCCGAAGACGAAGAAGGGGAAGAAAGCCTCAACTACAACGACTGGGCGGCCGCGCAACTGCTCTCGTACTCGACGGCCACCAACGGCAAAGGCGAACTGACGCCGGAGGGCAAGTCCGCGGGCTCGCCCGTGCTCGTCGGCGAAAGCGAATTCGCGACGTTCGCGCACATCAAGTCGACCGAAGCGGAACAGACACTCCTCGACCCGCTCGGCATAACCGTCGACCCGTACAAACACGAAGTGATCGTGCTAGGTCACGTCCGCAAGGCCAAAGACCCCCTCGAACATGAAGACGAAACGCCGCCCTACAAAGCGACGTCCAAAGGTGGCCACGACTACTACATTCTCCAGCGGATCAGCGAGACGACCGGGGCCTTCACCGAAAAATACGCCGAATCGGGCACGGTGTTCCTCGACCCCACCGCCCCGGACGTCGCGCCGGACTCGCCCGTCGTCGCGGGCACCGAACACGAACCGCGCGTCTTCGTCAACTTCGAAGGCCTCGTCGAAATCCCATACGACTTCACGAGCCCCGAACGCGCGAAACAGATCTACCGCGAAAACCACAAGTACACGTCGGCCTTCACGTCGTCGCGGTCACCGTTCGCCGGCGGGTCGATGTCGGCGCTCGAAGGCCGCATCTACATTGAATCCGAACTGGACCCCGATTACCTGAACCAGAACTCGAGTGCGTACACGGGGGTCTACGTCCGCTCAGGCGCCGGGTCGAACGCGGGCGAAGGCCTCGCCTACACGGGCGGGCAGTCGCCGACCGCGAGCCCCTCCGACGCCTGCGTCCTGGAACCCGGCGTCAACACCAACGGCACCCCGGTGCCCCTCGAAGCCTTTGTCCCCGTCGCAGCCGGCTCCGGCCAGGACGTCTTCGCCCTGGCCCCCGAATACCTCGCGACGAACTCGGAACACCCCGCCGTCGTCGAGTTCGGCCCCGACGGCCAGGGCTGCCCGACCGCGTCCACCAAGGGCGTCGCCGCCTACGCAGCCGGCGGCAGCAAAGTCGAAGAAGGCGAACAGATCGAACCGGAAGCCGAACTGACGTTCAAGGTGCCGCTCTCCGGAGCCGACGCCCGTGAAGTCGAATGGAAAATCACCGAAGGCGGCCAGACACGGACCGTGACGGAAAAACCCAAACCCGTCGGCGGCCAGATCTTCGAAACAAAAGGCGGCTTACACGAATTCGAATGGAAATTCGAACCCGAAACTCCGCCCCATCCCGCCGAATACGTCGAACCGGAATACAAGGCGAAGGTCCTGACAGCGGGCCCTGAAGTGACGGTCGAAGCGGCCGTTAAGACCGACGACGCCGCCGAACCGGAACTCGTGACGCAGTCGTTCGCCCTCTACGCGCGGCTCCCCGTCGCCAAAATCCGCTCGTACAAAGAATTCGTCGTCGCGCACGAAGAAGAAGACGAATTCAACGCCGAAGGCTCCGAAGGAGCGAGCTCGAAATACCCGATCACGGAATACGACTGGAACTTCGGCGATGGCAGCGAAGAACTGAAACTTCCAGCCAAAACGGGCGAGAAGGTGAAGCACAAATTCGAAGCGCCGGGCACGTACACGGTCAGGCTCACCGTGAAGGACGCCGTCGGCGACGCCGGCGAAAAGACGGTCCAGGTGATCGTCAAAGAAGACGCTGCCGAAGAAGAAGCCAGAAAACAAAAAGAAAAACAGCATCAAGAAGAAGTCGAAATCGAAGAGCACGACCTCAAGCTGGACCTCAGCTCGTCTCGGCTGACGATGCGCTCGGGCGCGGTGACCGTTCCGCTGGTGTGCGCTGGCACGGCCGACTGCAACAGCGGCAAGATCACGCTCGTCACGGCGTCAAAGGTCGCCGTTCCGCACAAGCGCGCGAAGGAGAAGCTGACCCTCGGCAGCGGGTCGTTCTCGCTCCCCCCGGGAGGCAGAGGGAGCGTCAAGGTGCGCCTCAGCAAGGCCGCGCAGGCGGCACTCAAGCACGACCACAGCTTCAAGGTGAAGCTGACCTGGGTCGGCTTCGACACCCTCGCATCACGTCACGCCGGCTCCTACACGATCACGCTCGCGCGCTAGGCGCGCGGGCGTGAGCCTCTGCCAGCGGAGAAACCGCGCGCGGCGGTGTTTACATTGTGAACGGCCGGTAACAACTGGGCACCAGAATCGTAACTGCGCCCCGCTGCCCGCAGGTCAGGATACGCGCGGGGGATGACCGTCCCCGCAGTAATCGATCCGATCTAACCACGGAGGTCGTTAGAGCATGGGCATTACAACCCGCCGGCTTGCGCCGGCGCTCATCCTGGGTGCGCTGTCTAGCGTCGCGTTTATCGCGCCGGCTTCAGCGAGCGCCGAAGTCAACCATCACTGCGTTGAAGGCGCGAACATCCACGGGGAAGGCTCCTCACTGCAGGCAGAAGCCGACGAAAAATTCTGGGACTCAGAAAAAGCGACGGACGGCTTCAACCAGTCGAAAGCGCCGACCGCCTGCAACGGCGAACAGTTCAAAAACGGCGAAGAACCAGGCGGCAAACCGAAAGTGACGTACACGAAGGAAGCGTCGTCCGTCGGGATGCAGAAATGGGGCTTCGGCGGCCACGAACGTTCTGACTCGACGACGCAGTTCGTCGGCACCGACGAGCCGCCGACGGCGGCGCAGATCGCCGAAATGGAGGCCGGTAAACCGGAATCCAAGCTGCTAACGATCCCCGTCCTCGACGAGGCCGTGTCCGTCATCGTGCACCTGCCGAAAGAATGCACCGTGACGAGCGACGCGAAGGGCAACGCGGGTCGCTTCGTGCTTACGCAGAAGCAGCTCGAGGAGGTCTTCGCCGGCGAAATCACCAAATGGACTCAGATCACGGGCGTTCCCGGCTCGAAGAGCGCCGCGAACACCTGGACCGGCGCAACGTGCGAAAACACGATCAAAAGGACGGTCCGCGGTGACGGTTCCGGTACGACGTCGATCTTCAAGAAGTACCTGAACCTCGTCAAGGAATTCCCCGAAGGCTTCGGTGGCAAGTCCTGGCGCAAGTCGGGCGAAGAAATCGAAAACACCGAATGGCCCAACGAAGGCAGCGACCCGGTCGAACGCGGCAAATGCGGCGAAAAAGAAGCCTGCACTTCCAGCGGTGGGAAACTCGCCGAATGGGTCCAGAAGCACGAAGGTCTGATCGGTTACGCCGGCATCGCCGACGCCCGCTCAAAACACGACGCTGGCACCGAATCAGAACGCAGCGCCAACAGCCAAGAAGGCAAGCAGATCTTCTGGGTCGAGGTGCAGAACTCGGGCAGCGAAGAAAAGCCGAAGTTCCAGGAACCGGCTCTCGTCAAAGGCGAAGAAGGCGCGTGGGACAACGGTACGAAAACGGTGGCGAACTGCGCTAGCACGGAGTTCACGAACGGCGCGAGCAGCGCGAAGTTCCCGCCGGCAAGCACCGAACTCCCGTGGAACGAAGCGACCACGAAGACCTCGGAGAAGACGTACGGCATCTGCGGCCTGAGCTACGATCTGGCCTACGAGCAGTACGACCTCTTCGAAGGCTTCACGGAATCGCAGACCGACACGGTCGCCAACTACATCAAATTCGTTCTTGGCACCGGTGCCGAAGAAGGTCAGGCGCTGATCAACGTCCACAGCGACTATCTGCCGCTTCCGACCAACAAGTCGGCGAAGAAGAGCGTTCTCGCGATCGCTCAGGCAGGCGCAGAAAAAATCGGCTGGAAACCCGGCGAATAGCCGCTAACCAGACCCGATGCATCGCAGCTCAGGGCCCGCCCCCGTCGGGGGCGGGCCCTGAGCCCTTTAAGGGCCCGTAGCGCCCGCGCGGCGGCGGTCACCGGATGGCGACACCAACGCGGCGGGCTGCGAGGAGAATCGCGGCATGGCGAGCATGGACGCAATGCCCAACCGCGGACAGAGTGGCGCTAGCCGGAGACGCGGCCGAGCGAGCGCGCCGCCGACTCGGGCGCGTCGGGCTGGAGCTTCAGCGGCGCCGCATCGGCACGCGCCGCCGCCCCACAGAGGGCGACCACGAGCGTCACCGTCATGGTCCACAGCGCAGCGACAGATATGAGGACCGGCAGGATGGGATCACTTCTCCGGTTGCGCTTGAGCGCGATCCGTGCGGCTCGTGTCCTTTTCCTTGTGACGAACGTTACTCCTTCCTACGGATGCGCGCGTGCCTGAGAGCACTATTACTTGCGCAAGCTGCGGGGTGGGGTTACCATTCGCGGAGGGCCAAGGAGTCCTCAAATGTCCGGTCCGGAGCGCACGGCCAACGCGCCCGGAGAGTTGAGGAACTAAGGCGAGCAGGGAGGCGCAGGACATGAGCATGGGATCAGGCAGTGACGCCGAGAACGTCTTGGTCTGGGGCGCTGCAGACGCGACCGCTGCCCCGCACCCACAGAAGGCCGGGCTCTGGGACCTCCGCGGGCCCGCCGCCTCGGTCCGCCGCGACGCGCTCTTCCGCCGCAGCCTCGTAGCCGCGGACCTTGCCGCGTTCGTCGTGGCTCTCTTCCTGACGGTGGTCCTCGACGGGCGCACGCTCGCCGTCGGCTGGGCGTGCCTGCTCGCGCTGCCGGTGATCATCGTCGTGGCGAAGGTCATCGGCCTCTACGACCGCGACGAGTCGCTGCTGCGCAAGACGACGCTCGACGAGGCGCCGCGCCTCTTGCAGCTCGCGGCGCTAGGCGCCGTCATGGTCTGGATCTCCGGCGGCCTGCTCGTGCGCGAGGGCTTCGACCGCCGCCAGGCGGCGCTCCTGCTCGGCCTGCTCGTCCTTTTCCTGCTCGTCCTCCGCACGCTCGCTCGCGCGGCCGCGCTCGCCGCCTCGCCGCCGGAGCGCTGTCTTGTCATCGGCGACGAGCTCTCGGCCGAGACGATCCGCGCGAAGCTCAACGGGCTCAGCGGCGTGAAGGCGGAGGTCGTGGCGCGGGTCGACCTCGACAACGTCGCGCCGTGGACGAGCGAGACGTTCTCCGAAAGCCGGCTGAATGAAGTCCGCGACCTCGCCGCCAACCTCGACGTGCACCGCGCCGTGATCGCGCCGCGCAGCGCCGACGCCGGCGAGATGCTGAACCTCGTGCGCACGCTGAAGGCCGTCGGTGTGCGCGTCAGCGTGCTGCCACGCCTCTTGGAGGTCGTCGGCTCATCCGTCGTCTTCGACGACCTGCACGGCGTCACGGTCATGGGCGTGCGCCGCTTCGAGCTGACGCGCTCCTCCGCGCTCTCCAAACGCGCACTCGACCTTTTCGGCGCGTCGCTCGGCCTGATCGCTGTCGCGCCCCTGATGGCGATCATCGCAGTCGCGATCAAGCTCGACAGCAAGGGCCCGGTCTTCTTCTCGCAGTGGCGTGTCGGCCGTCACGGCAAGCGCTTCCGCATGATCAAGTTCCGCACGATGGTCGAGAACGCCGAAGAACTGAAGGACTCGCTGCGCGACCGCAACGAGTCCGAGGGCCTCTTCAAGATCGCCGACGACCCGCGCATCACGCGCGTTGGGCGCATCCTGCGACGCACCGCCCTCGACGAGCTGCCGCAGCTCTTCAACATCCTGCGCGGCGAAATGAGCCTCGTCGGGCCGCGACCGCTCGTCGCCGACGAGGACCGCCAGGTCGAAGGCTGGCACCGGCGTCGGCTCGAGCTGACCCCCGGCATGACCGGCCCGTGGCAGATCCTCGGGCCCTCGCGCATCCCGCTCAAGGAGATGGTCGCGATCGACTATCTCTACGTCGCGAACTGGTCGCTGTGGACCGACGTGAAGCTGCTGCTTCGCACGGTCCCGTACGTCCTGAACCGCCGCGGTCTCTAGGCCCGCGTCAGAGCGCGAACCGCGACCGCGCGCGGCGTTTCGGCGGTCCGGGCCGCGCCGCCCCTTGCGCGGCCTGGCCGCCCTGGGCATCGCCGCGAGCTGCGGCGACGCACAGAACCACGGAGAACGACGCGGTGGTCAGCCAGAAAAGCGGGACGATCAAAAACAGGCTCATAACGGCTCACGCTCCCTCGTCAAGCATCATCGGCGCAAACCCGTCCGCCCATGAGCGGCGCCGTGGCGGGCCAACGCTCCTACTAGCGCGGCGCCCCTTGTTGATCTGCCCGCCGTGGCCGCCCGGGAAACAGGTCCCGGCGCTCAGCTGCCGTCCGCGGGCGCGTAGCCCCAGAGCGAAAGCATGTCGCGGCCGAGATACTCGCCGAGCGCCTCGACCTCACCGCGGTAGCGCTCACGCAGTTCCCGCAGGAAGCGATCATCGACCGGATCTGGCTCTGTGAAGACGAATTTGCGCTTCGCCGAGTAGAGGGCCTGGCGGCGCCAGCCACCGGGCGTGACGGCCTTGACGGCCGCCTTGGCGGCCTTGGACACCGGGCCGTGGCCGACGGAGACGGCGTGCACCATCTCGTGCATGTGGCGTGAGCGGACCTGGACCGTCGGGTTCGCCTCGCGCAGTTCGAGCGGGACGTCCTCGTCGACGCGCAGGAAGCGCAGCACCTCGCGGACCGCGCCTGCGTTGTCGGCGCGCCAGTCGTCGTAGATCAGGATCTTCATCTGCTCCGGCGGGAAGTGCTCCGCGTAACGCGAGAGCTCCTGCACGTAACGGACGTGGTCGGAGTACATCAGCATCGCGGGCCAGTACGTGTGGCGCGGGATCTCCTCGCCGCGGCGTCTTCGCTCCTCGAGTTCCAGCGCGCGTTGAAAATCGGTCTCCGCCTCCACGTAAAGCTGGACGAGCTGCAGGTGAAGCGAGCGCAGCAGGCTCGCCGGCTCGCGCAGCACGACGATGATCTGCGCGTCCGGGCGGGCCGCCGCGATGCGCTGCGCGGACGTCGGCGACCACAGGTACCAGGGCGAGGCGTCCATGACGCGCTGGTCGTCGCGTGCGTCGGCGAACCAGGTGCGGTACTCGGCGAGCGTTTTCGGGGTGCCGCCCGGCCGCGGCGGGTCGCGGTCGAAGAGCTCCTGCGCGAAGAAACGCGGCTCCTTGCGATCAGGGATGAAGATCTGGGGGTGCTGGCGCAGGATCTCGAAAAGCGCCGTGGTCCCGCTCTTCGGCTGTCCGACTAGGTAGCAGTCCGGCGTGCGGCCGCGCTCGCCGCCGACGTCCGTGTCCCTCTCGCGCGCAGTGCTCATGTTCGCCTCGGTCAGGCCAGCGATTCTAGTGGCCGTCCCGTGGCGTCTTGGTGAGACGCTTGACAGCCCCCGGGCGCTTGGAATACTTGCCGCGCGATGGGCCCGATCGGCACGAGAGCGACGTCCCGCGGACCACGGCGATGAGCGACGTCGGCGAGCGCGAGAAGGCGTTCTGGGACGAGCATGTGCCGCGCCTTGCGTACTGCGTCAAGGAGTACGAGGCGGGCCCCGACCCGAACACCGCGGCGATGCTCGACGCGCTTGAGCCGCTCGCCGGCAAGCGCGTCCTTGACTTCGCGTGTGGCTCGGGCATCACGGCCTGCTTTCTCGCCGCCCGTGGTGCGCGCGTCGTCGGCATCGACATCAGCCCCGCCTCCATCGAACAGGCGCGCGAACTAGCGGCGCACGCCGGCCTCGACGTGGATTTCGTGGCCGGCGAGCTCACGGTCGACACGTTCGCGCCGGAAACGTTCGACGCCGTCGCGGGCCATTACGCGCTCCACCACGTCGACCTGACGGTGATCGCGCCGATCATGCGCGAACTGCTCGTTCCCGGCGGCCGCGGTGCGTTCGTCGAGACGATGGGGTTGAACCCCGTCCTCTCGCTCGCGCGGCGCCGTCTCGTCGGGCGCGCCGGCGTCGCCTCGTACGGGTCGAACGACGAGAAGCCGCTCGACCGCGCCGACCTGCGCGTCCTGGAAATGAACATCGGGCGCGTCGAGCTGGTCGTCGGCGAAATGCGGTTCCTGCGCATCCTCGACCGTAACGTGCTGCGCTACCGGCACCGCCGTGCCTCCCGCGCGCTCGCCGCGATCGACGACGCGCTGCTGCGCCTGCACCTCGGCAGCCTCAGCTACCACCAGGTCGTCGTGTTCACGGCGCCGCGCTAGCAGCGCCGAGAACGCCGCGCACGTGGGCGTCGAGGCGGCGCTGAAATGCGTCGACGGAAAAGCGGTCGGCGTTGGCGCGCGCCTGCAGCGGATCGTCCGGCAGCTCGGCGAGCGCGCGGATCTGCCGCGCGAAGTCCTCGGCGTCATCGAGCGACGCGAAGAGCCCAGTGCGCCCCTCGAGGACCGTCTCGAGCGCGCCGCCGGCCCCCGCGGCGACGACCGGCCGGCCGGCCGCCTGCGCCTCGACGGCCGTGATGCCGAACTCCTCCATGCTCGGCACGATCACGGCGCGCGCGCGGCTGTAGAGGTCCGCGAGGTGCTCGTCGCTCGCGCGGCCGAGGAACTCGGCCTCGGGGAATTCGCGCTCCAGGTTCTCGCGGTCCGGGCCGCTGCCCACGATCGTGATCGGCGCGCCGGCGAGCCGCGCCGCCTGCAGCGCCACGTGGACGCGCTTGTGGCGCACGAGCTCGGACACGACGAGCAGGCGCTCGCCGCCCGCGCCGGGCGTGAAGCGCGTCGTCTCGACCGGTGGGTGGATCACGACGGAGTCGCGGCCGAAGTAGCGCGCGATCCGTTCGCGGCTGAGCTCCGAGATCGCGACATACGAGTCGACCCGCCGGCTCGCGCGCAGATCCCAGCGCCGGCTCCTTGCGAGCGCGGCGCGCAGCGCGGGACGGAGCGCCGGCGAGACCTCGGCGAGCGCGCGGTCCTGCTCGTACCACGCATAACGGAACGGCGTGTAGCAGTAACAGACGTGCACGGCGCCCGGAGGGGGGTGGACGCCGTGCGCGAACGCGCTGCTCGAAGAGACGACCGCTTCGCACTGCTCCAGGCGCATCAGGTCGATCGCTACGGGATAGAGCGGGAGCAACCGCCGGAAGTCGTCCTGACCGACGCCGAGGTGCTGGAGCAGCGACGTGCGCACGCGGCGCTCCGCGAAGCGCCCGTCGGTCCCGCGCTCGTCGTAGAGCAGTGTGTAGATCGGTGCCCGGCCGTAGAGGTCCGCGATCGCCGCGAATGCTCGCTCGGCTCCGCGCATCACGAGCAGGTAGTCGTGGGCGAGCGTGACGCTCGGCTCGGGTGTAGCGCTCTCGTCGCCGCTCATCGCCGGATCGCCGGGAGGATAGCCTCGGCGCCTGGGGCTGTCGCTACGCTCAACACGTGAACGGGGGCGGATCATGGACGGTCCGGGAACTGTCGGCCGCGGCGAAGAGCAGGTGGGCGTGCGAATCCTCGTGACGCTGCCGTGGGCGCAGCGCCTCGGCGGCGCCGAGGCGATGATCCAGGCGATCTTCGACGGCGCGGCCGAGAGCGAGCACGAGCTCGAGCCGGTGTTCTTCGAGCCCGGCCCGTGGGCACAGGAGCTCCGCGCCGCGGGCCTGAAGGTCGAGGTGCTCCACGCGGGCCGCCTGCGTGACCCTGTCCGTTACACACGGACCGTCGCGGGGCTGCGCCGCATCGTGCGCGGCCGGCGGCCGGACATCGTCCTGAACTGGGCCGCCAAGACGCAGGTCTACGGCTCGCCCGCCGCGGAGCTCGCCGGCGCGCACGCCAAGGTCGTCTGGTTCCAGCAGAACATCCCCGACGGCTTCTGGCTCGACCGGCTCGCGACGCGACTGCCGGCCCGCGCGATCTGCTGCTACTCGGCGGCGGCGCGGGAGGCGCAGCTGAAGCTTGCCCCGCCGCGCCCCACGTACACGATCGCGGCCGGGGCCGCCGTTCCGCCCGCGGCCGAGGCGCCCGCCGAGATCGACCTGCCGTCCGGCGTGCCCGTCGTCGGGCTCGTCGGCCGCCTGCAGCCCTGGAAGGGGCAGGACCGCATGCTGCGCGCCCAGGCGCTGCTGCGCGACCGCGGCGTGCGGATGCACCAGCTGATCGTCGGCGGCGACGCGTACGGTCTCTCGGCCGAGTACGCGGCTTCGCTGCCGCGGCTCGTACGCGACCTCGGCCTGGAGGGCGAAGTGACGATGACCGGCCAGGTGCCCGACGCGGGGCCCTACATCCGCCGCATGGACGTGCTCGTCAACGCGTCCGACCCCGAGCCGTTCGGGATCGTGCTGCTCGAGGCGATGGCCCGCGAAGTCGCCGTGATGGCCGTCGACTCCGGCGGGCCGGCCGAGTTCATAGAGCCCGCCGTGAGCGGCGCGCTCGCCCGCTCCGGCAGCCCCGCGGACCTCGCCGACGCGCTCGCACCGCTCCTCGCCGCGCCCGAGTCGCGCGCCGCGATGGCCGCGGCGGGCCGACAGCGATTCCTGGACTCGTTCACCGACGGCGCGCTGCGCGAGCGCTTCTTCGCCCGCATGCAGTCCATCGCGGAGGAGCGGTGAGCGCCGCGGCGCACCACCAGCCGGCGGCGGTGACGATCGTCGCGCACGACATCGGCGGCGTCGGCGGCATGGAGCGCCAGCTCGCCGAGCTGATCGTGGGCCTGCGCCGTCTCGGCCACCCCGTGACCGTCATCGCCTGGAAATGCGTGCTGCCCGCCGACCTCGGCGTCGACATCCACATCCTGCGCGGCGTGCGGCGCCCCTTCCCCGTCGGCTACCTGTGGTTCATGGCCGCGGGCACCCTGGCCGTCCGCCGCCACCGGCGCGGTGTCGTCCAGAGCGCCGGAGCGATCGTCCTGAACCGCGTCGACGTGGCCGCGATCCACTGCTGCCACCAGGTCTACCGCGCGGCGCCGCGCCGCCAGACACCGCTCTTCGTGGCGTACGAGCGCGCCCTCGGCCTGATGAAGCGAAGCTTCGAGCGCCTCTTCGTCGCGCTCAACCGCAGCGCGCTCTTCGTCTGCGTGTCCGAGGGCGTCGCGGACGAGATGCGGCGCTTCTACCCGCGCGCCGCCGACCGCGTCCTGACGATCCACAACGGTGTCGACGCCGGCGAATTCCGCCCCGGGGCGATGCACGCACAGGCGCGCTCCCTGCGCGAACGTCACGGCATCGGCGACGAGCGGCTCGTCGCGTGCTTCGTCGCGCGCGGCTGGGGGCACAAGGGACTCGGCGAGCTGATCGAGGCGCTCTCGAGCGCCCCGGCGTGGGACCTGCTCGTCGCGGGAACGGGCGACGAGCAGGCCTACCGACACCTCGCCGAACGCTGCGGCGTCGCGGACCGCGTCCACTGGCTCGGCGTGACGTCGGAGATCCAGACCGTCTACGAGGCCGCCGACGCCTTCGTGTTGCCGTCGAGCTACGAGACGTTCTCGCTCGTCGCCTACGAGGCCGCCGCGAGCGGCATCCCGGTCCTCGCCACCCCCGTCAACGGAGTGCGCGAGCTCGTCAGCGACGGGCGGACCGGTTTTCTCATCTCACGCGACTCGGGGGCGATCGCCGCGCGCCTGAACGAGCTCGCCGCCGACCCGGCGTTGCGCGCGCGGCTCGGTGAGGCGGCGCGTGACGCGGCGCTCGCGTTCAGCTGGGAGCGGATGGTCGAGCGCCACGAGGAGGTCTACGGCTCGCTCGCGGCGTGAGCTGCGGCCGGCAGCGCGCCGCGCAGCAGCCGCTCGAGGGCGTCGGTCGCGGCCTTCACGGAGAAGAGACGCTCGACGTTGCGCCGCCCGGTCGCGGCGAGGTCGCGCCGCAGCTCCGGCGAGCCCTGCAGCGCCGTCAGTGACTGTGCGAGCGCCCTCGTGTCGCCCTCGGGAAAGACGAGGCCGCCGCCCGTGAGGCCGATGACCCACGGGATCTCGCCCGAGTCCGAGCCGATGACCGGTACGCCGCACCACAGCGCCTCGACCAGCACGCGGCCGAACTGCTCCTTCCACGTCGCCGTCGTGCGCGACGGCAGCACGAGGACATCCAGCTGCGCGTAGGCGTCGGGCATCGCCTCGCTCGCGACGCCGCCGAGGACGCTGACGGGGCGCCCCGCGACACGCTCGACCCGCAGACGGTCCTTCAGCTCGCCCTCGCCGACTAGCACGAGCTCGCGCTCGCCCGCCATCGCCTGCACGGCCGCGAGAAGGTCGGTGACGCCCTTGCTCTCGACGAGTCGCCCGACGTAACCGATCGTGAAAGGCCGGTCGGCGCGGGGGCGGGGCTCCCAGCCCGGGACGGGGGATGGCGCGATCGCGATCTCGCCGACCGCGCCCCACGCGCGTGCGAGCTCCGCCGCGGTCTGCGAGCGAGCACCGACGAAGGCGGCGTCGCGAAGCACGCGCGCCCTCAGCGCGCGGACGGGTGCGGGCAGCGGGCGGTCGACGTTCTCCCAGCACTGCAGGCCGAACGGGATCCCGCGCCGCCCCAGAGCGCGGCCCCACTGCGTCGCCGCGAGCGCGTAGGGCTCGAGCTCGAGCAGTGCGACGTCGGGGCGAAAACGGTCGACGACGCGCCCGGCGCGCACGCGGTGAAGGTGGCGCTGCGCGCGCCCGCGCCAGACGACGGCCGTCGGCCGCAGCGCGCTCTCGAGACCGGGGAGCGGGCTCGCCCGGAGGCGGCCGGTGTACGCGTGGCTCCAACGGTCCGGCACTACGAGCGTGATCTCCCAGCCCCGCTCGCTGAGCTCCCGGTAGACGAGCTGGTTGGCGGGAAGGATCGCGGCGTGGCTGACGGCGAGCAGGCGAGCCCCGTGCGACGGCTGCCCTGCAGGCCCGGCCGGGAGAGGCGCCGAGGCTGCAGGAACGCCACCGAAGTTTGAACCAACACTCACCAATCGCAACCTTGGCATGGCTAATCTTTACCTGCGTGTGCGTTGATTAGCGAGACGCCCGACCGCGCCGACATGAACAAGTCCGCCACCTCCAGCTCGATGCTTGCGCCCATCTGGAAGCGCAAGTGGATGATCCTCATAGTCGGCATCGTCGCCGGTGTCGGCAGCTACCTGTATTACAAGCACCAGCCGGCCGTTTACAGCGCGACGACGACGCTGAACCTCGCCGCGAGCGAAGAATCGTACGCCGAGCAGGGACTGAAGCCGCCGGGCAACAGCAAAGCGACCGTGAGCGACGCCCCGGCGCTGATCGAGTCCGCGGTGAACGCCAAAGAAGCGAAGCGGATCATGCGCGCCGAAGGCGAGAAACCCGTCAAAGGCAAGGTCAAGGCGAAGGCCAGCGCGAGCGCGGCGGACATCATCCAGATCTACGCCGAAGCGCACGGCGCGAAGAACGCCGTGCGACTCGCGAACGCGTACGCCGAGGCCTTCATCCGCCGCCAGGACCGCTCCTTCAAAGAAGGTGTCGAAGCTGCGATCAGCACGACGCGTCACCAGCTGACGAAGATCGAAGCGGCCGCCGCGCACTCTTCGAAGGCCGGCGGCGGCGTCCAGGTCATCCAGGAGGCGACGCTCTCCTCGAAGATCAACCAGCTCGAAAGCCAGCTCCACGTGCAGGGCGTCACGCAGCTCACGCCCGCCGGTCGCAAGTCGACGCAGCTCATCGAACCGATGCCCAAACAGAGCGCGATCTTCGGCTTCCTCCTCGGAGTCATCATCGCGATCTTCATCGCATACGCGCTTGAGCGCATCGACCGCAGCCTGCGCGACATCGAGCACGTCGAAGGCCAGCTCGGTGGCCCGCTGATCGCGGCTCTGCCGCTGCTGCAGAAACCGATCATCATGCGCGACGGCCACCCGGCGCTGCCGCCGCGGATGCTCGACGCGCTGAGACGCGCGAACGCGACGCTCGGCGCGCTCGAAGCGGCCGACTCCAAGCCGCCGAAGACGATCCTCTGCACGAGCCCCGACCCCGGTGACGGAAAGTCGACGTTCATGGCGGCGCTCGCGCTGGTCAAGGCCGAAATGGGCGAGCGGGTCGCGCTCGTCGAAACGGACTTCCGCAAACCGACCCAGGCGCGCAGGCTGGGGCTCGACGGCGAGTACGGCCTGGCCGATGTCCTGGCGGGCCGGCGGACGCTCTCCGAAGCGATGCAGACCGTGCCGCTCGGCCAGCCCGTCGCCGAACCCGTCGCCGTTCCCGGCGGCAACGGCGGCGCCGCGCCGGCCGCCAACGGGACCCAGTACGGCTCGATATCGGCGCTCCTCGGCAACGCTGACGAGGAGCGCCCGTCGCTCGCGGGCCCCGCGTTCAGCAACCTCCTGAAGACGCTCGCCGACGAATACGACTGCGTGCTGGTCGACGTCGAGACCGAGCTCGAAGCCGCCGACACGATCGCGCTCATGCGCGAGGTCGACGGCATCATCCTCATCGGCCGCATAGGCCACAGTCGTGACGCCTCGATCGAGCGCCTCGACGAGGTCCTCGCGCTGCCGGGCACCGCGCCGCTCATCGGGACCGTCGCTAACTGCGTCAGCGACCGTGACCTTGAAAACAACGGGTTGCGGGGCGTCAAGCGCAAGCGCTCGCAGTCCGCCCGCAAGAAGAACTCCGACCGCAAGGCAAAATGAGCGCGACGCACGCGCCGCCCTCGCGGCGGCCCGCGCGCAGCGCCGGCGGGCGTCAGCCCTCGGATCGTCGCAGGGCCGCGGCGATCGCCGGTACGGTCGCCGCCTGCGCGATCGCGCTCGCGATCAGCGTCGCCGTGCCGGCGCCGCGGTTCGTGCTCGTGCTGGCGCTGATCGTCGCGCTGGTCCTCGTTGTCGCGCTGATCTTCTGGGTCAACCTGGAGACGGGCGTGACGATCCTCGCCGTCTATCTCGGCACGATGGACGGCCCGGTGAAGCTGCTCAGCCACAATCAGTTCGCGTCCGCCGGGCGCGACGTGCTGATCGCCGCGGTGTCGATCGGCGCGATCCTGCGCATCATCGCCAAACGCGAACGCGTGAAGCTGCCGCCGCTGACCGGCTGGGTGATCGCCTTCTCGGCGCTCGTGCTGATCGAGGCCGCGAACCCCAAAACGCACGGCCTCCTGAAGACCATCGGCGGCTACCGGCAGCAGCTCGAGTGGATCCCCTTCTTCTTCTTCGGCTACGCGCTGATGCGCTCCAAGAGGCGCTTCGCGCAGATGTTCGTGATCCTCGGCGTCATAGCGCTCGCGAACGGGATCGTCGCGACGTATCAGACGCAGATCCCCGTCGCCCAGCTCGCGGCGTGGGGGCCGGGCTACAACGAAGAGGTCAACGGCAACACCTCCGGCGAAGGGCTCGTCCAGGTGACGGGCCGCAAATACGTCGTCGAAGGCGAAGGGCACGTGCGCCCCATGGGGCTCGCCGACGACAGCGGCGGCGGCGCGGGGATCGGCGTCATCGCGCTGCCGGGATGTCTCGCACTGCTCGCGTTCGGCGGGCGAAGACGCAAAATCTACGCGTCTATTCTCACGCTCGGCTCGCTCGTCGCGATCTTCATCGGCCTCGGCCGATTGCAGGTCGTCGGCTCCGTCGTGGCGATCGGCGCGTTCGCGCTGTTATCGGCGAGCGCCGGCCGCAAGGTGACCAAACCCCTCGCCGCGCTGCTCACGATCGCCGCGATCGCGGTGCCGTTCGGCGCGCTCTTCGTGAGCGCCGTCGGCGCGAACCTCTTCTCGCGCTACGAAAGCATCGAACCGAACCGCGTCGTCGAAACGTCGACCGAATACAAGGAAGGGGCGCTGGAACTGCTGCCGCACTACATCTCCGTCGACCCGTTCGGCTTCGGTCTGGGCTGCTGCGGGCCGGCGTCGGGCTTCGGCGGCTCGAAAGGCGGCGAGCTCGAAGGCCACGGCGTCACCGCCGAGACGCAGTACAACTTCGCCGAGGATGAAACGGGCGCGCCGGGCCTCATCCTCTGGATCGCGCTGTCGATCGAGATCCTTGTGCTCATCATCCGCTGGCTGCCGAAGGTCCCGAACGTCGACATCCGGATCGCGCTCGCAGGGGTCTTCGCCGTTTTCATCGCCCACATCGTCATGGGCTTCCGCGGCGCCTTCATGGACACCTCGGCCGCGGGCGCCTACTTCTGGTACTCGTTCGGCATCGCGGCCTACTGGTTCGCGGGACCGGGGCGGCCGCAGATCGTGCGCCGCCGAAAGCGAAGAGGGCAACTGAACGAGGCGCCGGCTTGAGCGCGCAAACGGCCGCGCTCGCGTGCGGCGGCGAGCTGTCGTGAGCGACGCCCCCGGCGCCCGCGTCCCTGACTTCTTCCTCGTCGGGCACCCGAAGAGCGGCACGACGGCGCTATGGGAGATGCTGCGCAGCCACCCCGAAATCTTCATGAGCGAGGAGAAGGAGCTCTGGTACTTCTCCCCCGAGCTCAAGGAGCGCCAGCCGCCGCGCAAGCCGTTCGCACTGCCGAACGACATCGAGCACTACCGCTCCCTGTTCGCGGCGGCCGGGCCCGGCCAGCGGACCGGCGAGGCGTCCACGACCTACCTCTGGTCACCGTCGGCGGCCGGCCTCATCGCAGCCGAGCGGCCCGACGCGCGGATCATCGCGATCCTGCGCGAGCCCGCGAGCTTCCTGCGCTCGCTGCACCTGCAGTACGTCGAGTCCTACATCGAGACCGAGGCCGACTTCGGGCGCGCCCTCGCCCTCGAGCCCGCGCGCCGCGAGGGCCGCGAGATCGCCGCCGACTCCTACTGGCCGCAGCTCCTGCTCTACAGCGACCACATCCGCTACGCCGAGCAGCTGCGCCGCTACCGCGAGCACTTCCCGGCCGAGCAGGTCCGCGTCCTGATCTACGACGACGTGCGCGCAGACACGGCGGCGGCTGCCCGCGAGGTGCTCGAGTTCGTCGGCGTCGACCCGGACGTCGCGCTCGTCAGCACGGAGGCGAACCCGTCGGTCGAGCCGCGGTCGATCCGCGTGCACCAGATGCTCGAGGCTCTCACGACCGGACGCGGCCCCGTGGCCGGCGCCGTCAAGCGCTCGGTCCAGGCCGTCGTGCCGCGCGCCACCCGCAAGCGCGCGCTCGACGCGGTCCGCTCGCGCACGGTCCGCGAGCCCTCGGCGCCCGACGAGCGAGTCGTCGCCGACCTGCGCGACCGCGCCCGCGGCGAGGTCGAACTCGTGAGCGCACTGCTCGACCGCGATCTCGTGTCCCTGTGGGGCTATGACAGCGTCGACTGACCGGCTCCCCGCGGGCGCCGCCGCGGGCACGGCGCGCCTGCCGGACTTTTTCGTCGCGGGTCACGCGAAGTGCGGCACGACCGCGATCTACGAGATGCTCGTCTCGCACCCGCAGATCTGGATGCCCGCCGTCAAGGAGCCCCGTTACTTCGCGAGCGACATGCGCAGGCGCTTCACGCCGCCGCGCTCGGGTCCGCTGCCGGAAACGATGGACGACTACCTCGCGCTGTTCCGCGACGCCCCCGCGGACGCCGTCGTCGGCGAGGCGTCGCCCTCCTACATCGCGTCACACAGCGCGCCGCGCCTGATCGCGCGCCACGCCCCCCGCGCCAAGATCGTCGCGATATTCCGCGAGCCCGCGAGCTTTCTGCGCTCGCTGCACCTGCAGCTCGTGCAGTCCCACGTCGAGACGGTCCGCGACCTGCGCACCGCCCTCTCGCTCGAGAACGAGCGCGCCCACGGCAGGAGGATCCCGCGCCGCTCGCACCGGCCGCAGGCGCTGCAGTACTCGGACCACGTCCGCTACACCACGCAGCTGCGCCGCTACCACGAACACTTCCCGCGCGAGCAGGTGCACGTCCTGATCTACGACGACCTGCGCGCCGACAACGACGCCGTCATGCGCGGCATCCTGCGCTTCCTCGAAGTCGACGCGACGATCCCCCTCGCCGCGAGCGAGGCGAACCCGTCGGTCCTCATCCGCTCGCAACAGCTCGAGCAGGCGATGAACGCGGTGTCGGCCGGGAGGGGGCCTCTCTCGGGCGCGCTGCGCGGGCCGATCAAGGCGCTCGTGCCGCGCGGAGCGCGCCGCGCCGCGCTCCGCGCGGCGCGCGAGCACCTCGTGCGCGGCGAGCCGCCCGCCCCCGACGACGCTCTCATGAGGACGCTGCGCCGGCGCTACGCCGAGGAGGTCCGGTCGTTCGGCGATTACGTCGGCCGTGACCTGATCTCGCTGTGGAACTACGATCGCCAATGAGCGAACCCGACGTCGCCGTCAAAGAGGGGCTCGCGACCGTCGGCCTCTCCGAGCGCGAGTTCTGCGGCGTGCGTGACCACGCGCGACTGCTCACGGCACAGCTCGAGCGCGAAGGCACGGGCTGCGCGACGCACTGGCTCGACCTCGACCCCTTGGCGGGCCTGCGCGCCTCACGGCGGCGCGTGCTGGACTTTGATGCCGCGCTCCCGGCCACGCTCGCGCGCGAGCGCACCCGTGCCGTCCTGCTGCACTACTCGGTCTTCGCGTTCTCACACCGCGGCCTGCCGCTCTACGTCCACCCGACCGTCGGGGCGCTGCGGCGGGCCGGCGTACCCGTCGTCGCGATCCTGCACGAGGTCGCCTTCAACTGGCCGGAGCGTCCCGAGCCGCGCGCGATCGCCTGGGCCGCCTCGCAGCGCGCCGCGGCATTCGACGTCGTCCGCGCGAGCTCGGCGCTGCTCGCGACAGCCGATTTCCGCGCCGAGTGGCTGCGCAGCCGCCGCTGGTTGCCGCGACGCCCGATCCGCGTCGCCCCCGTCTTCTCGAACCTGCCGCTCTCCGCCGAGCGACCCGCCGCAGGGCACGTGCTCGGCCTCTTCGGCTGGGCGCTGGCTCCCGACGCGCGCGAGCTGGTCCTCGGCGCGCTCGCCGGCGTGCGCCGCCGCCTGCCGGTCGAGCTGCGGCTCCTCGGCGCCCCGGGCGAGGAGTCGGAGGGCGCGGCGAGCTGGCGCCACGACGCCGAACGGCACCGCGTCGCGGACGCGCTCAGCTTCTCGGGCGCGCTGCCGGCGCAGGAGCTCGCCGACGAGTTGGCGCGCGCCGACGTGCTGCTCTACGCCGACCCGACGGGGCCGGCGGGACGCAAGGGCACGCTCGCGGGCGACCTCGCAGCCGGGCGGCCGCTGATCGCGCTCGAGGGGCGGCGCACCTGGCGGGCGCTCGAAGAGAGCGGCGCCGTCATCGTCGTGCCGCGCGCCGCCGACGCCCTCGCGGCCGCCGTCCTCGAGCTCTTCGGTGACGCCCCGCGGCGTGAAGAGATGGGCGCGCTCGCGGCGGGCTTCTACGCGCGCGAGATGGCGGTCGAGCGGACCGCGTCCGCGGTGCGCGAACTCCTCGCCGAGGCGCGCGGCTAGCGCGCCGCGGCGTGCGCCGCGCCGGCCGCCGCGTAGGCGGCGGCGAGGGCGCTCACGTGGTGCTCGCGTTCGAACCTCGCGGCGACACTCGCGCGGCCCGCGGCGCCCATCCTCTCACGCAGCCCGTCGTCGCCGAGCAGCCGCTCGAGCGCGGCCGCGAGCGCTGCTACGTCGCCCGCCGGCACCGCGAGGCCGTCGACGCCCTCGGTCATCCAGTCACGGACGCCGCCGGTGTCGCTCGCGACCACCGGACGCGCCGCCGCGTACGCCTCGACGCCGACGAGCCCGAACGGCTCGGGCCACAGGGACGGGATCGCGATCACGGCGGCTTCGGCGATCTGGTCGGCGAGCGAGGCCTCATCGAGCCAGCCCGTGAAAGTCACTCGGCTCGCGATGCCCAGCGACCGCGCGCGCCGGCGCAGCGGCTCGAGCTCGCGGCCCTCGCCACAGACGACGAGCTCGCAGTCGACCCGCGCTGCGGCACGCACGAGCACGTCCACGCCCTTCGGCTTCACGAGCCGCCCGGCGTAGAGGACGCGCCGTGGCCTGGCGGCGTGGTCGGGGGAGGCGGGCAGCGTCGAGAAGAGCGGCACGACGGCGCGGCGTTCGAGACCGTTCTGCTCGAGGTGACGGTCCACCGCGCTCGAGTACGACACGGCGAGGTCGGCGTGCCGCAGCGCCTGCAGCGCCCGCAGCGAGCGCTCGTACATTTCGCGCCACGCGCCGGGGCCGCGCCCGTGCGAGCAGCCGCGCAGCGCCATGTTCGCGACGCAGCCAGGGCCGTGGGCGCGACGGCACTCCTGGCCGGGACGGAAGTAGTGCACGCTCGACGGGCACGCCGAGTAGGCGTGGGCGCTGACGACGAGCGGCGCGCCGCGCCGCAGGTAGGCGACGAGCTCGGGGTGGTCGGCCTGGTGGACGTGGACGACGTCGACGTCCGCGCCGGCGGCGTCGCCGACGCGCGTCGCGGGGTCGGCGCCGCGGTCGAACAGGCGCTCGGAGACGATGACGTGCGCCGGGCCCTCGCTGCTGTCGGCGCGCGCCGCGAGGACCGTGACCTCGACGCCGTGCGCGGCGAGGGCCGCGGCGCTCGCCTGCGCGTGGGCGCCGACGCCGCCGTTGCGCGTCCAGCGCGGCGTCACGATCATCACGGCCCGCGGCAGGCGCGCTGCGTCGCTCATCGGTGCCCCTTCGGCCCTAGGTGCCGCGCGCTTCGCGCGCTTCTTCTTCCGCGAAGCGCCGGCGCGCTTCTTTTTCGGCGGTGCTTTCGCCCGTCGATGTTGTCGGCTTGTGCGTCGCGCGGTGGTGCGCGTGGCTGTGCACGTGATGCGCGGAGCCCGTGTGATGGGCGTGGTGGTGCGCGGCGTGGTGGCCACTGCCACCCGAGCTGTGCCCGCCCTTGTGATGCGCCTTGGACTTCGATTTTTCAGCTGCCGCCGGCGCCGGCGCAGGCGGCGCTTCCTTGGTCGTCGACGCCGATATGCGGCTTTCGTGTTCCTGCTTTTCGAGCTGCTTTTCGTATTCGGCTTCGCCCTTCTGCGCCTTCGCGTTCGCGCCTTCGCCTTCGCCGCCGCCGCCACCACCGCTCGAGCCGCAGCCGCTCACGGCGAACGCGGCTGCGACGAGCAGCGCGGCGAGCGCGAGCGTCGTGCGCCGCAGGCGCAACGGGGCGTTCATCGCGGCCCTCCCGCTGTGCCGGCTTTGCCTGTCACTGCGCTGCTGCTACCCGTCTTCGCCCGCACGCGCTGCGGTTGGCTTTTCGGCTTCGGTTTGGCTTTCGCCTTGGCCGCCGCGCGCTTCGCGGCTTCTTCGCGTTCGTGTTCGGCGCGGGCGACGCGCAGGTTCGCTTCGCGTTCACGTTTCGCGGCGGCTTCTTCGCGCCGTTTGGCGCGCTGTTCGGCGACCTTTTCGCGTTCCTTGGCATGTGCTTCGGCGCGTTCGGCGACCTTTTTGGCTTCCAGCTGGGCGAGGATTTCACGGTCTTTGGCGATTTCGCCCTGTTCTTCGCGCTTGCTTTCCGCGGCGCGTTCGGCCGCTTCGGCGCCGCCGTGGCCCGCGCCTTCGCCTTCGCCTCCGCCGCCGCCGCCGCCCCCGCTGCCGCAGCCTGCCAGCGCGAGCGCGGCGAGCACGGCGAGGACGGGGGCGCTTCGCCACGAGAGCATCATCGGTACTGCAGCTCCAAAAGGCGCGGGTAGTCCGTCGCCGCGATCTCGAATGTCGCGGTCGAGCCGGAGTGGTCCACGAGCGCGGCCGGCGTGCGGCTGCCCGTGATCGGGTCGTAAGCGGTCACTGTCGGTGTTCCTGCGGGTAGTCCAGACAGTGTTACGCGGAACGTCTCGTTCGGCAGGTCGTAGCGTGCGAGGTCGCTGGCGGGGGCCGAGGGGTCGTAGTCGGTCTTCAGGTTGCGCGTCATCACGTAGAAGGGGATCACGAAGCGCGCCGGCGAGGACTGGAAGGGCTGCACGAAGAGCACTTCGCGGTCGAGCAGCGACGGGTGTTCCGCGCTGCCGTCGCCCGTGAACTGCGCGTGGTCGCCCTGCTGCGTGATCGAGACGAGCTTGAGCTGCCGCGCGCCGGCGCCGGGGCCCGGTCCGGCGAACTGCGCGACGAGGTTCCTGAACGTCGCCATCACTGCGCCGCCCGCGCCCGTGCCGGGGTAGCCGCCGTGCGCAGCCGATTCGACGAACGACTCGGGGATCAGCGAGAGGTCTCCGGCGTGCGCGGCGGCGAAGAAGTACTCGCGCCGCACGCCCTTGCCGACCATCGCGACGAGGCTGCGCGTCAGGACCTTCGACTCGAAGTGTTCGCGGTCGCGCATGGTGAAGGTCGCGTGCGGCAGCGGCGTGTAGCCGTCGGGGCCCGTCGCGGGCGGGCGCTTGCTGCCGAGGTTGTACTCGGTGACCCAAACCTGCAGCGGCGGCTGACCGGCGCGGTGGACATTGCGCCCGTGCGGGGCGCTGTAGATGTACGTCTTTATCGGCGAGAGGTCGCGGATCAGCGTGTCGGGGGTTTCGGCGGTGAGGTAGTACTCGGGGAAGAGCACGCGCATATGCGGGATGAAGCGCGGCGTGTACGCGCCTGAGGAGTTGCGCGGCCCCTCGGTGTCGCGTTCGCCGATCGCGTTGAGCGGAATGTGGCCCGGGCGGACGCGGTACTGCGCCGGGTATTCCTTCGGGCCGGCGTATGGGTGCTTGGAGATCGCCGTGAGGCCGACCGGCGCGTGGGCGCCGCCGGCGAACGGCGTCTCATCCGCGAAGCCGTTGCTGACGCCGACGGCGGGTGAGAGGCCGCTCGCGCTCGAGCGCACCCAGGCGACGGTCGCGGCGAGCAGGGCCTTGGCGGTCATTTTCGTCGCGTGCTTGCCTTCCCCGGCCGGCGGCGTCGCGTAGTACTTCGCGGCGTCCAGGAACTGCGACCCGAAGCTCAGCTCGTTCCACACCTCGAGGTCGAAGCCGCCGCTGCCGAAGATCGAGGACGCCAGGCGCGACACGGTTCGCACGTAAGCGAGCCAGCCGTTCATCGTTTCCTTGAACACCGGGTTCGGCTGGCCGTTCGCCAGCCGCTGCGCCTGGAAGGGCGCGTAGCGCAAGGTCGCGGCCTTGTGCGCGCCGGCCGGCAGTTCGCGCGGCAGGGGCCGCGAGAGCGTCGCGACGCCGTCCGCGCTCACGTGCGTGATGAGGATCGCCGGGTTGCCGGTCAGGGTCAGCTGTGAGAGCCCGAGCCTGCGCTTTTCGGCCTTCAGGCGTTCGTGGCGTTCGCGCCGCTGCTGCGGCGTCATTTTTCTCAGCAGCCGGCGCTGCGCGCGGTGCAGCACAAAACCGCTGTTGAAGTTGCCGGCGTCGAGCCCCGTCTTGCCCGCCACCACCTGGGATGCGCTAGCCGGCGTCAGCTTTATCGTCGTCGCGCCGACGGCGGCGGGCGCCGTCGTCTGGAGGGTGACTTTGATGTGCGGCGCCGGCGACTCGCTGTTCGCGTCGAGCAGGATCAGCGGCCGCAGGTGCCAGCGCTTGAGGGCCAGAAAGCGTGTCCTGATGCTCGCTTCGTCCACGAAGTGCGACGGTTCGCTGTAGGAGATGGAGCCCCATGCCAGGCCGATGCGGGCCAGGCGAAAGCCCGATTCGTGCAGCAGGCGGGCGGTCGCGTCGGCCTCGTTCGGCGTGATGTTGAAGTTCACGCCGATCGCTTCGAGTAGCCGCGATGCGGGCCACGTGTCGAGGTAGGCGCGCCACGGCTGGATCCACGGCGACGTGTTGCCGAAGCGCAGGTCGGTCTGGTACGCCGCGTCGATCGGCGCGCATTCGGCGCCGCACGCGGGCAGGCGGACGGCGGGCGGATGGCGTTCGGCCTTCGTCGCCGCGCCGCCGCCCCCGTTGGGGGCGGAGTGGTGCACGGCGAGGGCGACGATCGCGGCGACCACCGCCACTACGGCGAGCGCCGCGAAGATCACGCGCGGTCCGCCGCGGCGCGGCGGTGCGCCGCCGCCGTCTACGGGCGCAGCGCCCTGTGTCGACGGCGACTCCATCCGGGCTCATTTTAGGCGCGCTCCTGTGGGCCGCCGGCGCTTGTGGGCGAGCTCTCAGCGCGTGCAGCGCGTCCGCTACCGTTCGCCCGGTGAGCGACCGCGACGCCGGCGAGCACCCTTCGCCGCGCGAGGAGCGCCGGCCCGTCCTGCTCGTCCTGACCCCCGACTTCCCGCCCTCCGTGGGCGGTATGCAGCAGCACGTCTTCCGCTTCGTCGAGCTGATGCCGGGGTTCCGCTCGACCGTCGTGACGCTCGACGCGCCCGGCGCCGCGGAATTCGACAGCCAGAGCGGCGTCGCGACCGTGCGCGTGCGCGCCGGCCGGCGCCACGCGCTCGACATCGCCGTTCTGAACGCCGCTTCGCTGCGCGCCGGGCTGCGCCTTCGCCCCGACGTCATCCTCAGCGGCCACATCGTCGTCGCGCCGGCGGCGCGCGCCCTCTCGCTGTTGCTCTCGGCGCCGGTAGCGCAGATGTTCTACGCCAAGGAGATCGGTGGACGACCCCGCCTCGCGGCGTTCGCCGCGCGCCACGCCGACGTGTGCCTGATGGTCAGCCGCTACGCCGAAGGGGTGCTCGCCGACGCGGGCGGCAGGCCGCGGCGTAGCGTCCGCATCTCGCCGGGCGTCGACATCCCCGCCGAGACGGCCCCGCTGCCCGCGGAGCACCCGACGATCGTCACGGTGTCGCGGCTCGAGGACCGCTACAAGGGCCACGACGTGATGCTCCGCGCGCTCGCAGCGGTCCGTGAGCGGGTCGCCGACGTGCGCTGGGTCGTCGTCGGGGAAGGCCCGCTGCGCGGCGAGCTCGAAGGGCTCGCGCGGACGCTCGGCGTGCAGGACGCCGTGCGTTTCCTCGGCTCGGTGCCCGATCGGGAGCGCAACGAGTGGCTGCGCCGCGCGACCGTCTTCGCGATGCCGGGACGCCTGCCCGGCGGCCGCCTCGCCGGCGAGGGCTACGGCATCGTCTACCTGGAAGCCGGCACGTACGGCAAGCCGGTCGTCGCCGGCAATGTCGGCGGCTCCGCCGAATCGGTCAGGGACGGGCGCACGGGGCTGCTCGTCGACCCGACCGACGTCGCGGCCGTCGCCGCAGCGCTGGTGCGGCTGCTCGAGGACGGCGACCTCGCACGCCGCCTCGGGCAGGAGGGCGTCGCGCACGCCCGCGAACGGGCCTGGCCGACGGTGTCCGCGCGCGCCGAAGAGGTACTGATGTCGCTGCTCGGCCGCGGCGCCTGAGGCGGGCGGGCTGAGCGTGCGCGTTGTGCCACTATTGGGGCTGCCGAAAGCAGCGCGAGGCGTCAGGTCAGCCGGCAAGGACGGCGGTGCGGAGCCCAGCGCTGCGAGTAGTTGACATGCCTCGGGGGGTTCCTAAAGTTCAGTGACCCGGCCCGAGGGCCGATCTACGCCTCAGAGCCCCCGCCAATGCCAACCAGCTACCACCTGACACACCTGCGCACGCTCGAGTCCGAGGCGATCCACGTGATGCGCGAGGTCGTCGCCGAATTCGAGCGTCCGGTGCTGCTCTTCAGCGGCGGCAAGGACTCGATCGTGCTGCTGCGCCTCGCCGAGAAGGCGTTCCGGCCCGCGCCGTTCCCGTTCCCCGTGATGCACGTCGACACGGGCCACAACTTCCCCGAGGCGATCGAGTACCGCGACCGCCGGGTCGACGAACTCGGCGTGCGTCTGATCGTCGCGTCGGTCGAGGACTCGATCCGCGCGGGCCGCGTCGTCGAGGAGACCGGGCCGCGCGCGTCACGCAACGGCCTGCAGACCGTGACGCTGCTCGACGCGATCAACGAGCACCGCTTCGACGCGGCGTTCGGGGGCGCGCGCCGCGACGAGGAGCGCGCCCGCGCGAAGGAGCGGATCCTCTCGTTCCGCAACGAGTTCGGGCAGTGGGAGCCGCAGAACCAGCGGCCCGAGCTGTGGAACCTCTACAACGGCCGCCTGCGCCGCGACGAGCACGCGCGCGTGTTCCCGATCTCCAACTGGACCGAGCTCGACGTCTGGCAGTACATCAGCGAAGAGAAGCTCGCCGTGCCGTCGATCTACTTCTCGCATCCGCGCCAGGTGTTCCGCCGCGACGGGATGCTCTACGCCCACAGCGAGTTCGTCCAGTTGATCGAGGGCGAGCAGCCTTTCCAGGAATCAGTGCGATACCGAACGGTCGGCGACATGACCTGCACAGGCGCTGTCGCGTCTGAGGCGACGACGCTCGATGCGGTCGTCGCCGAGATCGCCGCAACACGGATCACCGAGCGCGGAGAAACCCGCGCCGACGACCGGGTTACTGAAGCGGCGATGGAAGATCGCAAGCGCGAGGGATACTTCTAACGTTGCGAGCGCACTTGAGCACCACCCGGACCCTCGCATGAGCCCGGGCGCTGCCACCAACGGCCACGCGCCCATCGAGGAGACGCACACCTCAGAGCTCTTGCGGATCGCCACCGCAGGATCGGTCGACGACGGCAAGTCGACGCTGATCGGGCGTCTGCTCTACGACTCGAAGCAGATCCTGTCCGATCAGCTCGAGCACGTCATGGAGACCTCCGAGCGTCGCGGCGACGGCTACCTGAACCTGGCGTTGCTCACCGACGGCCTGCGCGCCGAACGCGAGCAGGGGATCACGATCGATGTCGCCTACCGCTACTTTCAGACCGCGCGGCGCAAGTTCATCATCGCCGACACGCCCGGGCACGAGCAGTACACGCGCAACATGGTCACGGGCGCGTCGACCGCCGACCTGTCGGTGGTGCTGGTCGATGCGCGCAAGGGCGTGAGCGTCCAGACGCGCAGGCATTCGTTCATCGCCTCGTTGCTGCGGATCCCGCACGTCGTGGTGTGCGTCAACAAGATGGACCTCGTCGGTTACGACCAGGCCGTGTTCGACAAGATCGTCGAGGAGCTGACCGACTGGGCCGCCCGCCTGGATCTCACCGACGTCTCCTTCATCCCGATCTCGGCGCTGCACGGCGACAACGTCGTCGAGCGATCCAACGAGATGCCCTGGTACGACGACGCGCCGTTGCTCTACCACCTCGAGCACGTCGTGATCGCGCCGGACCGCAACCTCGCCGACGTCCGCTTCCCGGTCCAGTGGGTCACGCGCCCGATGAGCCAGGAGCACCACGACTACCGCGGCTACGCCGGCCAGGTCGCGGGCGGCGTGCTGCGCCCCGGCAGCGAGGTCGTCGTATTGCCTTCCGCACAGCGCTCGCGCATCGAGGCGATCGACACCTACGAGGGTGAGGTCGACGCCGCGTTCCCGAACATGTCGGTCACGCTGCGGCTGGCCGACCAGCTCGACATCTCCCGGGGAGACATGATCGTCGAGGCCGACGATCAGCCGACCACAGCGCGTGAGCTCGACGCGATTGTCTGCTGGATGGATGACAAGCCCATGCAGCCGGGCGGCCGCTACTCGATCAAGCACACGACCCGCTCGGGCCGAGCGATCATCGGCGAGATTGAGCACCGGGTCGATGTCAACACGCTCGAGCACGTTCCCGCCGAACAACTCGGGCTCAACGAGATCGGACGCGTGGTGCTGCGCTCGAGCACCCCGCTGATGGTCGACCGCTACCGGCGCAACCGCACCACTGGTAGCTTCATCCTGATCGACGAGTCCACGAACGACACCGTCGGCGCCGGGATGATCCAGGGCGCCCGTTAGCGCGGCAATGGCGAAGCTCAGCCGGCGGCAGATCGCCGCACCCCTAGCGTACGTCGCCGCCAGCGCGACGTTCGTCGTGCTGGTCGGAGTTCCCTATCAGCGAGACCTGCTCGCGATCTGGCTGCTGCTCGGCCTGCTGTGCTTCTCGATGTCGGACCTGCGCGGATTCGGCCGGGGCGTGGTGCTCGAGTGGCTGCCGTTCATCGCGATCCTGATCGCCTACGACTCGCTGCGCGGCAGCGCCGCGCACACGTTCGGCGTTCATTACCTCCCGCAGCTACGGGTCGACGAGGCACTGTTCGGCGGGACGGCGCCGACCGTGACGCTTCAGCACTGGCTGTGGCACGGGCACGTCGTCTGGTACGACGTGCCGGTCTGGGCGGTCTATCTGACCCACTTCTTCGCGACGCCGCTGGTGGCCGCCGTGCTGTGGAAGGTCGACCGTCCGCGATTCCGGTGGTTCGCAGTGCTCGTCGCGGCGCTGTCGTTCGCGGGGCTGATCACCTACGCGCTGTACCCGGCGGCGCCTCCGTGGATGGCCAGCCAGGCCGGCC
>DATJNQ010000019.1:0-100374 GCA_035507895.1 Solirubrobacteraceae bacterium | reverse complement strand
GCCTGGGAGATCCTCAAGGCGCTCAAGCTGCGCGAGCGCGGCCCGGTGCTGATCGCCTGCCCGACGTGCGGGCGGCTGCAGTTCGATATGGACTCCGTGGTCGCCGAGGTCGAGCGCCGGCTCGAGGCCTATGACGACCCGATCCAGGTGTCGGTTCTGGGTTGCGCGGTCAACGGCATCGGTGAGGCCCGCCATGCCGACTTCGGCATCACCGGCGCCAAGGACATGGGCATGATCTACTCGAAGGGCGAGCCGATCAAGAAGGTCCCGACCGCCGAGCTGGTCGACGAGCTGTTCCGCGAGATCGACCGCTACTACGCGGCGGGGCGCACGGTGCAGCGCGACGAGCGCGAGGCCGCGGAGGCGCGCGAGTGGCTCGCCGAGAACGAGGACCTCACGGCGCTCACGCCCGAGCGTGTCGCGGCGATGGAGGCCGCCGCCGCGCAGGAGGACGCCAACGCCGGCGCCGTGCTCGATGCGATGCTCGAGCCCGCGCCGGCGCTCGACGAGGCCGTTTCGCCCGTCGCCGGGCGGCGCTTCACGCGCCCCTGACGGCGCTCAGGCGGCTGCCAGGCGCGCCGCGACGACGTCCCAGTCGACGACGTTCCACCACGCGTCGATGTAGTCCGGGCGGCGGTTCTGGTACGTGAGGTAGTAGGCGTGCTCCCACACGTCGACGCCGAGCAGCGGCACCTTGCCGTCCGAGATCGGGTTGTCCTGGTTGGCGCTCGGGACGACCGCGACCTCGCCGCCGCTCTTCACCAGCCACGACCAGCCGGAACCGAACTGATTGACACCGGCTTCCTTCATCTTGCCCTTGAAGTCCTCGAAGGAGCCGAACGCGGCGTTGATGGCGTCCGCGAGCTCGCCCGAGGGCTCGCCGCCCTTACCGGGGCCCATCGACTCCCAGAAGAGCGTGTGGTTGTAGTGGCCGCCGGCGTTGTTTTTGACCGCCGCGAGCTTGTCCTGCGGCACAGCGGAGAGGTCGCGCAGGACGTCCTCCACCGACGCGTCCGCGAGCGAGGTCCCCTCGAGCGCCGCGTTGGCCTTGTCGACGTACGCCTGGTGGTGCTTGTCGTGGTGGATTTCCATCGTTCGCGCGTCGATGTACGGCTCGAGCGCGTCATACGGGTACGCAAGCGGCGGGACTGTGTAGGCCATCTCCTGCTCCTTTACCGGTCGTTGCTGGCCGATCCGGTTCTATCAGAGCGCTGCCGGCCCGCCGCGCCCGCGCCCCACGCAAGCTAGGCTCTCGCCCCGGCCCGTCAACGAGGGCGGGCAACCAGATGACCAAGATCTCTCAGCTCCTGTTACCCACCGTCAAGGACGCGCCCGCGGACGCCGAGGCGCTCTCGCACAAGCTGATGGTCCGTGCCGGCCTGATCAGGCAGATGGGCGCCGGCATGTGGACGTGGCTCCCAGCCGGCTGGCGCGTGCACCAGAACGTCGTGCGGATCGTGCGCGAGGAGCTCGACGCGATCGGCGCGCAGGAGATGCTGATGCCCGTCCTGCAGCCCGCCGACGTGTGGCGCAAAACCGGCCGCTACGACGTCGACGTGCTCTTCAAGCTCACCGACCGCAAAGACGCCGAGCTCGTGCTCGCGTTCACGCACGAGGAGGCCGCGGCCTTCCACGCCGCGCAGCTGATCCACTCCTGGCGCGACCTTCCCTTGATCCTCTACCACGTGCAGCTCAAGGAGCGCGACGAGCCACGGCCGCGCGCGGGCGTCCTGCGCACGCGCGAGTTCATCATGAAGGACTCGTACAGCTTCGACCGCGACGCCGCCGCGCTGGAGGAGAGCTACGCGCTGCACGTCGGCGCCTACGACCGCATCATGGAGCGCACGGGACTGCGCTTCTACCGCGTCGAGGGCGACGTCGGGGAGATGGGGGGAGCGGGAGCGCACGAGTACATGGCGCCGTGCGCGGCCGGCGAGGACGAGGTCGTGCTCGGCGAGGGCTACGCCGCGAACGCGGAGGTCGCGCGCCAGAGCGAGGACATCGAGTTCGTCGACGGCGTGTACCGGCTGCACGGCGAGGAGCTGCGCGTCGAGTCCGCGATCGAGGTCGCCAACATCTTCAAGCTCGGCACGAGCTACTCGGAGGCGCTCGGCGCGCTCTACACCGACGAGCGCGGCGAGGAGCATCCGATCTGGATGGCCTCCTACGGCATCGGCCCGGCGCGCGTCGTCGCCGCCGCCGTCGAGCAGTTCGCCGACGAGCACGGGATCTCGTGGCCGCGTTCACTCGCGCCCTACCAGGTTCACCTCGTGGCCCTCGGCCGTGAGGGGAGCGAGGAGCGGGCCGCGGCCGACGCGCTCTACGCGACGCTGCGCGAGGGCGGCGTCGAGGTCCTCTACGACGACCGCGACATCGGCCCGGGCGAGAAGTTCGCCGACGCGGAGCTGCTCGGCTGCCCGCTGCGGATCACGGTCGGCGGCCGTTCGCTCGAGGCCGGCGAGGCCGAGGTGCAGGTCCGGCGCGGCCGGCGCGAGGAGCCGGGCATCCCGCTCGCCGCGCAGCCGGCCGAGCAGCTGCGTGCCGTGGATGAGCTGTGGCGGAGCCTGCCGTAGACCGCGGCCGCGGCAGACGACCGACGAGGATACGGCGCGTTCTCGGGCTCGACCGCTCGGGGCCGCCGCCGGCGCAGACCGAGGCGGGCCAGCCGCTGCGCCCGTGGACGCTTCCCAACGTCATCGGTTTCGCGCGCCTCGCGCTGATCCCCGTGTTCCTCGTCGTCGCGTTCTCGAGCGGGGACGGCACCGGGTTCTGGCCCTGTGCGCTCTTCTTCGTGATCGGCTGGGGCGACTACTTCGACGGCCTCGCGGCGCGCCTGACGGGCCAGTACTCGCGGCTCGGCGCGCTGCTCGACCCCATCACCGACCGCCTGTTGCTCCTCGCCGGCGCGCTCGTCGCATGGCACTTCCAGTTACTGCCGCGCTGGGCGCTCGCTGTTCTCGTGGCGCGCGAAGTCGCGATGCTGGTCGTCGGGCGCTACGCTCTGGCGCGCGGCGTGCCGGTGCGCATCAACTGGCCCGGCCGCCTGGCGGTCGCGCCGCTGGCCGGGTCGATCTTCTTCGCGATGGCGGGGCTCAGAACCTTCGCGGAGGTCCTGCTCTACGTCGGGCTGGCCCTTGCGCTCTGGGCCAGCGCGCTCTACGCGCAGGCGGCGCGGAGGGCCCTGGACGTTCAGTCATAGTCTCAAGCTGAGGTTGATGCTGTGGTCTATACTGCCGCTCAACGAGCACGGCTGCCGGGGGGCCGGCAGGGTGGAGAGGAGCCACGATGGACGAGACGTTTCCCGATCTCGGTGCACTTTCAGACAGCGAACTGAAAGACCTCATCCGGCAGCTGACAGACGAAGAGACCGAGATCTCCTACCAGCGGCGGATCCTGCACGGCAAGATCGACATCCTGCGCGCGGAGCTCGTGAACCGCCTGCGCCACAAGCACGACGAGGGCGAGATCGCGATCACCGGCGATGACGTCCAGCGACTGACCGACATTCTCGCGCGCCGCCAGGCAGCTGAGGACGAGGCCTGACGGCCGCTGGGGGCGGACGCGATGGCGCTGCACTGCACGGAGTGTGGCTTCGTCAATGACGAGTCGGCGAACTACTGCCAGCGTTGCGGCGCGCTGCTGCCCCGCGAGGACGGCAGCGACCCGATCACGGCGACGTACAAGATCGGCGAGGAGGGCGAACTGGTGCCCGTCGATTCGGCTCCCGGTGGCGACGGCCCGGCGCTCGTGATCCGCGCCGGCGGCGGGCGCGTCGGCGAGAGCTTCGCCGTCGACGGCGACCAGCTGACGATCGGCAGGCGCGCCGACTCCGATGTGCTGCTCGACGACGTCACGGTCTCGCGCGACCACGCGCTCCTGATCCACCGCGGCGACGGCTGGTACCTCGACGACCTCGGCTCCCTCAACGGCACGTACGTGAACCGCCAGCGGATCGAGTCGGCGCGGCTCGGCCAGGGCGATGAGCTGCAGATCGGCAAGTACCGCCTGACGTTCTACGAACGATGAGCAGCCATCTCACAGACGGCGAGGAGGGCACGGGCCGCCGGCGCGCGGCGACGATCGGTGCGGTCTGCAAGTACCTCTCGCCCGAGTTCCCGGACATCTCGATCTCCAAGATCCGCTACCTCGAGGACCAGAAGCTGCTCAACCCGCGCCGCACCCCAGGCGGCTACCGGCTGTACACGCAGAGCGACATCGAGCGCCTGCGTACGATCCTGCGCATGCAGCGCGACGAGTTCCTGCCGCTGCGCGTCATCCGCCAGGAGCTCGCCGCGGGCCGCACCAGCGAGACGCCGGTCGCCGTGAGCCGCGACGGGGCCAAGACGCGGCGCTCGAGCGTCAGCGTCAGCGAGACGAGCGGCGCGCTGTACTCGCTCGCGGACGTCGTCGAGGAGACCGGCGCCGAGGTCGAGCTCGTGCGCGAACTCGAGGAGTACGGCGTCGTCAAGGGCGAGATGCGCGATGGCACCCGCTTCTTCGACGAGACGGAGCGCGAGATCGTCGCCGCCGTCGCGGAACTCGCGCGATACGGGGTCGGCGGGCGGAACCTGCGCGTCTTCCGCTCCTCCGCCGACCGCGAGGCAAGCCTCTTGCAGCAGATCCTCGCCCCGGCGCTGCGATCGCGCAACCCCGAGCGACGCAAGGAGGCGGTCGAAGCGCTCGAGAACCTCGCCGCGGTCGCGACGCACCTCAAGCACCTTCTGCTGATCCGGGACCTGCGCAAGATCGTTCGCTGATGGCTTCCGAGCGGCTGCGCGCGCTCGTCAGGGAGGTCCCGGACTTCCCGCGCGAAGGGATCCTCTTCCGCGACATAACGCCTCTGCTCGCCGACCCCGTCGCGCTGCGCGAAGCCGTCGACGCGCTCGCGAGCTTCGCCGCGCCGCTGAAGATCGACGCCGTCGTGGCGGCGGAGGCGCGCGGTTTCCTGCTCGGCCCGGCGCTCGCGATGGAGCTCGAAGCCGCGTTCGTGCTGGCCCGCAAGCCCGGGCGGCTGCCGCGCGAGACGGTCGCCGTCCAGTACCAGCTCGAGTACGGACTCGACCATCTCGAGCTGCAAAGCGACGCGATCGCGCCGGGCGCGCGCGTCCTCGTCCACGACGACCTGCTCGCCACCGGCGGCACCGCCGGGGCGCTCTGCGAGCTCGCCGAGAGCCTCGGCGGGGACGTGCGCGCCTGCGCGTTCCTGGTCGAGCTCGAAGGGCTCGGCGGGCGCGAGCGTCTCGCCGGCCACGAGGTCCACTCGCTCGTGTCGTACGCTCGCTGACCGTGCCCGTCGCGCGCGCAAACCGCACCGTCGCGGCGCCCGTGGAGCGCGTCTGGGACATCGTCCGCGACCCGTACTACCTGCCCCGCTGGTGGCCGCGCGTGGAGCGCGTCGAGGACGTCGGCGCGGGCGCCTTCACGGAGGTGCTCCGCTCGAACCGCGGCAGCGTCGTGCGCGCCGACTTCGAGGTGCAGGAGCAGGACGGCGCCCGCCGGCGCCTGGTCTGGGCCCAGCGCACCGTCGGCACGCCGTTCGAGCGGCTGCTCGACCACTCGCGCACCACGATCGAGCTCGCCGCGAGCGACGGCGGCACCGACGTCGCGCTGACGCTCGACCAGCGCCCGCTCGGCCTCTTCCCGGGCCTCGGCTCGCTGTTGATGCGCCGCGCGGCGCGCGCGACGCTGCGCGAGGCGCTCGCCGAACTGGAGAGCCTCGTTGCCTGACGGTGTTCCGCGCATGCGCTGGTGGGGCTGGGGCGATCCGGCGCACGCATCCGCCCTTCAGCCGCACGCGCTCGAGCTCCTGCGCACGCGCGTCGGCGTCGCGCCGGCGCCGGTGCCGCCGGTCGCGCTCTCCGCCGTGCGCCTGCAGGAGAGCGCCCTCGGCGAGCGCGCCGCGGATCGTCTGCGGGCGCTGCTCGGAGCCGAGCGCGTGCTCGCGACGCACGAGGAGCGGGTGCTGCACGCCGCCGGCAAGGGCTACCCGGACCTTGTCCGCCTGCGCCGCGGCGAGCCCGGCGCCGCGCCGGACGCGGTCGCATACCCCGCGAGCGCGCAGCAGCTCGCGGAGCTCCTGGCGCTCTGCGCCGAGGAGTCGATCGCGGTCGTGCCGTTCGGCGGCGGCACCAGCGTCGTGGGGGGCGTCGCGCCGCTGCGCGCCGGCCACGCGGCGGTGCTGACCGTCGACACCGCCGCGATGCGCGCGCTCAGCGTCGACCCCGTATCGAACCTCGCGCGCGTCCAGGCGGGCATGCGCGTCCGCGAGCTGGAGTCGGCGCTTGCGACGCAAGGACTCACGCTCGGCCACTACCCGCAGTCGTACGAGTACGTCACGGTCGGCGGTTGCGCCGCGAGCCGCTCCGCGGGCCAGGCTTCCACCGGCTACGGGACGTTTGACGCGATGGTCAAGGGCGTCAGCGCCATCACGCCGCGCGGACCGTTGCTGACCCTCGCGGTCCCGCACAGCGCCGCGGGCCCCGCGCTGCGCGAGCTCATCGTCGGCTCGGAAGGCGTGCTCGGCGTCATCGACGAGGTGGCGCTCCGCGTCCGCCGGGCGCCCGACGAACGGCTCTACGAGGGGTACCTGTTCCCCGATTTCGAGCACGGCAGCCGCGCGCTGCGCGAGCTCGCGCAGGCGCGCGCGCTGCCCGACGTCGCGCGACTCTCCGACGAGGAGGAGACGGAGGTGACGCTCGCCCTCGCCGGGCCCGCCGCGGCGCGAGCGGCGTCGCTCTACGCCGCGCTGCGCCGCCGCCGTGGCGGGTGCCTCGCGATCGTCGGTTTCGAGGGTTCAGACGGCGCCGCCAGGGCCCGGCGGCGGCGTGCGCGGGCGGTGCTCCGGCGCTGCGGCGGCGCCGCGCTCGGCTCGGCGGTGGGCCGCGCGTGGGAGCACGGCCGCTTCGCGGCGCCGTACCTGCGCGACGAGCTGCTGACGCTCGGCGTGATGGTCGAGACGTTCGAGACGGCGACGGCGTGGGCGGACGTCGCGGCGCTGCACGAAGGCGTCGGCGACGCGGTGCGCGGCGCCCTCGGCGCGCTCGGTACGCCGCCGATGGTCATGTGCCACCTCTCGCACGTCTACGAGACCGGGAGCTCGCTCTACTTCACGGCCATCGCGCGTCAGGTCGAGGGCGGCGAGATCGAGCAGTGGCAGGCTCTCAAGGACGCGGCGGGCGCGGCGATCACGGCGGCGGGGGCGACGATCACGCACCACCACGCGCTCGGCGTCGACCACCTGCGCTGGGTCGACGCCGAGATCGGCGCGAGCGGCGTCGCGGCTCTCCGGGCGCTCAAGCGCGAGCTCGACCCCGCGGGGATCATGAACCCCGGCAAGCTCGCCGGCTGATCAGGATTTGAATTCGAGCTTGCCCTGCAGGACCACGGGGCCCGGTTTCTTCGGCGTCGGCGAGACCTGCGTCTCCCTCGTGAGGAGCATTTCTTTGTATTTTTCGGCGCCTGGCGGCAGCAGCGCGCCGCCCGCGAGCTTGCCGTTGCTCGTGACCTTGGGCGTACGGTTCAGCGGCCGCGAGTCCGTCGGCGAGTTGTAGAGCCAGAGCGCATAGAAGAAGCCTTCCGTGGGCGGCAGACCGACGGCGGCTATGTAGTAGGCGCGCCTTGAGCCCTCCTGCAGGATGAAGACCTCGCCGACCGAGTGGGCGCCGTTCGGGGAGGTCATGGCGGCGCGGCCGACGATCTGCGGTTTGTTGTGGCTGGCGCTCGCGCTGCCGCCGCCGGAAGTTGATTTTCCGCCGCCCGGCAGTACGAGGATCAGCACGACGGCGATGATCGCGGCGACGGCGACCGCGGCGAGGAGGATGACGCCGCCGCGGCGCGAGGAACGCGCACGCGGCTCGCGCTCGGCGCGCGGCTCTGCGCCGGACGCGGGAGTCGAGGGCTGCGAGTAGCTCTCGAGCTCGCCCGAGAGGGTGTGCGCCCATGCGCTCGCGGCGGGCGACGATTCCATCAGCTCGCGCGCGTCCTGCATCTCGCTGTCGCTGTCCTGGCCGAGCATGTAGTCCGCGACCTGGCCGCGTTCCTCGCCGCTCAGCTCGCGAGCCTGCGCGGGGGCGAGCAGCGCCAGCGCGACGTGGGCCCTGTCCCGCACCGCGTCCGCGGACACGCCGAGGACCGAGGCGGCGCGCTCGTAGCTCATGCCGCGGCCGACGAGCAGCGTGAGCACGGTGCGCTGGTCCTCGGGGAGCTGTTCAGGGGCGGTCATGGTCGCTTCGGCGCAGCGCGGGGCGCGCCTGGGCTTAGGCTATCGTGGCCGCGCGATGGCCAGCCCAGGTGGACCGGGACAGCCCGGCAGCGGATTCGACGCCCTCTACGGGCTCGAGGTCCTCGACTACAGCGACTCGCACGTGAACGGGCGGGTGGCGGTGCGCCCCGAGATCTGCCAGCCGTACGGGCTGGTCCACGGCGGCGTGTACGCGTCGATCGCCGAGGCGCTCGCGTCGATGGGCACGGCCTTCGCGGTCGCGAAGGACGGCAACACGGCGGTGGGTCTGTCGAACTCCACGAGCTTCATGCGCCCGATCACCGAGGGACTGGTGCACGCCGAGGCGACGCGGCTGCACGGCGGCCGCACGACGTGGGTCTGGGACGTCGCCTGCCGCGACGACGCGGGCCGCCTGTGCGCCCTGACGCGCATGACGATCGCGGTGCGGCCGCGCCGGCCCGCGGCCGCCTGACCGCCCGCGCCGCGCGCCGGCGGACCCGCCTGCGCATCAGGGACCGCTGTCGGCACGCGCTGCGCGGCGCCTGCACGCCCAGCGGCGCGCGAGACCGTCGCGGCCGCCCGGCGGCGTTAGCGGCGCGCGCGGCGGCGCTCGACGCGGCGGTGGTGCGCGGCCGGCTGGTAGGGCGGGATCTGGCCTGGCAGCGGTTCGTCCGCGAGCCCGGTGGCGGGCGCGGGCGCGGGCAGCGGCCGGTGGTAGGCGCCGACGTTCGCGACCGGCACGACGGCGCCGGCGGCGGCGTCGGCGAGCGCCCGCGACGTCGCGTAGATGCTGAGCACGACCCGCCCGGCCGGAATGACGATCGTCGAGCCGCCGTCGAGGGTGTGCGCGGTCGTGCCGCGCAGCGTCACGTCGTGGATCGGCCCGGCGCCGCCGGGGACGAAACTGTTGTTCGGCGAGGTGACGATGCGCAGCGGCGCGACGCACGTGCCCTGGCCGCCTTCCAGGCAGTTGCCGTACTGCAGTGTCACGGCGCCGCCGGGGTCGACGAGCAGTTCGCGCGCCTGCAGCCCGTCGAGTTCATGCCCGGCCCAGTACACCGGGAATTTCGCGAGCAGCAGGCTCTCGAGCGAGGAGCGCCCGAGCGGCGCCGACTGGACGGTGTCGCCGCACCCGGCGGCGAAGAGGGCGCCGGCGGCAAGCAGCGCGGTCGCGACGCGACGCATCGTCCGACCTTAGCCGCGGTACGCGTTGGTGATCGGCATTCGCCGGTCGCGCCCGAACGCGCGCGGCGTGATCTTGATGCCGGGCGGCGCCTGACGGCGCTTGTACTCGGCGAGGTCGACGAGGCGGACCGTGCGCGCGACGGCGTCGGCGTCGAGGCCTTCGGCGACGAGCTGCTCGGCGGAGCGGTCGAGCTCGACGTAGCCCTCGAGGATCCGGTCGAGCAGGTCGTAGGGGGGCAGCGAGTCGATGTCGCGCTGGTCCGGGCGCAGCTCCGCGGATGGCGCGCGCTCGATGATCGACGCGGGAATGGGGCTCGCGACGCCGCCCGTCAGCTCAGCCGCCGCGCCGGCGTCCAGCCCGTTGCGCCAGCGGCAGAGGGCGTAGACGAGCGTCTTCGGCACGTCCTTGATGACCGCGAAACCGCCGGCGAGGTCGCCGTAGAGGGTCGTGTAGCCGACCGACATCTCGGACTTGTTGCCCGTCGTGAGGACCAGCCAGCCGAACTTGTTCGAGAGCGCCATCAGCAGGTTCCCGCGGATGCGTGCCTGCAGGTTCTCCTCGGTGATGTCGGGCGCGGCGCCTTCGAACTCGCCCGACAGCGCCTTCTCGTAGGCGTCCATCACCGCCGCGATCGACAGCTCGCGCAGCCCGACGCCGAGCCGGCCGGCGAGCTCGCGCGCGTCGCCCTGCGTCGCGCCGGTCGAGTAGGGGGAGGGCATCACGACGGCAGTGACGCGATCGGGCCCGAGCGCGTCGGCTGCAAGGCACGCCACGAGCGCGGAGTCGATGCCGCCGGAAAGGCCGAGCGCGACGTGGCGGAAACCGTTCTTGACGACGTAGTCGTGCAGACCGAGGCAGAGGGCGCGGTAGACCTCCGCCTCGCGCGGCGCGAGTTCCGCCGTCAGCGGCCCGCCGTCGGCGCCGTCGCCCGCGACGCTCCCGCCGTCGAGCGGCGCGAGCACCGCGACGTCATCGTGGGGGCCTTGCCGCGACGGCGCGCGAGCCGGGTCGAGCGTGCAGAGGACGAGTTCCTCCGAGAACTGGGCGCCGCGCGCGAGCGTCGTGCCGTCAGGCGCGATGAGACACGAGTGGCCGTCGAAGACGAGCTCGTCCTGACCCCCGACGAGGCCGCAGAACGCTACGTAGCAGCCGTTTTCGCGCGCGCGTTCGGCGAGCATCTGCTCGCGCTCGGCGCCCTTGCCGGCGTGGTACGGCGAGGCCGAGATGTTCAGCACGAGCTGCGCGCCGCCCGCCGCCTCGCTGCTCGTGGGCGGTCCCGGCAGCCAGATGTCCTCGCACACCGTCAGCCCCAGCCGCGCGCCCGCGAACTCGATCGTCGCGCCGCCCACGCCCGGCGTGAAGTAGCGCTGCTCGTCGAAAACGCCGTAATTGGGAAGGTGGATCTTGCGGTACACCGCGTGCACGCGTCCGCCCGCGAGCACCGCGGCCGCGTTGTAGACGCCTGATTGCGTGCGCTCTGGGAAGCCGACGACGGCGACGATCCCGGCGCTCGCCGCCGCGAGCCGCTCGAGCGCGGCCGCCGCGTCCTCGAGGAAGTGGGGCTTTAGCAGCAGGTCCTCGGGCGGGTAGCCGGTGAGACCGAGCTCCGGGGTCAGCGCGAGCTGCGCGCCGGCGTCCCGGGCGCTGCGGAGCGCCGCCTCGATCGCGGCGCGGTTGCCGTCGATGTCGCCGACGGTCGTGTTCAGCTGGCAGAGCGCGAGGCGCAGGGCGTCTCCGCGCCGCCTCAGGCCGCGCCGGCGCGCCGCGTGGACGTCCGCGCGCGAGCCTTGGCGCTGGTGCGCCGCGTCTTCGGCTTGACGCCCGCCGCCTTCGCGAGCTGCCCTGCCGCCCACACCATGTCCTGGCCGATCTGCTCGAGCTTCGGCAGCGCGTCGTAGTCACCCAGCAGTCCGAAGCCGAGCTTGCCGTTGTAGCTCATCACCGCGATGCCGAGCGCCTGCTTCTGGGCGAGCGGCACGACAGGGTAGAGGTCGAGCAGTTCCCGGCCGAGCAGGTACAGCGGCATCTGGGGGCCGGGGACGTTCGTGACGACGAGGTTGAAGAAGGGCTGGCGCGCCTGCAGGCGCGCCGCCTGGGAGAGGATCGTGGGCGGCGCGAAGCCCGCGAGTTCGGTGAGCACCTGCGCGCCGACCGCCTGGCCCGATTCCTTGACCTTCTGCATCGACGTCGCGATCTCCCGCAGGCAGGCGGCGGGGTTCTTGATGCCGACGGGCAGCGGCGCCCACATCGCAGCGACCTGGTTGCCGAGGGCACCGCGCTGCTCCGCGGCGCGCACGGAGACGGGCACCATCGCCTTCAGCACGAGGCCTTCGGTGTCGGTGCCCTCGCGCCGCAGGTAGCGGCCGAGCGCGAGCGTCACAGTCGCGAGGACCGCGTCGTTAAGCGTTCCGCCGAGTGAGTCCTTGACCGACTTCAGCGTCGCGAGGTCGACGTCGAAGAAGGTGTAGCGACGGTGAGGCCCGATGGGGACGTTGAATGGGCTCGCCGGCGCAGGCGCGTTGATCCCCCCAAGCGCGGTCGAGCCGATGCCGACGATTCCCTGTCTGGCTCTGTCGACCGCGCGCCGGGGGCGGCGCAGCAGTGCGCGCGTGCCGCGCAGCATCTCGCTCGGCACGGTCGAGCGCTCCAGCCAGGCGTCGCCGAGCAGCTTCGCGGGGCCCGGCAGTGGCCTCGCGGACCACGGCTCCGGCGGCGCGGCGGGCGCCTTCGGGTGACGCTGCGTGTCGAAAAGCACGGTCGTGATGTCGACGCCCGAGATGCCGTCCACGAGCGCGTGGTGCGTCTTGGCGACGATCGCGAAGCGGTCGCCAGAGAGGCGCTGGACGAGCCAGATCTCCCAGAGCGGCTTTGAGCGGTCAAGGCGCTGCGAGAAGAGGCGTCCGGCGAGCGTCTTCAGGGCCTGGTCGTCGGCGGGTCGCGGCAGCGCGGTGTGACGCACGTGGTAGTAGGGGTTGAAGTGCGGGTCGTCGGTCCATATCGGGCGGCCCTGGTCGAGCGGGACGTACGCGAGGCGCTGGCGGTAGCGCGGGACGAGATGAAGGCGCGCCTCGACGTGCTCGACCATCTCGTCGAGCGTCGGGGCACGGCCCTCGAAGATCATCACCGAGGCGACGTGCATGTGCGCCGTCGAGTGGTCCTCCAGGTGCAGGAAGGTCGTGTCGAGTGCTGTGAGCCTGTCGGGATTGGCCATCTCTCTCGATTCTTTCGCCTGGATGCCCGTCGGTCAACGCGGCGCCGCGCCCCGCCGCTAGCCCTCGGGGTCCTCGGGCTTCACGCGCTTGCGGCCCTTCTTGTCCCTGCGCCCCGTGCCGAGGCACTCGCGGCAGACGATCCAACGGCTCTCCTCGCCGCTGTCGGCCGCCGCGGTCCACCATTTCCAGCCGACGCCCTCGCAGTCGCCGCAGCGCGCCTCCGCGGGGATCTGACGATCGTGCATCGGCATCGGCCAGAGCCTACATGCTCGCCTGCGCAGGGCGGCGCCCGGAGGGGGCACGGCTGCGCTACCGTCCGCCGCCGTGAGTGGCTACGTCGCAGCGCCCGCAGGATGGCAGCGGGTCGCGACGCGCGGCCCGCGCCCCTTCGTCACGGAGGAGCTCTTCCGCGCCCCCGACGGGCGCGAAGTCCGCTGGCGCTCACGGGCGCACCGCAAGGCCTCCGAGCGCCTCGCGGCTGCCGCCGACGGCGAAAGCACATGGTGGCGCCCGCGCCGGCGTGCGTGGTGGATGGCGGTCCTCTTCTCCGCCGGCTCGTTCTGCTTCCTGGCCGGTGGCGTCGTCTCCCAGCTCGCGCCGCAGTTCGCCGCGGGCACGGGCGTCGTCTTCTTCGTCGGCTCGATCCTCTTCACCGGCGCGGCGTACCTGCAGTACGCGGAGGCGGTGAACGCCGCGCGCGAGCTCGACGCGCGCCGCCGCGTGCGCTGGCGCCCGGCCTCATGGGAACCGAAGCGCATCGACTGGCTCGCGTCGCTCGTTCAGTTCCTGGGCACGCTCGCGTTCAACGTGACGACGTTCACGGCGATGAAACACGGCTTCACGACACGCCAGTCGAACGTCCGCGTCTGGGCGCCGGACGCCGTCGGCTCCGTCGCCTTCCTCGTTTCGAGCGAGCTCGCATTCGCCGAGGTCTGCCACCGCTGGTTCTGCGTGCGAAGGCGCACGCTCTCGTGGCGCATCGTGGCTCTCAACCTCGCCGGATCGGTGGCGTTCGGCATCTCGGCCGTCGCCTCCTACACCGAGCCCGCCACGGGCGAGCCGCTCAGCGCCCACATCGCCAACTCCGGCACGGCGCTCGGCGGGCTCTGCTTCCTCCTCGCCTCGCTGCTGCTGATGCCCGAGAGCGCCAACGCCGCCGCGACGCAGGGCAGCGCATGATGAGAGACTGCGCGCATGTGCAGGTGGATGGCGTGGCACGGGCAGACGATGCGTCTCGACGCGTTGCTGCTGCAAAGCGAACACAGTCTCGTGAAGCAGAGCCTTCACTCGACGATGGGCGCCGAGCCGACGAACGGCGACGGTTTCGGCGTCGGCTGGTACGGCACCGGCGACGGCCCGGGCGTGTACCGCTCGATCGAGCCCGCTTGGGGGGACGCGAACCTGCGGCACATCGCCGCGCATGTCAAGAGTCCGCTCTACCTGGCGCACGTGCGCGCGACGTCCGGCACCGCGATCCAGCAGAGCAACTGCCACCCCTTCAACCACGGCCGCTGGCTGTTCGTGCACAACGGGCTCATCAACGAGTTCGCGCGCGTTCGCCGCACGCTGACGCTCGCGCTCGACGCGCAGTCCGTCGCAGAACTCGAAGGCTCCGCGGATTCGGAGCTGATCTTCCATCTCGCGCTCGGCATGGGGCTCGAAGACGACCCGCTGGCGGCGCTCGAGCTGACGCTCGGCTTCATCGAGAAGTCGCTCCGCGACGAGGGCATCGAACCCGCGCTGCAGGCCAGTATCGGCGTCAGCGACGGCGCGACGCTGTGGGGGCTTCGCTACGCGAGCCAGGGCAGCGCCCGGACGCTCTTCAGCTCCGAAGACATCGACGCGGTACGCCGCCTGCATCCCGACAACGCGGTGCTCGGCGAGTTCCACGAGGGCGACCGCATCATCGTCTCCGAGCCGCTCAACGCCATGCCCGGTGCGTGGCGCGAGTTCGAGGAAGGCAGCACGCTGACGGTCCATCCCGGCGGCGAGATCGAGGTGGGCGAGTTCGCGCCGCGCCAGCCGGCGCGCCCGCTCTGAGCGTCGCTAGCGTTCACCGTCCGCATCCGTAGGCGCACCGTCGCCGCCGGGCCAGGGTGCGGCGTTCCACGCAGCGCACTTGCCGCACTGCACCGCCGAGATGCCGACGAGCCGCTCGCGCGGCGCATCGATGACGAGCAGCGAGCCGCAAGTCCCGCATAGCCAGGTGTCGCCGTTCGGCTCCGTGCCGGCGATGAGTACCCGTGCGTCGTCTCGCGGGGCTCCCTGATCTGCGAAGGAGGAACCGCGCGGGGCGGGTCCGTCGATCACGCGGAGCGTGACGTGCGGCATCGCGGAGAGCGCACCCGCGGGAAGGATGCGCGCGCGAGCCGGGCCGCGTGTCGCGGCTCGGGGCCCGGCTGCGACTCGTCGGCCGCGTCCGTGTCGGCCGGCACCGGTGGGCTTGGGCATCGCCGTCCCGGGCAGCCCTTTTTGCAAGATCGCCGATTTCGCAAAATGCGTGGTTTTGCCACGCCAAAACTCTGCGGCGAGAGAGCTCTCATGGGCGTCAAAAGCCCGCAAAATAGGGACATCCAAGTGGCAAACCGCACGTACATGAGCGCAAACGTGCACCAACCGGGGGGTTGCGGCCGCCGGGTGCGCTAGCGTGCTCGCAGCGCCGAATCGGCACCGTGGATGGAGCCGATCGGGGGACCCACTGCCGGCCGTCCCAGCGGACCGGATGGGGCGAATCGACGGCCGACGTCGTCGTAACGCCCGGGCTTTGTGCGGCCAACTGCACGCAGCCCGGTCGTGAGCCCGACAGCTAACCCCGTAGGCGTCGAACAGGAGGTTCCAACAACTAGATGTTCGCCGCAGCCACGCCTGCGCCCCCGGCGCCGGCCCTGGCCCCTCTGTCCGTGGCCGTCCCCGCCGAACTGGCGATCGCGGCCCCGGCTCGCACGGCACTGCACGCGCGGATCACCGATCCGGACGTGCTCGTCGGGCAGCCGACCCAGGTCAAGGGTCGCTTGAGCACCCTGAGTCACGCTCTCGAGCGTGGCCGCCCACTCAAACTCGAGGTTCTGCGCCGTCACGGCTGGCGGACCGTCGCCCGCACCCACACCGGGCGCGGCGGTCGTTTCCGCCTGAGCTACACGCCGCGGGCCCTCGGCACCGCCCGACTGCGCGTGGTGTACGGCGGCCAGGCGAGTCTCGCCGCGTCGCACGTGCGCCTGCACAAGGTCACCTCGTTCCGCGAAGTGATCGCGTCGTGGTACGGCGGTGGCGGCTCGCTCGCCTGCGGTGGCGAGCTGACCTCGGCGACGTTGGGCGTCGCCAACAAGACGCTGCCGTGCGGCACGATGGTCACGCTGCGCTACGACGGCCGGACCGTACGCGTCCCGGTCGTCGATCGCGGCCCCTTCGTCGCCGGCCGCGAATTCGACCTCACGGAAGCCACGCGCAACGCGCTCGGCTTCGCCGGGGTCGCACCGATCTGGAGCTCACGCTGAGATCGGCGCGGTGGACGGGAGGGGAGACTCTTCCGTCCACCGCGCTCCCTTCAATGGCCCGATGGGCTCAAACCGCACCGTCGGATCCGCATCGGTCGGCATCGGTTCGCTCGGCCTCGGGGCATCTGGTGCGCTCTCCGCGGCCGCCTACGCCGTGGGCGCCCTCGCTGTCGGCGCGGCGGCCCTGGGCGCGGTCGCGATCGGCCGCCTCGCGGTGCGCCGCGCCGTCGTCGGCTCGCTGCACATCCGCGAGCTCAGAGTGGATCGCCTAAGTGTCGGCGAGCTGCAGGTCGACCGTCGCGTCGAGCAGTAGACGATGCCCGGAGCTTCGGTTTCGCCCGCGGGCGTCGTCGCGCACTCGCTCGCCAAGCGGTTCGGCGAGAAATGGGCGCTGCGCGACTTCGACCTGGAGGTGCCACGCGGGAGCGTGCTGGGATTGCTCGGGCACAACGGCGCGGGCAAGACGACCGCGATCCGCATCCTCACGACGCTGACGCTGCCGACGAGCGGCGGCGCCGAGGTCGCCGGCCTCGACGTCCTAGCCGAGCCCGCGCGCGTGCGTGAACGGATCGGTCTTGCGGGCCAGTACGCGAGCGTCGACGACCTCCTGACGGCGTCCGCGAACCTCGAAATGGTCGGGCGCCTTTACCACCTCACGCGTGAGGAGGCGGCGCGTCGCGCCGCCGAGCTGCTCGAGCGGCTCGGCCTCGCCGACGTCGCCGGCGACCTCGTGCGCACGTTCTCCGGCGGCATGCGCCGGCGCCTGGACCTCGCCGCGAGCCTCATGGGCGGGCCCGAGGTGCTGTTCCTCGACGAGCCGACGACCGGCCTTGACCCGCAGGCGCGCAGCGAGCTGTGGGAGCTCATCGGACAGCAGCTAGCCGGCGGCACCACCGTGATCCTGACGACCCAGTACCTCGAGGAGGCGGACCGCCTCGCCGACACCGTCGTCGTCCTCGACCACGGCCGCACGGTCGCGGCGGGAGCGCCGCGTGAGCTGAAGGCGTCGGTCGGCGGCGGGCGCGTCGCGCTCCGACTCGGCGCCGCGGGCCTCGAGCGTGCCGCCGAGACCGTCGCCCCGTTCGCGACCGGGCCGATCGAGCGCGAGGAGAGCGAGCAGCGCCTCAGCTTCCCGGTCGACGCGCGCACGCGACTCGTCGACGTGCTGCGCTCGCTCGACGGTGCCGGCGTCGACGTCGCCGACCTGCAGCGCGTCGAGCCGACGCTCGACGACGTCTTCCTCTCACTCACGACCGGCGGCGGGACGCCGTCGTGAGCGCGCTCCGCGGAGCCGGGGACGCGGCCGTGCTCGCGCGGCGCAACCTTTCGCACATCCGGCAGACGCCCGAGAAACTGATGGACGTAACGATCCAGCCGCTGATGTTCGTGCTGCTCTTCGCCTACGTCTTCGGCGGCGCGATCCACATCCCCGGCGGCAGCTACAACGACTATCTCGTCGGCGGCATCATGGTGCAGACGCTCACCTTCGGCATCTTCGGCCCGGCGACGTCGCTCTCGACGGATCTGCGCGAAGGGATCCTCGACCGCTTCCGCTCGCTGCCGATCGCGCGCTCGAGCTTCCTCGTCGGGCACCTCGCTTCCGCCGCGGTGTCGCTGTCGCTCGCGCTCGTCGTGATGGTCGTGAGCGGGCTGATCGTCGGCTGGACGATCGAGTCCGACCCGGCGGAAGCGCTCGGCGGCTTCGTGCTGCTCGCGATCTTCTCGCTGACGATGCTCTGGCTCGCGATGGTGATCGGTCTGCTCGCCCGCTCGCCGGACACGGTCACCGGCATCGCCTTCATCATCGTCTTCCCGCTCACGTTCGTCGCGAACACGTTCGTGCCGGCCGCGACGCTGCCGCCGCTGCTGCGCACGGTCGCCGAGTACAACCCGATCAGCGCCGTGGCGGCCGCCGTGCGCACGCTCTTCGGCAACCCGACGGCGATCCCGCCGGGGGCGCCGTGGCCGCTCCAGCACCCCGTCGTCGCATCGTTGATCTGGTGCGCGATCGGCCTCGGCGTCTTCATTCCGACGGCGATCTGGCTTTACCGGCTGCGGACGACGGGCTGACGGGCGCGCCTAGACTCGGGACGTGAGCGACCTCGCGCTGCTGTGGGACTTCGACGGCACGCTCGCCACACGACGCGGCATGTGGAGCGGCTGCGTCCTGGAAGTCCTCGACCGCGAGGTTCCCGGACACGGCCTCGGCATCGAGCGCGTGCGCGAAGCGCTGAGGGGGACCTTCCCCTGGCACAGGCCGGATGAGGGCCACCCTGAGCTGCGTCACCCCGACGCTTGGTGGCGATCCGTAGGCGGCGCGATCGCGGTCGCCCTGACCGCGGCCGGTGTGGCGGGCGACGACGCGGCGCGCGCAGCGCGCGCCGTGCGCGGCCGCTACACCGACGTCACGGTCGGCTGGCGCGCCCGCGCCGGCGCGAGCGACGCGCTCGCGCTCTCGGCCGCATCGGGCGCCGCGAACGTCGTCGTCTCAAACCACGTGCCCGAGCTCGCGGCGCTCGTTGCTGGCCTCGGCCTCGCGGAGAACGTCGACGCCGTCTTCACCTCGGCGCAGACCGGTTACGAGAAGCCGCACCCCGAGGCCTTCCGCATCGCCTTGGCCGCGTGCGCCGACCGCCGCGAGACATGGATGATCGGCGACAACGAGACCGCGGACGTGCGCGGCGCCGAAGCGCTCGGCATCCCGGCCGTGCTCGTCGGCGCCCGCGACGGCGACCTCGTCGCGGCGGTCGAGGCGATCCTCGCGCGCACGGTCACAGCCGGTCCAGTCCGCTCCGCGCCGCCTCGGTGAGCTCCTGCGCCTCCCGCAGCGCGGCGCCGCCGTGCTCCGCGATCCGCCCGAGGGCGGCCGCGACAGCCGCCGCTTCGTCGATCGTCGCGACCTCCCGCAGCTCCGCGCACCAGTGCTCGAGCCAGCGCAGCGCCCACGAGTCGTAGCGTTCGGGGCGCTCGGCGGCGATCAGCGGCAGGAAGCGAAGCGTCAGCTCGAGCTCGAGCGGCCGGCCGCGCTCGCGCGCGAGACCTCGCGCGAGCGCCGCCGCCGATTCAAGCTCGCCGCGCTCGAGGTGACCTTCGAGCTCGCGCAGAGTGCGGAAGGGACGCCCCATACGAACATATGTTCGCATGGCGTGACGCGGCGTGCACGCCGCCTGTCTTCATATGCTCGCCGCATGTGCGGGCGCTACACCAACACCGCCGCGGCGGGCGAGCTGAGCGAACGGCTGCACCTGCCGATCGTCTCCGACGAGGGCACGGGCCGCTACAACGTCGCCCCGACGCAGGAGGTGCTCGCGGTCGTGCGCAGCGGCGAGGACCTCGAGGAGCGGATGCTGCGCTGGGGCCTGGTGCCGTTCTGGGCCAAGGACACGAAGGGCGGCGCGCGCATGATCAACGCGCGCATCGAGACCGTGACGACGAAGCCGTCGTTCCGGGCGCTCGTGCCGAAGGCGTCGCACCGCGCGCTGCAGATCGCCGACGGCTACTTCGAGTGGATCAAACCCGAGCACCGCGGGCAGCCGCGCCAGCCGTTCTACTTCCAGCTCGAGGAGGGCGAGCCGTTCGCGTTCGCGGCGCTCTGGACGAGCGCCACCGTGGAGGGCGAGAAGGTCGAAAGCTCGACGATCCTCACCTGCTCGTCGGAGTCCAACCGCCTCGTCTCGGCGATCCACAACCGCATGCCAGTGATCCTCGCGGACGAGGAGTCGCGCGCCGGCTGGCTCGACCCCGGGCTCGGTGCCGAGGAAGCCCTCGCTCTGTGCCAACCGCTCGAGGCGTCGAGGATGACGGTGCGGCCCGTCACGACCGCAGTCAACCGCGTCGGCCCGGGCGCCGAAGGGCCCGCGATGCTCGCGCCTCCCGACGAGGACTAAGCCGTCAGCCAGCGGCGCGGGTTCTCTACGAACACGGTCTCGAACACCGCGTCGTCCATCACGCCCTGCTCGCGCAGGAACGGCACGACCTCCTCGAAGACGAGCGACATCGACCAGTTGCGCACGGCGCCGTTCTCTTCCAGCATCGTCACCATCTCGGGCGGGAACCAGTCGAGCGACGCGGTGAAGTCCTGCGAGATCACGATGCGCTCGGCGTGGCCGCGGCGCAGCAGCTCCGCGGCGACCTCGCTGCGCTTGGCGAGCGGGAGGTACATCTCGATGCCGTAGCGGTCCAGGCCGGTGTAGACGCCCTGCGCGAGCAGACCCTCGATGTACTCCACCGAGTCGCTGTCGCCGCAGTGCGCGATCTGGATGCGATCCGCGGGGACGCCCTCCTCGAGGAAGATCTCGACCTGGCGCGGGCCCGTCTGCTGCGCGGGCATCGAGTGCGCCATGATCGGCACGCCCGTGCGGTTCGAGGCGCGCGCCGCTGCGCGGTGCACCTTCTCGACGTTCTCGGTGACGCCCGCCGCGTCGGCGGCGCACTTGATGAACGCCGCACGGATGTCGGTGCCCTGGATGCCGCCTTCTATGTCCTCCACGAAGTGGTCGGCGATCTGGTCGGGGTCGCGCGACTGGAAGTAGTGGGGCAGGTGGTCGTACGTGTAGATGCCGGTGCACGGCACGAGCCGCACGCCGGTCTCTTCGGAAACGCGGCGCATGAAGCGCACGTCGCGTCCGCCGAACATCGCCGTCGGCTCGACGATCGTCTTCACGCCGTGGGCCACCGCGCCGTTCACAGCGTCGACCGCGGTCTGGAATTCAGCCGCTTCGTCGTAACGCGACGGCCACTGCGCGGACACCGCCTCGTCGCGGAAGCGGACGTGCTCGTGGATCAGCGTGAGACCGAGATCGCCGTCGGCGACGGCCCCGGTGACGGTCTGTACGTCGCTCATCTCTCCTCCTGTCGTGCGATGGCGCGCACCGCGTCCAGCCCCCTAGACCGCGGCCGCGGCACCCGGGCGCTCGGCCAGGATCCCCGCCAGGCGCGAGCGCTGCGAGCCGGCTCCGCCGAGCAGCGTCGCGTCGATCTGGGCGCGCTTGTAAAGCCAGTGCACGTCGGCCTCCCACGTGAAGCCGATGCCGCCGTGCGCCTGGATAGCGGAGGCGGTGACCTCGCGCCCCGCATCGGATGCGACGGCCTTGGCCATCGCGGCGGCCTCGGCGAGACGCTCCGCGTCGGCGTCGGCCGTCCACGCGGCGAACGCCGTAGTCGAGCGTGCGCGCTCGGTGTCGAGGAGCATCTGGGCGCAGCGGTGCGACACAGCCTGGAAGGACCCGACGGGCACGCCGAACTGGCGCCGGTCCTTGACGTACGCGACGGTCATCGCGAGCGCCCGGTCGCACACCCCGACGAGCTCCGCGGCGACGGCGACGAGCGCCCGGTCGACGCTTGCTGCGACGTCGCCCGTGAGCGCCTCGCCGCCGGCGGCGGCGACCGACGCGGCGTCGCGCGTCGGGTCGATCGTGTCGAGCGTCGTGACGCTCGAGCCGTCGGCGGCGACGGCGAGAGCGCCGCCGCTGCCGTCGAGCAGCACGATCACGTCGGCGTTGGCGCCGCCGACGACGAAATCGGCGGTGCCGACCGCGCCGATGAGCTCACCGCTCGCGAGGCCCGGAAGCCAGCGCTCGCACAGGTCCTCGCTGCCGGCGTGCTCGATCAGCGTCGCCGCGAGCACGTTCGGTAGGTACGGGACCGGCGCGACGGTGCGGCCGAGCTCTTCGCAGAGGATCGCGAGCTCGATCGTGCCGAGCCCCTGGCCGCCGTAGCGCTCGGCGACGGCGATGCCGGGCCAGCCGAGCTCGCAGAGCTCGCGCCAGAGCTCGGCGTCGGTGCGGCCAGCCTCGGCGCATTCGCGCACGCGCTCGGGCCTCGCGCGCTCCGCCAGGAGGTCGCGGGCGGTGCGCTGGATGTCGCGCTGATCGTCGCTGAGGCCGAAGTCCATCGCTACGCCGCCACCTTCAGGCGCGGCAGGCCGAGGACCCGCTCCGCGACGATGTTCTTCAGCACCTCGGTCGTGCCGCCCTCGATCGTGTTGCCGCGCGCGCGGAGCACCTCGTAGCTCCAGCTGGAGGTCCGCGTCAGCGCCTGCGGGCCGAGGATGTCGACCGCGAACTGCGTGAGCTGCTGGTTCGTTTCCGACCACAGCCACTTCACGAGCGACCCCTCCGGCCCCGGCTGTCCGTAGCGTTCGACGTCCGTGAGGCCCTTCCACGCGAGCAGGCGGATCGACTCGCAGCGGCAGTGAAGGTCGGCGAGGCGGTCGGCGATGCGCGCGTCGTCGAGCAGGCCCCGTTCCGCCGCGGCGTCGATCACATCGTCGAGCAGCTGGCGCAGGCGGATCTGGAGCACGAAGCCGAGACCCGCGCGCTCGTTCATCAGGGTCGTCAGGGCGACGTTCCAGCCGTTGCCGACGCCGCCGACGACGTTGGCGTCGGGTATGCGGGCGCCCTCGATGAAAAGCTCGTTGAACTCCGACTCGCCGGTGATCTGGCGCAGCGGTCGAACCTGGACCTGCTCCTGCTCCATGTCCAGCAGGAAGTACGTGAGCCCCTTGTGCTTGGGCTGGTCGGCGTCGCTGCGCGCGACGAGCATGCACCACTTCGCGTACTGCGCGCCGCTCGTCCAGACCTTCTGCCCCGTCACGACCCACTCGTCGCCCTCCTTGACGGCGCGCGTTTTCAGCGACGCGAGGTCCGAGCCGGCCTCGGGCTCGGAGAAGCCCTGGCACCAGATCTCCTCGCCGGAGAGGATGGGGGACAGGTAACGCTCCTTCTGCTCGTCGCTGCCCCACACCATCAGCGTCGGGCCCCCCAAGAGCAGGCCCAGCACGTTCGCGGGCAGCGGCACGCGCGCGCGGCCGATCTCTTCGAAGTAGATCGCCGATTCCGTCGGCGTCACGCCGCGGCCGCCGAACTCGACGGGCCAGCTCGGCGCCGCCCAGCCCGCTTCGTAGAGGTGGCGCTGCCACTCGCGGCGGCGCGCGAAGTGGCCGTCTTCGCTGTCGGCGCTCGCCGCGTCGGCCGGGCGGTTGTCCTGCAGCCACGCGCGGATCTCGTCACGGAACGCGCTCTCCTGCTCGCTGAACGTGAGGTCCACGGGGGCAAGCCTACCCAAGGCTCGCGCGCCGTGTGCGGCGCTAGATTCGCTGCATGAACGCGGCCGAGCGGACCGTGGCGCATCTGGACGCCGACGCCTTCTACGTTTCGGTCGAGCTGTTGCGGCGCCCCGAGCTGCGCGGCCTGCCCGTCGTCGTCGCGGGCACGGGGCCGCGGTCGGTCGTGACGACGGCGAGCTACGAGGCGCGCCAGTTCGGCGTCGGATCTGCGATACCGGCGGCGCGCGCGAGGCGCCTTTGCCCGCAGGCGGTGTTCCTCGCGCCCGACTTCAAGGCCTACCGCGCGGCGTCCGCCGAGCTGATGGGGATCGTGCGCGGCAGCGTCGATGTCGTCGAGGTCGTCGGCCTCGACGAGGCGTACCTCGACCTCACCGGGCTCTACGCGCCGCGCGCCGCGATGCGGCGCCTCGTGCGCGAGATCCGCGGGCGCACCGGCATCACGTGCTCGGTTGGCATCGGCCCCAACAAGCTCGTCGCGAAGGTCGCGTCCGACGCCGAGAAGCCCGCCGGCTTCCTCGCGCTGACACGCGAAGAGGCATGCGTGCGCTTCGCGGGCGCCTCGCCGCGGCTGGTGCCCGGGATCGGGCCGCGCACCGCCGAGGCGCTCGCGTCGATGGGGATCACGACGCTCGCCGCACTTGCCGCCGCCGACGAGGGCCGGCTCGTCGAGCGCTTCGGCGTCAATCAGGGCGCGGCGCTCGCGCGCCGCGCCCGTTTCGAACACGACGGCGCCGTCAGCGAGGAGCGTAAGGTCGTCTCGGAGTCGCGCGAGCGCACCTTCGACCGCGACATCAGCTACGCCGGCGACTTGCAGGCGGCGCTCGAGCGCATGGCGGTCGAGCTCTGCGAAAGCCTCGAGCGCCACGGGCGCAGCGGGCGCACGATCGCGATCAAGGTGCGCCTGGACGACTTCACCACGGTCACGCGGGCGCACACGCTCGAGCAGGCCACGCGCGCCGCGGACGTCGTCACGAGCGAGGCGCTGCGGCTGCTTCGCGAGTACGACCCGCCTCGCCCCGTGCGCCTGCTCGGCGTCCGCGTCGCGGGCCTGGAGAGCGACGGTGCGCCCGCGGCGACTGGCGAGGACCAGCTCGCCTTCGAGGTGTGAGGGCGGTTAGGATCGCGCCGTGACCGTGATCGGCGCCGGGGAGGTGGAGCTCGACTACGAGCGCGCGGGTGCCGGCGAGCCGCTCCTGATGATCATGGGCATGAGTGGCACCTACCTTCACTGGCACCCGGCGTTCCTCGCCGGGCTGCAGCAGAACCTCGAAACGATCGTCCACGACCACCGCGGCGTCGGGGCGAGCACCCGCCTGGAGGGCCCCGTGACGATCGCGCAGCTCGCCGTCGACGCCGCGGCTCTGCTCGACGCGCTCGGCATCGAGTCGGCGCACGTGCTCGGCATCTCGATGGGCGGCATGGTCGCGCAGGAGCTCGTGCTTGCGCGCCCCGGGCTCGTGAAAACGCTGACGATCGGCTGCAGCTACTGCGGCGGCCCGGACGCGACGCTCGGCGATCCCGGCGCGCTCTCGGAGCTCACCGCGGCGATGATCGCCGGCGACCGGGAGCGCGCGCTGCGCGCCGGCTGGGAGCTCAACACGGCGCCGCCGCTGCGCGACGACAGCGACGCGTACGCGGAGTTCTGCGACATCGCGACGCGCCGTTCCGTGGCGGCGGGCGTCGTGATGGCGCAGATGCAGGCCTGCGCCGCGCACGACACGCACGACCGCCTGGCGGCCGTCGCGGCGCCGACGCTCGTCATTCACGGCACCGAGGACCGCCTGCTGCCGTACCCCAACGGGGAGCTGATCGCGTCGCTGATCCCCGGCGCGAAGCTCGAGACGATGACGGACCGGGCCCACCTCTTCTTCTGGGAAGAGCCCGCTCGGAGCGCCGCGCTCGTCACGGCACTCGCCACCGGCTGAGGAATGGAGCCGGCGCCGTTCGAGCTGCACCGCGGCGGAACGCTGCTGCGCGGCGACACCGTCGGCGAGGGAACGGACGTCGTACTCGCGCACGGCCTCACTGCCACGCGAACCTACGTGCTGCTCGGCTCGCGCGCCCTCGAGCGCTCCGGTCACCGCGTCGTCCGCTACGACGCCCGCGGCCACGGCACATCGGGCCCCGCCGCAGGCGGCGCCTACGACTACGGCGAGCTCGCCGCGGACCTCATCGGCGTACTCGACGAGAGCGGCGCGGGGCGCGCCGTGATCGTCGGCTCCTCGATGGGCGCGCACACCGCGGTGCGCGCCGCCGCCGCGGCGCCCGGGCGCGTCGCCGCGCTCGCGCTCGTGACGCCGGCCTTCGACCCCGACGCGGCCGGTGACTACGGCGAGTGGGACCGGCTCGCGGAAGGGCTGCGCGCCGGCGGTGCGGCGGGATTCGTCGCCGCATACGACCTCGACGCGCTGCCCGACCGCTGGCGCGGCACCGTGCGGCGCGTCCTGGAACAGCGCATCGCGGCGCACGAGCACCCCGGCGCCGTCGCGGACGCGCTGGAAGCCGTGCCACGCTCACGCCCCTTCGAGAGCTGGCGCGAGCTCGAAGCGCTCGACGCGCCCGCGATCGTCATCGCCACGCGCGACGAGGCGGACCCCGGACACCCGCTCGCCACCGCCGCGAGCTGGGCCGAGGCGCTCGGTGCGCCGCTGCACGTCGAGCAGGACGGGGGCGCGCCGCTCGCGTGGCAGGGGGGACGCGTCAGCGCGCTCATCGCCGAGCTCGCCGCGCGAACCGGCTGACGGCAGCCGTCGCGCCTGTCAACATCCCGCGATGGCCGTACGAGAGTGGGACGGCCCGCGTTACGACCGCCTCGCCGGGCCGCAGACACAGATGGGGTTACGGGTGCTGGAGCGCCTGGACCTCGCCGGCGACGAGTGCGTCATCGACGCGGGCTGCGGCTCGGGCCGCATCACCGCGGCGCTCGTGCGCCGCGTGCCGCGCGGCCGCGTGATCGGCGTCGACGCGTCGCCGTCGATGATCGAGATGGCCCGCAGTCGCCTCGGACCGGACGTCGACCTGCGCGTGTGCGACCTGCTCGAGCTCGACGTGGGAGAGCCCGTCGACGCCGTGCTCTCGACCGCGACCTTCCACTGGATCTCCGACCACGAGAGGCTCTTCGCGCGGCTGCGCCGCGCGCTGAGGCCCGGCGGCCGGCTCGTCGCGCAGTGCGGGGGAGAGGGGAACATCGCCCGCGTGCGGGACGCCGCCGGCGCCGTCGCGCAGCGCGAACCGTACGCGGCGCATCTCGCCGTCTGGGTCGACCCGCGCGAATACGCGGGCGCGGAGCAGACCGAGGCGCGCCTCCTCGGCGCCGGCTTCAGCTACGCGAGCTGCTGGCTCGCGCCCGTCGACGCGCAACTGCGCGAGCCGCGCGAGTTCCTGCAGACGATCGTGCTCGCGCCGCAGCTCGACGCTCTGCCGGAAGACCTCCGCGAGCGTTACCTGGACGACGTGCTCGCCCGGCTCGGCCGCCGCGTTGTCGCCGACTACGTGCGCCTGAACATCGACGCCGTCGCGTGAGCGCTCAAGGAACGGGTGCGGCGCTCGGGTCCTGCGCCACCTCGGCGCCGGCGACGAGCGCGGCGTAACGCCCGCCCGCCGCGAGCAGATCCTCGTGGCGGCCGCGTTCGATGATGCGCCCGCGGTCTAGGACGAGGATCTGGTCGGAGTCGCGGATCGTCGAGAGCCGGTGTGCGATCGCGATCGTCGTGCGCCCGCGCGCAAGCTCATCGAGCGCCGCCTGCACGGCGCGCTCGGTCTCCGTGTCGAGCGCGGAGGTGGCCTCGTCGAGGATCAGCACCGGCGGGTTGCGCAGGATCGTGCGGGCGATCGCGATGCGCTGCTTCTCGCCGCCGGAGAAGCGGTAGCCGCGCTCGCCGACGGGCGTGTCGTAGCCGTCGGGCAGCGACGCGACAAGCTCATGGATCTGCGCGGCGCGCGCCGCCGCCTCGATCTCCTCGTCGCTCGCGTCGGGCTTGGCGAAGCGCAGGTTTTCGCGGATCGAGGCGTGGAAGAGGTAGGTCTCCTGTGAGACCAGGCCGACGGTCGCGGCGAGCGAGGCGAGGGTGACGTCGCGGATGTCGACGCCGTCGATGAGGACGGCGCCCTCCTGCGGCTCGTACAGCCGGGCCGTGAGGTACGCGAGTGTCGTCTTGCCGGAGCCCGTTTCGCCGACCAGCGCCGTGCGTGTCCCGGCGGGCACGACGGCGCTGACATCTTCGATCGTCCACGGGGCGCCGGGCGCGTAACGGAAGTAGACCGAGTCGAACGTCACGTCGCCGCGCACGTCCGTCAGCGTCACGGCGCCCTCGCGCTCGAGGATCTCGACCGGCAGGTCCAGGTACTCGAAGATGCGCCCGAAGAGCGCGAGCGAGGTCTGCACTTCCAGGCCGACACCCAGCAGCGACTGGATCGGGAAAAGCAGGCGCGTCTGCAGCGTCGTGAACGCGACGACCGTCCCGATCGAGATGACGTTCGAGCCGTGCGCGGTCGTGTAGCCCGCGAACCAGTAGACGGCCGCCGGCATGATCGCGAACGTCATCTGGACCGTCGCCATGCGCCAGCGGCCCGCCATCCGCGAGCGGACCTCGAGGTCGGCGAGTTCGCTTGACTCGCTGCGGAAGCGCCGCGTCAGCTCCGGCGAGCGCCCCATCGTCTTGCCGAGCAGGATGCCCGACACCGACAGCGACTCGACGACGAGCGAGGAGACGTCGGCGAGGCGGCTCTGGTGGACCGCCTGGATGCGCTTGCGCTCCTCGCCGACGCGGCGCGTGATCCAGATGAACACGGGCGTGAGGAACAGCGAGAAGACCGCCAGCTCCCAGTCGAGCAGCACCATCGCGACGACGGTCGCCACGACCGTCGTCGCGTTCTGGACGATCGACGTCGCGGTCGACGTCGCGACGTTTTCGACGCCGCCGATGTCGTTCGCGATGCGCGACTGCACCTCGCCGGTGCGCGTGCGCGTGAAGAACGCGAGCGACATGCGCTGCAGGTGCTCGAAGACGGCGGCGCGCAGGTCGTGCATCACGCGCTGGCCGACCTGGGTTGAGATGTAGGTCTGCAGCACGCCGAGCACGCCGGTGAGGATGGAGAGGAAGATCATGCCGGCCACGAGCTCGGTCAGCAGCACCGTGTTGTGCTGCGGGAACGCGACGTCGATCACTTCGCGCAGCAGAAAGGGGCTCACCACGCCGAGGCCCGACGCGATGAAGATCAGCGACAGCAGAAGGCCGAGGCGCGCTTTGTAGGGCCTGAAGAGCAGCGCGATGCGCCGCAGCGAGACCGGTCCGACGGGTACGTCCTCGGGCCGCGGCTGCGCGTCGCGGCGCCGGCGGCCGCCGCCGCCGTGGCCGCCGCCGAAGTCCCATGCCGCCATGCGTTGACTGTAGCCGCCCCCACAGCTCCGAAATCGGCGTGCGCCGGTGGTTCGCCGCCGCGCCGTCGCGGGATACGCTTTGAGGCGCAATTGAGCGCCTTTGACTCAACGATCCACGGCGTCGGCGACGCCGCGCCGGTCACGCGACGCGTCCCGAGCGGCCTCACCGCCGCCGAGCTGCGCGTCCTCGGCTGCCTGCTCGAGAAGCAGAGCACGACGCCGGACGCGTACCCGCTGTCGCTCAACGCGTTGCGTCTCGCGTGCAACCAGGCGACGAACCGCGACCCGGTGGTCGACTACGACGAGGCGACGGTGCGCGAGGCGGCGCAGCACCTCGGGCGCCGCGGTCTCGCGCGCCTGGCGAGCGGCAGCTCGAGCCGCGCCGTCAAGTACCGCCACCTGCTCGCCGACGCGCTGCCGCTCGACGCCGGCGAAAAGGCGCTCCTCGCGGTGCTCCTGCTGCGCGGCGCACAGACGCCGGGAGAGCTCAAGCAGCGCACCGAGCGCATGCACGACTTCGCGCTCCTCGGCGAACTGCACGACGCGCTCGAGTCGATGAGCGCGCGCGGCCTCGTGCGCGCGCTGGAGCGCAGGCCCGGCCAGAAGGAGACCCGCTACGTGCAGCTGCTCGGCGAGGAGGAGCCCGCCGCGCTCGCGCCGGCACCGGCCGCCGGCGATGACCTCGCACGCCGCGTAACCGCGCTCGAGGAGGAAGTCGCGCGCCTGCGCGCGCTGCTCGAGCCCGAGGTCGCGGCGTGAGCCACGCCGTCCTCGCCGCGAGCTCCGGCGTCGGCACCGGCGTCGGCATCCCGCTCGCCGTCGCGGCGGGACTCGTCTCGTTCCTGTCGCCGTGCGTCTTGCCGCTCGTGCCGGGGTACCTGTCGACGGTCATCGGCGTGACGCCCGTCGACCTGAAGGCCGGGGTCGAGGCCAAGCGCGTGCTCGTCCCGGCGCTCCTCTTCATCCTCAGCTTCTCGACGATCTTCGTCCTGCTCGGCCTCAGCGCCACCGTCATCGGCTCGGCGCTCACGACGCACAAAGAGGAACTCGAGAAGGTCGCAGGCGTCCTCATCATCCTGATGGGCATCGCGTTTCTGGCGACGCCCTTCGTGGGCATGCTCAACCGCGAGTGGCACTCCGAGCGCCTCATCAACCTCGCAAGCCGCGGCGGGCCGCTCGTCGCCGGCGCCGCGTTCGCGATCGCGTGGACGCCCTGCACGTCGATCACGCTCGGCGCGATCCTCACGGAGGCCGCCGTCTCCAGTTCGGCGCTGCACGGCGCGTTGCTGCTCGTCTGCTACTCGGCCGGTCTTGCGATCCCCTTCCTTCTGATCGCGCTCGCCTTCGAGAAGATGGCCTTCGCGCTCGATGCGGTCAAGCGCCACTTCCCCGTCGTGATCGCAACCGGCGGCGCGGTGATGATCGTGCTCGGCGTGCTGATCCTCACGGGCGAGTTCACGCAGCTGAACAGCTTCGCGAGCGAACTCGCACCGTGGGTCACCAAGGTCTGAGCTGAAGCCGCCGCGCGCCGCGCGATGATCGCCGCGATGCAGGCCGTGACGCGTTTCACGCTGGAAGCCGAGCGCGCGCTCCGCGCCCCCGGGCGCCTTGACTGGTCGACGATCACGCTGCTCGCGCTGTGCGTCTACGTCTACGCCGTCGAGATCGAGCGGCGCAACTGGGACGCGATCCTCACCGGCCTCGCGTTCTGGCTGATGGACTGGGTCAACGAGATAATCAACGCGCTCGTCCTGCACTTCAACGGCGACGCGGCGCTCTGGACGGTGACGGGCCACAGCAGCTTCGTGATCCTGATCGGGCTGAACGTCGAGATCTCGCTCTTCTTCCTGATCAACGGCGTGATCTTCGCGAAGATCCTGCCGCCCGACCGCAGCACGCGCATCCTCGGCATCCCTAACCGCTGGGCGATCTCGATCGGCCTTTCACTCGTGTCGGTCGGCGTCGAGCTTCTGCTGCACGCCGACGGCGTGTTCCACTGGCACTACTGGTGGTGGAACGTCGCGACGTTCCCCGTGATCGTCGTCTTCGGTTACCTCACGTTCTACGTCGTCGCATTCTGGGTCCACGACATGGAAAGCCGGCGCCGCCAGCTCACCGTCGTCGGCTCGCTCGCCGGCATCGTGCTGGCGGCGGGCGTCGTGTTCGGGCCCGTGCTCGGCTGGCTCTAGCCGCGCCGAAGCGAAACGTATAGTTACGGCCGCGTGGCGGCACCAGCGACCGACGCCAGATCCAAGGCCGCCGGCACGGTGTTGCTGACGCTGTGCGCGGGCCAGTTCCTGATGATGCTCGACACGTCGGTGATGAACGTGTCGATCGCGACCGTCGCCAAAGACGTTCACACGACGATCGCGGGGATCCAGACAGCGATCACGCTCTACACGCTCGTGATGGCCGCGTTCATGATCACCGGCGGCAAGGTGGGCCAGCTCCTCGGCGTGAAGCGGGGCTTCGCGATCGGCTGCGTGATATACGGCTGCGGCTCGTTCACGACAGCGATCTCGCCGTCGCTGCCGGTGCTGCTGCTCGGCTGGTCGTTGCTCGAGGGGATCGGCGCCGTGCTGATCCTGCCCGCGATCGTCGCCCTCGTCGCGTCCAACTTCGACAAGACGGAACGGCCCCGCGCCTACGGCCTGGTCGCGTCGGCGGCGGCGATCGCGATCGCGGTCGGTCCGATCGTCGGCGGCTTCTTCACGACATACCTCTCCTGGCGCTACGTCTTCGCCGGCGAGGTCCTGATCGTGCTCGCGATCCTCGTCCTCGCGCGGCGCATCGAGCCGATCCCCGGCATCCCGCGGGTGCGCCTCGACCTCGCCGGCACCGCGCTGTCGGCGCTCGGCCTGGCGCTGATCGTCTACGGCTTCCTGCGCTCGGGCACCTGGGGCTTCTTCAGCCCGAAAGCCGGTGCGCCGTCGTGGCTCGGCCTCTCGCCGACGATCTGGCTGCTCGCCGGGGGCACGCTCGTGCTGTGGCTGTTCCTGCTCTGGGAGGGGCGCGTCATACGGCGCGGGCGCGAACCGCTCGTCGACCCGCAGCTTTTGCGCGTGGCGGGGCTGCGCGATGGCCTGGTCGCGTTCTTCGCGCAGTACTTCGTGCAGGGCGGCATGTTCTTCGCGCTGCCGCTGTTCCTCTCCGTCGCGCTCGGCCTCTCGGCGATCGAAACCGGCGTGCGCCTGCTGCCGCTTTCGCTGACGTTGCTGCTCGCCGCCGCCGGCATCCCGCGCTTCTTCCCCGAAGCGTCGCCGCGGCGCGTCGCCCGCCTCGGCTTCCTCGCGCTCTTCGCGGGCCTCATGATCCTCGTCGCGGCGCTCCGCGACGGCGCGGGCGCGGACGTCGTCACCTGGCCCCTGCTGCTCGCCGGACTCGGCATCGGCGCGCTCGCCTCGCAGCTCGGCAGCGTGACGGTGTCCGCCGTCGACGAGTCGCGGACCGACGAGGTGGGGGGGCTGCAGAACACGGTCACGAACCTCGGCATCTCGGTCAGCACCGCGATCACCGGCGCGCTCATCGTCACGGCGCTCGGCGCGTCGCTGCTGAACGGCATCGAGCACAACCCCGCGGTCCCGCAGGACCTGAAAACGAAGGCGTCGGCGCAGCTGGCGAGCGGCGCCGCGTTCGTCTCCGACGCGGAACTCGAAGAAGGGCTCAAGAAGGCGGGCGTCCCGCAGCAGTCGACCGAAGAGATCGTCAGCGAGAACGAGCACTCGCGCCTGGTGGGCCTGCGCGCGGCACTCTCACTGCTCGCGATCGTCTGCGTGATGTCGCTGATGTTCTGCGGGCGCCTGCCCGACGTGCAGCCCGGCGCCGTGAAGGCCGGCGCGCAGCCGGCACCGACCTGACCTTCTGCCGCGGCTAGGAGGGCGCCGCGCCGCTCAGCTCCGGCGCGGACTGCGCCGCGCGCGCACGGTAGCGCTCTTCCCACGCTTCCTGGTTGCGTTTGGCGTCGAGCACGAACGGCGAGTAGCCGATCGCCTTCACGATCAGACGGTTGATTTTCGCGTACGGCTCGGGCAGCGGGCGCAGCACGTCGACGAAGAGCACGACGCGCGTCTCGTCGGTGTCGTTCCACACCTCGTGGTTGTACGTGTCGTCGAAGACCATCGAACGCCCCGCTTCCCAGTGGCGGATGTCGTCGCCCACGCGTATGCGGCACGACGCGGCGTCCTGCGGCACGATCAGGCCGAGGTGGTAGCGCAGCACACCCTTGTAGGGGCCCCGGTGCGGGAGGATGTGCTTGCGCGGCGAGAGGATCGAGAACATCGCGGTCTTCATGCCGGGGATTTCGCGCATCAGGGCCGCCGTGCGCGGGCACTGTTCGACGCCGAGCTTCGCCTCGAAGCCGTAGCCGTAGAGGAAGTAGGTCTTCCAGCGATCGTCGTCGGTGATCTCGATCTGGTCTTTGGAGATGTCCTGGAAGTTCGGCAGCGCCTCGCGGTCGGCGAGCACCGCTTCCATCTCCTCGCGGATCACGTCCCAGTTGCGCTCGATGTGGTCGATCCACGCGAAGCGCTCGTTGGGCAGGAACGTCGCGTCGCCGACGAGCGAGCGCGCGCCGACGAAGCGCTCGACGGGTTCGAGGATCCGTTCGCCGGCGCTCACCGTGAGCGCGACGACCCGGTCCCAGAGGGACTTCTGCTGTGCCTCCAAAGCTCTACCTCCCGCTGCCGTTCTCGACTGTGGGAGGGAGCTTAGAAGGTCCTACGCCGCCTCGCGAAGCGCCGCGAGCTCGGGCGACTCCGCGAGCTTCTTCAGCGCGCGCTGCTCGAGCTGCGATGCCCGCTCGGCCGAGAAGCCGAGGCGCTTGCCGATCGCCGTCAGTGTCTGCGGCTCCTCGCGGCCGGTGCCGAAGCGGAGCGTCAGCACCGTCCGCTCGGTCGCCGGCAGCTGGGCGATCGCGCGGTGCACGATGCGCTCACGCTCGTGCTCCCACGCCGTGTCGTCGGGCGCCTGGTCGTCCGAGGGCAGCATGTCGCCGAGCGCCGTGTCGCCGTCTTCGCCGATCTGCTGGTCGAGGCTGACGAGCGCCGCGCGCTGTTCGCGCACCTCCTCGATCTGTTCGATCGTGAGGCCGCTCTCGGCCGCGATCTCGTCGATCGTGGGCTCGCGCCCGAGGCGCACGTTCAGTTCGCGCTCGACGCGCCCGACCTTGCGGGAGCGCTGGGCGACGTGGACCGGCAGGCGGATCGTGCGGCCCGAGTTCTCCAGGCCGCGCTGGATCGCCTGACGGATCCAGAGCGTGGCGTACGTCGAGAAGCGGAACCCCTTGCGCCAGTCGAACTTCTCGCTGGCACGGATGAGTCCCAGCATGCCCTCCTGCACCAGATCGGCCAGCGGCAGGCCCTGGTTCTGGTACCGCCGGGCGTTGGAGGCCACCAGGCGCAGGTTGGAGTTGATCAGCTTTTCCTTCGCCGCGAGGTCGCCGCGCTCGATGCGCTTGGACAGCTCGATCTCTTCCGCCGGCGTGAGCAGGGGGTAGCGGCGCGAGTGCGCGAGGAGCTGGTCGACTGACTCGGGGATGAAGGAATCGCTTGGCATGTAGAGGTCTGCTCGGTCGATGGGGCTGTCAAGACGCGCGGCCGCGACGACGGCGGGGCCGTCCTCGCTCTGGGAGCTGGCCGTGGCCTGCTGGCCCTCAAGGGTGTCGGGGGTAATCGTCTGTGACATGGGGGGTGTCCTTCTGGTGGAGCTTTTCTCTTGCTTTGTAATGTTACCTGGGATTAGTTGCGGTGTCAACAACTTTCGCCGCTTCGCCGCGACGCGCAGTCGGTGCATTCAGGCTGTTGCTTTCGACGCTCGGGGGCTGCCGACCTCTGCGCTGGCCGGCTGCGCACGAAAGCGCCCAACTATCAAACGTACGTTCGTCTCTGAAGTTTCGTTACACCGCATCTAACGGGCTACTCTGTCTACCCCTTGAGCCGCCTCGCTAAGCTTGCGCGGATGTCGGGGTCGCTGGATGGACGGGTTGTCGCTGTTACGGGGGCTTCGTCGGGGATAGGGGAGGCCGTCGCGCTCGCTTGCGTTCGGGCCGGTGCGGCGGTAAGCCTCGCAGCGCGACGTGAAGAGCGCATAAACGGCCTGTCTGAGCGAATAAGAGCCGACGGCGGCACCGCGCTCCCGGTGAAGGCCGACGTCGGCGAGGAGGAGCAGGCGCGCGAGTTCGTGCAGCGCACGGCGGCCGAGCTCGGGCGGATCGACGCGCTCGTCAACAACGCCGGCGTGATGCTTCTCGGCCCGATCGAGCAGGCCGACACCGAGGAATGGCGGCGCATGATCCACGTCAACGTCTTCGGCGTCCTCTACTGCACCTACGCGGCGCTGCCGCTGATGCGCGAGCAGGGCGGCGGCCACATCGTCAACGTGAGCTCCGTCGCGGGCCGCGTCGCGCGCGCCGGCTCGGGCGTCTACAACCTCACGAAGTTCGGCGTCGGCGCCTTCTCGGAGGCGCTCCGGCAGGAGGGCGTCGCCGCCGGAATCCGCGTCACGCTGATCGAGCCCGGCGCGGTCGCCACCGAGCTCGCGGGGCACAACCGGCCCGACGTTCTCGAGGCGATGGCGGGGGCCTTCGAGGGGGTCCAGCCGCTCGAGTCGGACGACATCGCAAACGCCGTGACCTACGCGCTGAGCCAGCCGCCGAACGTCAGCGTCAACGAGATCCTGGTCCGTCCGAGCTCCCAGAGCCGCTAGACGCGCCCCAGCCCGGCGCGGGCTGCAGCTGCACGAGCCCGCTGCCGGCGACGTCGACCTGCAGCGTCGTGTGGTCGACCGCGAAGCGCTCGTGCAACAGCGCCTCCATCTCGCGGGCGACAGGGGCCGCGTCCTGCGCGTGCGCGACGACGACGTGCGCCGAGAGCGCCGCGTAGCCGTTCGCGATCTCCCAGACGTGAAGGTCGTGCACCTCCACGACCCCGTCCAGCTCGGCGAGCGAGCGGCCGATCTCGCGCGGGTCAAGGCCCTCGGGCGCCGACTCAAGGAAGACGCGCCATGAGGCGCGCACCAGCGCGATGCCGGAGCGCACCATCAGCGCGGCGACGAAGATCGAAGCGATCGCGTCGGCGCGGTCGAACCCGGTCGCGAGGATCACGAGCGCGGCGATCGCCGCGGCGGCGAACGCGAAGAGGTCCGTGACGATGTGCTGGTATGAGCCCTCGATCGCGCTGCTCGCAGAGCGCCCGCCCGCGAGCAGCCGCACGCCCGCAAGGTTCACGAGCGCGCCGGCGAGAGCGACGACGAGGACCACCGTTGCGTGGACGTCTTCGGGGCTGATGAGCCGCGCGACCGCCTGGTAGACGATCCACGCGGCGACGAGCAGCAACGTGATGCCGTTGGCCTGCGCCGAGAGGATCTCGACCCGGCGCATGCCGTACGTCTGCGCACCCGCGGCGGGCCGGCGCGCGACGCGCAGCGCGACGATCGCCGCGCCGAGCGCGAACGCGTCGGTGAGCATGTGGCCCGCGTCCGAGATGAGAACGAGCGAGTTGGCGAGGATGCCCGCGAGCACCTCGACCGCCATGAAGACGAGGATCAGCGCGAGCACCCACGCGACGCGCCCGTGGCTCGCGGCCGCCGGCGGATGCGCATGGTGGTGCGCCATGGCGCGACCTTAGGCGATTACCGCACGGCCGGTGGGCCGTCGGGCGCCGCTCAGCGACGGCGGAGCCGGAACTGCGGGCCGGTGCTCACGCCGCTGTGCCATTCGACCGTGAAGCCGCCGGTGCGCGTCGGTTTACCGGTCGGCGAAGCCGTCACGACGGTCGGCGGTTCGTCGACGTGGTGTACCGGGGCCTGGACCATGTCGATCGAGCCCGCGTGCCAGCGCCGCGACGCGATCGGGTCGGTGTGCCGCGCCGCGGTCGCGAACGCGTTCGCGAATTCGATCGAGCCGAAGTCGCTGAGCGCCGTCGGTGCGCAGCGCCCCGGGCGCGTGCACGTGCTCGGCGCCTCGACTATCCACTCGGCCGACGAGAGGTCGATGTAGTGGTCGTAGCGGCGCCGCTTGAACGTCTCGTGGGTCGTCTCGTCGGTGAGGTGGAGCGTGACGTAATGCCCGTGGACCGACGTGAAACCGTTGATCACGTCGCCGGGGTGGATCGCGATGCGGATGTTCACGGATTCGGCGGGTATCAGCTCGTACCAGGCGTAGTACGAAGGCGTGCCGCCGCGTTCGCAGTCCGCGTCGGTCCCGATCTGCTCGAGACCCGGCGAGTTTTCGTCGTCGCCGCCGAGGCCGACCCAGAACGCCGACGCGCTCGTCGTGCCCGTGCAGGTCACGGTCGGCTCCGTCCAGGTGCCCGACACGGCAGTGAAGACCCCGGCGCCGTGTGCGCGCGGGACGGCGACGTAGCCCGCCCAGTTGCTGCTGAACGAGGCGCCCTGCGCCGTCGCGGCGGCGGCCGCGAGGACGCCTGCCGCGGCGAGCGCCGCGAGGGCGGTGCGCCTCACGGCTCCAGCCCCACCGCGGCGAGCGCTTCGTCGGGGTGCCCGTAGCTCGTCGCGGAAGTCGCGAGTCCGTCGCGGAAGTGCGTCACGCCGGCCCATTCGACCTCCAGCGGCTGGCCGGACAGCGCGCTCGACCCCGAGATGCGGTAGGTGCCGACGAGGTACTCGTCGCTGACGGCGAGCGTGTCAACGATCTCAAAGCGCGCGTCGCCGTCGAAGTGTTCGAGGATGTCGCGCAGCCATTCCATCCAGCCCTCGGCGCCGTGGTAGGCGTAGTCCGTCGCGGAGGTGACGCTCTGCTGCATCACGAACCCGGGCGCGAACACGCCGTCGGGCACGCGGCGCTCGTTGGCCGCCCTCGCAAGGCGCTCCATAAGCTCGGTCGGATCGTGCGTCACAGCGTTTGTGGGCTCGCCCATCAAACAACTGTACGGACGCGCGCACGCGAACAGCTCAATTGACCGGCCGCGCGTCCATGTCGCGATCGCCGTTGCCCGGGCGCCGGCGGCGGAGCGACCGTCCCGTCGTAGGCCGCGGCGCTACGAGCCGCCGAATCTCAGGTGTCGAGCTGCGATTCGACGCTTTTCAGCGCGATGTGAAGCATGCCGATCGTGACCCACGGCAGCTGGGCGGAGCGCACGCGCATGCCGACGTTGCCGTTCGGTTCGACCACCTCGACGATCGTGATGACGCGGCCGATCTGGAAGTCGTCGCCGAATTCGCTTTCGATCACATCCATCTGCGCGGCGACTTCGTGCATCAGGCGAGCCCGGGGGTCAGGCTGCGCGCTCCCCTCACCGCTCTCGTCCTCTCTCTCGTCAGCCATTGAGCCTCCTCGCTGATTTGCTCCCTGCCGCGACGATCATCGCACGGGCACGGCCCGCGCAATGCCCAAGCCGCTGCTCAAGGCGCGCGCTATGCGGCGCTCACGCCTCGCCAAGCAGCGCATCCGAGTCCTCCGGGGGAAGCAGGTGATGGGGGTGGGGGGCGAGCTGCGGCGGCGAGAACCAGCGCTGCGCGATTGCCGTGGGGACGATCGCGGAGAGGACGATCACGGCGACCAGGAGCGAGAACTGGGTGCGGTCGATGATGTGGTTGTTCAGTCCGTAGAGCGCGCTGATCGTGCCGAGCGTCAGCCCGGTGCTCATCAGGAGCGTCGCGAACCGCGCGTTGACCCCCGCCTCGCGCCGCGCGAGCGGGTAGACCAGGCCGAGCTTGGGCACGAGCTTCGCCGCGAGCAGCAGCGCGAGGACGCCCAGGTTGGCCGCGACCGCGTCGAGCGAGACGTTCATCCCGCCGCGCAGGAAGAAGAACGGCGTGAGGAACGCGAACGCCACGACCCGCAGCCTGCGCTGCTCCTCCTGGTGGCGGCGGTAGTGGCGCGACATCACGAGGCCGAGCACGAACGCGGGCAGCACCGCCTGGCTGTGCGCGGCATCGCCCAGCACCATGAGAATAAGCAGCACGACGAAGACGAGCTTTATCTCCGGCTCGATGACACGGTCGCCGAAACGCGCGAAGAACCACGGTGCGATCCGCGGCAGCGCGACGATCGCGACGACCGACGCAACGAGGAAGAGCGGCAGCCAGACCGTCGGCTGGGCGAAGATCGTAGAGAGCGCGACGACGGTGCACATGCCCGTCACGAAGCAGGCGCTCATGATGAGCTTGCCGACCCGCGTCGAGCTGAGGCCGGTCTCGACGAGTACGGCGTACACGACAGCGAGGCTCGTCTCAGACAGCGACGTCGCGGCGATCAGCGACGCCTGGGTGCCCCAGCCGAGCACTCCCGCAGCGAGCAGCGCGACGACGATGAAGGGACCCGCGAACGACGCGAGTCCGATCGCGAGCGACGCGCCCAGACGCGAGCGGAAGTCGTCCGGGTCGACCTCCGCGCCGGCGAGGAACGTCAGGACCACAGACGCGAACGTCGCGAGCAGCACCAGCCATTCGGCGTTCGGGTTGAGCGTGAAGACGTTGCCGAGAACCACGCCGAGCGTCAGCTCGATCAGCGCAACCGAGATCCCGATCTGGACCGAGACCATGCTTGCGACCAGGGCGGCCGACACGAGCACTGCTGCGAGCTGAACTGCGTCCATGGGATGGCCTACTCCTCGCCTGTCGTTTGACGGTGGGGTAGAGGCCATCAGCGGCCGCGGCCGCGGTTATGGAGCGAGCCTCATCGCTCGCGGCAAGCATAGCGACAACGTCTTCGCGGCCATGACGGCGAAGGCGCGCAGCCGCGCCATGGCAGGGCGGGGTACACTCGGCGACCAGGCAGACTCGGCGGGAGAGAACAGGAGATGCTGAAGCGGCTTGCGGGGTTCCCAGCTGGCACTGTCGGCGTCGAAGTGGTCGACGAGCTGACCGCTCACGACTACGCCGACGTTCTCATCCCGGCGCTCGAGGAGGCCATCGGTGCCGCGCCGGACGGCAAGGCGAGCGTCCTCTACATCGCGGGCCCAAAGACGATCGGCATGACGCCCGGCGCGCTGTGGGAGGACGTGAAGTTCGGCTTCACCCACCTGCGTGACTGGAAGCGCATCGCGATCGTCAGCGACGCCGACTGGTACGGACACACGCTCGACGCCGTCGGCTGGCTGGTACCCGGCGAGGTGCGCGTGTTCAAGAACGCGGAACTCGACGACGCCCGCGCCTGGATCGTCGACTGACGGCTGCTACCCGTCCGGGCGGCGCGCCGCCCACGAGTCGCGGCGCATCAGCCAGCGCACGAAAACGCCGCTCTCGCCCGGCGCCGTCGGCTCTTTCTCGAACTCGCCGGCACGTTCGAAGCCGAGGGAGCGCGGCACGCCGCCGCTCGGCTCGTTCTCCCTGTCGTGGTGGATCTCGACGACTTCGACGGCGGGGAAGGTGAACGCCACGTCGACGAGCGCCGCGGTCGCGCGACTCGCGATGTGTTCCCTGACGCGGTCGGCACGCACCCAGTAACCGATCTCCAGCGATCCGGGCCCGACGCGGTCCATCAGCGACGCGCTGCCGACGAGCGTTCCGCCGCGGTCCCAGACGCCGTAGGCGAACTCCATCCCCGCCCGCCACTGCTCGTTGGTGCGCTCGAGAAAGTCGAGGTTCGTCCCCGCGTTGGCATCCTGCGCCCACGGCATCCACGGCCGCAGGTGCTCGATGCTCGCCGCCACGGCCTCATTCACAGCGTGCTGATGACCCGGCGACCACCGAACCAGCGCGATATCGCCCAGATCGATCCTTTCGGGCGGCCTCGCGTCTGCAACCTGCGGCATGGCGCTGGATGCTATGCGACGTCTACCGGAGCAGGGCGGTCTAGCTGCGCCGGCGCTCGGCTTCGGCGTCCTGCCGCGGCGGCTCGCGCGTCCCGGGCAGGCGTGGTTCGTAGCGCATCGCGAAGCCGATCGCGAACACGAGGAGGAACAGGCCCAGCACGATGAGGCCGAGGGCGAGGATGCTCGTGCCCGCGGCCGTCACGGCCGCGAAGACGACGAAGATCCCGATGAACCCCGGCAGGCTCAAAAGCGGCCAGCCCAGGAGCGCGAAAGCACCCCACATCAAAAGCAGTCCGACGACCGCCTCGATCCACTCGGAAGACGTCACCTGACAAGTGTTGCACCGCCAAGCACGATCGCGGCGAGCGGCGCCGTCGCCGGGGCGACCTCGCGTCGCCCGGTCACCCGCACAGGAGCAGCGACGACGCCGTGCCTCGCCACGTGCGACGATGCCGACTCAAGCGCGCGCCGGGCGAGAGGATGAGCGAGCCAGAGGACTTTTTCGGCGAGGACGTGGCCGCCGCGTACGACGAGTCGGTCGCGCAGCAGTTCACTCCTGCGGAGCTCGAGCAGACCGCCGCCGTTCTCGCGCATCTCGCGGGCTCGGGTGCGGCGCTCGAGCTCGGGATCGGCACGGGCCGGGTCGCGGTGCCGCTCGCCGAACGGGGCGTTGCCGTGACGGGGATCGATCTTTCGCGCGCGATGGTCGAGCGGCTACGCACCAAGCCAGGAGGGCACGCGATCCCGGTCACGATCGGCGACTTCGCGACCAGGCGGGTGCCGGGCGAATTCTCGCTCGTCTACCTCGTCTTCAACACGATCATGAACGTCACCACGCAGGCGGGGCAGACCGACTGCTTTCGCAATGCTGCAGCGCACCTTCGACCAGGCGGAAGCTTTCTCGTCGAATGCATGGTGCCCGGCTTGCGACTGCTCCCGCCCGGGCAGTCAAGCGTGCCTTTCGCGGTCGGCCCGCCGACCTGGGCGTTTGACGTTTACGAACCCGCGACCCAGGCGATGAGCTCCAATTACCTCACGATCGAAGACGGTGAGACGCGGCACCGGTCGATTCCGTTCCGTTACGTCTGGCCGGCCGAGCTCGACCTGATGGCCGAGATCGCCGGCATGCACCTCACTGAGCGCTGGGAGGACTGGGCCCGCTCGCCGTTCACGGCGGAGAGCACGAAACAGATCTCGGTCTGGCAGAAGCCCTCGGGCGCGTGAGCAGCCTGCCCGCAGCCGCGCTCGTCAAGCGGAGTATGTTGGCGGCGTCGTGGTGCCGCAGAACCCGATCACGCGGCTCGAGCGGGTAGCCAAGGAGCTAGGCGAACTCGCCAACGATCTCGGCGACTCGCTCGGGGCGGACGCCGAGCGCGTGCTCAAGCGCTGGCGGGAGGAGATCCGGGCCGCGATCGACGAGCTACAGCGCCAGCCCGGCTGAGTCGCCGGACCCGCACCGCCCTCGCGTGCTGCGGGAGCGGCACGGCAGCTGCATTCGTCCTGGTCGTCCACCTGCCTGCTCCGGACGGCGACTATTTGGACGAGCGCAATCCGCCAGCTCCGTCTGCCTGATAATGCAGTCGACGTGTCCGTCGAACTAAGGGAAGCAAAGCGGGAGGATCTGCCGGCTCTCCTGGGTCTCTATGCCCAGTTGACGAACGGCACGCCGTCAGCCGCGCCCGGTGACGCGAGCGTCTCTCTCGCCGCACTCGACCGGGTTCTCCGCTCTGACCGGAGGCATCTCTTGGTGGCCGTGATCGATGGCGAAGTCGTCGGAACAGCTGACCTGGCCGTAATCGAGAACCTCACTCACCACGCAACGCCATGGGGGATCGTCGAGAACGTCGTGGTCCGGGATGACATGCGGCGCCGGGGGGTTGGAAGCGCGCTCTTCGCCGAGATCGAGAAGATTGCTCGTGCCGCGAACTGCCACAAGGTCGGGCTGCTGTCGGGAAAGCATCGCCCGGAGGCCCACGTGTTCTACGAACAAGCCGGTTATCGACCAGTCGCGGAGGGCTTCAAGCTCTATTTCGACCGTTAGGTCGACCCCGACGGGCGGCGAGGGAACTTGTGGGAGCACCGGCGGGAGGTCGGGTGGTATCTCGCCCCAAGTCAGGCCCCCGATGCCGTGCGCGCGCAGACTGATAATGGATGACTGTGGCGCCCTGGACTCCGATGTGGCCGGGCGGATAATTCGGCAGCGAACGGCTGACGAGCGGCCGCTTCGTACAGCTGGGAAGTACCGGAGGTGATCGGCGTTGGACTCTTGGTGGTGCCAGCCTCCCTGGTCGGGTACGCCGCGTATCGGCTCTGGTGGGTGTTCGAGATTGACTGCGAAGCTTGGCGCGAATGGCGTAGGCGCGCGCAAGCCGAGCGAGGCGCCCGTCGTGGTGGGATAATGCATGTCGTGACGCGGGCGCCCCGGGTTTCCAGGGAGATAGTGATCGACCCCGATTACAGGTCCGAGGACATGGTTTGGGATGTTCGCGGAAACTCCGTTCGGATAGATAATCTCCCGATCTCGGCCGCCACCCGCCAGCAGCTCATCGCGTGGCAAAAGCGCTGGGATGAGCTCGCGTGGCATGACTTGGGCGCCGCAGCCGACCGCCACGCTGTCGAGACCGGGTGGCCCGCAGAAACGCCGGATGGCAAGCCGGCGGAGCCGATCCCCGCAGACGTCTGGGCACAACACGGTCGCGAAGGCGAAGCGGTCTGGGTCGCTGTGCTGCGCGAGCTCGGGCCTGAGTGGAAGGTTGGTTGGCCAGCCACGGGCGACGATGGTTACTGGGTTCGATGGAGTCCGGATGGCCCAGCCGAACGACTTCGGTAGCGAAATTACCTGCGGACAAACCGTGGGGCTCAGATCCGAAGCGGCGTACCGCGGCGGAGAGCTCAGCGCCAGCGGCGGCTCGGTGATCCTCTCGGATCGCTACAGAGCCGCGCTTGGTAATGCATGTCACATGTCGCCGCCCTCTTCGGGCTTGCGCGGGCGGAAAAAGCCGCGATGGCGCAGGTCTCGGATTGCCACGCCCGCTATCCAGGCAACAGCCCCGAGGGAAGCGATTGCGATGGCGTAGAAGAGGTACCAAAAGCTGCCTTCGGCCGTTGGTTCTCGCGCGTAAAGGACCACGAACGGAATCGGCGGAAAAATCAGCGCAAATAGACCCCACCACGTGTGTCCTTCAACGGCGAGAAGAAACGGTAAGCCGATCAGCAAAGCAAGACCCAAGAGCGCAAAGACGATGACCATCAGGATCTCTTAGCTTTATCGGCTGCAAGCAGCGCCGCGCCCCGCCGAGCGCGAGAATGCATGTCACGTGTCTCTCTGCACGGCGCGAGAGACGGCCCCGGCGACCAGCGACACGAGGGCCAAGATTGCCAAGGCTCCGGGGCCCCAGACCCAGGACGGCTGTTCGTTGTAGGTGAAATAGGGCTTGACTTCGTCGCCGACGACGACGGTGACCACGAGCAGAACGGGAATCGTGAGCGCGAGCAGAGCGTGACGGCTGCGCACAAGGAGACACGGGCCGGCTCCGGCTGCTCCCACCGCCGTCAGGCCGACGACGATTAGAAGGAGATCGCCGAGCTGCTGGAGGATGGCGGAAAGGACGGCTGGGTGTGCGCCCACAAGGCTCTTATCGGCAGTTCGCCACAGTGTTCGTCGGCGTCCTCGACCCAAAAGCCCGATCTCGCAGTGCGGTCCAACGTGCTCACGCAACAGAGCGCGCGCCTCATCCAGTGTGAGCGGCCCCTCTGCATCTCCTCAGCCTACGGCTCGTGGCAGGTGACGCGGACAGCGGTGCGACCTTCCCGCACGTAAGCGGCGTGGCTCGACGCGCATGCTCTTTCTTCAGGGGTTCGCCGGTCGACCAGTCTGCCCGAGGAGCACGCGGGGAGTGAATCTGGCACGTATCCCTTGTTCATGATCGTGCATGCGACCTTCCGCTTCGTGCTGCCGATCAAGGTCTCGTAGCAGCGTTCATACGCGCCAGAAGCTTCTTCGCCATCTTCGACGGTGAAGACGCGTAGCCGTGGCAGGTGAAGCGCGTTGCGAGCCGGCCACCGCGAGGGCTGATAGTGCTGCCAAGCATGCGGCGCGCCGGGGCATGCTCGGAGCGTAGACCGTCCAATGATTCGGAGGATTTCTATGCCAGACGCACACGAGGCACGGCGACGACGCCTTCCGTGCCCTCGCAGTGGCGCTAGATCGTCGCCTCCCAATCGTACCCGGATACTCCCGCGATGGCCGCAGGCGTCGCGGACCATGTTTGGACGCCGCGTGAGATCGCCGAACTGCCCAACTGAAAGAAAGTCACCGGTCGGGGCGTATTCTGTCGCGATGGTGCCGCTCATAGTTGTCGTGGTCTGCTTCGCGGGAGGCGTGTGGGCGACACTGAGATGGCTCCCGCCGCTCGCTAGGGGGCCCGCGGGAACGCTGGCGTACTACGGGGTGTGCGTGCTGGCCGGTGGAGTGCTAGCGATCGTCGGCCTTGAGGTCTGGGAAGTCATCCACGTACTTAGCACCTCGGAACCGCGCGGCGAAGGCGTGTTCGGGCGAGACAAGGCAGAGATCGTGGCCGACGCCTTGGCCCAGATATTCCGAGACGCTGGCAGCCTCGCGGCGCTAACGCTAATCGCTTATCTGGTGGCGCCCAAAGCAAAACCGCCCGAGTCAAGCTGACCCGCGACTTCAAGCCGACGCACTACCTTTCCCTGCCTGATAATGGGTGGAACGTGTCCACCTCGGGGGGCGACTCTAGGGCCGTGGCGATAGCCTCACAGCGCGTGTTGCGTCGAACAAATGACTGGGGCGGATCGCTGGCGGTCTGGCAGGCTGCGGCCGTGACATTCGTTGTTACGTCGCTCTCGCTGTTCGCGTTGTTCGAGGCGAGCAGTTCACCGGTCGTCGGAGCGGCCCGCGTGGCGGTGGCCTGCGGCGTGTGGGTCGCATTCGTTGGCTCGGTGGCGAAGCTTGTCACGAGACGCCGCCGGGCCGGACGTCGCTAGGTCGGCGATGTGCGGCCCCGGTGCCGTCGATAATGCATGGACTGTGTCAACCGGCGCGCTAGGCGCGGGCGCCGTGCAGAAAGCCCGCCAGGCGGATGTCACGCGATTGTGTGCGGATCAGTATGTGGGCCTCGTCGGGCTCCCGGCACGTCGATGGCGTCTCAGTCGGGAATCCTGCGCATGTCCGGTTTTCCGTCCGGGCGGCCGCCGGGGGGCCCCCACGCGACGCGGAGGATTAGCCCTGGCGTGAGCATGAAGTCGAGCCCGTCGTTGCGTTCGTAGATGGCGCCAGGCATTGGCGGGAACGAGAACGAGTTCGAGCCGACCCGGAAAATCGGACCGAGCACGGGCGGGTCCTCGACAAGTAGCTCCATCTCCGAGCGCACCCAGAAGATCGCGTTTGGATGTTCTGGTTCGACGGCGTCCTCGACCCAGAGTCCGATCTCGCAGTGAGGCCCAACGTGCTCACGCAGTAGTGCGTGCGCCTCATCCAATGCGAGCGGGCCTCTCTGCATTTCGCCAGCCTACTCAGGCGTGACGCAGGCGACCTGCGATGCGTGGTCGATAATGCATGGACTGTGCCGCTGCGCGGAGGTGTCGAAACGCTGTACGGAACGCGCTGCGAAGCACGTCGGGGGGTTTCGCCAGCTTCCAACCTGGATTCGTTTCGGGGTCATATTCGCTGCGGTCGGCGCAGCCTCAGGGTGGCTGGCGGGAATCGCCCTTGGGCCTACTCGCGAACAACCTAGTAACCGCCCTGGTCGCGGGTGTCGCGGGTATTGCCGTGCTTGGCATCCAGGGATTCATCAGCGGCGCAATCCTCGGCGCCATCGTGGAGTTCGCCGTCGCCGGAATTCGACGAGTCCGCGGCCGATAATGCATGGAAGGTGTCGCCCTGCTAGGCGACGACCGAGATCCCGACGGCGACGAGGACGAGTCCGCACGCAGAGAACAACCAGCGGAGCCGGATCGCCGTGTCTAGCGTCTCCGTAGGCTGGCCTCGCTCAGCCACGCGCGACCGGACGTGCCGGAGTGTGCGCGGGTAGTACCAGGCGCCGGATATCAGGACCAGGATGCCAGTCAGAATGAAGAGCATGGGCGCCTGGGGTTCACTGCGGGGTCCGGGGTGTCATGCGGGAGCGAGCGGCGGTGGTGCTGGTTGTGCCTCGCCGTGATCACCTAATCGGCCTGATTGCGTGTGACCTTGACCGCCGCGCGCGAGGTGCGCGTTGCTCGCCTGATAATGCATGTCACGTGTAGCGCCGTTTGAGCCTGGACGGGCTCGGGTGTAGGCTTCTGCTGTGCGCATGCGGGCGTCGATCTGTGCGCTTCTGGTTGCCGTGACGTTGCTCCTCGCGTCCCAAGCGGCTCTTGCGGCTGGGCCGGGATGGAGACGGGAACTGATTCCGTGGACGCTCGTGAAGGTGTCCCACGGCGGCAGGGTCGTTACTGCAAGCTTCAACTTCGGCGGGTGCCAACGGAATCCGGGGAGTTCGGTGCGGGAAAGTCGCCGCACAGTCTGGATCGGGATATCGGTTGAAGCGCCGTACGAACTTCCGGAAGTGCAGTGCGAGCTGGTCGAACACGGACGGACTGTGACGATCGCACTAAAGCACCCGTTGGGCCACCGGAAGCTCGTGGGGCGGCGCGGCTGACGTTCTCGCCGTCAGGCGCGTCCCCGCGCCTGATAATGCATGGAACGTGTCGCCCGGTGGTTGCGCTGTTCCCGACAGCTGGGGCTAAACTCCTACGAGTGCTGAGGGTGTTGCGTCAGCGCCTCTCGTATGCGAATGTCGTCTCGACGATCGCGCTTTGCCTTGCGCTCGGAGGGGTTTCCTACGCGGCGGTCGAGTTGCCCGCGGGAAGCGTTGGGACGCGTCAGCTACGTGACGGCTCTGTGACGCCGGACAAGCTCGCGTTTCCGCTTGGCGCGTCGTCTGGCATCACGGTGCGTACACGCGTGATCGTGAAGCCGGATCAGGGGTCCAAGACTGAGCTAGCCCGCGACGTGATCAGCGTTAGGAGACGTAGCGAGGTGCTCGTGGTTGGTTCGGCCTGCTTCGTGGCCGAGGGCGGCGCTGGTGACGTGTACGTGGCAGTTGACGACGGGAACAGGAGTGTCCTGGCGGAGACTGAAGGCGAGCTGAGCACCGCAAACAAACTCCGGACGAACGTGGAGACCAGCGTTGTGACAACGCTTGCGGCGGGTCGACACCCGATATTGCTGATCGCGGGCTCCGGCAACAACGGCACGGAGAAAATCGCGACGAAAAGCGGGTTCGGGGCGTCTTGCCCGCAGCTAAGCGTGCTCATACTGCCGCCGGGCTGAAGTAGCCGCACCTCGAGAGCGAGTGGCGCTCCACGCACGCGCGATAATGCATGGACTGTGTCGCCCTGAGCGTTAGTAGGGTGCCCGCGTGACCGGCGGGTGGATCGGTGTGTTGGACTGTGTCTGATGGCGAGTCCTCCGCGAGCGGCTGGGAGGTTGCCGTCGGCCTAGCTCGGTGGGTTGGCGGCATCGTTCGGACCGCCAAAGCAGTCCCGGAGCCGCGCGAGCAAGAAATCACCGAGGCGCTGGCGGAACGCGCTCGCGAGTTCCTCGGCGACCGCGCTCAGGTCGAGGCGAACGTGTACGTGATCTCGCTGAAAGGCCCGGGGCACGCAACCCTGATTACTCCGGTGTTGACGCTCCGCAGGAATCGCGGCCCCGGGGGAGTGGAACGAGTGCTACGCCACTTCGGAGCGGTGCTGCGAGCGTGGCCCGATGATCCAGTCGGTCCGGACGACGATCCCGACGACTGGGAGGCCGAAAAGCTAATCGAGGTCGAGATCGGGGACGAGACCGTCTCGGTGTCGTGGGACGCGCCGGACGGAACCGTCGTGCTCAAGCCGTTCGCCCGAGCTGAGCTGGGCCTTTGACCGTTCGCGCTTGATAATGCATGGAGTGTGTACACCGGCGCGAGCCGCTTCGCCTGTGGGGCGGACTAGCGTCGGACGGTGACAGAGGCCGTGAAGGGGCGGAACGCGGAGTGCGGTGCGTGGTGCTCGCGCGCCCACAACTGCCACGGCGCTGTGAGTGGGGCCTCGATGCGCGTCTTTCCGACGCGTACTGCCCGCCAGGCGAAGTTCTCAACCGGAACGCTGGTCGTACCTGGGCAGGTTTCTCGGTGTCGGAGGATGCGCGGGCGGGTGAGGCGCGGCGTTTTCCAGGGGAAGGACTGCGGGTTGCGTTCGTCGGGCGGGAGGCCCTCGATGAGCGACACCACGACAATCGTGCCGCGCTTCACGGTGACCCGCTCGCCCGACGAAAGGCGGCGCGCGTGGCGCTCTTCCGAGGATTCCTTCGGCGCTGGCTGTCCGACAATGACCGGCTGCACGAACGCTTCGAAGCACGGCGCTTTTCCGTGCGTTCTGGTTTCCGCGGTCGCTTCAGTCAAGGGCAGTAGCGCCAGAGCGCTAAAGGCTGATAGGACTGCGGCCCAGCGCGCCATGTGTCGAGCGTAGCGCCGCTTAGTGTCGGTCCGCTTGATAATGCATGTACGGTGACCACTTGGGGTTGGATGAGTCGGTTTGCGTTGATCGCTGGTGCCGTTGCGGTGATCGCCGGGGGCGCCGCGAGCGCCGGGGTCGCGGCGGCCAGGGACGGGCGCGCGCGTTTGGCGATGCGCGTTGTCGAGGTGCGGCCGACGACGCGCGCCGGGGCGTTGAAGGACGACTACCACGTGCTTGCGTCGCTGCGCGCGCCGGAAATCGAAGAAGCACCAAACCACGGCGATGGCTGCCAGTCCGGCTCGGAGCTGCTCGCCGGTGAACTCTTCACGTGCATCGCGCCCAAACGCATCCGGGACCTCATCATCGAACCCTGCTGGCCGGGGAGTGAAAGACGAACTGTGTACTGCCTGCTGGAACCGTGGAGGCATGGCGTGTACGAGGTCACGGCGGAACACCCCGTGGTTTACGAACCGAAGCGGTGGGAATCGTCGGAGCGCCCGCGGCCCTGGGCGCTGGAAACGACGACCGGCAAACGGTGCGAGCGATACCGCGGGACCGGCGCCGTCTGGAAAGGTCGCTGGCGAGAGCACAGAGTCGAGTACATATGCCAGGGCGGAGTCGTCGGCCTGCTTTCGCGGCCGGAGCGAACGCCCGGACTGTGGCTGGACCGCGAAGTGCTTGCCGCGCGGGGATTCGGAACGTGGCGCGCAGGACCCGAGCGCCGCATTCGCACCGCCTGGTACGGCCTGGCGCACGGAGCGAAACGACCGCCACACTAAGCGCGCGGCCGATAATGCATGGACTGTGTCGCCTGAGCGCGGTAGAAACGAAGCGAACGTTCGCTTTACCGCTTGCAGGGCAATGAGGCCGTACTGCGGGAGAGGCTCGCGAGGGACGTCTCGCGTACGGTGAAACCCCCAGCTTCGAGGCGGCTTGGTACCCAAACGCTAGTTCCTATGGACATGCAGCTGTATTCAAGCGAGCGGAGCGAGCCCGCTGTAGGCACCTCAGAGTTCACGGCGATCCGCTCGAAATGCGCGGTGGAGAGGGAAGGGTACGGGGCTAGTTCTCCACTCGCCTCTCGCTCATTCTCCTGCGCCCATTGAGCCTGGTCGTAAGACCGGTGTGTCGCATCCGGTGCGGTGACGAGCGACCGCGCGCCAGAGGTCTGGTCGAGAAGCGTGATCGTCCAACGCCCGCGCGTCAAGGTAAGACGACCGGCAAGCGCGTCACCCGGTTCGACGCGAAAGAGAAACTGGGGGTGAAACTCGTGCTTCGTGTCGGTCCAGAAGGCCCAGTAGCGATTTTCGGGCGCTCCGTACCGCGAGTCGCCGCGCAGCTCGCTGTCGCCCACTTGGATAAACGGTGGGCCAGCCCCGTTCGCTTGAGCGGCGATCCAGGTGCCGGCCAGCCCAGGAGTCGAGCCCGGGTCGATTCGGGGTACAGTCCACGAGCCTTCGACGGAGGCAATGCGCCCCCGCCATCGATAGCCAGCGTAGGCACCGAACGGCTGATCTGTTCTCTGACTTCGCTTCGACGGTTGCGGCAGCAGTGCAACGGCCATCAGTGCGACGAGAGCAAGAGCGACCACGAATGCGCTCGCCCTGAGGTAGCCACCGAGTCGACTGCCCCGGTGATGCGTCGAGTTTGCGGCGGCGGCCACAAGACGAGCATCGGCGCAGTGTCCGAGCGAGTTGAGGAAGTCTCGGCCTAGGCTTGATAATGCATGTCACGTGTCCCTCTGCGCGGCGCGAGAGACGGCCCCGGCGACTAGCGACATTACGGCCAAGATTGCCAAGGCTCCGGGGCCCCAGACCCAGGACGGCTGTTCGTTGTAGGTGAAATAGGGCTTGACATCGTCGCCGACGACGACGGTGACCACGAGCAGAACGGGAATCGTCAGCGCGAGCACCGCGTGACGGCTGCGCACAAGGAGACATGGGCCGGCTCCGGCGGCTCCAACTGCCGCCAGGCCGACGACGATTAGAAGGAGATCGGCGAGCTGCTGGAGGATGGCGGAAAGGACGGCTGGGTGTGCGCCCACAAGGTTCTTATCGGCAGTTCGCCGCAAACACGTCGACGATAAGGCGCAGAGTTGCCGCGCGTTTGTCGTGGTCGATAATGCATGTTATGTCAACTTGCGCGGCGTAAGCGGCGCTCGCAGTGGCGACCCGGCTCGCCGTGGACCATGCATCGTCGCCCGCGAAAGCCTGGGGCAATCTACGCACCCGGGCCGCCGTGCTAAATGCCGATAAGAACCTCGCGGGCACACACTTGACGCCGCCGGACAATGGATCGACCGCCACGCCAAACCCGAAGACCGCTCCGGCGCCTTCCCACCACCACGAGCACCGCCCGGCCTCGTCGGCGGCCGAGCTACGCGGGCCTTTGCGCTGGCCGTCGTTTGCGCCTGCGCCGCCGGTTGCGGTCAGTCCCTCCAAGCAGCTTCCCGGCGCCGCCGCCCTCGCGCGCAAGTGCCATGAACCGGTCCAACAGGTCAACCGCGACGTCCGTTCCTCCCTCAAGGAAGCCGAAGCGCGCGGCGAGCACCCGTCGCCTGCCGAAGCTACGCGGGCGCTGCTCACGATGTCGACTTGGCTGGAAGAGCGCGGCGAACGCCCCGACTGCTGCGGTCTCCTGAGGGCGCTTGTAGCCGAAGCGGCGGCGAAGCGTTGAGACGCCCGGGGCCGGACAGCCGGAAGAGCCGATGCATTCGGGGCCACATCGGCAGTGGTCAGTTTGAAGCGGGTGGCCAGCCCTCTTCGCACTTGGTTGGCTGACCGCGGTATACGACTGCGCCGCCGCGGTCACCGTGGCAGGCGCGCCGTATTTCGCTCCGCTCGTGTTCCAGGAGTTCCTTGACGCGCGAGTTCCCTTCCGCCGGCACGCGTCCCGTGGTTACGATCGAGCACGGGACTCTCCGCTTCGTTGCGCCGACCGGCGTTTCATAACACCGTTCCCCCGTGGACCCGCCGCTTTCGACCGTGAAGGCGATCCCCACCGGGTGAGTGAACCCGTGGCAGGTGAAGCGCGTCGTCCACGAGCGTTCCTTCGCGTAGATCGCGTGGCCGGCCCCACAAGCCTTCTGCTCGGCCTGGGCGTACCTGTGGGCGGGTTCGTCGTAGCCCCGCCCCTTTTCGGCGTGTGACGATGTACCGCAGCCGGTGAAAGTGACGACTGCAAGGCTTGCCAGGAATGCGGCGCGCCGGGACACGTTCGGAGCGTAGACGTGTTGCGTGAAGCGACGTACTCCCGCCGCGCTGGCGTCGCCACGGCCAGCGACGGCGCGGCCTGGGGATCCCAGCCATCCTCTCGCCGATCTCCGGGCCGCGCGGGCACTCGGCCTTACGCGGCGCCGCTCAGGCAACCACGGGCTCGCTTCGTGCCGGCGGCGCGACTTCCGAGATGCGGTCGAGTTTCGCGAGGTCCGGGAACAGTCGTTTCCACGCCACCGCGAGCGCCATCGTGATCACGCCGCCTGCCACCACGGCCGGCACGGCGCCGACGAGGAACGCGGCCAGGCCGGACTCGAAGCTTCCGAGCTCGTTCGATGCGCTGATGAACACCATCTCGACCGCTGTCACGCGGCCTCGGACCTCATCGGGCGTCGCGAGCGCCGACGTCGTGCCGCGGATGTTCATGCTGAACAGGTCCGCGAAGCCGGTGCCCGCGAGCGCGATCAGCGAGAGCCAGAACGTGCGCGAGAGGCCGAACACGACGGTGAACGCCCCGAAGGCCCCCACCGCGATGAGCAGCTTCCTCCCCGCGTGACGCCCGATCTGCGTCCGCGTTATGACAACCGCGGCGCCGAGGGCCCCCACCGACGGCGCGGCGCGCAGGAAGCCGAGGCCCACGGTGTTGACGTGCAGGATCGAGCTTGCGTACAGCGGCAGCAGCGCGATCGCGCCGCCGAACAGCACGCCGAGGAGGTCGAGCAGTATCGCGCCGAAGAGGATCTGCGTTTCTTTGATGAAACGGAGTCCCGCGAGGACGCTGCGTCGGTCCGCGGCGCTGCCGTCGTCACGGCCAGGTTCCTCGCGGTGGTGGATCGTGAGGACCGATCCCGCCCCGACGAGCATCACGACGGCGGCGACACCGTAGGTGAGGGACGGCGATATCGGGTACAGGAGGCCGCCGAGGGCCGGGCCGACCATCGTCGACGTGTACATGCTCGCGTTGCGCAGCGTGACGGCATTCTCGAGCAGGCGAGGCGGGACGAGAACGGGCGGGAGAGAGCGCGACGCGGGTGACCCCAGTGCCATCGATATCCCGGCGCACAGTGCGAGCGCGAGGAACGGCCAGAGCGAATGCACTCCGGCGGAAGACATGGCGGCGAGGGCGCCGGCCACGATTGCGCTCAGGCACAGCGCCGACGCAAGGATCAGACGTCGCGAGTGCCGGTCGGCGAGGTGGCCGGCGGGGAGCGAGAGCAGCAGCATCGGGATGAACTCGGCGAGACCGATCAGTCCCAGATACAGCGCGTTGTGGTGGTAGACGTAAACCTGCCAGCCGATCACGAGCTCGACCATCTGCAGGCTGAGGTCCCAGCCGAGCACGCCGAGCCATAGGCGGGAGAAGTCTCTGACGCCGAGCGCCGGACCTAGTCTGCGCACGACGGCGCCTAGCGTCCGAGCGTGCGCTCGAACTCGAGTGCCGAATGCGCGAGCGGTGCGATCGTCCTGCGGGTCGCCGCCAGCGCCTCGCGCAGCTCGGTGTCCCCCACTTCGACCGGCAGCAGCGAGTCCTGCAGTTCCGCGAGCAGCTCGTCGGCGCGCGCCACAAGCGCCGTTGCGGCGTCGACGTACTCACGCGGGCCATCCCCCCGCGTGCGTGCGTGGTGTTCGCCTGCCGGGCGGGTGAACGTCATCCCGACGCGAGCGGCGAACGCCGACGCTCCCGCAAGCGCGCTTTTCGTGGCGTCGCGAACCGGACCGTACAGCTCGAGTTCGAGCCGGCCGGCGGCCGCATCATCGAGCTGCTCGTGGGCCTCGCCGAGTGCCTCCTGCGCGCCCATCAGCGCCGCCGCGGCTTCCGCGACGTCCAGCAGTATGCGCTCACGCCCCTCGCGCGCCGAATAGGTCATGGCCGTCAGGTTAGACGTGGCATGCCTCGCCCCATTGCGGCACGCATCCTCGCGTCAGTGCATGATTCGGGGTGTATCGGCCACTTCGGTCGCGCGCGCGAGCACGGCGTCGAGCATCGCGGGCGTCAGGCGCCCGGTGAAGGTGTTCTGCTGGCTCGGGTGAAAGCAGCCGAGGAGCGTGAAGAGGCCTACCGTCACCTCCGCTCCGTGGGTAAAGCGCGGCAGCGGTCGCGACACCGGTCCGCCGCGTTCGTCGCCGGCCAAAAGGCGCAGGGCGCTGCGCCACGCGAACGCTCCGAGTGCGAGCACGACGCGCACGCCGTCGAGGAGGGCGAGTTCGGCCTGGGTCCACGGCTCGCACGTGTCGCGCTCGAGCGGCGTCGGCTTGTTCGCCGGCGGCGCGCAGCGGACCGCGGCCGAGACCCGGGCCCCGGTCAGGCGCAGCCCGTCATCGCGTGACGCCGAGCGCGGCGCGCTCGCGAGGCCGGCGCGCCAGAGCCCCGCATAGAGGAAGTCACCGGAGCGGTCGCCCGTGAACATCCTGCCCGTGCGGTTCGCGCCGTGCGCGGCGGGCGCGAGCCCGAGCACGAGCAGCGACGCGTCGACGTCGCCGAAGGCGGGCACGGGGCGTCCCCAGTAGACCTCGTCGGCGAACGCACGGCGCTTCTCGCGCGCCACCTGCTCGCGCCACGCGACGAGCCGCGGACAGCGACGGCAACGTGTGACCTCGCTCTCCAGGCGTTCGAGCTTGGACGTTCGCTCGGTCGCCACCCCGCAGTAGTACCATGGCGCCATGCCTGTGTGGGCATGGGTCCTGCTCTTCGCGGCGTGCATCAAGCTGCCGATCGCGGCAGCGATGCTGTGGCTGCCCATGCGCTACGACAACTCGCTCGTGGAAGCCGAAGGCGACGGCTCCTCCGAAGACGACGGCGGCTCGCACGCCCTTCCCGGCGGTCCGCTCGACCCGCACCCGCGCGAGCCCTCGCCGCGGCGCCCGCGGCGCGGACCGCACGGAAACCCCGGGCCCTCGTCGCCGCCGCGCGTCCGCCGGCCGGCCCGCGCGCCGATCCGCACGGCGCACCTCTTCTGAGCCGGCGCTCAGCGGTTTCGCTTGCGCTGCTGCCGCGCGGCTTTGGCGCGCGCGCGTCTGCGGCGCAGCTGCGCCTGGTGGTCGATGTGCGACTGGTGCACGGCGGCGTCGACAGCGGCGTCGCTGACCGGTGCGCGTCTGCGCGCATCGCGCACGATGATGAAGCCGATCCCCATCAGCAGCACGACGGCGACGCCGATGCCGAGCACGAAGGTCGAGTTGGTCGTGGAGGAGCTCGTTTCTTTCGTTTCTTTGCCTTCGCCGTTCGATGTGCCCGAGGAAGAGCTGCTGCTCGACGATTCGGATTCGGCCTCTTCCGCGAGGTTGTTGCCGCCGAGTGAGACGCCTGCGAACGCCTGGGGTGCAGCCGCGCAGAGCAGTGACAGCGCGGCGATCAGCGCGGCGAGCGCGCGTGCGCTTGAGCGGGCGGTCGGCACGCGGCGAGCATAGCGGCTCGTCCGCGCCCCCCTTGCGCTTCGCCTGCCGCCATTTCACGCCATAGAATGGCGCTTCATGCCACCGAAACAACGCCAGATCAGGGTCGAACAGCGCGGCGCGATGGCCGCGATCGAAGCGCTCGAGAAACGCTCCGACGAGGAGCTCGAGGCGGAGACCAAATACAAGGCCGCGGCGCTGTCGATCCTCGGCGCTCGCGCCTCCGAGCGCTTCGACGCCGAGGCGGCGCGGGGATACTTCCAGCGCGCCCTGGCGGCGGCGCGGCCCCAGGAACGAATGCAGATCAGGCGCATGGCCGACGCGTCCCTCGCGCTCGCCGAACGGCGCGCGGGCGACTTGAAGGAGGCGGTCGAGCGCCTCGGTCAGGATGCGCCGAGCGGCCGGCAGCTGTTCGCGCTGCGGGCCGCGGGCCTGCTGCTTCCGCCGCGCTCGGCGGGGATCCTCGCCCGCGTGCGCGGGATCTTGCTGATCATCCTGCTGGCCGTCGCGCTGATCGCGGTGGGTACCGGCGTCGTGCTCCTGGTCGCTCTTCCGTTCGGCGGCATCGGCTTGCCGCCGGCGGTGCTGCTCGGCCTGCTCGTCGTGCTCGCGGCGCTGGCGATCGCCGCCGCAATCGGGCGAAGACGGCGCAACAGGCCCAGCGGCGGCTGAACGCGGCAGCGGGGCGCGCGGTGGCGGATGCCGTTTCGCTTGTCGTGAACCCGTCCGCCGGCGGCGGACGCGCGCTGCGGATCGCGCCGCTCGCCGCCGACGCACTGCGCCGGCGCGGCGTGGATGTCGCGACGTCGCGGACGACGGGTCTCGATCACGCGCGCGAGCTCGCCGTGGCGGCCGCGCTGCAGGGGCGCGCCGTCGTCGCCGTCGGCGGCGACGGTCTCGTCGGCGCCGTCGCGGATGCGCTGCGCCACGTGCCGGACTCGGTCATCGGGCTGATACCGGGCGGGCGCGGAAACGACCTCGCGCGAACGCTCGGCATTCCCCGCGACACGGAGGGCGCCGCGAGCGTCGTCGCGACCGGCGTCGCGCGTCCGCTCGACCTCGGTGCCGTGTACGACGGCAGCAACGAGGCGGGCCGCGCCTTCGTCGGCATCGCGTCGGTCGGATTCGACAGTGACGCGAACCGGATCGCCAACGAAGCGCCCTCGTGGCTCGGCGGCGGCGCGTATGCGTACGGTGCGCTGCGCGCGCTGCTGCGATGGCGGCCCGCGCAGCTGACGGTGCGCGCGGACGGCGAGGAGTACGACTTCAGCGGCTTCACGGTCGCCGTCGCGAACTCGCGCGCGTACGGTGGGGGCATGTTCGTGGCCCCCGACGCCATGTTGGACGACGGCCTGCTCGACGCGGTCTGCGTCGGCAAGAGCTCCCGCGCGAGGTTCCTGTGGTCGCTGCCGAAGGTGTTCAGGGGCACGCACGTGAAGGAGAAGCGCGTGCGGGTCCTGCGCGGCGCCGAGGTCGAGGTCGCCGCGGACGGTCCGTTCACCATGTTCGCCGACGGAGACCCGATCGGCGAGCTCCCGGTGACGGTGCGTTCCCTGAAGGGGGCGGTGCGGATGATCGTGCCCGTCGACGGTTCGCCGGCGCTGCCGGCCGCGGGCGCGGCGTGAGCTCGCCGCGGACCTCGCAGATCGCGGTCGCGCGGCTCGTCGGCCGCGTTGCCCGGATGCGCGGCTCGGGCGGAACCAGCGCCCCCGGAAGGGTGCTGCTGCGGATGTCGCCGGGGGCCGTGCGAGCGCTCGCCGCGCGACTGCCACAGGGGTGCGCCGTCGTGAGCGCGACAAACGGCAAGACGACAACGGCGACGATGGCGGCGGGCGTCCTGTCGGCCGCGGGCCTCGACGTCGTCCACAACGCCACCGGGGCGAACATGGCAGGCGGGATCGCCTCGACGCTGCTCGACGCCACCCACGGCGATGAGATCCAGGGCGACATCGGCCTCTTCGAGGTCGATGAGGCGTGGCTGGACCGCCTCGTCGGCGAGCTCTCACCGCGCGCGATCGCGCTCTCGAACCTCTTCCGTGACCAGCTCGACCGTTACGGAGAGCTCGAGACGCTGGCCGACTCGTGGGCCCACGCCGCGGCGGAGAGCCCCGCGCGGCTGGTTCTCAACGCCGACGACCCCCTCGTCGCCTACCTCGGCGCGGGACGGCCCGACGCGCTCTATTTCGGCATCGAGGATCCCGCGGCCGCGGCGCCGGGTCTCGGCCACGCGGTCGACGCGGGTCACTGCAGGCGCTGCGGGGCGCCCCTCGCGTTCGACGTCGTCTACCTCGGCCACCTCGGGCACTACCGCTGCCCGGCCTGCGGCCTGGAGCGGCCGCGGCCCACCGTGACGGCGCGCGCGATCGAGCTGCGCGGCGTGGCGGGGGCGTCGTTCACGCTCGACACGGGCGAGCGGAGCGAGCGCGTCGACCTCGCGCTTCCCGGCCTCTACAACGTCTACAACGCCCTCGCGGCAGCGGCGCTCGCGCTCGCGCTAGACGTCGACCCGCCGGCGATCGCGGCCGGCCTGCGCGACGCCCGCCCGGCCTTCGGCCGCGCCGAGCGGCTCGTGCTCTCGGGCGGCCGCGAGGTGCGGATCCTGCTGATCAAGAACCCGGTCGGGGCGAGCGAGGTGGCGCGCACGCTCTCCCTCGAGCCGGGAACGCTGCAGCTGCTTGCCGTGCTCAACGACCGCATCGCGGACGGACGCGACGTCTCGTGGGTCTGGGACGCGGACTTCGAGCTGCTCGCCGGCCATGTGGCACACGCTGTCTGCGCCGGGACGCGGGCCGCGGACATGGCAACGCGCCTGCAGTACGCGGGCGTGGCGGCGGACGCCATCGAGGTGATCCCGGACATAGCCGCGGCGCTCGACGCCGCGGTCGCACGCGGCGACGGCACGCTCTTCGCGCTCCCGACGTACACGGCGATGCTCGACCTGCGCGCCCTCCTCGCGTCGCGCGGCGAGGTCGAGAGCCAGTGGTGAGCGCGGCGGCGAACGTCGAGGCGGTCCGCTGGCACGACGCGGAGTGCGGGCGCTACACGGCCGACCTCCCGGTCTGGCGGGCGCTGGCGGGCGAGGTTCCGCGGCCGGTGCTCGACCTCGGCTGCGGCACCGGCCGCGTCGCCCTCGCCCTCGCCCGCGACGGTCACAGCATCACCGCGGTTGACAGCGACGAGGACCTGCTGGCTGCGCTCGCGGAGCGGGCGGGAACGCTTGACATCGAGCTCGTGCACGGCGACATCCGCGAGCTCTCGCTCGGCGCGCGCCGATGGCCGCTGGTGCTCGTGCCGATGCAGACAATCCAGCTGCTCGGCGGCGCGGAGGGCCGCGGAGGTCTCTTCGCGGGCGCGGCCGCGCACCTCGCGCCGTCAGGCGAGCTCGGGATCGCCGTCGTGACGCGCTTCCACGAGTTCTGTGAGGACGACGAGCGTCCGCTGCCCGACACGCTGCGTGCCGACGGAGCGCTCTACGTGAGCAGCCCGCTGGCCGTGCGCTCCCACGGTGGCTCGATCGCCGTCGAACGGGACCGGCGGGTCTTCACGATGGACGGCCCGCTGCGCCCGGCGGAACGCGACGTGATCCGCCTGGACGCGGTCGACGTCGCGACGCTCGCCGCGGAGGCGCGGCGCGTGGCGCTCGCGCTGGACCGCGTCATCGAGGTGCCCGAGACCGACGATCACGTCGCGAACGAGGTGGTGGTGTTCCGTGCAGGACCGTGACGGCCGGGTGCTCCGCGTGGCGGCGCTCTACCCCGAACTGATGAACATCTACGCCGACCGCGGGAACATGATCTTCCTGCAGCGGCGGTGCGAATGGCGCGGCATCGGCTTTCAGTTCACGGCGAAGGGGCTCGGCGACGAGCTCGACGGCGACGCGCACGACCTGTACTACATCGGCGGCGGCCAGGACCGCGACCAGATCCTCTGTGCCGAGGATCTGCTCCGGACCGGCCGCGACGCGCTGCACGCCGCGGCGGCCCGCGGGGCGATCGTGCTCGGCGTCTGCGGCGGCTACCAGCTGCTCGGGCGCTCGTACGAGCTCGAGGGACGCGAGCTCGAGGGCATCGGCCTGCTCGACGTGCGCACGATCCGCGAGGCCGGGCCGCGGCTGATCGGCAACGTCGCGATCGAGGCGCGCCTCGGCGAGGACGTGCTCGAGCTCGTCGGCTTCGAGAACCACGGCGGGCGCACGCGTCTTGGCATGGGGCAACGCCCGCTCGGACGCGTGCTACGCGGCTACGGCAACGACGGCGACAGCGGCTTCGAGGGCGCCGTGAACGGCAACACGATCGGGACCTACCTTCACGGTCCGCTGCTGCCCAAGAACCCGGCGCTCGCCGATTGGCTGCTCGCGCGCGCCCTGGACTTGCCGGCCTGCTCCCTCGCCGCGCTCGAGGACGCATTCACCGAACTCGCGCACGAGGACGGTCGCCGCGTCGCGGGACTCGCGGGCTAGGATCGCCGCGTGGAGCTCTCCGACTACCAGCGGCTCTCGCGCGAGACGGCCGCCTACCCGCGCGAGGCGTGGCTCGCCTACCCCGCGCTCGGGCTGGCCGGCGAGGCGGGCGAGGTGGCCAACGACGTCAAGAAGGTCATCCGCGACGACGACGGCGTAGTCAGCGGCGAGCGCCGCAGCCAGCTGGCCGGCGAGCTCGGCGACGTGCTCTGGTATGTCGCACAGCTCGCGACCGAGCTGGAGCTCGACCTCGAGGATGTCGCCGGCGCGAATCTCGAGAAGCTTCGCTCACGCGCCCGGCGCGGCGTGATCGCCGGCTCCGGCGACGACCGCTGACGGCTAGGGCGACGCGACCGCGTAGCGCGCGAAACGCTCGGCGAGGCGGGCGGGCAGCAGCGCCCTGACGCGCACGCCGTCCGGCGTGTCGCGGCGCGTGAGCTCGCCGGCGACGCGGTGCAGTTCGGCGAGCCTGCCGCCGTCAGCGTAGGGCACGAGCAGCTCGACGTGGCGCAGGGTGTGGGCGAGCTCGCGCTCGATCGTCTCGCTGAGCTCGTCGAGTCCCTCCCCCGTCTGTGCGCTCACGAGCACGGCCGCAGGGAAGCGCAGGCGCAGCTCGCTGCGGGCGGCCGCGTCGAGCAGGTCGGCCTTGGAGAGGACGAGCAGCCGTGGCTGCTCGCCGGCGCCGATCTCCTCGAGCGTCTCCTCGACGGCGCGGCGCATCGCTTCCTGCTGGTCCAGCGAAGCGGAGGCGTCGAGCACGTGCGCGACGAGCTGGGCGCGGCGCGTCTCCTCGAGCGTCGCGCCGAACGCGTCGACGAGCTGGTGCGGCAGTTTGCTGATGAAGCCGACGGTGTCGGTCAAGAGGTAGCGCCGTCCCGCGATCGAGAGCGTGCGGACCGTCGGGTCGAGCGTGTGGAAGAGCCGGTCGCGGACGCCGGCGTCGGCGCCGGTCAGCGCGTTCAAGAGGCTCGACTTGCCGGCGTTCGTGTAGCCGACCAGCGCGATCGTCGGCAGCGCGGCGCGCTCGCGCTCGGCGCGCTGCATCGCGCGCGTGCCGCGCACGCGCTCCAGGCGGCGGCGCAGCGTCGCGATGCGGTTGCGCGCCAGCCGGCGGTCGGTCTCGATCTGCGTCTCGCCGGGACCCCTGGTGCCGATCCCGCCGCCGAGCCGCTCGAGGTGGCTCCACAGGCCGCGCATGCGGGCAAGGTTGTACTCGAGCTGCGCGAGCTCGACCTGCAGCTTGCCCTCGGCGCTGCCGGCGTGCGTCGCGAAGATGTCGAGGATGACGGTCGTGCGGTCGACGACCGGGAGCCCGACGGCGAGCTCGAGGTTGCGCTCCTGGCGCGCCGAGAGTTCGTCGTCGCAGGCGATCAGGTTGGCGTCGAGCGCCGCGGCGAGCGCCTTCGCCTCGGCGACCTTGCCCGAGCCGAGATACGTGTTGGGGTGCGGCTCGGTGCGCTCCTGCACGAGCTCGCCGACCGTCACGACGCCGGCGGTCAGCAGAAGCTCCCTCAGCTCGTCGAGCGCTCCCTCGTCGGAGCTGATGCCCAGGCACAGCGCCCGTTGGCGGGCGCGCGGCGCGCGCTGGCCATCCCTGCCCTCCTGCGGCGTTCTCGTAACGGCGCTGCGGCCGTTTCGGCCTCGATCCATCCAGATGGAATTCTAGGACGAGCGCGGGCGGCGCGCTAGGAGGCGGGCGCGCTGAGACGCTCGACGGCCTCGAGCAGACGGTCGTCGGGCGTCGTGAGCGAGATGCGGAACCACCCCTCCCCCGCCGCCCCGTAGATCGACCCGGGGGAGATCACCACGGCGGCCTGCTCGAGCACGTGCTCGCAGTACTCGGCGGAGCTCGCGAAGCCTTCCGGGACCGGTGCCCAGACGTAGATCGTGCCGCGCGGCGGCGTCACGTCGACACCGATACCGCGCAGCGCTTCGCAGACGAGGTCGCGGCGTCGCGCGTAGAGCGCGTTCATCTGCGCCACGTCGGCGTCGAGCTCGGGCGAGAGCGCGGTCACCGCCGCGAGCTGCACGGCCTCGAACATGCCCGAGTCGACGTTGCTCTTCAGGCGCCAGTAGACCTCGAGCGCGTCGGCGTTGCCGACGACTGCGCCGCAGCGCCAGCCGGTCATGTTGTAGCCCTTGGAGAGCGAGAAGACCTCGATCCCGACGTCCTTCGCGCCCGCTGTCTGCAGGAACGACGGCGGGCGGTAGCCGTCGAAGGAGATCTCCGAGTAGGCGTTGTCGTGCACGACGAGGATGCCGTTCTCGCTCGCGAACTCCACGACCTCCGCGAAGAAACCGTCGGGGACGATCGCGCCGGTCGGGTTGTTCGGATAGTTGATGTACATCAGGCGACTGCGCTCGACGACGTCGGCCGGGATCGCCGCGAGATCGGGGACGAAGCCGAGCTCCGGTTCGAGCGCGATCGCGTGGGCCTCGCCGCCGGCGAGCCACGGCCCGCCGGTGTAGACGGGGTAGCCGGGGTCGGACGCGAGCGCGACGTCGCCGGCGTCGAGGAACGCGAGGTTCAGGTTGAAGATCGCCTCCTTGGCACCGAGCGCCGGGATCACCTCGCTCTCCGGGTCGAGCACGACGCCGAAACGTCTCGCGTAGAACTCGGCGACCGCCGCGCGGAACTCGGCGCGCCCGCGGTTCGTCGGGTACTGGTGCGTCCCCGGGTCGGCGACGGCCTGCTGCATCGCGCGCACGATCGGCTCCGGTGTCGGCCGGTCGGGGTCGCCGATGCCGAGGCTGATGACGTCGACGCCGGCTTCGCGCTTGGCGCGGATCTTGCGCTCCAGCGCCGCGAACGCGTACGGCGGGATGCGCTCGAGCCGCTCACTCGGCCTCATCGAGGTCCCTTTCGAACTCCTTCGTGATCGAGCCGGCGAAGACGGGCCGCGCCCATCCGGTGAGCTCGACCCGCAGGTCCTCGTCGACGGCGACCTTGAGCTCGCCGCCGTCGAGGAGCACCATCACGGTCCCGGCGCGCCTGCCGCTGCCGAGCAGGTAGCCGATCGCGGCGCCGGTGGCGCCCGTCCCCGACGACAGCGTCTCCCCCACGCCGCGCTCGAAGATGCGGGCGCGGATGCGGTCGGTCGCGTACGGGTAGTACCACGAGACGTTCGTGCGGTGCGGGAAGAGGCTGCTCGCTTCGATCGGCGGGCCGATTGCCGGCAGGTCGAGCGCCGCGAGCTCGTCGAGGTCGCCGACGGCGATCGTGCACTGCGGGTTGCCGATCGAGATGTGCTGGAAGGCCCAGGTGCTCTCGCCCACCTGCAGCTCGCCGCGGCCGTCCTGCGCGCCGCCGGGATAGTCGGCCGACGTCAGCGACGCGTGGCCGAGGTCGATCGTGCACGTGTCGGCGCCCGTGATGGTGGGTCGCAGCACGCCGGCGTCGGTGAGGATCGTGAACTCGTCGCGGTCGGTCCAGCCGCGGCGGCGCAGGTACATGATCGCCTGGCGTCCGCCGTTACCGGAGAGCTCGGCGCGCGAGCCGTCGGGGTTGAAGATCGTCAGGCGCGCGACGTGGCCCTCACAGGGGCTGAGCAGCAGCAGGCCGTCGGACCCGATGCCGTAGTGCGAGGAGCACAGCAGCTGGATCCGGCCCGCCGTCGGCTCGAAAGGGAGCTCCGCGCGCTCGACGATCAGGTAGTCGTTGCCGAGTGCCTGCCACTTCTCAAATCTCATCGGAGTGCGGAGTCTAGGATCTCGCGGGCGACATCGCCGGGACCGCGGGCCGTGACGTCGATGAGCGTGGTGTTCGCGAGCTTGCGCATCCATGTGAGCTGGCGGCGCGCGTAGGCGCGCGTGTGCTGCCTCAGCTCCTCGACTTCGCCCGCGAGAAGCTCGCTGAAGCCGAGCGCGGCGCGCGCGGTCGCGGACGCGCCTTGCCGCTCGGCGGCGGCGACCTCGGCCGCTGCTCCCTGCGCCACGATCGCGTCCACGCGCGCGTCGATCGCGTCGCGTAGAGCGTCGCGGTCCATCGTCAGGCCGAAAAGCGCGGTCGGGCGGCGCATGCGGTCGGTCCAGAGCTCGGAGGGCCCCGCGCGCGGCTGGAGCTCGCCGAGCTCGTGCAGCTCGAGCGTGCGCACGAGCCGCCGGCCGTCGGCGGGGTCGACGCGCGCGGCGGCCCACGGCGCGACGCGCTCCAGTTCGCTGTGCAGCGCGCGCGGGCCCTCGCGCGCGAGGCGGGCCTGGAGCCGTTCGCGGACCTCCGCCGGCGCCACGCGACGCATGTCGAGGTCCGCGAGCGCCGCGCGCAGGTAGAGCCCGGTGCCGCCGACGACGAGCGGGCGCCGCCCGGCGTCGAGCAGCGCGTCGATCTCGCGGTGCGCGAGCTCGGCGTAACGGCCCGCGCTGAACGTCTCGCCGACAGGGACGAAATCGATCAGGCGATGCTCGAGCGCCTGGCGGTCCGCGGGCGTCGCGGCGCCCGTGAGGACCTGCAGGCCGCGGTAGACCTGGAGCGCGTCGGCCGACACGGCGACGGGGTCCTCGCCGCGCCCGCGCAGCTCCTCGGCGAGCGCGATGGCGACGGCCGTCTTGCCGACAGCGGTCGGCCCGAAGATCGCAACGACGTTCACCGCCGGATAGCCTCCCCGCTCATGGAGCTTCGCGGGGCACGGGTCCTCTTGACAGGAGCGGCGGGCGGCATCGGCTCGGCGACGGCGCTCGCGCTCCGCTCACGCGGCGCCGAGCTCGTCATCTCGGGGCGCAACAAGACGGCGCTCGACGAGCTCGCGGCGCGGGTCGGCGCCCGGGTCGAGGTCGCCGATCTCGCGGAGCGCGCGCAGCTCCACTCGCTGCTCGAGCGCGCCGGCGAGGTCGACGTCCTCGTCGCCAACGCTGCGCTGCCGGCCGCGGGGCGCCTCGAGTCCTTCAGCGAGCTCGAGATCGATAGGGCACTGGAGGTGAACCTGCACGCGCCGATCATCATGGCGCGTGTGCTGGTGCCGCAGATGCTCGCGCGCGGGCGCGGCCATCTCGTGTTTATGTCGTCGATTTCGGGCAAGGCCTACTCGGCGCGGACCTCGATCTACTGCACGACGAAGTTCGGCCTGCGCGGCTTCGCCGGCGCGCTGCGGGCGGACCTGCACGGCACGAACGTCGGCGCGTCGGCGGTCTTCCCCGGTTTCGTCAGCGACGCGGGGATGTTCGTGACGTCCGGCGCGAAGCTGCCCCCGGGCGTCGCGACGCGCACGCCCGAGCAGGTCGCGGAGGGCGTCGTGCGGGCGATCGAGCGCGACATCGCCGAGGTCGACGTCGCGCCCTTCTCGATCCGTGTCGGAGCCGCGGTCGCAGGCGTCGCCCCCGATGCGACCGCGCGGCTGCAGCGGATGCTCGGCTCGGACCGTGTCAGCGAGGAAATGGAAGCCGGCCACCGCGAACGGCGTTGAGCTAGGCGGCGGCTCGGGCGCCGAGGAGCTCCTCGCCCGCGAGCGTCTGGCTCGTCGCGGAGTCGATGCGGACCTGCGTCAGCTCGCCCGGCGCGGCGAGACCGTCGAAGTTCACGACCTTGTTGTGCCGCGAGCGCCCGCGCAGGCGGGCCGCGTCGTTGCGCGAGGGGCCTTCGACTAGCACCTCGACGGTGCGCCCGACGAAGCGCTGCGCGCGCTCGCGCGCCCGCTCCTGGACGAGCGCTACGAGCCGTTCGAGGCGCTCGACCTTCACGTCGTGGGCGACGACGCCGTCGCGGATGAGCGCGGCCTCCGTGCCGCGGCGCGGCGAGTAGATGAACGTGAAGGCGCCGTCGTAGCCGACACGGTCGACGACGTCGAGCGTGGCCTGGAAGTCGTCCTCGCTCTCCCCGGGGAAGCCGACGATGATGTCGGTGGTGAGCGCGACGTCGGGCACGTGCTCGCGGATCAGCGCGACGCGGTCGAGATAGCGCTCGCGGTCGTACGTGCGGCGCATCGCCTTCAGGATCCGCGAGGACCCCGACTGCAGCGGCAGGTGGATGTGCTCGCACAGGCTGGGCAGCTCGGCGTGGGCGAGGATCACGTCTTCGCGCATGTCCTTCGGGTGCGGGCTCGTGTAGCGGACGCGCTCGATGCCGTGGACGCCGTCGATTTCGCGCAGCAGGCCCGCGAATGTCGGCTTCTCCCGGCCGCCGGGCAGGTCGCGGCCGTACGAGTTGACGTTCTGGCCGAGCAAAGTCACCTCGCGAACGCCCTGCGCCGCCATCGCGCGCACCTCGCCGATGAGCTCGTCGGGGTCGCGGCTCGCCTCGCGGCCGCGCGTCGAGGGCACGATGCAGTACGAGCAGGCGCAGTTGCAGCCCACGCTGATCTGCAGCCAGCCGTGGAAGTCGCGCTCGCGGTGCGCGGGCAGCGTTCCGCTGAAGCCCTCGAACTCGAAGTAGCCCTGGGCGGTCAAGGAGTCGGAGGTCAGGAACTCCGCGAGCTTGTGGATCTGGCCGGGGCCGAAGGCGACGTCCACGTAGGGGAACTGGCGGAAGACGTCGTCCTTGACCGACTGCGCCCAGCAGCCGCCGACGCCGATGACGACGTCCGGGCGTTCGCGCTTCACGCCGCGCGACTGCTGCAGGTGCGCGATGAAGCGGCTGTCGGCGGCCTCCCTGATCGAGCAGGTGTTGAAGAGGATGAGGTCGGCGCTCTCGCGCTCGGGCGCCGCCTCGTAGCCGAGCGAATGGAGCATGCCGCGCATGCGCTCGGAGTCGTGCTCGTTCATCTGGCACCCGAAGGTGGTGAGGTGGTAGCGCTTCGGCGGACTGAGGGTCATGGTCTTGCGCCAAGCAGCGTAGCCCGACCGGGCCTCGGGGCGCAAAGGCCGTCGATATCTGTCGGCGTTCGCCGGTCACCCCCCGCCGCAGCTGGTTCAATTGCCGTGCGATGCTCAGGTTCGCTTGCGCCGCGGCCATCGCGGCCGTCGGCCTCGGGGCGTGCGCGGGCGAGCAGAGGCCCGTGCGGGTGGCGTGCGCGACGATCGTCGGCGTGGTGGGCGGCGTCAACACGGGGAGCGTCCACGTCACCCGTCAGTGGTGCCTGCAGCACGAGCTCCACGGCCCCTCCCTCGCCGGTCGTGCCCTCCCGGCGGCGGTGCGCGCCGGCGGCGAGGAGGACGTCCGCGAGTTCGAAGGCGGCGAGCGCGCCGTCAGCAGGTTCGGCTGCCTCGCGTGCCACAAGATCGGCGTAGACGGCAACCCCGGCCCCGGGGAGAATCTGACGGCGGCCGGACGCCGGCTCACCGAACGGCAGATCCTGGGCGCACTCGCCGCCGGGCACGCCCCGATGCCCTCTTTCCGCAACACGCCCGCTGCGACGCGCCGGCAGATCGCCTACTTCCTGTCGCAGCTCAGGTAGCGGCCCTTACGCCGCGGCGACCGCGGGTTCGGACTCGATCGGCGCGGCGGGCTTCTCGCCGCGCTCGATTGGCGTGACCGAGCCGCGGTCAACGCCGAGCGCCGTGTAGATCTTCGCTTCGATGTCCCGCGCGACCTGCGGGTTCTGGTCGAGGTGGGCCTTGGCCGCAGCCCGTCCCTGGCCGAGGCGTTCGTCGCCGTAGGAGAAGAACGCGCCGGACTTGGAGACGATGCTGTGCTCCAGGCCGAGGTCGATCAGGCAGCCGGCGGTGGATATGCCCTTGCCGAACTCGATGTCGAATTCGGCCTGGCGGAACGGCGCCGCGACCTTGTTCTTGACGACCTTCACACGGACGCGGTTGCCGACGGCCTCGGTCCCGTCCTTCAGCGTCTCGATGCGGCGGATGTCAAGGCGCTGCGAGGCGTAGAACTTCAGCGCCCGGCCGCCGGGCTGCGTCTCGGGTGAGCCGAACATCACGCCGACCTTTTCGCGGATCTGGTTCGTGAGGATGCAGAGCGTGCTCGTGCGGTTCAGGTTGGCGGCGAGCTTGCGCATCGCCTGCGACATCATGCGCGCCTGCGCGCCGACGGTCTGGTCGCCCATCTGGCCTTCGAGCTCGACGCGCGGCGTGAGCGCGGCAACGGAGTCGATGGCGACGACGTCGACGGCGCCGGAGCGCACGAGCATGTCGGCGATCTCGAGCGCCTGCTCGCCGTAGTCGGGCTGGGAGACGAGCAGCTCGTCGATGTCGACGCCGATCTCCCTGGCGTACAGCGGGTCCATGGCGTGCTCGGCGTCGATGAAAGCGCAGACGCCGCCGAGCTGCTGGGCTTGGGCGAGGATGTGGTAGATCAGCGTCGTCTTGCCCGAGGACTCCGGACCGTAGAGCTCGACGATCCTTCCACGCGGCACGCCGCCGATGCCGAGCGCGAGATCCAGCGACAGCGCGCCGGTGGGGATCGCCTCGCAGCGCACCTGTGCGCCCTCGTCGCCCATGCGCATGACGGTGCCCTTGCCGAACTCCTTCTCGATCTGTGAGAGCGCGCCCTGAAGCGCGGCGTCGCGCGCCTTGGCCGCCTTCTCCTGCTCGCTTGCCGCCATGATCATGCTCCTCGCTAGCTCTGTGGACAGGCCAAGCTAGCGGTCCAGGCGGACGGAACGGGGCCCGTCGCGGCGCTCGTACGCGGCGTGCAGCGACCGTGTCGCGAGCAGCTCGTAGACCGCGCCGTCCGGCAGCAGGTGGGAGCGCAGAAGCTCGAGTGCGAGCGGGTTGAAGGGCAGCGAAGGCGTGGCGCCGACGGCGCCCGGCGGGGGCGTGTTGCGGCGCATGCGCGCGACCGTGATGTGGGGTCTGAAGCGGCGCCTGCGCGGCTCCCAGCCGCTCGCGGAAGCGAGCGCGTCGGCGGTGCGGCGCTGGAGCTCCGCGAGCGCGCCCGAGGGGTCGGTGACCTCGACGGCGACGGTCCGCGGGGCGCGCGGCGGCAGCCGCACGGGGGCACCGAGATGCAGCTCCGGCGCCTCGATGTCGAGCGCCTCGAGCGCCGCCGTGAGCTCCTCCAGCTCGCCAGCCGGGCGCTCGCCGAGGAAAGCGATCGTGAGGTGCATGGCGTCGGGCGCAAGCAGCCTCGTGCCGGGCGCGCCCAGCTCGCTGCGCGCCCACGCGGCGAGCGCTGCGGTGCACTCCCGCGGCAGCGCCAGCGCCGCGAAGAGGCGGATCGTCGGGGAGCGCTTCACCGCGCGCTCTCTGCGAGGAAGGCGCGCACGATGTGAAGCGCGACGGTCGTCGCGCGGTCGCGCACGTCCGCGCGCCCGCCCGGCAGCGTCACCGAGCGCGCGCGCCGCGCGCCGGCATCCGTGACCGCGAACCAGACGAGACCGACGGGCTTCTCCTCGCTGCCGCCGCCGGGCCCGGCGATTCCGGTGACGCCGACGCCGAGGTCGGCGCCGAGGCGCTCTCGCGCCCCGTCGGCGAGGGCGAGCGCGACCTCTTCGCTGACGGCGCCGTGGCGCTCGATCAGGCCCCGCTCGACGCCGGCGAGCGCGTGCTTGGCCTCGTTGGAGTACGTCACAAGCCCGCCCAGGAAGTAGTCGGAGGCCCCGGCGAGCTCGGTCAGGCGTCCCGCGAGCAGTCCCCCCGTGCACGACTCGCCGGTCGCGATCGTCGCGCCGCGCTCGCGCAGCTCGCGCGCGATCTGTTCGTCGATCGTCGCGCCGTCGGTCGAGAAGAGCGCCTGCGGGTGTCTTGCGGCGATGAAGTCGCGTAGGCGGCCGTATGCGGACCCTGCGCCGTCCTCGTAGCGCGTCACGACCTCGATCTCGCCGCGTTTCAGGCACGTCGTGATCTCCAGCGGCGCGAGGTCGACGCCGGCGGCGGCGGCCGCGCGGAGCGTCTCCGCGATCTCGGACTCGGGGATGCCGAAGAGGCGCATCGTGTGCTGCTCGAACGAGCCCGCGTTGGCGATGGCCGCCCGCAGCGCCGGTGAGTCCATCGCGCTGCGCCACATCGGCTGGAGCTCGCGCGGCGGGCCGGGGAGCACGAGGATCGTCGGCCCGCGCTGCCCGTCGGCGGGGGGAACCACGAGGCCGGGGGCCGTGCCGACGGGGTCGAGGATGTCCGAGCCGGCGGGGATCACCGCCTGTTTGCGGTTCGCCGCGCGGATCGCGTTCTCGTCCAGGTTGCGCCAGCGTTTGGCCAGCGGACGCAGGATCTCCGCGATGCGCTCCTCCAGGCCCTCGTCGAGCACCATCTCGCGCTGCTGGAACTCGCCGACCGCGTCGGCCGTCAGGTCGTCGGCGGTCGGCCCGAGCCCGCCGCTCGTGACGATCAGGTCGAGCTGCAGGCCCGCCATGCTCGCGAGCGCGGCGAGCATGTCGGCGCGGCGGTCGCCGACGATCGTCGTGACCGCGAGGTCCACGCCGATCTCGTGCAGCCGTTCGGCGAGCCACGGCCCGTTGCGGTCGCTGATGCGGCCTGTGAGGACCTCGGTGCCAGTGACGAGGATCCCCGCGCGCGTGCTCATCGCGGCGCTAGCCGCACGCCTGCTGGCGCGCGTTGCTCGCGGCGGGCGAGTCGCCGGTCGGGCCGATCTGCACGCCCACCGGCCCGCTGCCTTCGGGCAGCGCCCGCACGCGGCGCCCGACGACGACCTTCGCCTGGCGCCCGCTGCTCCACAGCAGGAACGACGTGCTGCGGTAGGCGCGCGAGCGCTGGCCCGCTTGCAGGCGCGTGTAGTGCATCACGCGGTTGCCTTCGGCGTCGAGCAGGCAGACGTGGACCGGCCCGTCGGCGCGGACGAAAAGCCGGATGTGGGTCTTCGCTGCGGCGGGCGGCGTCGCGTCTTTGCCGTGTTTGGAGGCGAGCAGGATGACGAGCACGACGATCAGCGCGACGACGGCGCCGACGGCGAAGCGGTAAGCGTTCGAGGAGCCCTCCCTGCGGTCGGCGAGGCGCTGCGACGGCATGATCTGCTCGTGCGTGACCTCGCTCTGCGGCTCCTCCGTGAGGCGGTATTCCTCGACGAGCGCGCGACCGTCGAGGCCGAGCGCGGTCGCGTAGGTGCGCAGGAAGCTCTTGACGAACGTCGGTCCGGGTAACAGGCCCCACTCTTCGTTCTCGAGCGCGCGCAGGTACTTCGCGCGGATCTTGGTCTGCGCCTCAATTTCGGATATGTCGATGCGCGCCCGCATGCGGGCCTCGCGCAGCGTGGAGCCGATCTCTGGCATGCAGCCGGAAGGCTAGTCGGTAGCCTGCGCGGTCTGCGCGTCGGCCACCTGCGCGAGGATGCGCGGCAGGTCGGCCTCCGAGATGAGGACCTGGCGCGGCTTGGAACCTTCGTAGCCGCTGATGACACCGCGCCGCTCGAGCATGTCGATCATCCGCCCCGCGCGGGTGTAGCCGAGCCGCAGCCGGCGCTGCAGCATCGAGGTCGACGCGGTCTGCATCTCCACCACGAGCTGGATCGCGTCGGCCAGCATCGGGTCCTCGTCGGGGTCGAGCTCGTCGCCGCCGCCCCGCTCCTCGCTCTCTACCTGCTCGAGCAGCTCCTCGTGCAGCTCGGGTTCGCCCTGCCGGCGCCACTGGTCGGCGAGCGCGTCGATCTGCGACTCGTCGATGTACGCGCCCTGGATCCGCTGCAGGCGCGAGGAGCCGATCGGGCTGAACAGCATGTCGCCCTGCCCGAGCAGCGACTCCGCGCCGTTCTGGTCGAGGATCACGCGCGAATCGGTCTGCGAGGAGACGGCGAAGGCGATCCGCGACGGAACGTTCGCCTTGATCATCCCGGTGATGACGTCGACGCGCGGGCTCTGCGTCGCGAGCACCAGGTGGATGCCCACGGCGCGCGCCTTCTGCGCGAGGCGGATGATGGAGTCCTCGACGTCGGCGGGCGCGACCATCATGAGGTCCGCGAGCTCGTCGATCACGCACAGGATGTACGGCAGCGGCGGCTCGCCGCGGGCCTCACGGGCGGCGTTCATCTCGATCAGGCTGCGCGTGCGCAGCAGCGACATCGCGCCGTAGCGCTGCTCCATCTCGCGGACGAGGTTCTGCAGCGCGTTGGCGGCCATGCGCGGGTTCGTGATCACTGGCGTCAAGAGGTGCGGCAGCGACTCGTAGCGGTTGAGCTCCACCTGCTTGGGGTCGACGAGGACCAGGCGCACCTCGCGCGGCGTCGCGCGCAGAAGGACGCTCGCGAGCATCGCGTTGATCGCGCCGGACTTGCCCGCGCCGGTGGTGCCGGCGACGAGCAGGTGCGGCATCTTCGCGAGGTCGGCGCCGATCGCCTTGCCCGCGACGTCCTTGCCGAGCCAGACCGTCAGCGGCGACCAGTCCGCGGGCGGCTCCTGGTAGACGTCGCCGAGGCGCACCATGCGCCGCTTCGTGTTCGGCACCTCGACGCCTACGGCGCGCTTGCCGGGGATCGGCGCGAGGATGCGCACGTCGGTGGCGGCGAGCGCGTAGGCGAGGTCGTCTTTGAGCTGGCTGACCTTGCCGACCTTGATGCCGGGCGCGAGGCGCAGCTCGTAACGCGTGATGTGCGGACCGCTGATCGTGCCGACGAGCTGGGCCTCGATGCCGAAGTGGCCGAGCGCCTGCAGCAGCGCCTTGGCCGTGCGCTCCTGGCCCGCGGTGTCGGGGCGGCTCTGGTCGCCGCTCGAGCGCGTGAGGATGCGCTGCGCGCTCGGCAGGCGCCACTTGAAGTCCGGGTCGTCGGTGACGCTCGCGCGGTAGCGTCCCTGCGGCGTCAGCTGGTCCGCGTCGACCGCGATCGCCGGCGACTCGCCCGTCGCCTCGTCCTCGTCCTGCGCCCCGGTCTCCGCGGGCGCGTCTTGCTCCTCCTCCGCGGCTTCGGCGAGCGGTTCGTGGGCCGGTGCCTCGACGTGCGTCTGGCGCACGATGAGCTCCGCGGGGTGGGGCTCTGGTACCTCGAGCGTCTCGGCGGCCGGCGATACGGGCTCTTCGGGCGGCGCCCTGAGCCAGTCGGCGATGGCCCTCATCGCGGAGCGCACCGCGCGGAGCGCCGCGGCGAGCGAGGTGCCGCTCACGAGCAGCGCGGCGGCCGCGAGGGCGAGCACGATCAGCAGTGTCACGCCGACGGTGCCGACGAGGCGCTCCAGGAGCGCGTACAGGCCCTGCCCCACCACGCCGCCGTGGGCGCGCAGGTAGGCGGTGCCCCACGCTTCGCCGGAGGGCGTCGAGGAGACCCCGGCCGTGTCGGCCGCGAGCATCAGCGTCACGCCCGCGAAGAGGCAGAGGACGCCCGCGCGGACGCGGTGCCTGACCGTCGTCGCCGGCGCGGCGAGCCAGACGGCGCCCGCGAGCGCGATCGCCGGCGGCGCGAAGATGCGCGCGCCGCCGAGCAGCCAGCCGAGGGCTTCGTCCAGTCCCTGGCCGACGCGGCCGCCGTGCCAGCCGCCGTAGATGACGAAGCCGAGGAAGACGCCGAGGAGGACGAGCGCGAGCGAGAGCACCTCGCGTCCGCCGTCGCCGAGCGGCGGCGGACGCCACGAGCGCGGGCGGCGCTTGGCGCGGCGCCTGGCGGTGCGCGTCGCTTTGGCGCGCGATTTCGGCTTGCGCCTGGTTGTGGCCATCGCGCGCACCTTCGACGCCGGGCGCGTTGCACCTTCCCTCGCGCCGCTTACCATCGCTTAACGGCGATGTCGATAATGCCCATTACATGAGTGACTTTGGCCGCTCCGTCCGCGTCCTCGTGGTCGAGGACGACGAGGACATAGCGCTGGCGCTGCAGCGCTCGCTGCGCATGGAGGAGTACGAGGTGCGCGTCGCGGGCGACGGTGCGGCGGCGCTCGAGGAGGCGCGCTCCTTCTCACCGGACGCGATCGTGCTCGACCTCGGCCTGCCCAAGATCGACGGCATCGAGGTCGCGCGGCACCTGCGCGCCGAAGGCGACGTGCCGATCCTCATGCTCACCGCGCGCGAGTCCGTCGAGTCGCGCGTCGAGGGCCTTGACTCGGGTGCCGACGACTATCTCGTCAAGCCGTTCGAGCGCCAGGAGCTGCTCGCCCGCATCCGTGCGATGCTGCGGCGCCGGCCCCCGCGGGGCAGCGCGGCGCTGCGCGTCGCGGACCTTTCCCTGAACACCGACACGCACGAGGTGACGCGCGGCGAGCGCGACGTCGAACTCACGCAGCGCGAGTTCGAGCTGCTCGAATACCTCATGCGCAACGAGCGGATCGTGATCTCGCGCCAGCGCCTGCTGGACGAGGTCTGGGGCTACGACCCGTTCTCGACGACGAACACGATCGAGGTCTTCGTCTCCAACCTGCGGCGCAAGCTGGAGGCCGGAGGCGAGCCCAGACTGCTGCACACCATTCGTGGCGCCGGATACGTCCTCAGAGCCTGAGCGCCCGCGCCTTTCGACGCGCATCTCGCGACCGCTGGACCGCCTGCCGATCCGTGCGCGGCTCGCGCTCGCCTCGGCGCTGCTGACGTTCGTGATCCTCTGCGTCTTCGCGGTCGCGATCGGCTCGCTCACCGTGCAGCGCATCCGCGAAGACTTCAACCACCAGGTCACCAGCGACGCGCGCCAGGTCGCGAGCCGCCTCACGATCACCGGCACTCCGCGCGGCCTGATCCCGAACCCGCCACTCGCCTACTTCGCGGGTCTCGGCGAACACTCGGTGCTGCGTATCTTCACGCTCGACGGCACGCTGCTGCGACAGGAGCCCGAACACGGCCCGTCGCTCGGGCCGCTGATGCCCGACGCCGCCGTCAACCACGGCGGTTACCGCGTCGTCACCGAACACATACCGGTCTACAACGAGCGCGGCCTCTTGGAAGGATTCGTCGAGCTGCAGTACGGCCGCTCGGTGAGCGAGATCGCGTCCACGATCGGCCGCGTCGAGCTCTTCCTGATCCTCGGCGTGCTCGGCGGCACGGCGCTGGCGCTGCTCGCGGGGATCGCGATCGCGCGCCGCGCGATGGCGCCGATCGCGCGCCTCACGAACACCGCCGAGGAGATCGCCCGCACGCGCGACCCCTCGCGCGAGGTCCCCGACACGGGCGCCGACGACGAGGTCGGTGAACTCGCGCGCACGCTGCAGAGCATGCTCTCCGAGCTCGACGCCGCGCGCGGTGAAAGCGAGGCGATGCTCGCGCTCCAGCGCCGCTTCGTCGCCGACGCCTCGCACGAGCTGCGCACCCCCCTCACGAGCGTCCTCGCGAACCTCGAACTGCTGGTCGACTCGCTCACCGGCGAGCAGGCGGAGTCGGCGCGCGCCGCGCTGCGCTCGACGCAGCGGATGCGCCGCCTGGTCGCGGACCTGCTCGTGCTCGCGCGCAACGAAGGCTCCAAGCTGAGCACGCCGCGGCCCTGCAGCCTGGACGCCATCGCGGTCGACGCCGTGGCCGAACTCGAGCCCGTCGCGGGCGCCCACGAGATCAGCGTCGACGCGCAGGCGGTGCGCGTCCGCGGCGCCGAGGACGACCTGCACCGCATGGCCGTGAACCTCGTCGCGAACTCGATCGAGCACACGCCCGACGGCACCACGATCCACGTCACGGTTCGCCCCGCGCCGGGCGGGATGGCCGAACTGCTCGTCGCGGACGACGGCCCCGGTGTCCCGGCCGACGTCGCCCCGCACCTGTTCAACCGCTTCGTCAGCGGCGAGGGCGACCGCGGTGGCTCCACGGGGCTCGGCCTCGCGATCGTGCGCGCGGTGGCGCAGTCGCACGGCGGGAGCGTCGAACTGCTGCGCGACGGCCCCGGCGCGCGTTTCCGCGTGCTGCTGCCCGCCCTCTCAGACCTCGATGACGACGGGCAGCACCATCGGCCGGCGGCGCAGCCGGTCGTAGACCAGCTTCGCTAGGTCGTCGTGCAGGGCCTGCTGGAGCAGGTCGATTTCGGTCACGCGCTCGCGCGCGGCGTCGGCGAGCGTCGCCTCGACGGCCTCCGTGATCTGCTCGCGCAGCGTCTGCGCCTGGTCTTCGAAGGGAACGCCGCGCAGGATCACCTCGGGGTCGCCGACCGACGACCCGTCGGCCTCGCTGATCGTCACGACGACGATGAAGATGCCGTCGGCGGAGAGCATGCGCCGGTCGCGCAGCGCCGCGTCGGCCATCTCGCCGATCTCGACGCCGTCGACGTAAAGCATTCCTGACGGCTCGCGCTCGCCGAAGCGCGCGCCGCGCTCGTCGATGTCGAGCGGCAGGCCGTTTTCGCCGCGGAAGATCCGCTCGGGCTCGACGCCGACCGCTTCGGCAAGCTCGGCGTGCAGGCGCAGGCGCTTGAAGTCGCCGTGGAACGGCATCACGTAGCGCGGCTGGACGAGGTTCAGCATCAGCTTCACCTCCTCCGCGTAGCCGTGGCCGGACGCGTGGACGGGCGCCTCGCGCGGCGTGATCACCTCGCAGCCGATGTGGTACAGGCGGTCGATCGTCTCGTTCACGGCGCGCTCGTTGCCCGGCACCGGCGTCGCGGAGAAGACGACGGTGTCGCCCTCGTGCAGTTCGACCTGGTGATGGTCGCGCCACGCCATGCGCCGCAGCGCCGAAAGCGGCTCGCCCTGCGAGCCGGTGGAGACGATGACGACGCGCTCGTCGGGGAGGTCTTCGACCTCGCTGGGGCCGATCAGCATGCCCTCGGGGACGTCGATGTGGCCGAGGTTGCGGCCGATGCCGACGTTCTTGCGCATCGAACGCCCGACGAGGGCGACTTTGCGGTTGAGCGCCTCGGCGGCGTCGACGACCTGCTGGACACGGTGGATGTTGCTCGCGAAGCTCGTCACGACGATGCGCCCCTCGCAGCGCGCGAAGACCTCCTCGAGCTCCGGTCCGACGCCCGACTCCGACGGCGAGTAGCCGGGCCGGTCGACGTTCGTCGAGTCGCCGCAGAGCAGCAGCACCCCGTCCCCGCCGAGCTGCGCGAGACGCGAGACGTCGGCCGGCGGGCCGTCGACGGGCGTCTGGTCGAACTTGTAGTCGCCCGTGAGGAGCACCGTGCCGAGCTCGCAGGTCAGGGCCACGGCCGAGGAGTCGGGGATCGAATGCGTCATGTGCACGAGCTCGCACGCGAAGGCGCCGAAGTCGAGCTGCTCGCCGTCCGCGACGTCGACCAGCTCGACGCCCGTCAGCTTGTGCTCGTCGACCTTGGAGCGCGCCATCGCGATCGTCAAAGGGCCGCCGTAGACCGGCGGCAGGCCGTCGTCCGCGAGCTCGCGCAGCACCCACGGCAGCGCGCCGAGGTGATCCTCGTGGCCGTGGGTGACGACGATCGCCTCGATGTCCTGCGCGCGCTCGCGCAGGTACGTGAAATCCGGCAGCACGAGGTCGATGCCGACCATCTCCGGCGTCGGGAAGCGCAGGCCGACGTCGACGACGACGATGCGCCCGTCGTACTCGACGACTGTCATGTTCTTGCCGATCTCGCCCAGGCCGCCGAGCGGCAGGACGCGCAGCGAGCCGCTCACCGCGCGGCGCCGGCCAACAGGCCGTGGGCGTCGAGCACGGCGCGGATCTGCTGCTGCTCGGCGTCGGTCGCTTCGACGAGCGGCAGGCGCAGGCCGCCGACACGGTGGCCGAGCATGTTGAGGGCGGCCTTGATCGGCGTCGGGTTGGTGGTGATGAACATGACGTCGAAAAGGTCGCGCAGCGAAGCGTCGATCGCGGCGCGTTCGTCGGGCTCGTCGACCATGCGGCGCATCTCGCTGCCGACGATGTGGCTGCAGACGAGGATCCCGCCCGCGCCGCCCATGTCGAGGACCTTCGCGAAGTTCGCGTCGTCGCCGGCGTAGAGGTCGAGCCCGTCGATCAGCTGCAGCTCGTCCGCGTTGGCCTGCTTGACCGCTTCGATGCCCGGCAGCCGCGCGAGCTCGGCGAGCAGGTCGGGCGGCATGTTCGTCGCCGTGCGGCTCGGGATGTTGTAGAGGATCGTCGGTTTGTCGGTGGCGCGCGCGGCGGCTTCGTAGTGGCGCATGAGGCCGAGGCGGCTCGGCCGGTTGTAGTACGGGGTGACCGAGAGCATCGCGTCGGCGCCGAGCTCCGTCGCCCGTTCGGTCAGTTTCACGACCTGCCCCGTGTCGTTGGTGCCGGTACCGGCGATCACCTTCAGGCCCGCGGGCCGCTCGGCGACCGCGAGCTCGATGAGGGCGAGGTGCTCGTGCTCGCTCAGCGTCGACGCCTCGCCGGTCGTGCCGGCGACGACGATGCCCTGCGAGCCGGTCGCGGCGACGTGCGCCATCAGCGCGACGAACGACTGCTCGTCGACGGCGCCCGACTCGTCGAACGGCGTGACGATCGCGGTGAGAACCGCTCCGAGGTCGGTCATGGCGTGCAGTATCCCATGCGCGTCGCCGCTCAGAAGAGAAGCTTGTCCAGGCCGACGACGGGCGATCTTTCGAGCTCGCCGACGCGCCGCACGGCGAGCAGCACGCCCGGCATGAACGAGGAGCGGTCGATCGAGTCGTGGCGGATCGTGAGCGTCTGGCCGACGTCGCCGAGGATGACCTCCTGGTGGGCGACGAGGCCGGGCAGGCGCACGGAGTGGATCGGCGGTGCCGGCCGGCCGCTCGCCGCGGCCATCAGCTCGGCCGTCAGTTTCGCCGTGCCGCTCGGCGCGTCGAGCTTGCCCTCGTGGTGCAGCTCGATGATCTCGGCGGCCGGCATGTGCTCCGCCGCCTGGGCGGCGAAGCGCATCATGAGGACGGCGCCGATCGCGAAGTTCGGCGCGATGAAGGCGTTCGCCGCGGGCCCGCCGGCGTCGGGTGTGACGCCCGCGAGCGCGGTCGGGTCGAAGCCGGTGGTGCCGATCACGACGTGGACGCCGGCGCGCAGGCACGCGAGGCCGTTCTCGAGCGCGACGGCGGGCGTCGTGAAGTCGACGACCACGTCGCTGCCGGCGAGGACGTCGGCGAGGCTCGTGCCGAGCTCAGGGTCGGCACGGCCCGTGAGCTCCATGTCGCCGGCGCCCTCGACGGCCGCGCACACCGCCTGACCCATGCGGCCGGCGGCGCCGCTGACGGCGACGCGGATCACCGTCCGCCCCCCGCCGCGGCGGCGGGCCGCACGGCCGCCTCGAACTCGGCGCTGTCGGGGCCGACGCCGACGACGGTGAGGCGCTCGGGCGCGTACAGCTCGGCGCCGAGCTCGCAGACGCCGGTGTGCGTGACGCGTTCGATCCGAGCGATCGTCTCCTCGAGCGTGAGCACCGGCAGGTCGAGCAGCAGCGCGCTGCCGATGCGGTTCATGTGGGCCGAGACGGACTCCTGCGAGAGGGCGACGCGACCCTTCAGGTTCTCCTTGGCGCGGTTCAGCTCCTCGACGGTGACGCCGTCGCCTGCCAGGCGCGCGAGCTCGGCGCGCAGCAGCTCGAGCGCGCGTGGCACGTTGTCCGGGCGCGTGCCCAGGTAGATGCCGACGTCGCCGACGCGCGCGTGCAGGTTGGAGAACGTGAAGACCGAGTAGGCGAGGCCCGCGCGCTCGCGGATCTCCTGGAAGAGGCGCGAGGAGCTCGTGCCGCCGAGGATCGCTTCGAGGACGCGCAGGGCGAAGCGGCGCTCGTCGCTGCGCGCGAGGCCCGCGCCGCCGACGCACATGTGGCACTGCTCGGTCTCTTTCTCGAAGAACGCCGTCGTCGTCGGCGCGAGCTCACCGGCGGCGGGCTCGCCGGCGCCGTCGGGGCCGGGTGCGAGGGTCGCCAGGTGCCGCTCGGCGAGCGCGACGATCTGCTCGTGCTCGAGGGCGCCGGCGGCGGCGACGACGACGCGCCGTGCGGTGTAGCGCTCGTCGTGGAACGCGCGCAGGCGCTGCTCGTCGATCGCGGCGACGGTCGCCGCGCGGCCGATCACCGGCCGCCCGAGCGGCCCGTCCCCGTAGAGCGTTTCGGAGAGCAGCTCGAAGACGCGGTCCTGCGCGTCGTCTTCGTACATAGCGATCTCCTCGAGGACGACCTGCCGCTCGGTCGCGAGGTCTTCGAAGGCCGGCGTCGCGAGCATCTCCGCGAGCACCGTGAACGCGCGTTCGACGTGGCTGTCGACGACGCGTGAGTAGAGCAGCGTCGTCTCCTTGTCCGTCGCGGCGTTGATCTCGGCGCCCATCGCGTCGAAGGTCTCGTCGATCTCGCGCGAGGTGAGCGACGGCGTGCCGCGGAACAGCATGTGCTCGAGCAGGTGACTGATGCCGGCGCGCTCGTCGTCCTCGTCGGCGGAGCCGTTGGCGATCCACATGCCGACCGCGACGGAGCGCACGGACGGCACCTGCTCGGTTATGACGCGCACGCCGCCGGCGAGCTCCGTGAGCCGGTGGCTCCCGCTCGCCGGCTTGGCCATGCGATCAGTCGCGTTCGCGTTCGCGGCGCGGGCGCCCGGAGCCGCGGCGCGGACCGCGGTCGCCGCGGTCGCCGCGGTCGCGGCGCTCGCCCCCGCCGCCGCCGGACCCGGTGCCGACCGAAGCGAGCTCCGCGACGGACTTGCCGGCGATGTCCGGGTCGTCGGCGAGGCGCAGCCCGATGCGGCCACGCTCACGGTCGACCTCAATGACGCGCACCGTGACCTCGTCGCCCTTGCTGAGGACCTCCTCGACGGACTCGACGCGGCTGCCGGGCATCACGTTGGAGATGTGCAGCAACCCGTCGGTGCCCTTGGAGAGCTCGATGAAGGCGCCGAACGTCGTCGTCTTGACGACTTTGCCGACGTACTCGTCGCCGACCTCGACCTCCTTCATCATCATGCGGACCCGCTCGACGAGCGCGTCACCGAGCTCGCCGTTGGAGGAGTAGATCAGCACCTGGCCGTCGTCGTTGACGTCGATCTGGGAGTCGAACTCCTCGGACAGCGCGCGGATCGTTTCGCCGCCCTTGCCGATCAGCAGGCCGATCTGCGAGGGGTCGATCTGGATCGTCTGGATGCGCGGCGCGAACTTCGAGAGCTCGGTGCGCGGCGCGTCGATCACCTCGGCCATGCGCTCGAGGATGTAAGTGCGCGCCTTCTTGGCCTGGGCCAGCGCGTCGCGCAGGATCTCGAACGTGACGCCGGAGATCTTGATGTCCATCTGCAGCGCCGTGATGCCGCGCTCGGTGCCCGCGACCTTGAAGTCCATGTCACCGAGGTGGTCCTCGACGCCCGCGATGTCGGTCAGGACGATGTAGTCCTCACCCTCCTTGATGAGCCCCATCGCGATGCCCGCGACGGGACGCTCGATCGGCACGCCGGCGTCCATCAGCGCGAGCGAGGAGCCGCACACGGAGGCCATCGACGATGAGCCGTTGGACTCGAGGATGTCCGAGACGACGCGGATCGAGTACGGGAAGTCCTCGATCGACGGGACCATCGGCACGAGAGCGCGCTCGGCGAGAGCGCCGTGCCCGATGTCGCGCCGTTTGACGCCGCCCATGCGGCCCGCCTCCCCCACCGAGAACGGCGGGAAGTTGTAGTGGTGCCAGTAGTAGCGTTTGTCCTCCAGGCCGAGCGTGTCGATCCGCATCTCCTCCTTGAGGGTGCCGAGCGCGGCGACGGACAGCGCCTGCGTCTGGCCGCGCGTGAAGAGCGCGGAGCCGTGGGCGCGCGGCAGCACGCCGGCTTCGATCGTGATCGCGCGGATCTCATCCTCGGCGCGGCCGTCGGGGCGGCGCTTCTGGACCGCGATGCGCTCGCGGATGATCGACTTCTCGAGCGAGTCGAAGGCGCGCTGCACGGCGGCACGCCGTTCGGCGTCGGCCTTCAGTTCGCTCTCGGAGGCGCCGGTCGGCGCCTCGGGGGCGTGCTGCTCCAGCACCGCCTGCTCGACGGCCTTGGTGGCGGCCTGGCGCTCGAGCTTGTCCTCGACCTGGGTCGCGGCGTCGAGCTGGTCGCCGTGCGAGGAGCGGATCGCCGCGAGGATCGTCTCGTCGACGGGCAGCGCGACGACGACTTTCTTCTCCTTGCCCGCGCGCTCCGCGAGTTCGCGCTGGAGCTGGCAGAGCTTCTTGATCGAGGCGTGGGCGATGTCCAGCGCGTCGAGGATCTCGGCCTCGGGGATCTCGCTGGCGCCCGCCTCGACCATCAGGATGGCCTCTTCGGTGCCGGCGACGACGAGGTCGAGCGTGGAGGGGTTCTCGCTCCCGGCGAGCAGGGACTCCTCGGGCGGGTTGACGACGAAATCGCCGCCGATCTTGCCGATGCGCACCGCGCCGACGGGCGTCGGCAGCGGGATGTCGGAGATCATCAGCGCCGCGGAGGCGCCGTTCATCGCGAGGATGTCAAAGGGGTGGGTCTGGTCGACGGAGATCGGGATCGCGACGAGCTGCGTGTCGTGGCGCCAGTCCTTCGGGAACAGCGGCCGGATCGGCCGGTCGATCATGCGCGCCGTGAGCGTCGCCTTCTCGCCGGGCCGCCCCTCGCGCTTGAAGAAGGAGCCGGGGATTTTGCCGGCCGCGTACATGCGTTCCTCGACGTCGACCGTGAGGGGAAGAAAGTCCACGTCGCGGATGTCGCCGGCGACGGCGGTCGCGAGGACCATCGTGTCGCCCTGGCGGACGACGACGGCGCCCGAGGCCTGCTTGGCCATCCTGCCCGTTTCCAGCGAGATCTCGCTGCCCGCGATATCGACCGCGAGCCGCGTAACGGCGTCACTACTCATATTCACTGCCTTCCTGTGCCGCCCGTCGGTCGGCGGCGTGTCTTTTTTCGAATATCCGAACAGGACGGAGCTTAGCGGACGCGCCGCGGCGCGCTGCGTCCTACGCGGCGGCGGCGAGCGCCGCGTCGACGCCCTGGCGCAGCAGCTCGAGCGAGGGCAGCTCGCCGGGCGAGTCGGCCTGGTAGCTCCAGAGCACGGTCGCGTCGCGGCCCGTGATTACGAGCGCGCGCTGCGGGAACCCGCCGGGGTGGTATGTGTCGAAGGCGCGGCAGGCGGCGCCCTTGGGCTCGAAGTCCGAGAGCTGGCCGCTCGTGATGCCGAGCTTTTCGGCGAACGCCGTCTGGGCGTACGTGGAGTCGCATGAGACGCCGAAGAGGACGACGTCTTTCGCGGCGAAGTCGGCGAGCGCGCCCTCGTAGATCTGCAGCTGGTCGGTGCAGACGGGGCTGAAGGCGAAGGGGTAGAAGACGAGGACGGTCGTGGCGTCGGCGAGGTCCTCGCGGGTGAACTCGCTGCCCTCGCCCGTCAGGAGGCGGAACTCGGGCACCTTCTCGCCCGCGGCGAGCGCCATCTACTTGCGCAGGCCGAGGTCCTTGATGAGGGCGCGGTAGCCCTCGAGGTCCTCGCGCTGGAGGTAGTCAAGGAAGCGGCGGCGCCGCCCGACGAGCATCAAAAGGCCGCGGCGCGAGTGGTGGTCCTTCTTCTGCTCGCGCAGGTGGTCGGTGAGGTGGTTGATGCGCTCGGTGAGCAGCGCGATCTGGACCTTCGTCGCGCCGGTGTCGCGCTCGCTGGCCCCGTACTTCGCTGCTATCTCGCGCTTTCTGTCGCTCGTCAGTGCGGGCATCGAACGGTCACCGTAGCAGACGGTTTGCGGCGCTAACGGGCCTTCAGGGCGGCCGCGGCATCGGCTACGTCGCGCTCCATCTGCTCGACTAGCGCGGCCGTGTCGGCGAAGCGGCGCTCGCCGCGCAGCCGCGCGACGAACTGCACGCGCAGCTGGCGGCCGTAGAGGTCGCCGTCGTAGTCGAGGACGTGCACCTCGATCAGTTCGCTGCGGCCCGCGCCGAACGTGGGCCGCACGCCGATCGACACCGCGGCGGGCATGCCGTCGGCCAGGCACGCGTAGATGCCGTGGGCGGGCACCGCGAGCTGGCCGTCGGGCTCGATGTTCGCGGTCGGGAAGCCGAGCTCGCGCCCGCGCCTGTCGCCGTCGATGACGGTGCCCGTCAGCTCGAACGTCTCGCCGAGCAGCCGGTTCGCCTCCGCCATCTCGCCGGCGGCGACGAGCCCGCGGATGCGGCTCGAGCTCACGACCTCGCCGTCGGCTTCGAGCAGCGGGTGGACGGTCGTCGTCAGCTCGGCGTGCGCGGCGAGCATCTCGGTGTCGCCGCGCGCGCGGTTGCCGAAACGGAAGTTCTCGCCGACGGCGACCTCGCTCGCGCCGAGTTTGCCGACGAGGATCTCGTCGATGAACGACTCGGCGCTGCGCTGCGCGAAGTCGTGGTCGAACGCGATCACGACGAGCTCGCGCACGCCGAGCTGCGCGACGAGCTCGGCCTTGCGCTCGAGCGTCGTCAAAAGGCGCGGTACGTGGTCCGGCGCGATGACGGCGAGCGGGTGCGGCTCGAACGTGAGGACGCTGTCCGAGCCGGCGATCACCTCGCGGTGGCCGAGATGGACGCCGTCGAACGTGCCGACGGCGACCGATCGCCCCGGCAGCGGCTCAGCGTCGCGCAGCGGCGTGATCTGCACGGGCGCAAGCTTATTGGCGCGTGCCGGCGAGCGAGAGAGCGCGCGCGACGGGCAGCGGCGCGGGCGCGTCCCAGGCGGCGCCGCGCTGCGGCGGCGCCACCGCGTCGGCGACCGAGAACGGTCCGATCGCGGTGCGGCGAAGCTCCAGGCAGTAGGCGTCGTGCAGGTCGGCGATCAGCGAGCGCACGTACGTCCCGGAGCCGCACTCGATGAGAAAGCCCGCGCGCGGCGGCGGGCCCGCCTCGCGCCAGAGCTGCTCGAAGCGGCTCACGGTCACGGTCCGCTCGGGCACGGCGACGCTCTCGCCGCGCCGCGCGCGGCGGTACGCGCGCTCGCCTTCGATCTTCACGGCGGAGTAGGCCGGCGGTCGCTGGCGGATGTCGCCCGTCGGCAGCGCGGGCGGGTCGGGCGGGACGCGGCCCGTCTCGGTTATCTCGCCCTCGACGTCGCCGGTCGAGGACGTCGCGCCGAGGCGCGCGACGGTCTCGTAGCGCTTGGGCAGGCCCATCAGGTCGGCCTGGATCTTCGTCGCGCGTCCGACGAGCACGAGCAGGAGGCCGGTCGCGAAGGGGTCGAGCGTTCCGGCGTGACCGGTCTTCGCGCCGCCGAGCGCGCGGCGCACGGCGGCGACGATGTCGTGCGAGGTGGGGCCGGCCGGCTTGTCGATGAGGAGCACGCCGTCCACGGCGCGGCCGTTCAGCCGACGGTTGCGGCGGGCGTGCCGTCGAGCTGCAGCGCGACGGCGCCGCGCAGGAACGCGACGAGCTCCTCGTGCGGGAGGGTCGTCACGAAGCCGGCGGCGCGGCGGTGCCCGCCGCCGCCCTGCTCGCGCGCGATGAGCGACACGTCGACGTCGTCGTCGGTGGCGCGCAGCGACACTTTCCACTGCCCCTCGTGCGGCCCGCTCATGACCTCGCGGACGAAGGCCGCGACCTTGGTGCCGCCGAGCTTTCGCAGCTCGTCGATGACGCCCTCGCTGTGGCTCTCGTCGGCCTCGACGGCGCGGAAGTCGTCGGCCGCGAGCGTCGTCATGCTGATGACGCCGAAGTCGTAACGCTCGATGCGCCCGAGCGCGATGGCGAGCAGCTCCAGCCGCGCGGTCGGCATGTCCTCGTAGAGGCGGCGGTAGACACCTTCGACGTCGACCCCCTGCGACAGCAGGTCGGCGGCCATCATGTGCGAACGGCTCGTCGTGTTGTCGTACATGAAGCGGCCGGTGTCGGTGATCAGCGCGATGTAGAGCGCTTCGCACATGTCGCGCGTGAGGCTCACGCCGAGTTCGCCGGCGAGTCCCCAGATGATCTCGGCGGTGCAGCTCGCGCCGGGCTCGACCAGGTTGACGGTGCCGAAGCGCGTGTTGTCGTGGTGGTGGTCGATGTTGATCGTGTTCGCCGCCGCGGCGACGGCGGGCGCCGCCGAGTTGCGGTCGATGTTGCCGCAGTCGAGGAAGATGACGGTGCGCTCGGCGACGTCCGCGGGGATCGTCTTGACGAGGCCGCCGAGCGAGAGCGCGCGGTACTCGCCGGCGAGCGGCAGGTCGGCCGGCGAGACGTACATCACGCTGTCCTTGCCGAGCGCGGTCAGGAGCCCCTGCGTCGCCACGAGCGAGCCGATCGCGTCGCCGTCGGGGCTCTCGTGCGCGAGCAGCACGAAGCGCGCGTCGCTGCGCAGGCGCTCCAGCACGGCTTGGCGCTCGCCGCTCACGCCTCGTCGCGCTCCTGCAGCAGGTGCTCCAGGCGCATCGCGCGGTCGGTCGTCTCGTCGTAGACGAAGCGCAGCTCTGGCGTGCGCTTGAAGCCGAGCTCCTCGGCGACGCGCGCCTGCAGGTAGCCGCGGGCGCTCTGCAGCCCGTCGAGCGACGCGGCGCGTTCGCCCTCGTCCGAGGGTGAGCCGTCGGCGGCGAGCACGCTCACGTACACGCGGGCGTGCGCTAGGTCTGGGCTTGTTGAGACGTCAGTGACGGTCACGAATCCAACTCTCGGGTCCTTCAGGTGGTGTGCGAGCGCGTCGCCTATCACCTGGCGGATCGCCTCGTCGACCCGGCGCATGCGCCCGCCGGGCATCCTAGACGGCGGGCCCGCCGTGTGCCAGCAGTTCGCCTGGCCCTCGCTCAGCTCTGGAGCTCGCGCTCGACTTGCCGTGTCTCATAGCTCTCCAGGATGTCGCCGACCTTCAGGTCCTGGAAGCCCTCGAGCACGATGCCGCACTCGAATCCCGAGCCGACCTCGCGCACGTCCTCGCTGAAGCGGCGCAGGCTCGCGATGGTCGTGTCGTAGATGACGGTCCCCTCGCGCACGACGCGTACGCGCGCGCCGCGCGTGATCGTGCCCTCCTGGACGATCGACCCGGCGATCGTGCCGATGCGCGACGCTTTGAAGAGCTGGCGCACCTCCGCCTGGCCGAGCGGCGTCTCGACCTCCTCGGGCTCGAGCATGCCCTGCATCGCGGCGCGCAGCTCGCCGATCGCGCGGTAGATCACCGAGTAGGAGCGGATCTCGACGCCCTCGCGCTCGGCGATCTGGCGCGCGTCGCCGACGGGGCGCACGTTGAAGCCGACGATGATGCCGTCGGAGGCGGCGGCGAGCATCACGTCGGACTCGTTGATGCCGCCGACGGCGCGGTGGATGATGTTCACCGCGACCTCGTCCTGCGGCAGCTTTGCGATCTCGTCCTCGAGCGCCTCCAGCGAGCCGGTGACGTCGGCCTTCAGGACGATCGCGAGTTCCTTGACCGCGCCGGCCTGCGCGAGCTTGAAGACGTCCTCGAGCGAGACCTTGCGGCCCGAGCGGCGCGCGAGCGCCTCGGTCTTCAGGCGGTTCGCGCGCTCGCCCGCGAGCTGGCGCGCGCGGCGCTCGTTCTCGACGGCGCGGACGGCCTCCCCGGCCTCGGGTACGCCGTCGAAGCCGAGCACCTCGACCGGCTGGCCCGGCAGCGCGCGCTTCATACGCGCGCCCGTGAAGTCGTGCATCGCGCGCACCCGCCCGAAGTTCGCGCCGGCGACGAGGCTGTCGCCGACTTTCAGCGTGCCGCGCTGGATCAGGATCGTCACGACGGGCCCGCGGCCCGGGTCGAGCTTCGACTCGATCACCGTCCCCGAGGCGTCGGCCTCGCGGTTGGACTTCAGCTCCTCGAGGTCTGCGACCAGCTGGATCGTGTCGAGCAGCGAGTCGAGTCCCTCGCGGGTCTTCGCGCTGACGTCGACGAACTCGATGTCGCCGCCCCATTCGGCGGGCTGCAGCCCGTGCGTGGTCATCTCGGTGCGGACGCGTTCGGGTTGCGCGCCCTCCTTGTCGATCTTGTTGACCGCGACGACCACGGGCACGCCTGCGGCCTTTGCGTGGTCGATCGCCTCTTCGGTCTGGGGCTTGACGCCGTCGTCGGCGGCGACGACGATGACCGCGACGTCGGTGACCTTCGCCCCGCGCGCACGCATCGCCGTGAACGCCTCGTGGCCCGGGGTGTCCAGGAAGGTGATCTCGTGGCCGCCGTGGTGCACCTGGTAGGCGCCGATGTGCTGCGTGATGCCGCCGGCCTCGCCCGCGACGACCTCCGTTTCGCGGATCGCGTCGAGCAGTGACGTCTTGCCGTGGTCGACGTGGCCCATGATCGTGACGACGGGCGGGCGCTCGGTGAGCTCGTCGTCGCTGTCCTGGAATTCGGGCTCGACCTCGACGTCGTCGGCGGCGTGGACGATCTCGATCTCCTTCGAGAACTCCTCCGCGAGGATCTCGATCGCCTCGTCGGAGAGCGTCTGCGTGAGCGTCGCCATCTCGCCGAGCGTCATCAGCTTCTTGATGATGTCGGGCACGGGAACGCCGAGATACTCGGCGACGTCCTTGACGGTCGAGCCGGAGTTGATCCTGATGAGGTCCGTGGCCTCCATCGCCGCGGTGTCGATCGGCGCGATCGTCTCCTCGTAGGTGCCGCGCCGGCGCCGTCCGCGGCGCGGCCGGCGCTGTGGCTGGTTGGCGGGGCCGGTCTGCTGGCGCCGCGAGGCCTGCGAGTCGATGACGACGCGCCGGCGCCCGCCGAGGCTCGATTCGCCGGGCGCGCGCTCGCCGGTGCGTGAGTCGCGCGTGGGGCGCACGCGCTCGGCCTGCTGCGTCGTCGCCGGTGCAGGCGCCGGCGCGGCGGGCGCCTGGGCCGGTGCCGGCGCGGCCGGAGCCGCCGCTGCCGCGGGGGCCGCGGCGCCGTGGCCGTCGATCGTCTTCAGCGCGGCGGCCTCGTCGACCGTCGAGGCGGCCGCCTTCGCGTCGATCCCGGCGGCGTTCAGTTTTTCGAGCAGGTCCTTGCTCGTGAGGCCGTGGTCCTTGGCTATTTCGTGCACTCTGCGCTTGCTCATCGGCTCACCGATTCTACGAGTTGGCTGTCGAGCGCCGCTGGCGCGCGCAGTGCGCGCGCGATCGCGTTGCGCTTGAGCGCGGCGTCCACGCACGCGGGCGCCGCGCGAACGCCGTGCGCGTCACGGCACAGGTAGGCGCCGCGGCCGCTCATCCGCGCCGCGGGATCGGCGACGGCGACGGTCATCCCGTCGCGCCGCACCGCGGCGAGCCGCAGGAGCTCGCTCTTGGCGCGGACGCGCCCGCAGCCTATGCAGCGCCTGCTCGGCGCTCCCGTGACTACTGGCCCCCCTCGTCGTCGCCGTCGAGCTGGGCGGCGGCCGCCTGCCCGACGCCGGCCTCGTCGGCCTCCTCGACGTCGGCGGCCACCTCGGCCTCCTCGACGTCGGCTGCGAGCTCGGTCTCGTCGGTGGCCGTCTCGGCGTCGCTCGCCTCGGCGGCGTCGGAGGGGGCTTCGGCCGCCTCTTCGCCGGCCGCCTCGAGGGCTAGCTCCTCGTCCTGCACGATCACGGCCGTCTCGCCTGCCGCGGCGAGGTCGGCGATGTTGTCGCTGTCGATCGCGGCGAGCGCCTGGTGGCTCTCAAGGCCGCAGTAGCGCGAGCCGGGGAGCGCGTGGTTCGGGCAGCGTTTGCCGTTGGAGAGGATCGCCGCGCAGCGCCCGTAGACCTCCTCCTCGTCGCCCGCGTGCTCGGCCTCCTCGGCGGCGAACTCGGTCTCGGAGCGGATGTCGACGCGCCAGCCCGTGAGGCGGTTCGCGAGCCGCACGTTCTGCCCTTCGCGGCCGATCGCGAGCGAGAGCTGGTCGTCGGGAACGATCACCGTCGCCTGCTTGGCGTCGTCGTCGACGAGGACCTCGCGCACGCGCGCCGGCGAGAGCGCCTTGGCGACGAAGCGGGCGGGCTCGTCGTTGTAGGGGATGATGTCGATCTTCTCGCCGCGCAGCTCGGAGACGACCATGCGCACGCGCGAGCCGCGCGGGCCGACGCACGCGCCGACGGGGTCGACGCCGTCGGCGTGCGAGATGACGGCGATCTTCGAGCGGTAGCCGGGCTCGCGCGCGACGTTCGCGATTTCGACGAGGCCGTCCGCGATCTCGGGCACCTCGAGCTCGAAGAGCTTCTTGATCAGCTCGGGGTCGCGCCGCGAGACGATGATCGCGGGCCCCTTCGCGGACGGCGAGACCTCCTTGATGACGGCTTTGATGCGCTGCGAGTGGTCGTAGCGCTCGCCGTCGACCTGCTCGGACTTGGGCAGCAGCGCCTCGACCCGCTCGCGAAGCTGCACGAGCGTGTAGCGCGAGTCGGATTGCTGCACGACGCCGCTCACGAGCTCGCCGACGCGGTCGCGGAACTCCTCGTACATCATGTCGCGCTCGGCCTCGCGGATCCTTTGCAGGATCACCTGCTTGGCGGTCTGCGCGGCGATGCGCCCGAAGTCGTCGGGCGTCACGTCGCGCTCCTCGATCTGGTCGCGGTATTCGGCGAACTTCGCCGGGTCGATTTCGGGTTCCTCGGGTTCGCGCAGCTCGCCGGTCTCGGGGTCGACGACGGTGCCCTCGTCGATCGTCTCGACGATCAGGTGCGCCTCGAGTCGCTCGGGGATTTTCAGTTCGATGACGCGGAAGTCCGCGGTCTCGCGGTCCATTTCCACGCGCGCGTACTTCGCGGCGCCGGGCTGCTTCTTGTAGGCCGAGAGCAGCGCATCCTCGAGCGCGACCATCAGCGTCTCGGGGTCCAGTCCCTTCTCGCGCGCGAGCGCGTGCATGGCCTCAAGAATCTCACGTGACACGTTGCCTCCCCCTAGTCCTCGATCAGGTTCGCGCGGCGGATCTGGCCGTACGGGATCGCGACGATCCCGCCGGTCGTGGCGACCGTCACCTGGCGGTCGTCCGCGGCGACGATCTCGCCGCGAAAGCTCGCGCGCGGCTCGCTGTCCTCGCCCTCCACGAGCGGCTCGACGGTCTTCACGCGCGCGCGGCGGCCCGTGAAGCGGGCGAAGTGGGCGGGCTTGGTGAGCGGTCGCTGGCGTCCGGGCGAGGAGACCTCGACCGCGTAGCGCTCGCGCAGGTCGCCGAGTGCGAGCGTCACGCGCTCGCACGTGCCGATCGTCACCCCGTCGGGGTGGTCGATGAAGACGCGCAGGACGCCGCCGCCGGTGACCTCGGCGAGCAGCACCTCGACGTCCGGCTCCCGCTCGGCGAGCCGGTCTTCGACCTCTGTCTGCAGCTGTTGGGTAATCGTTGTCTCCATAAAAAAGAGCGGGCCTGTGCCCACTCCCGGTACTGCGACCCGCACTGCGCGGGCACGAAGCTCTATGGGCAACATTAGCAGTGTGCGGCCTGTGGGATCAGCCGCGTCCCGCCGTCTCGGCGGCCGCGCGGGCGCGCGCGAGGTAGCGCCGGTAGTCCGCGCGCTCGGGGCGCATCGAGCTCGCGAGCGAGAGCGCGCGGCAGGCCTCGCGGTGGCGCCCGAGCAGCTGCATCGAGCGGCCGAGGCAGAAGAGCGCGTAGTCGTCGGTCGGCGCGATCGCAGTCACCGCCTCGAACTCGGCGGCCGCGCTCTCATAGCGCTGCGCCGCGAAGAGCGCGCGGCCGAGCGCCTCACGCACCGACGCCTTGTCGGGCTCGAGGTCGCGGGCCTTGCTCAGCGGGATGATCGCGGCCTCGTTGTCGCCGTGGCCGAGCAGCGCGCAGCCGCGGCGGTAGAGCTCGTACGCGCTTTCCATCCACGAAATTCTATTGGCCGCCACGGAGCGCGATCACGGCGTCAAGGACGGCGTCGGCGACGTCCCGCTTGGCGGCGCGCGGCACGTGCACGTCGGGCCCGCGCGCGGCGATGACCGTGACCTCGTTCTCGGCGACGTCAAAGCCGATGTCGGCGCGCGAGACGTCGTTGACGACGATCGCGTCGAGGGCCTTGGCGGCGAGCTTCTCGCGCGCCCGTTCGATGGCCCCGTCGCCGTGCTCGGCGGCGAAGCCGACGAGCGTCTGGCCGTCGCTGCGCAGCGGCGCGAGCTCGGCGAGGACGTCGACGGTCGGCGTCAGCGTCAGCTCGAGTGCGGCGCGGCCCGCACGCTTGATCTTGTCGGCCTGCGCCTGCGCCGGCGCGAAGTCGGCGACGGCGGCGGCCATCAGCAGCACGTCGCAGCGCGCGAAGCGCTCGCGGCACGCCGCGGCGAGCTCGGCGGCGGTGCCGACGTCGGTCCGTTCGGCGGCGGCGGGAGTCGCGAGCTGGACGTTCGCGGCGACGAGGTCGACGTCCGCGCCGCGCGCGGCCGCGGCCTCGGCGAGCGCGAAGCCCATGCGGCCCGATGAGCTGTTGCCGACGAAGCGGACGGCGTCGATCGGCTCGCGCGTTCCGCCGGCGGTGACGAGCACGCGCAGTCCCGCGAGGTCGGCGGCGCGCGCGAGCAGCCGCGCGCACTCGCGGGCGATCTCGGCGGGCTCGGCGAGGCGCCCGACCCCCTGCTCGCCGATCGATGCGAGTCGTCCGGCCCCCGGCCCGACGACGTGCGCGCCGCGCGTGCGCAGCAGCGCGAGGTTCGCCTGCGTCGCGGGGTGGTCGTACATGCGGGCGTTCATCGCGGGCGCCACGAGCAGCGGGCAGTCGGCCGCGAGGGCGCACGCGGTGATCATGTTGTCCGCGGCGCCGAGCGCGAGGCGCGCGATGGTGCTCGCGGTCGCGGGGGCGATGACGTAAAGGTCGGCGCGCGCCGCGAGCTCGAGGTGACCGATCGGGTGGTGCGCGACGGGCTCCTCGCCGGGGTAGGCGCCGCGGTCGCTGTCGGCGTCGAACTCGCCGACGAGAACTGGCGCGCCGCTCAGCGCCGCGAACGACGCCGCGCCGACGAAGCGCTGCGCGTTCTCGCTCTGCAGCACGCGCACGGCGTGTCCTTCGCCGGTGAGCAGGCGGACGAGCTCAAGCGCCTTGTACGCGGCGACGCCGCCGCACACGCCGACGAGGATCCTTGCCATCGCGCCTTCCTTTTACGGCCGCCTGCCGTGCCCCTCAAGCGCTGGCGCCGCGCTTGCGCGCCGCGCCTAGCGGTAGTGGTACTTCAGCTTGCCGGTGGCGAGCTCCTGGAGCGCGATCGTGAGGTAGTTTTTCGAGGCGCTCTCGACCATCGGCGGCGGAAACTCGTCGAAGGCTCCCCCCTCACCGAGGTTGTGGTAGTAGCTGTTGATCTGGCGGGCGCGGCGCGCCGCCACGATGACGCCGGCGTAGTTGGAGTCGACCTCGTCGAGGAGCGTGTCGATGCGGGGAGAGATCACGGTTGCGCTGGCCTTTCGTCGGAGAAGGCCACTATAGAAGCACTCAGCTCGGGCAGCGCTGGAGCGCGTCCGCGACGACGCTCGCGAGCTCGCCGAGCGCCCCCTCGAGGTCGTCGTTGACGACGACGTGTTCGAACTCGTCCTGGGCGGCGAGCTCGCCCTCGGCGACGGCCAGGCGCCGCTCGACCTCGGCGGCGTCGTCGGTGCCGCGGCCGGCGAGGCGTTCGCGCAGCGCCGCGAGCGAGGGCGGCGCGATGAAGACCTGCACCGCGTCGGGCAGCGCGGCGCGGACCTGGCGCGCGCCCTGGACCTCGATCTCGAGCACGACCGCGCCGGCCCCCTCGCGGCGGCGCTCGAGCTCGCTGCGCAGCGTCCCGTAACGCCGGCCCGCGTAGTCGGCGTGCTCGACGAAGTCGCCGGCGGCGACGCGGCGCTCGAAGTCCTCGGGCGTCAGGAAGTAGTAGTCGACGCCGTCGCGCTCGCCGCTGCGGGGCGGGCGCGTCGTCGCCGAGACGGAGAGCTCGAGCCCGCCGACGCGTTCCATGAGGCCGCGGATGAGCGTGCCCTTGCCGACGCCCGACGGACCGGTGATCACGATGACGCGAGCCATGTCGGCAACTTATCCGCCGCCGCGGAGACGACGCTCGGCCGCTGCTAGCGCTTGAGCATCGCGACGAGCTCGGAGCGCTGGCGGTCGGAGAGGCCCCCGATCGTCTTGCTCGGCGCGATTCTGCAGTGCGAGAGGATCTTGTTGACCTTCACGCGGCCGTACTTGGGGACGGCGAGCAGCATGTCGAAGACCTTCGCCGTTTCCAGGTAGTCGGGCGGCTCGGCGAGCAGCTGCTGGATCGAACGGCGGCCCGCCTTCAGGTCACGCTTGAGCTGCGCACGCTTGATCCGGATCTCGTTCGCGCGCGCGAGTGCATCCATCCTCTGCTGGCGCGAGCGCTCCGGTGTCGAGCTTGTCGGTGCGGTCGGGCTGGGCGCGGGCGCCGGCATGGGCGGCGAGTCTACACGCCGGGCGCCACCTATCAAGGGTCACACGGCGAATTCATCTAACGCTCAACCTCAAGGTCAAAGATGTGGAGGCAGGTGGAGCGTCGCGGGCGGCAAAGAGCGAAAGTTTTCGCCGCAAAATGCAGCTTCACGCGCGCCGTGGGACGGGGCCCCGTTGTATTGGCGCGAGCTCCCTCAACCCCTGCGCGATGCGTCGCGGAGCCGCCGGGTCGCGGAAGGTCTCGGTGCCGACGGCGACGAGCTGCGCGCCGACCGCGATCAGCGCCGCGGCGTGGCGCGCGCTCTGCACGCCGCCCATGCCGACGACGGGCACGGCGACCGCGTCGCAGACTTCCGCCACCTGCGCGAGCGCGACGGCGCGGATCGCGGGGCCCGAGAGCCCGCCGGTGCGCCCGCCGAGCCACGGCCCCGAGCCGTCGGGCGCGAGCGCCATCGCGCGCAGCGTGTTGATCAGCGAGACGGCGTCCGCGCCGGCGCCCGCCGCCGCCGCGGCGCACGCGGCGACGTCGGCCGTGTTCGGCGTCAGCTTGACGATCAACGGCTTCGTGAGGACGGGGCGCACCTCCTCGATCACCGCGCCGAGGACCTCGGGGTCCGCGCCGATGTCAAGGCCGGTCGTGACGTTCGGGCAGGAGACGTTCAGCTCCACGGCGGCCACTCCGTCGGCCTGCTCGCAGCGCCCGAGCAGCTCGGTGATCTCGGCGGCGCTGGCCCCCATCACGTTCGTGATCACCGGCACGGGACGGGCCCGCCCGTCGTCGCGCGCGGTGAACGTCATGCGCGGCAGTTCCTCGGCCATGTAGTGCTCGACGCCGCGGTTCGGCAGCCCGATCGAGTTGATCAGCCCGCCCGCCGTCTCCCACAGCCGCGGCGGCGGGTTGCCGTCGCGCGGCGCGAGCGTGATCGTCTTCGAGACGTACGCGGCGAAGGGGAAATCCTCGGCGAGGGTCGCGCCGAAGACGCCGAGCGCCGCGAGGGCGTCGAACGTGCCGGAGCCGTTGACGACGGGGTGCGCGAGCTCCAGGCCGCAGAACTCAGTGCTCAAGGCGCCGCTCCCGCGAGCTCTTCGACGCCTTCGAGCACGTCGCCGTCGAATACCGGCCCGTCGACGCAGACACGCAGATAGCCGCCGCCGCGGCGCGGCACGACGCAGCCGAAGCAGGCGCCGAAACCGCACGCCATCGGCGCCTCGAGCGCGAGCTGGCACGCGAGTCCCGCGCTTTCGCAGCGCGCGCGGACGGCCTCGAGCAGCGCCGCCGGACCGCAGGCGTAGACGGTCGCGGGCGCGCCTTCGAGCTCGCGGTCGAGGAGGTCCGCGGCCGAGCCGTGGTGCCCCACCGAGCCGTCGTCCGTGGCGACGCTCGCCCGCGCGAAGAGGCCGGCCGCCTCGGCGCGCGCGCCGTCGCGGAAGCCGAGCAGCACCGTCGCGTCGGCGAGCGTCTCGCTCAGCATCACGAGCGGGGCGACACCGATGCCGCCGCCGACGATCACGGCGCGCGTACCGTCGGCGGGCGGGCGGAACGGTCTTCCGAGCGGGCCGAGCGAGCGTACGCCGGCGCCGGCCGGCAGCTCGCAGAGCAGCCTTGTGCCCGGCCCGACGTCCTCGAGCAGGTACAGGGAGCGCGTTCCGCGCCGTGCGCAGAGGGAAACGGCGCGCGGCAGGTACGGGCGGCCGTCCTCCCCCTCCCCCCAGCCGTGCGCGGCGGCGAGCATCGAAAACTGTCCCGCCGCGGCGTCGCAGTCGGGGTCCTCGACGGAGAGCAGGACGTATGCGCCGACGCGGCGGCTCTCGGCGACCGCGAGCGTCCGCGCGGCGGCCCGGCTCACTCGACCGCCGTCCGGTCGCCGTCGTCGTGCAGGCGCTGCAGGCAGAGCACTTCGCCTTCGCCGTCGAGCCCGGCGCGCGCGATCGCGCGGGCGGCGCTCACGCCCGCGGCGAGCGTCGTCAGGCAAGGGATGCGGTGGGCGACGGCGGCGCGTCGTATCTCGCGCCCGTCGGCGCGGGCGCCCACCCCGGTCGGCGTGTTGACGATGATGTCGACGTCGCCGCGCTCGATCCAGTCGACGACGTGCGGCGAGCCTTCGCCGATCTTGTTCAGCGGCTCGACGGGGACGCCCATGCGCGAGATCGTGTGCGCGGTGCCGCGCGTCGCGAGGATGCGAAAGCCGCTGTCGTGCAGGATCTGGGCGATCGCGAAGGCGCCGGCCTTGTCGTCGTCGGTGACGGAGATGAACGCCGTTCCGCGCGTCGGCAGCGGCGTGCCGGCTGCCGCCTGCGCCTTCGCGAACGCCGCCGGGAAGTCGCGCGCGATGCCCATCACCTCGCCGGTGGAGCGCATCTCGGGTCCGAGCAGGGCGTCCGAGCCTTCGAAGCGGTCGAAGGGCAGCACGGCCTCCTTCACCGAGACGTGGTCGCCGTGGCCGAGGCCCTCGCGGCCGCCCGGCAGATCCAGCGCGGCGAGCGGCTCGCCGAGCATCACGCGGCAGGCGAGCTTCGCGAGCGGCACGCCGACGGCCTTGGAGACGAAGGGCACGGTCCGCGACGCGCGCGGGTTCGCCTCGATCACGTAAAGCCGGCCGGCGCGGATCGCGTACTGGACGTTGATCAGGCCGACGACGCCGATCGCGAGCGCGATCTCGCGCGTCGCGCCGCGGATCTGCTCAAGCATCTCCTCGCCGAGCGAGTGCGGCGGCAGCACGCACGCGCTGTCGCCGGAGTGCACCCCCGCCTCCTCGACGTGTTGCATGATGCCGCCGATCCAGACGTCCTGACCGTCGCAGAGCGCGTCGACGTCGACCTCCGTCGCGTCCTCCAGGAAGCGGTCGAGGTAGATCTCGCCGCCGGCCGCGCCCTCGCGCTCGAGGTAGTCCGCGAGACCCTCGGGCGAATAGACGATCTCCATCGCCCGCCCGCCGAGCACGTAGGACGGGCGCACGAGTAGCGGGTAGCCGACCGCATCGGCGCTCGCGAGCGCGTCGCGGACCGAAGCCGCGACCGCGTACGGCGGCGCGCTGTAGCCGAGGCTGTCGAGCAGCGCGCCGAAGCGGCCGCGGTCCTCCGCGAGGTCGATCGCGCCGACGCTCGTGCCGAGCAGCGGCACGCCGGCGCGCTGCAGGCCCGCCGCGAGCTTCAGCGGCGTCTGCCCCCCGAACTGGACGATCACGCCCGCGAACGGTCCGAGTTCGGCCTCGTGCTCGATCACCGCGAGCACGTCGTCGAGCGTGAGCGGCTCGAAGTACAGCCGGTCCGAGGTGTCGTAGTCGGTCGAGACGGTCTCGGGGTTGCAGTTGATCATCACCGCTTCGCGGCCGGAGTCGCGCACGGTCATGGCCGCGTGGACGCAGCAGTAGTCGAACTCGATGCCCTGGCCGATGCGGTTCGGGCCCGAGCCGAGGATCACCACGGACTCCTTTGCGCCGCGGCGCACCTCGCTCGCCTTGCGTCGCTCCCAGCCGGAGTAGTAGTAGGGGGTCTGCGCCGGGAACTCTGCGGCACACGTGTCGACCGAGCGGAACGAGCGCGCGCCGGCGAACGGGCTGCCGGGGTCGCGCGCGATCGCGGCGAGCTCGCGCAGGAACCAGGGGTCGATCGACGTCGCCTCATGGACCGCCTCGATCGCCGTGCCGCGGGCGAGAAGTTCGAGCAGCATCTCGTAACGGTCCACGGACGGCGTGCGCAGCCGCTCGAGCAGCTCCTCGTCCGGCAGCGGCGCGGCCGCCGCGGCGCGGTCGAGCTCGCGCGAGCGCAGCGCCTTCGCGAAGGCCTGCCCGAACGTGCGTCCGATCGACATCGCCTCGCCGACGGACTTCATGTGGGTCGTGAGCGTCGGGTCGGCGCCGGGGAACTTCTCGAACGCGAAGCGCGGCCACTTGACGACGACGTAGTCGATCGTCGGCTCGAACGAGGCGGGCGTGACGCCCGTGATGTCGTTGTCGATCTCGTCGAGCCGGTAGCCGACGGCCAGCCGCGCCGCGATCTTCGCGATCGGGAAGCCCGTCGCCTTGGAGGCGAGCGCCGAGGAGCGCGAGACGCGCGGGTTCATCTCGATCACGAGCACCTCTTCGCTGTCGGGGTTGACCGCGAACTGGACGTTCGAGCCGCCCGTCTCGACGCCGACCGCGCGGATCACCGCGATCGCCTGGTCGCGCAGGCGCTGGTAGAGGTGGTCGGGCAGCGTCTGCTGGGGCGCGACCGTCACCGAGTCGCCGGTGTGGACGCCCATCGGGTCGACGTTCTCGATCGAGCAGACGATGACGACGTTGTCGGCGCGGTCGCGCATCACCTCGAGCTCGAACTCGCCCCAGCCGATCACGGACTCGTCGAGCAGCACCTGACCGATCGGCGAGACCTCGAGGCCCTGCGCGACGATCCGCTCGAACTGCTCGTCGGTGTAGGCGATACCGCCGCCGCGGCCGCCGAGCGTGTAGGCGGGGCGCACGACGCACGGCAGCCCGAGTTCGCCGAGCGCGTCGCGCGCGGCGTGCAGGCTCGTGGCGATCGCGCTGCGCGGCATGCGCAGGCCGGCCCCGTCCATGGCGGCGCGGAAGAGCTCGCGGTCCTCGGCGCACGCGATCGCGTCGTAGTCGGCGCCGATGAGGCTGACGCCGAACTCGGCGAGCGTGCCGTCGTCGTGCAGCGCCTTCGCGAGATTCAGCGCCGTCTGGCCGCCGAGCGTGCCGAGCAGCGCGTCCGGCCGCTCGCGTTCGATGACCTGGCGCACGGGGCCGGGTAGCAGCGGCTCGATGTAGGTGCTGTCGGCGAACTCGGGGTCGGTCATGATCGTCGCCGGGTTCGAGTTGACGAGCACGACCTCGTAGCCCTCCTCGCGCAGCACCTTGCACGCCTGCACGCCGGAGTAGTCGAACTCCGCGGCCTGGCCGATGACGATCGGCCCGGAGCCGACGATCAGGATCTTCTCGATGTCATCGCGCCGTGGCAATGATCTCCAGGAAGCGGTCGAAGAGGTAGAGGCTGTCGTGGGGCCCCGGGCCCGCCTCGGGGTGGTACTGAACCGTCGCCGCGGGAACGTCGAGCAGGCGCAGCCCCTCGACGGTGCGGTCGTAGAGGTTTACGTGGGTGAGCTCCGCGGCGCCGAAGTCGGTCTCCCAGCGCACCGGCTCGTCGCCCGCGATCGTCCGTTCGCCGGACGGGCCGAGCGCCGCGAAACCGTGGTTCTGCGAGGTGATCTCGATCCTTCCGGTCGCGAGGTCGCGCACCGGGTGGTTCGCGCCGCGGTGACCGAAGGGGAGCTTGAACGTCTCCAGCCCGACTGCGCGGCAGAGCAGCTGGTGCCCCAGGCAGATGCCGAGGATCGGCCTTTGCCCGACGAGCTCGCGCACCGTGTCGACGACGTAGTCGAGCGCCGCCGGGTCGCCGGGGCCGTTGGCGAGGAAGACCGCGTCGGGATCGGCGGCGGTGAGCTCCGCCGCGGTGGCGGTGCACGGGTGCAGCTCGAGGCGCACGCCGCGCCGCACGAGCTCGCGCACCATCGACGACTTGATGCCGGTGTCGACGACCGCGATCAGCGGCCCGTCGCCGTCGCCGTGCCGGCTCACGCGCGCGGGCGTCACCTCACGCGCGAGGTCCTGGCCGGCCATCTCGGGCTCAGCGGCGACGACGGAGGCGGCCGCGTCGGGGGCGATGTCCGCGGGGAAGATGCCGCCACGCATCGCGCCGGCGTCGCGGACGTGCATCACGAGCGCGCGCGTGTCGACGTCCGTGATCGCGCAGACGCCGCAGTCGGTGAGCCATTCGAGCCAGCCGCGCTCCGCGCTCGGCGCGTCCTCGCGGTCGCACGCGCTGCGCATGATCGCGCCGCGCGCCCAGGCGCGCTCTGACTCCATCGCGCGCGTGCTGACGCCGTAGTTGCCGATGTGCGGGTAGGTGAAGGTCAGCAGCTGGCGCGCGTAGCTCGGGTCGCTGACCGATTCCTGGTAGCCGGACATGCCCGTGTTGAAGACGACCTCGCCGACCGCGGCAACAGCAGCGCCACACGACGCCCCCTCGAACCGGGCGCCATCCTCCAAATAGACAAAGCTCATGCCGCGCTCAGGGCGAAGGCCCGCTCCCGGTAGGCGACGCGCCCGCCGGCCACGGTCAGGAGCACGCGGCCGGTCAGCTCGCGCCCGGCGAAGGCGCAGTTGGCCGAGCGCGACTCGTAGCCGGACTCGCCGACGCGCCAGGTCGCGTCGAGGTCGATCAGCGTGAGGTTCGCGACGGCGTCGGGGGCGATCGTCGGGGTCTCGAGCTCGAACAGCGCGGCGCCCGCGGTCAGGCGCTCGACGAGCGTCGCGAGCGCCAGCACGCCCGGCAGCACGAGGTCGGTGTGTAGCGCCGCGAACGCGGTCTCCAGGCCGGTCACGCCCATCGGCGCCTGCTCGAACGGGACCGCCTTCTCATCGCGCGAGTGCGGCGCGTGATCGGTCGCGACGCAGTCGATCGTGCCGTCGCGCAGCGCGTCGATCAGCGCCTGACGGTCGTCCTCGGTGCGCAGCGGCGGGTTCATCTTGACCGAGCTGTCGAGCCCGCGGACGGCGGCGTCGGTCAGCAGCAGGTGGTGCGGGCTCGCCTCGCCGCTGACGCGCGCGCCGGCCGCCTTCGCCGCCGCGAGCGCCACGACGGAGGCGCGCGCCGAGAGGTGCTGGAAGTGGGCGCGGCCGCCCTCGTGCGCGGCGATCAGCGCGTCGCGCGCGATCATCGTCGACTCGGAGATCGCCGGGATCCCGGCGAGGCCGAGCTCGGCGGAGACCTCGCCCTCGTGCAT